>NZ_LSZP01000001.1 GCF_001580045.1 Cephaloticoccus capnophilus
TTTCAAATTTGGGATTTCGCTTTCGCGCGATAGCGCGTTGCGAAATCCCAAATTAAATGGAAGCGGTCACTGACCGCCGCCCCACGCGTAGTGGGAAAGTGCCGCTCACTGGTGAGGTGAGCTGCGCTGCCGGCGCCGATAGCAGACAAGCCCGAGTACGCCTAACATTAGGCCTGCCCCGTAAGTCGCGGGTTCAGGGGCACCGTTAATCATCCAATATTCGTCGTTATAGTCCTCTAGGTGAAGCTTACTAGGGTCATAGCCAAAAAATTTTATTTTCTTCATGGTATCCGCTAAGTTTTTGCTCGTTTTCTTTACTAAAATAAAGTCACGGCCTTCTCTCCAGTGGAAAATGTTCACCTCCCTGCCAGAACGAACCCACAAGTCATCTAGGTAAATTTTTGTTATAGAATCAACCTTACCATTAACCCCAAAGGATATAACACCAAGGCCATCTATAATTAATTGTTTAAAGCTCTGAATAATGTCCCCTCCCATAGAACTAAAATAAAGTCCCCCCATACTTAATGTAACAACAGAGCTGCGACCTAATTGGTAGTTACTTTTAAAACTTAACGTGGCATTATCTTTTATAAAAACATTCCCTTCAATGGCAGTAACCCCGTCGCGCTTGTTCAGAATCAAGCCAGTATGTGATACTTCAACATCGCCAGTAAAGGTATTGGCTTCATCCCCTCCTATTTCCAGGTACTTGGGTCCCCCTTCGCTGGAAATTCTAAGTCCTACCTTGTGCCTATTATCTCTAATCTTAGAATTTATAATTAAGGAGCCCCCCCATATGTCTATATCTATCTTATTCTTATTCGAAGTAATGCTTCCCTTGCCCCATATGCTCGCAGCACGCGGGCTATAAGGATAAAGTCCTCTATCAATAAAGAGAGTATGGCCATTGAGATCTAAAGAAGAATGGTCTCTGTCCATATTACCAGTGAAAGTAACGGATCCATAATAGTCGCCATCAAGAGACACCCTCCCATTTACATAAAGATCACTAATACCTTTGGGGGGGGGGG
>NZ_LSZP01000002.1 GCF_001580045.1 Cephaloticoccus capnophilus
CAAGTAGAGTGATAACCCGTTTGGGCGAGGAGGGGAAAATCACCAGTAAACGCCCGCCTCCAAGTAAAACAGCCTGCGGTTGCACCGCGCGTGTAGTGGGAAATATCAGCGCCAAGGTAGAAATAAGGAGGGGGCAGTCTATTAAGCGGGGGTAAGCGGAAGGCGGAGGGATTTGGTTTAGGCGATACTGGGCGAGTAGGAGTTTGGGCCGACTATGGCCTCACTTTTTACAAAAACGCTTGTCAGTGCGGCGCTGCTTGGCGCAGTCGCTGCGTCGCAGGCATTAGCAAAACTTACCCCCCTCCCCCCCCCCAATTCATTAGTAATATTAATGTAGGTAAAAATATGTCTCTTAAAGGAGACCATAAAGGATCCGTTACTCTCCAAAGTGAGCTGGGCTGGTATCCTAGCTTAAACCTCAATGGTTATACTCTCTTTCTTGACGGAAGGCTTCTTTATAATACCACGCATGGTGCGACCATATTGGGCAAGGGAAGCATTACTTCGAATAACAATACGATAGATATAGGCTTTGGGGGGCATTCTAAGTACGGCTTCCGGATAGATTCTACGATTAGAGATAATGGACACAAGGTAGGACTTAGAGTTTCCGGCCCTGGGAGGGGGGCGTACATAGAAATGTCAGGGGCTGAAGCCAATACCTTTACTGGCGATGTTGAACTATCAAATTTTGTTACCTTGCGCCTGCAGAAGCGCGATGGGCTTGTTTCCATTAAGGGGAATGTTTTTGTAAATAGTCATTCGCAGCTCATTTTTGACACTAGCCACCAATTAAGTCGCAGCTCTGTTGTTACATTAAATAATGGGAGTCTTTATTTTAACTCGGCAAATGGAGTTTATCAGCGTTCTAAACAATTAACTGTAGATAATTCTGGTGTTTTGTTATTCGGGAGTACGCAAAATGTTAATTTTTTAAACAAACTTTACCTAGATAACTTGTTGATTCGTTCCGGCGGGGAGCTGATAGTTAGAAACTGGAAAGAAGGCCGTGACTTTATTTTTGTAAAGAAAACGAGCAAAAACTTAGCGGATGCTCTGAAAAAAATGAAATTTGATGGCTATGATCCTCGTAGGATTCAGCTAGAGGATTATGACGACGAATATTGGGAAGTTAAAGGTGCCCCCGAGCCCGCGACTTACGGGGCAGGCTTAATGTTAGGCGTACTCGGACTTGTCCGCTATCGGCGTCGGCAAAAACAGCGCTCGGCGCGGCTCACCAGTGAGCGGCACTTTTCCACTACGCGTGGGGCGGCGGTCAGTGACCGCTTCCATTTAATTTGGGAATTGGCCCTGTCGCTTCGCGACAAAACCAATTCCCAAATTTGAAAGGATTCCCCCTCCAAGCTTGGGTTCCTTTTCACAGAGCCGCTTGGTTGCTGTGCGAATGCACGGCAACCAAGCGGCTCTGTAAATGGGTGCAGCGACACGCTGCCGCCCCACGCGTAGTGGGGAAAAAGCGTATCAGCGTTAAAAGAATCGCCCGCGCGGGTTTGAGCGTTTTAGCAAGCGGGGTCTTAGCACGATGAAACGCCACGAAGCGATTACTGCACTCACGAACACCAAGGGCTGGGATGTCATCGTGATTGGCGGTGGGGCCAGTGGGCTGGGGGCGGCGTTGGATGCGACGACGCGTGGGTTTCGCACGCTGCTTCTCGAGGCGCACGATTTTGCCAAAGGGACGTCGAGCCGCAGCACCAAGCTCGTGCACGGTGGCGTGCGCTATCTTGCCCAAGGCAACATCGGCCTGGTGCGCGAGGCGCTTTACGAGCGTGGTTTACTCGCCCGAAACGCGGCCCATCTGTTCGTCAACCAGTCCTTTATTGTGCCCAATTACCGTTGGTGGGAAGGGCCTTACTATCGGCTTGGGTTTTCGATTTACGATGCCTTGGACGGGCGATTGAGCCTTGGCCGCTCCCGCTATCTGAGTGCCGGCAAAACGCTCTCGCGGCTGCCGACGGTCAACAAATCAGGGCTAAAGGGCGCTGTCGTTTATCAGGATGGGCAGTTCGATGATGCGCGGTTGGCGGTTAACCTGGCGCAGACGATCACCGAGCAGGGCGGGGTGGCGCTCAACCACATGCGGGTCGTCGATCTGATCAGAGACGAAGGCACGGGGCGGCTTTGCGGCGTGATCGCGCGGGATGAGCTGGGCGAGCTGGGCGCGCACTCGGGCGCGGCGCGAGCCGCGGGCCAGATGCACACGCTGCGCGCTAAGGTGATCGTCAACGCCACGGGTGTATTCACAAATGAGATACTGGCGATGAGTGATCCGGCTAAGGGCCGCCTCGTGGTTCCGAGTCAGGGCGCGCACCTCGTCCTCGACCATTCGTTTTTGGCGAGTCGCGACGCGTTGATGATTCCTAAAACCCCGGATGGGCGCGTGCTGTTTGTCATCCCTTGGCATGGCTGCGCGCTGATCGGGACGACTGACACGCGGGTGGCCGAGGTGAGTGAGGAGCCGCGTGCGCTGGAGAGTGAAATCGAGTTTTTGCTCAACACGGCGGGGGCCTATCTCGCCAAAAAGCCGACCCGTCGAGATGTGCGCTGTGTCTTTGCTGGGCTGCGTCCGCTCGCCGCGCCCAAAGACGGCGAGAAGCGCACCAAGGAGATCTCGCGCAGTCACAAGATCCTCGTTTCTGAAGCCGGGCTTGTGAGCCTTATTGGCGGCAAGTGGACGACTTACCGGCGCATGGCGGAGGAGGTCATCGACAAGGCGATCGAGGTCGGCGGGCTGCCGCAGGCGGCGTGCAAAACCAGATCGCTCGCGATACACGGCAGCGTGGCGCCGGCCCCGGCTAAGCCGCTAGATCGGGCGAGCCCGCTTTCGCATTATGGGAGCGACGGTGTGGCGATTCGCGCGCTTCAGGCGGCGGCCCCCGAGCTCAGCACGCGGCTGCATCCGGCGCATCCCTTTACGCTAGCCGAGGTCGTCTGGGCGATTCGTGACGAGATGGCAGAGACGATCGAGGATGTGCTCGCCCGGCGCGTGGGGCTGCTCTGGCGCGATGCCCGGGCGGCGATTGAGGCCGCGCCGCGCGTGGCCGAAGTTTTTGTGAGCGAGCGCGCTTGGACGGCCGCCCGAGCCGAGTCACAAATCGCCGCGTTTACCGCTCTGGCCAAGGGCTACTTGCTCGACCCCGAAATGTAGTGCGCCGATTTTCCCCCGCCTTCTTTTGCCCCCCTCAAAATACCCCTAGCTATGAGTGAAAAAGTCATCCTCGCTCTCGACCAAGGCACGACCTCTTCGCGGGCGATTTTGTTTGATCGGCGCGGCGAGAATCGCGGTCTCGCGCAAAAGGATTTTCGGCAACTGTTCCCGCAGCCGGGCTGGGTTGAGCACGATCCGCGCGAGATCTGGGAATCGCAGATTGGCGTGGCGCGCGAGCTTGTGGCTAAGGCCGCGGCGGAGGGCCTAGAGGTCGCTGGGCTGGGCATTACCAATCAGCGCGAGACGACCCTGGTCTGGGAACGTGCGAGCGGTGCGCCGATTTATAACGCAATCGTCTGGCAGGATCGGCGCACGGCGGGGGATTGCGACGCACTGCGGGCAGCCGGGCACGTCGATACGATTCGGCAAAAGACGGGCCTCGTCGTGGATGCGTATTTCGCGGCGACAAAGCTTAAGTGGATTCTCGACCATGTGCCCGACGCGCGTGCGCGGGCCGAGCGCGGGGAGCTGTGTTTTGGCACCGTTGACACTTGGCTCGTGTGGAATCTGACGGGCGGGGCCCGCTTCATCACCGACGCCTCGAATGCGTCGCGCACGATGCTCTTTAATATCCACACGCTGGATTGGGATGAGGACTTGCTCGCGCTCTTCGAGATCCCGCGGGCGATGCTGGCTGAAGTTCGCGAGAGTAGTGAGGTTTACGGCACGACTGCGGCCAACATTTTCCCCAGCCCGGTCCCTATCGCCGGCATCGCGGGCGACCAACATGCGGCCCTTTTTGGGCAACTCTGCCTGAGCCCCGGCATGGTGAAAAACACTTACGGCACGGGCTGTTTCCTCATGATGAATACGGGCGCGCAGCCGGTGCTTTCGGAGAACAAGCTGCTGACCACGATCGCGTGGACGCTGGGCGGCGAAGTGAGCTATGCGCTGGAGGGCAGTGTCTTTATCGGCGGCGCGGCGATTCAGTGGCTGCGCGATGGGCTCGGGATTATCGATCGCGCGGAGGAGGTTAACGCGCTCGCGGCCAGCGTGGCCGATAGCGGCGGTGTGGTCTTCGTCCCTGCGCTCACGGGGCTCGCTGCACCGCATTGGGACGCGTATGCACGAGGCACGATCTTGGGAATCACGCGCGGGACGACTGCGGGGCACATCGCGCGAGCCACGCTAGAAGGGATTGCGCTGCAAGTCTGCGATATCGTGAAGGCGATGGAGGCGGACGCAGGCGCACGCTGCGCGGAGCTGCGGGTCGATGGCGGGGCGAGTGCGAGCGACCTCCTTATGCAGATTCAGTGCGACCTGCTCGGGTTTAAAACGAAACGGCCTAAAACGCTGGAAACGACGGCGCTTGGTGCGGCCTACCTGGCCGGCTTGGCACTCGGGCTTTGGTCGGGCGTCGCCGAAATTCAAACTCAGTGGAGCGTGGAGCGGGACTTTGTGCCGCAGATGCTGCGCGAGCAGGCAGACACGATTTCGCGCACTTGGCAGAAGGCGGTGGCGCGCTCGCGCGACTGGGTGGGCGAGTGAGAAATCACCCCGTGAGGAGGGCGCGCTATTTACGCTCACCTATCGGCTGCGGCGACACTAGGCTGCTCGCGGCTCGCCACTCACGTGTGCTGCGCACGCTCGCCGCGTTTCCGTTTACGCCAAACGAAGAGCCCTAGGCCGAGCGCGCCCAAGATTGCGCCGTAGGTGTGAGGCTCGGGCGCGACCCGGATTTCCCAATACGTCCCATCCCCCCAGGAGACCCACTCGGCAGGGGCGTCGTAGCCTTCGAATTTGATTCGCGCGAGGAATGCCGCGTTGATCGTGCCCTTGTTGTTTTCATAGTGTGCGAGCAGGACGTCGCGCCCATCTTCCCAGTGGCGGATAAAGAGCAGGGCCGTATCGAAGTCGGCCAGGGTGAACTCTTCGAGGTAGAGCATGTTGGGCTTAGCGATGGTGCCGCCCACGAAATCGAGCGTGCCCCGGCCTTCGACATGGAGCAGCTGGGCGTGTTGGACGGTGCTGCCCCCGAAGCGCAAAATCGCTGCATCGGCTGCACCCGAACCGGGACTCGTCGAGTAGGGCGTGCCGTGCAGGGTGATGTTGGGCAGCGCGCCCGGATCCCACTCGGCGCTTGGATTCGTGATGGGGTCGTTGTGGCTAGCGGGCAGTTCGAGAATGTCGGTTCCTGTGCCGTCTCCTATGATCACCTCGAAGAGCTCCATTCGCGTATTCTTCTCAAAGGCGACTATGCCTTGGTTAATCACGAGAGAGCCAACCGCTATGGAGGCGTCGTCGGTGAACCGCAGCGTGCCTTCCCCTGTCTTGATCATCGGGAAGCCGAAGGCGTGGAACTGGATCTCGCCGCTCACTAAGAGGTCGGCGTGAATATGGAGGTAGAACGTGTTGGGAATGTCGTAGCCGTTCCAGATAGAGCCGCGGCCGGATATTTTATTACCCGTGGAGCCCGTGGAGAGCAGCCCGCCAGAGATGATTTTCAGATCACCGGGTTCTCCGAGAACGAGCGAGCCGCCGTTGGCGAGTTTGAGCGAGGTAATCTGGGGATTCAGAATGCCTGGGTCGTTGAGTTCGGCGGTGCTCGCCTCGATGAGCATGTCTTTCCCCGTGTTCCAGTCTGCTGGGCTTCCTGTGCTTGTGTGGTAAGCGGTGAGCGGAGTAAAGACGGTGCTCTCGCCATACTCCCACTGGACCCAGTCCACCTGTGAGCCGCGCGTGATGGTCGCCCAAGGGAGGATGCCTTCTATCGAAGGAAACCCCCAGTCGTCGTCGACCTCAAGGCGCACGTTGATCGGGGCGATGCCTGTGGGATCGATGTAGCGAATGTTCAGCGTGGAGGTCGGTTTCCCAATCTGCGCGTTGTCCGCAAGCCATACGGTTTCCGCGAAGAGTCTGCCTCCTAATACCGAGCCTAGATACAGGTCGATCTGGTTAGCCCCGCCTAAGAGATCAATGTAGCCCAGCTCTTGGCTGAGAAATCCGAAGTTGCCCGGGTCGAATGCGAGCGTTCCTGCATTGAGCGCGATGTCGGCTGTGCTTCCGAGCCGGTCGTCGTGCGCGACGGCGGAGTTATCGAGAAAGAGCGTGCCGCCGTTTTGGATGAGGAAGCGCTCGGCCTCAGTGAGCCGTCCCTCGCCCTTGAGGGTGAGCTGTGCGCCGCTTATGACGACTTCGCCAAAGAAGTCGTCGGCGTCTTCCTCTAACACTGCAGTTCCTAGCCCGTGGATATCTAGCACATCACCTGGGCCACCGCTTGGGGCGGGCAGCACTTGGGTGTCGGTCGGGTCTGGCAGCTCAACGATGAGCTGTGCGCGAGCGGACAGGGCGGAAACGAGGAACGCGAAAATGAAGGCCGCGACTCCTGCCGCTAAGCGAGCGAGCTGCGCAAGACACCTGAGTGCCGCGCCCTCGCCTACAACCCTACAACTCTGCGGTCTGCGGTCTGCGGTCTGCATGATTCTGGGTAGGGGCATACCGGATTCTACCTAAGACACGAGCAGATAATGTGTTATTATACGTAAGTATAAGTGATTCTGTGCAGGCTACGCGGTGCCCATTATTGGCTGGGTGTTGGCGGGGCTAGGGTGTGTGTTCCCGTTTCAACCGCGAGGCATCTGGCTCGCGGCTCGCCACTCACGTGTGCTGCGCACGCTCGCCGCGTTTGCGCTGCCGCGTTTTCGTTTACGCCAAACGAAAAACC
Organism: Cephaloticoccus capnophilus; assembly: GCF_001580045.1. Taxonomy (GTDB): domain Bacteria; phylum Verrucomicrobiota; class Verrucomicrobiia; order Opitutales; family Opitutaceae; genus Cephaloticoccus; species Cephaloticoccus capnophilus. Next base: position 6,894 of record NZ_LSZP01000002.1, read on the forward strand.
CTAGGCCGAGTGCGCCCAAGATCGCGCCGTAGGTGTGGGGCTCGGGCGCGACCCGGATTTCCCAATACGTCCCATCCCCCCAGTAGACCCACTCGGCAGGGGCGTCGTAGCCTTCGAATTTGATTCGCGCGAGGAAGTCCGCGTCGATCCTGTCCTTGTTTTTTTCCCGGTGTGCGAGCAGGATGTCGCGCCCATCTTCCCAGTGGCGGATAAAGAGCAGGGTCGTATCGAAGTCGGCCAGGGTGAACTCTTCGAGGTAGAGCATGTTGGGCTTAGCGACCGTGCCGCCCAAGAAATCGAGCATGCCCCGGCCTTCGACATGGAGCAGTTGGGCGTTTTGGACGGTGCCGCCCCTGAAGCGCAAAATCGCTGCATCGGCTGCACCCGAACCGGGACTCGTCGAGTAGGGCGTGCCGTGCAGGACGATGCTGGGCCACCCGCTCGGATCCCACGAACTCGTAATGGGATTGTCGTGGCTAGCAGGCAATTCGAGCACGTCGGTTCCTGTGCCGTCTCCTATGAGCACGGTCATGAAGTCCATGCCCTTACCCTTTTCAAAGGAGACTATGCCTTGGTTAATCACGAGAGGGCCACCCTGCATCCAGATATCGCCGTTGAGCCGCAGTGTGCCTTCCCCCGTTTTGATTATCGGGGCGAGGATGGAGTCGAGGGTGATCGTGCCGCTCACTGAGAGGTTGCCGCCGTGGACATGGATGAGGAGAGCATTGAAGAAATCGAACCCGAGGCGGATCTCGCCGACACCGGATATTTGATTACCCGCGGAGCCCGTGGAGAGCAGCCCGCCAGAGTCGAGGTCCAGAATTTGCGAGTTGCCGGGTCCTCCGAGAATGAGCGCGCCGCCGTTGGCGAGTTTGAGCGATCTAACCCAGGTAACCCCACCTGGGTTGTTGAGTGTGGTGGTGCTAGAATCGATGAGCACGTTGTGCACCGTGTTCCAGTTTGCCGGGCTTCCTGTGTAGTAATTGGTGAACGGATTAAAGACGATGCCGCCAGCCTTCCACGGGGCCCAGTCTACCTGTGAGCCGTGCGTGATGGTCGCCCAAGGGAGGATGTCGAGTTGTGTGAATATTGACCAGTTTTGGACCTCAAGGCGAACGTTGATCGGGGCGGCGCTGCCATTTGTGGGATCGATGTAGCGAATGTTCAGCGTGGAGGTCGCAGCACGCGATAGCTCTTGCGCGAGGAGGAGGCCTCCTGATGTCGAGCCTAGATGCAGGTCGATCTGGTTAGCCCCGCCTGAGAGGGTGAGGTAGCTCAGCTCTTGGGTGAGAAAGCCGAAGTCGCCCGGGGCGAATGCGAGCGTTCCTGCATTGAGCCTGATTTCGGCTGTGCTTCCAAGCCGGTCGCCGTGCGCCGCGGCGGAGTTATCGAGAAAGAGCGTGCCGCCGTTTTTGACTAGGACGCGCCAGGCGTTAGTGAGCCGGCCGCCGTCCTTGAGGGTGAGCTGTGCGCCGCTTATGATGACTTCGCCAAAGAAGTTGGGAGCGTCTTCCTCTAAGACTGCAGTTCCTAGTCCGTGGATATCTACTTCACTATACGATTCGACAACTGGGGCGGGCAGCACTTGGGTGTCGGTCGGGTTTGGCAGATTAATGACGAGCTGGGCGCGAGCGGACAGGCCGGAAACAAGGAACGCGAAAATGAAGGCCGCGACACCTGCCGCTAAGCGGGCGAGCCGCGCAAGACACCCGAGTGCCGAGCCTTCGCCTACAACTCTACAACTCTGCGGTCTGCGGTCTGCGGTCTGCGGTCTGCGGTCTGCGGTCTGCGGTCTGCGGTCTGCGGTCTGCGGTCTGCGGTCTGCGGTCTGCGGTCTGCATAATTTTGGGTAGGGGCATACCAGATTATACCTAAGACACGAGCAGATAATGAGTTATTCCTACCCATTACTGGCGGGGTGTTAGCGGGGTGGGGCACCCCGTGAAGTTATCCGAGCTTGTCGTACTTTCCTATTGGTACGCTTACGCAGTTTGGGCCTGTGAGATTACTTACTCGACATGCGTAGTGACCGCCTAACTACGTACTCCTGTCTCGCGGCTCGCCACTCACGTGTGCTGCGCACGCTCGCCGCCGCCCGCAGAATAGGCTTTCGTTTTGGGAAAAGCTGGCTCTACCGTTCCGACCCTTTTTCAAAAAAGGGTCCGCACAAAAGGAGAGGTGGCAGAGTGGTTGAACGCGCCTGACTCGAAATCAGGTTTACCCGCAAGGGTAACGGGGGTTCGAATCCCCCCCTCTCCGCGCGGTCGGCGGGCCGGGCTCACAGACTTCCACTCCGCGTGGGGCGGCGGTCAGTGACCGCTTCCATTTAATTTGGGAATTGGCCTCGTCGCTTCGCGACAAAACCAATTCCCAAATTTGAAAGCATTCCCCCTGTCGCGTTGCGCGCAGTGGGAAAAGTGGTTCCCCCGCAGTGGAGCTCTGTGAGCGCCTTTATTTCTTGCCGTACTCGCTAGAGCTGTCTGGGCCTCTGCAGGCCCAGCCTCCCCCGTCCCTACACCCATGTCTCCCTTCCTCAAGTGGCCGATTACGGCCCTCACTCTCATCGGCTCAATCATCGGAGCCGCCCTTACCCTGACGACCTTCTTTGGCATGCTCACACGCGGCCTTAGCGTGCGCGCCCTCCCGATCTTTCTCATCGCTGGCGCACTCTATGCGCTCGGGCTCGCCGCCGGAATCCTCTTTGCGCAAAACGACTCACGGCGCGGACTCATCCGCATCTACTACGCGCTGCAAATCCTCTGGCTCAGCTCCCCCTTTGTCAGCTTCCGCTTCGTCTCCGGGGCCCATTTCATGCCCGCGATTATGGGCGAAAAGCTCACACTGAGCTACGGCTTCGGCAGTGTCTGGCACATCGCCAGCTCCGGCGCAGGCCCTTGGGGCCTCGGCATAAACCTAGTCGCACTCACTGTCTTCTGGCTCTTGCGCGGCTCTAGAAAAAACGGCTCTAGAAAAAAACGAACCCGCAAACGCTAGGGCCTGTTCTCGTTTCTGCGCGACGCGCAGAGGCGAAACCAAAATCTAAAAAGGACCCCAAATTAAATGGAAGCGGTCACTGACCGCCGCCCCACGCGTAGTGGAAAAAAAGCGTATCAGCGCGGCGCGCGTTTGAAACGGGAACAGGCAGGCCTCACAAATCGTAGTGGCAGGAGAGGTGGTGGGGTGAGGCGGTCGTTGCTGCTCCGGGAGCGGCCTCGGTTGAGGCGAGGGCGCGCAGGGCGGGGGCTTCGTGTTTGCAGCGGTCGGTGGCGTGTGGGCAGCGGGGGTGAAAGGCGCAGCCGCTGGGCGGGTTGATGGGCGAGGGCACGTCGCCGCTGAGGACGATGCGTTGTTTGTGGGCGCTGCGCAGTGGGTCGGGCTCGGGGATAGCGGAGATCAGCGCGCGGGTGTAGGGGTGGCGCGGGTTGCGGTAGATTTCTTCGGCATCGGCGAGTTCTACGATTTTGCCCAGGTACATGATGGCGACGCGGTCAGAGACGTGCTTCACGACGGCGAGGTTGTGGGCGATGAAGAGGTAGCTGAGGCCGAGGTCGTGCTGGAGCTCGAGCAGGAGGTTGAGCACTTGGCTTTGAATCGACACGTCGAGCGCGCTCACGGGTTCGTCGCAGACGATTAAGCGGGGGCCGAGCGCGATGGCGCGGGCGATGCCGATGCGCTGGCGTTGGCCGCCAGAGAACTCGAAGGGGAAGCGCTCGGCGGCGTTGGCGGGCAGGCCCACGCGGTCGAGTAGTTCGCGGACTTTTCGTTGGCGCGAGTGTGCGTCGCCGATGCCGTGAATGACGAGGGGCTCGGCGACAATGTCAGCGACGGTGTGGCGGGCGTTGAGCGACTCGACCGGGTCTTGGAAAATCATTTGCAGGTGCCGTCGTTGCGCTTTGAGCGCGGCTCCTTTGGCGTGTGCGAGGTCGCGGCCTTGGAAGAGGATTTGCCCAGCGCTGGGCCGGTAGAGCCGTACGATGCATTTGCCTAAGGTGGACTTGCCGCAGCCGGACTCGCCGACGAGGCCGAGCGTTTCGCCAGTGGCGAGGCTGAGGTCGAGCCCGTCGACCGCGCGGTTGCTGCGTTTGGCGCGCAGGAAAAGGCCTTCGCGCACGGGGAAGTGCATTTTGAGTCCCTTGACTTCAAGCAAGGGCTGGGCAGGCGGGTTTTGGTTTGCGTCGGGGGTCATGCCGGAGTGGGCGCAGGGATGGCGTTTGCAGTGCGTCGTGCCAACTGGGCTTCTCTGCGCGCAATATAAGTGTTGGCGACGAGGATGATCGCGGCTCCGAGGGGCGTCCAGTGGTCTAGGGTTTCGTCGAAGAGCCACCAGCCGAAGAGCGCGACGACGGGTAGCTGGGTAAAGCTGATAGGCTGCAGCGCGGAGACTTCGCCGATGCGCAGCGCCCGCACCCAGAGCAACTGGCCGAGTGTGCCGAAAATGCCGGTGCCCAGGAGCCAAGCCCAGCCGAGCGTATCGGGCCACTGCCAGATCGGGAGCGCGAGGACGAGCGACATGGGCACCCAAAACAGGTAGGTGTAGAGGACGACCGTTTCGGGCGGGTCGAGCTGCGAGAGTTGCTTATTCTGGATGGAGACGGTGGCGGTGAGGGCGGCCGCCAGCACGGCGACGAGCATGGCCGGGCTAAAGGTGTGGCTCCAGGGTTGCAGAATCACGAGCACGCCGACGAAGCCGGCGATGACTGCGGCCCAGCGGCGCAGTTTTACGGTTTCGCCAAGTATCAGAATCGCCCCTACAGTCACAAAAATGGGCGCGGAGTAAGAGAGTGAGATCGCTTGCGAAAGCGGCAGGTGGGCGATGACCCAAAAGGAGCAGAGCATGGCCGTGAGCCCGATGGTGGTGCGCAGCAGATAGCGGACAAAGTGGCGGGTGCGCGGGAAGGGCTCGCCGCGTTTTAGGACGAAGGGGAGCAGGACGAGCAGGCCGAAGAAGTTGCGGAAGAAGCCGATTTCGTTGGTGGGGATGCCGCGAGTGGAGGCGAGCCGGATGAAGATGACCATCGCCGCAAAGCCGAGCGTGCTGCCGAGCATCAAGGTCTTAGGCCCTATTCTTGGCGTCGCAGTCGCGGCTGCGGCGTCAGCCCCCGCAGGCTGTTTTATTTGGCGGGGCGTCGTTATTTGGCGGGGCGCTGCGGCGCTCGCCCCGACATCATCCGCACGCATCGGGCTGCGGTCGCCCCCTAGCAGTGTGCTCGGCTTCATAACGCAGCGCGGGGTTGCTCAATGTCGGCGGCGAGTTCGCGCCAGCGGTGGCAACTGACTCGGGTGGAGTCGCTCGCGATTTCCTCTTTTGGCAGATTGGCGCAGAGGGGGATGCGGTGGGGGCAGCGGTTTTGGTAGCGGCAGCCTTGGGGCATGTCGGCGAGCGCGGGCACCATGCCTTCGATGGTCGCGAGCCGAGTTTTGCGCGGAGTCGAGAGCCGGGGGATGGAGTCGAGGAGTCCGCGTGTGTAGGGGTGGCGGGGTGTGGCGAAGATTTGCTCAACGGGCCCGGCCTCGGCGATGCGGCCCGCATACATGACGGCGACATCGTCGCACATTTCGGCGATTACCCCGAGGTCGTGGGTGATGAGGAGGATGGCCATACCCATCTCGCGCTGGAGCTCGCGCATGAGGTCGAGGATTTGCGCTTGGATGGTGACGTCGAGCGCGGTGGTGGGCTCGTCGGCGATGATGAGCGCGGGTTTGCAGGCGAGTGCCATCGCGATGACGACGCGTTGGCGCATGCCGCCAGAGAGTTGATGGGGGTATTCGCCGAGCCGGATTTCGGGAGAGGGGATGCCGACTTTGCCCAAAATCTCGGCGGAGCGGGCGAGGGCTTCGCGGCGGTCGCGAGTCGTGTGCAGGAGGAAGACTTCGCTGAGTTGGCGTCCGATGGTGTGGACGGGGTTGAGCGCGGTCATCGGCTCTTGGAAAATCATGCCGATCTGGCCGCCGCGCACTTTGAGCAGGTGCTCGGGCGAGGCGGTCGCGAGGTCGTGGCCGTCGAAGAGGATTTGGCCGCCCGCGATTTTTCCCATCGGTTGCGGGAGGAGCCGCATGATGGAGCAAGCGGTGACGCTTTTGCCACAGCCGGACTCGCCAACGAGGCCGAGTGTGTGCCCGCGCTGCACGGTGAAGCTCACGCCATCGACGGCGGTGAGCCGGCCCGCATCGGTGTCGAAGGTGGTGACGAGGTCTTTGACACTGAGCACCACTGCACGATCGTCGGCTCGGGGCGGTTGGGAGACGTTAGTCATGCGCGGCAACGGCGGGCTTAATCTTTCTTGTACTGATCGAAGATGAGGATGGCGGGCTCGAAGGCTTTCCCGGTTTTGCGCGCGTCGAGAGTTTCTTTCTTCAGGTCGGGCTCGATCCAGAAGAGCAGCGAGCTTTCGAGTGAGTTGGCGATTTTCACATTTCCGTCTTCAGGGAGGCGTAGCCAGCGCCAGGCGCCGTGTCGGAGGAAGGGGGTGACGAAGCCGGGGGAGAAGGAGGCGTCGGCGTGGAGGGCTTCTTCGAGTCGGTAGGCGAGCGCGCGCATCTCGGCGAGGTCGTCGGAGCGGTCGTAGGCGTCGATCATCGCGTCGATTTGCGGGTCGGCGATTGACTGGAGGTTATTGCTTTGGGGCTTGGGTTTGCGCGCGGGGTTGGGGGCGAGGGAGCCGTCGGCGTTTTCGATGAAGGGCACATCGTAGGCGTTTACGGAGTGGTAGGTTTCCCAATAGCGGGGGAACATCTCGGCGCCGACGTTGAAGGCGGCGAAGAGGATTTCGTGTTTCTTTTCTTGGGCTTTTTTCCACGCGGCGGTGCCGTCGAGGATTTCGATACGCAGGTCGAGTCCGGCTTTGATGGCCTCTTCTTGGAGGATGGTGAGCATGTCTTTGAAGTGCTCGTAGCCGGTGGTGAGTTGGAGGGAGAGGCGTTGGCCTGCGGCGTTTACGAGGATGCCGTCTGGGCCGCGGCGGGTGAAGCCGGCGGCGGCGAAGTGGGCGAGGGCGGCGTCGATGTCGTAGTCGCGCGCGCGGAGCGTGGGGTGGGTGAAGTCGCCGTATCCGTCGGCGGTGGTCTGCATGCGGCTCCAGTCGCCGCGCGCGAATTTGTCGATGACGAGTTGCCAATTGGTGGCGTGTTGCACGCCGAGCCGGATGTCGCGGTTGGCGAGCAGCGGCGTGGCTTGGTTCATCCACAGGCCGTAAGTGGGGCGCGGGGTGTCGTTGTAGAACTTGATTTTTTGGATGTAGCCTTTGGCGACTTCGGGGGCGGTGTCGGGGAGTTTGTCATACCAGTCTTCGGCGAGGCCGAGGCCGTAGGTGTCGAGGTCGCCTTTGCGGAAGGCTTCAAAGGCTTTGGCGCTGTCGCGGATGACGGAGATGCGGATGCGGTCGGGGTTGAAGCGGTAGCGGAAGTGTTTGAGGTCGCGCGCCCACCAGTCCTTTACGCGGGTGAGGGTGATGGAGCGGCCTTTGGCGATGTCGGCGTCGCGGGCGATGGTGTAGGGGCCGGTGCTTGGGGCGACGCGCCATTGGTAGCGCTCGGTGAAGTCTTCGCCGAAGTCCGCATAGAAGTGTGCGGGGGTGGGCGAGAGGCCGAGCGCGAGCGAGTAGATGTCGGGCCGCAGCGCGTGGAAGTGGAGGGCAAAGGTGTGCGCATCGAAGCGCGTGATGCCCGCGTACTTGGTCCCGTAAAAGTTGTTATACCACGGGGCGCGGATGTGTGGGCTGCGGTAAAAGAAGAAGGAGAAGAGCGCGTCGTCGGTGGTGATGGGCACGCCGTCGTTCCACCGCGCGGCGGGGTTTAGGTGGATGTAGACAGTTTTGGTTTCGCGATCGAGAGCCCAGCGGTCGGCGAGGGCGGGCAGGTAGTGAAAGCCGTCTTCGCGCAGGTCGGTGAGGTTGGGGTGGCGGTGCGCGTAGCCGAGGCTGACGTTGTCCAAAATCCAGCCGCGGAAGCTGCCGTTGGAGTCGGGGCCCACGGTGCGCAGCGTGCGCGGGAAGTCCTGCATCCAGGTGTTGAAGGTGCCGCCTTTTTTGGCGGCAGGGCTGCCGACTTCGGGCAGTTCGGCGCCGTCTTCCCAAGCGAGGTCGGCGGGGATGTCGGCGGGCGTTTTGAAGTGAAAGAACTCGGGGTGCTCGGCGTAAAACGCTCTGGCTTGGGCTGCGCCGGTGTTGTCGCTGAGTGCGGCAGGGGCCTGCGAGTCGGCGCGGGGCTTCGTGCTGTCGGTTTTTGGGCCGCATGCGGTGAGGAGGAGCGCGGCTGCGGCGAGTGCAGAGAGAGTGTGTGGGAAAAAGCGGCGGTGCATGGCGTGTGTGGCGTGGGGAGCGGGCGGAGTTTTATTGATAGGTCGTAAATTTTTTGGGGTCGAAGGCTTCGCGCAGTGCCTCGCCGATAAAGGTCACAAGGATCAGTATCGAGACGAGCGCGGCGAAGGCAGAGCCGACAATCCAAGGCGCGGTGGTGAGCGATTGGGTGCCTTGTTTGAGGAGCTCGCCGATGCTGGGCGAGGGCGGTGGTAGTCCGAAGCCGAGAAAGTCGAGCGCAGTCACCGCCGTAATCGCGGAGGCGATTGTGAAGGGCATGAAGGTCACGAGGGTCGAAATCGTGTTGGGCAAGATGTGGTAAAAAATGATCCGGCCCGGCCCCGCGCCGAGCACCACAGCGGCGGCGGTGTAGTCGCGCGCTTTTTCCCGATAGGTCGCCGTGCGCATGTAGTAGGTCATCGACGTCCACGAGAAGAGCACCATGACGAGCAAGAGCAGTGTAATGCGCATGGGGATACTAAAGGTCGCGGGCACTACCGAGAACAGGATGATGACAATGTAGAGGAACGGGATATTTGACCAAATCTCGATGGCGCGCTGCACGATGAGGTCGAAGACGCCGCCGTAGTAACCCATGAGGCAGCCGACCGCGATGCCGATGAGGTAGGTGAGCGCGGTGAAGCCGAGCGCGAAGAGGATCGTGATCCGAAACCCGTAAAACAGCCGCGCAAAGATGTCGCGGCCCGTCGTATCGGTGCCGAGCCAGTGCCCGGGTGGGCCGCCTGCCCAAGACGGCGGCGCGGGTTTAAAAACGCCTTCGTAGGCGGCGTTTTCGTTGGGGTTAAAGGGGACGAGCGGCATCACGAGCCAGTTGCGCGAGCGGGCGGTCGGGGGCGCGTCAGTACGGGTTTTGGCTTCGGCAGTTTCTGCGTGGAAGCGCGCGGCCAAGGCACGGTAGTCGGTCTCGTAGCCGTAGTCGTAACCAAAAGTCGTGCCGGGGAGATTCGCGCCGTAGGTTGGGAAAAACCAGCGCCCCTCGTAGCGGATGACGAGCGGGCGATTGTTGACTAGGAGCTCGCCCCCTAGCGAGAGCACGACCAGCCCCGCGAGAATCAAGAACGACCAGTAGCCACTCTTGATTGAGCGGAAGCGGCGCAGCTTGCGGAGCGTGAGCGGGTTAAGGGCCATTTGGGGAAACGCGCGGATGCGGCACAGAGCGGGAGAGTTTTATTTAAAGCGAATGCGCGGGTCGATGAGGGCCACGAGCGCATCGGAGAGGATGTTGCCCAAGAGCAGGAGTAGGCTTGCCAAAAAGATGATGCCCATCACGACCGGATAATCGCGGTCGAAGATCGACTGGAGGCCGAGCAAGCCGAAGCCATCGATGTCGAAAATGCTCTCAATCAAGAACGAGCCGGAGACCAGCAGGGTAATGTTTTGGCCGAAGGTCGTGGCGATCGGGATGAGTGAGTTGCGCAGTGCGTGCCGCAGCACGGCGGCGCGAAACGACACGCCCTTGGCAATCGCCGTGCGCACGTAGTCCGCAGCGAGATTGTCCATGAGGTGGTTTTTCATTAAAAGCGTCGTCACGGCGAAGCTCCCCACCAGGTAGCAAAGCAGGGGGAGCGCGGCGTGCCGCGCGAGGTCGCCCGCCTTTTCCCAAAGCGACAAGTCGGGGAAATCGTAACTCACGAAACCGCCCATCGGAAACCACTCTAGCCGCGCCGCGAAAAACAAGAGCAGCAGCGCGCCCAACACATAGCCCGGCACCGCGTAGCCCACGAAGATGAGGACCGAGGTTGCGTTATCGAGCGCCGAGCGGTGCTTGATCGCTTTGAGGATCCCGAGCGGAATCGACACTGCGTAGGTGACGACCAGTGTGATGAGCCCGTAAAACAGCGAGACGGGAAATCGCTCGCGGATGACCTGCCAGACAGGCTCGTTGTAGCGGTAGGAGTTGCCGAGATCGCCGCGGGCGACCTTTCCCAGCCACAGCCCGTAACTCACAATCGCGGGCTTATCGAAACCGTAGTACGCTTTGAGCTGCTGAAGTTGCTCCTCGGAGAGCGCCATCGATTGGCCGCCCGCCGCACCACTGCCCGGCCCACCCATGCCGCCGGCTCCGCTTGCGCCGCTGCCCGCTCCACCGCCCGAGCCACTTTGCACCTGTTGGTACTCCATAATCGCGCGCTCCAGCGGCCCACCCGGCACCAAACGCGTAATCAGAAACACGATTAAGGTGATGCCGAGCAGCGTGGGCGGGATGAGTAAAAAACGGCGAAGAAAGTAGTCGCGCATAGCGGCGGCTAGGGGAGCGAAGGGGGAGGAGGGCGGTGCTTGGGTTTGGTGTGACGTGCGCGCGAGTTAAGTTGCTCGCCGCCTGCTCTGAAAAGCATGAAGCGGGCAAGCGGCTCGCTTTATAAGGAGAGCCATCGCTACGTAACTGCTGCCGCGTGGCCAATTTTCCGTTGCGCACAGCGCAGCGCAAAGGTGGGTGCTGTATCGGCGCTTGCTCGACACGCGGGCGAGGACCGCGTGCCGAGCGAAAAGGCGCGGCGACCCTACTCGGGGCGGGACTCGAACCCGCACGCCCTTACGGGCAGGGGATTTTAAGTCCCCAGTGTCTACCATTCCACCACCCGAGCGCGGCGCGAAGAGCGGTGACTGTCGTGGGAGCCCGCTCCTTCGTCAATCTCAGTGCGCGCTCGCCCTGCGCTTTGGCACTTGCCGCGCGTTTTTGTGCAGTGGCACGCTGCGCCCCACTGTGAAAATTGGACTTTATGGCGGCAGCTTCGACCCCGTGCACTTCGGGCACCTGATTGTTGCGCAAGAGGCCTACGAGCGCTTCGGGCTCGACCGTGTGATTTTCATCCCCGCGGCGCAGTCCCCACGTAAGCCCGATACGGCCAGTGCCTCGGCAGAAGATCGGCTCGCGATGGTGCAAGCGGCGACCCAAGACGACCCGCGTTTTGCGGTGTCCGACATTGAGCTACGGCGCGGTGGGGTGAGTTACACTTTGGATACGGTGCGGGAGCTGAAGTCGCGCACCCCGAGCGATACGTTTTACTGGATTATTGGGGCCGACCAAGCCGCGCGGCTACCCGAGTGGCACGCGATCGTGCAGCTCGCGCAGCTTGTAGAGTTTATCGCAGTGGAGAGGCCCGGCAGTCCTGCGCTCGCCCCCGCCTCCGTCCCCGGGCTGCGGGTGCAGCGCCTCGAAAGTCGATTGATCGACATTAGCTCGACGCAGCTGCGCGAGCGCGCGCGGCGTGGGCTGCCGCTTGAGTATTTCATCCCGCACAAGGCACTTGTTTATCTCAAGGCGCACTGCCTCTATCGCGAAAACTAAGCCCTCCCCGCCGCCCCCACCACCCGATGAAAAAAGAGTCCTCCACACTCCAACTCGTTAGACAAATTTGCCGCGCCCTCGACGCCAAGAAGGCCGAGGCCCTGCGGGTGAGCGACGTGCGCGCGTACTCCTCAATCACCGACTACATCATTGTCGCGACCGGTACGGCGGACACGCACTTGCGCGCGCTGCGCGTCGAGTTGGAAAAGGTACTCGATGCGGCGGGCGCACAGATTCTCGGGATGGATGGGCAGCGCGAAAGCGGCTGGCTCGTCGTCGATGCCTTCGAGGTTATGGTGCACCTCTTCCTCGGCGAGACCCGCCAACACTACCGACTCGAGCAACTCTGGCAGGATGCGCCTACGCTCGACGTGGCCGAATTGATTGAAGAGCCAAAGCCCGCTGCGAGGGCGGCTGCCGCGCCCAAGAAGAAAGCAGTTTCGGCAGTGAAGAAACCCGCCGCAAAGCCGACCAAAAAGAAAGCGGCACCCAAGAAGAGTGCCGCCGTGAGCAAGTGAGGTTGAGGGCAAAACGAGCCGCCTAGTGTGGGCGGCTCGCCGAGTGGCTGCGCTCACCCGAGCCAGAAGGAGAAGTACAGGTAGATGCCGACGATCATGGCGACGACGCCCAGCGAGCCGAGCACTTCGGGGGCACCCCACGAGCGGCGGTTTTCCTCGCGCTGCGCAGCCGTGAGCGAGGTGTAGGTCAGCCCTTCGATTTGTTTGGCCGAAGGCGCTGGTGCGGTCAGCGATACGCCCACGACGATCACAATGCTGATCAGGAACAGCCAGCCGCCCGCGTACAGGAAGTTGTAGGAGCCGATCGCGTGCAAGAGCCCCGAGTCGCCGAAAGCCCCGCCGCCATCCATCGCCTGCAAGGTCAGCTTAACCATCCCGAGGATGAAGCCGAGGACGAGCCCCGCGAGCGCGCCGCGCGCGTTGATGCGCTTGAAGAACAGGCCCAGCAGGAAGGTCGCCGTAATCGGCGGAGCGAGGTAGCCCTGCACACTTTGCAGGTATTGGTAGAGCCCGCCGCCCGAGATGAGCTTCATGACGGGGATCCAGATAATCCCAAGAATGACGACGACGCCCGTCGCGAAGCGGCCCACGCGCACGATTTCTGACTCGGGGCGGCCCGGGCGTAGTTTATTGTAAATATCTACCGTGAAGAGTGTTGCACAGGAGTTAAACAGCGAGGCGAGCGAGCTCATCAGCGCGGATAAGAGCCCCGCAACGAGCATCCCACGCAGACCAGTCGGCATCAGCGTCGTAACCATCGTGGGGAAGACCATGTCGCCGTTTAGGTGGCCGTCGGCGTCGGTGGGGATCGCGAGCACGCCCTTGGTGTGGAGCGCGTAGCCGATCATTCCGGGCACTAGGAAGATAAACACCGGCAGCACCTTGAGGAACGCGCCAAAGATAGAGCCGCGCCGTGCTTCCTTAAGCGACCTCGCCGCCAGCGTGCGCTGCACGATGTATTGGTCGGTGCACCAGTACCAGATGCCAATAATCGGCGAGCACAGCAGAATCCCCAGCCACGGGAAATCGGGATCATTCATCGGTCGCCACAGCGCGAAATGCTCGGCATTGGCGCCGAGTGTCGCTTGCAGCTCGCCCCAACCGCCGATGTAGCGCAGCCCGAAGAAGGTCAGCATCGCCGAGCCGAGAATCAGAATCCCCGTTTGCGCGACCTCTGTATACACCACGGCGCGCAAGCCGCCGACCACCGTATAAATACCGGTGAGGATAACGGTCGTAATCGCACCCGCCCAAAATGCGTTTTCCGGCGACCCAAAGGTATCCGGTAAGAGCGCCATAAACACAACCGCGCCCGCGTAGACCGTGACCGAAACTTTCGTAAACACGTAAGCGACGAGCGATACGATCGAGAGCGTCCAGCGCGCGCGCGCATCGAAGCGCCGCTCCAAAAACTCGGGCATCGTGAAGACCTTTGAGCGGTAGTAGAACGGCACAAACACCCAGCCGAGCAGCAGCATGATCCACGCGTGCAACTCGAAGTGCGCCATCGCCATCCCGTTAGTGGCCCCATTCCCCGCGAGCCCCACGATGTGCTCCGAGCCGACATTTGAGGCGAGTAGTGAGCAGCCCACTACGAACCAGGGCAGATTTCGACCGGCCAAAAAGTAGTCGGCACTCGTCGAGGTTTGCCTTGAGGAACGCCAAGCAATCGTGGCGAGTAGCACGAAATACCCAGCGATGATAATCCAGTCTAGTGATGTCATAAGCGTGTGCCGTTAGGCGGGTTAATTCGGATTGTGACTAGGGGGAGAGAGGTTTTCCGAAGGTGGTAGGAGTGAATTCGCGGCGCTAAGCACCGATCAGGGAGGGGAATTTGGGGTGCAGCTAAGTAGCAATCAAGGGCGCGCTGTAGTCGAATGTTACGCATAAAGACTGCGTAATAAACGGCATAACATAAGTGATTTACGCACTTCTTGTTTTCACCCGAGCAAGACGCTGTTTTAACCACCGCTTAGGGTCTGTTCGCGTCTGAAGCGCGAGGCATCTGGCTCGCGGCTCGCCACCCGCAAAATAGAAACGGTTCACGACCGTTCGCGCGGTAAATGCCAGAGCTCACAGACCTCCACTGCGCGTGGGGCGGCAGCGTGTCGCTGCACCCATTTACCGAAGGCTTGGCTGCCGTGCATGCGCACGGCAACCAAGCCTTCGGTAGAAAGGAGCCCAAACTTGGAGGCGGGAGTTTACTGGTGATTTTTCCTCCCTCGCCCAAACGGGTTATCACTCTAATTTCCTGTTTACTACTCTCCCTGTCGCAACGCGACAGGGGGAATGCTTTCAAATTTGGGATTTCGTTAGCGCGCAACAGCGCGCGGCGAAATCCCAAATTGAACGGGTGCAGGCACAGCCTGCCGCCCCACGCGCAGTGGGAAAAAGCGTATCAGCGCGGCGCGCGGTTGAAACGGGAACAGGCCCTAGGAAAGAGTGGCACAGGCAGCCTGTGTCTATCAGCCTGCCGCGAGTCCTACACGAAATGAAAATCACTAGTGCCGAGTTTTTGACCAGTGCCCCCGGCTTGCGCGGCTGCCCGCCGCCCGGCCCGCCCGAGTTTGCCTTCATCGGTCGGTCAAACGTCGGCAAATCCTCGCTGATTAACCTACTCGTGGGGCGGCGCGACCTCGCCAAAGTTTCGCAGACCCCGGGGAAGACTCAGCTCATCAATTTCTTCTCCATTAATCGCGCATGGCTCTTGGTCGACCTGCCCGGCTACGGCTTTGCAAAAGTAGCGAAATCCGCACGGGCAGACTTTAATGAAGCAGTCGCCGACTACCTCGAAAAACGCGAGCCTGCGACGCTCCGGCACACGTTTGCCCTCATCGATTCACGGCTGCCGCCACAGAAACTCGACATCGCTTTCTTAGGCTGGCTCGCCGCCGATACCGCGTCGCCCTACTCGCTCGTATTTAGTAAGGCCGACAAACAATCGCGCAGCAAAACCCAGGAAAACGTGCAACGCTTCGAGCGCGAAGTTATCGCCACACTCGCCCGCCCGCCCACTGCCCGCTTCATCACTTCCGCCGTCGAACGCAGCGGCCGAAACGAGATTTTAGCGGCAATCAGCGGCCTGTTGTGAGGCGCGCCGCGCTGATACGCTTTTTTTCACTGCGCGTGGGGCGGCGGTCAGTGACCGCTTCCATTTAATTTGGGAATTGGCCTCGTCGCTTTGCGACGAAACCAATTCCCAAATTTGAAAGCACTCCTCCCTGTCGCGTTGCGACAGGGGGTAGAAAGTAGAGTGATAACCCGTTTGGGCGAAGTGGGAAAAAAACACCGCGAGCGACCAGGGGCCTACTGGCGATTGGCTGCGTGCCGGTAGGCAATGAGCGAAGCGATTGAGATGAGTTTTAGCCCGAAGCGGTGCTTAAACTCCACGAGCTGCGGGAGCCGCTGCATCGTGCCATCGTCGTTAACCAGTTCGCACAAGATACCGCTCGGGTGCAGTCCGGCGAGTTTAGCCAAATCGACTGCGGCCTCCGTGTGTCCGGGGCGCTCAAGCACGCCTCCCTGCTTGGCGCGCAGCGGGAAAACATGGCCTGGCTGCACGAGTGCTTCGGGGCGAGCCTCTGGGTCAGCCAAAATCGAAATCGTGCGAGCGCGATCGGCAGCACTAACGCCCGTCGAGATGCCCGACGCGGCATCGACTGATACGGTGAAGTCGGTGCGGTGCGCTTCGCGATTGTGCGGCACCATCGGCTTGAGTTCGAGCCGCTGAAGCTGGGCTTCGAGCAACGACACGCAAACGATGCCCGTGCCGTAGCGAATCATCATAGCGAGTGTCTCGGGGCTGACCTTTGAGGCGGCCATGATGAGGTCGCCCTCGTTTTCGCGGGCCTCATCATCGGTCACGATGACAAGCCGACCAGCGGCGATGTCGGCAATCGCAGACTCCACCGAATCAAAGAGCTCAGAAGCGTCATAAGGCATGTGCAAAGCCGACGCTCGCGCTCCCGAGTGCGCGCGTCAACTGCTGGAGTGTCGCGCGCTCACTGACTGAGCTCTCTGATGGCTCCACTACGCGTGGGGCGCAGCCGCAGGCTGTTTTATTTGGCGGCCCAGCGTTCGGTAGAAAGGCCCCCAAACTTGGGGGCGGGAGTTTACTGGTGATTTTCCCCACCTCGCCCAAACGGGTTATCACTCTACTCCCCCTGTCGCAACGCGACAGGGGGAATGCTTTCAAATTTGGGATTTCGCTTTCGCGCGATAGCGCGATGAGAAATCCCAAATTAAATGGAAGCGGTCACTGACCGCCGCCCCACGCGTAGTGGAAAAAATAGCCTTCTCCCGAAGGGGAATAGGTGTAGCAGCATTGCCCCTGCGTATGACTACACCCCCCAACTCCCTATCTGAAAATGGAAATAGCGATCGCCCCAACTCCGATGGAGGCGGCTTCTCGATTAAGTATTACTGCACGACTTGGGCGATGGCCGAGATGTGGGGCTGGGACAGCTTTTGCCAAAAAGTAAAAGAAGCCGGCTACGACGGCATAGAAGGCGTGCCCCCTGCGACGAGAGAAAGCCGCGAGCTCATGTTCGCCGCCGTGCACAAGTACGGCCTCCGGTTCGCCGTAACCTGCGGCTGCTTCGAGCCCGGCGATTACACCCAACAATCGGTAGGCTACAAAGCGCTCTTGGAAGATATGGTCCAGCTTAAGCCCGACTTCATCAACTGCCAAACAGGGAGGGACCACTACAGTTTTGAACAAAACAAAGTCATCCTCGACATAGCCGATGCGATAAGCCGCGACTCCGGTATTCCGATTTACCACGAGACGCATCGCAGCCGCTTCAACTTCGCCGCACACATTACCAAGGACTACCTCGAAAAAATCCCGGAGCTGTCGCTCACCCTCGACATCTCCCACTGGTGTAACGTCCACGAGTCCATGCTCGAGGACCAACAAGACGCCGTCTCCCTCGCGCTCAGCCGCACGACCCACATCCACGCTCGGGTCGGACATCACGAAGGCCCACAGGTCAACGACCCCGCCGCCCCCGAGTGGAAAGACATTCTCGGGCAACACCTGCGCTGGTGGG
The DNA here is from genome assembly GCF_001580045.1 of Cephaloticoccus capnophilus. GTDB lineage: Bacteria > Verrucomicrobiota > Verrucomicrobiia > Opitutales > Opitutaceae > Cephaloticoccus > Cephaloticoccus capnophilus. Next base: position 24,067 of record NZ_LSZP01000002.1, read on the forward strand.
ACGAAGTGGTCGCCCAGCGCATAGCTCAGGGGCAGACACAGCTCAGCATCACCCCAGAGTTTGGCCCGCCCAGCTACATGCCGACCCTGCCCTACACCTGCCAACCCTTGGCCGACCAATGGCAAGTCAACCTCTTCATGTTCAAGCTGCTAAAAGCCCGCTACTCTCAGTAGCGGTGACCACGCACCAAAGCGCGCACCTCGCCGTTCACGGCGAGGTCAAGCGAGGTCATCGTCATAGGGAGCCGAAGGCTCCCCTAGCTTGTGGAGGAGAAGCTCCGACCGCAGGGTCGGAGTTCTTCACTTCAGTCACAGCCCCATCACTCCGCGTGGCGCTGTGACCTGCGTATTTTTTTGTCCGCGTGGTCAATTGGGCGTGCCAGCATCGCAGCCAAACACCGCGCGGGCGTAGTTCTCCACGGAGAACGGTTGCAAGTCTTCGGGCTGCTCGCCGAGGCCGACGAAATAAATTGGCAGCCGCAGCTCGCGCCAGATGCCCACAATCGCGCCGCCCCGACTCGTGCCGTCGAGCTTGGTGAGGACGAGTCCCGTGAGCCCGAAATGCTTATGAAACACGCGGGCCTGCTCGATGGAGTTACTCCCGAGTGAGCCGTCCACCACGAGCCAGCGATGCTGCGGCGCGCTCGGGTCGTGCTTTTGCAACACGCGGGCGATCTTCGCGAGCTCCTCCATGAGGTTGCTCTTGGTGTGGAGCCGCCCTGCCGTATCGACGATGAGCGTGTCGCTGCCGCGCGCCTTGGCCGCCGCCCACGCATCGTAGGCGACTGCCGCCGCGTCCGCGCCAGTGTGGCTGGCGACGAGGTCGAGGTCGAGCCGCGTCGCCCAGCTTTTGAGCTGCTCGACCGCTGCCGCGCGAAACGTGTCGCACGCGGCGAGCGTTACCCGCTGGCCCTCCTCTTTGAGCCGCCACGCAAGCTTAGCCGTAGTCGTCGTTTTTCCCGAGCCGTTAACGCCAATCATCGCGATAACCGTAGGGAGGCGGCCTTCGGCCTCGTTTTGAGCAGGCGTACCCAAGCTCCCCTCCGCTCCGGCGAGCACACGGGCCAGCACGGCGGCCCCAATCTCGGCCGCTTGAGCCCCGCGCAGCTCGGGATCTTTGCGATAGGCGGCGCGAATCTCGTCCAAAATCTCGGTCGTCGTCTCCACGCCGAAGTCGGCCGTGTAGAGGGCTTCTTCGAGTTGCTCGAGCGAGGCCGCGTCAATCCGCCGCCCACCAAAGAGCCCGCGCGTCGTCGCGCCGATGGCGGCCACCGTCTTCGCAAACCCGTCCTTAAATTTTTTAAATAAGCCGATCATTTGTATGTGCCTATCCATGACAGCCCGCCAACGAGCGGGCCGCAAAATAAGGGGGGCGATCTACGACACCGCTTTTCGCGCGTCGCGGCCCAGTTGGTCTTTGAAGCGGTCGAGGATGCCGTTGATGAAGCGGCGCGAGTCGCCGCTGGAAAACTGCTTCGAGAGGTCGATCGCTTCGTTAATCGAGACGATGGGCGGGATGTCCTTGCGAAACTTCATCTCATACATGGCGAGCCGCAGTATGGTTAAATCCATACGGGCGATTCGCCCGAAATCCCAGTTGTGCGCGAGGCCCTTGATACTGGCATCAAGGTCGTCGGCATTCTCGATAACACCGTGGATAAGCTCCTCCCCAAAGGCATAATGGTCGCGCGGATGATCGCGCGTTTGGAAGAAATACGACAGATCGACCGCGAGATTTTGCGGCGTGTTCATGCTCCACGCGAAGAGGAATTGTAGCGCGGCCACGCGCCCATCGCGCCGCTGCGAATAAAGGGCCTTAACCGGTTTGGCAGCAGGCGCAGCGGCCGCCGATTCGGGTGCACCGGGCGTAGCTCCCCCCGCAGCAGGGGTGGAAAAGGATGCAGCAGCTTCGGCGGTCATCGTTTGAAAGTAGTCTTGAGAGCCGCCATCGTGAGCGCCGCGTTGGCAAACTCGGCCCCGCGATTGATCCGACCCGTGCAGCGCGCACGCGCTTGGGCCAAGGTATCCGTCACGACCACGCCATTGATTACCGGCACGCGATGCGCGAGAGCGACTTGCTGGAGGGCATGCGAAACACTCTGTCCGACCATCTCGTGGTGATTGGTGTCGCCGCCGATTAGGACACCGAGCGCGATGACGACCGTCGTCCCTGGCTCCCGCGCGAGCTCGGCCGCCGCCCAGGGCACTTCGTGCGATCCCGGCACGCGAACCGTGTGAATGGCCCCCTCGGCCACGCCCGCCGCGCAAAGCCGCTCCGTCACACGCGCCAACAGCGCATTGACCAAAGTTTCGTTGTAACACGCCGCAACGATGCCGACTCGAAACGTCGAGCCATCAATAACGGCAACACTGGGCGAGGGAGCATCACGACTCATGAGAAAGAAAGATGAGACGCGGAGCCGAAGCCGCCGCAACGCAACGCGCAACGCTGAAAATCCACATGCCAAAAAGTGCGCAAAATCTGCGCGAAAAAATGCGCAACCCACCCCCGCTCTTTCCCCCACGACCAGTTTCTCCCACTGCGCGTGGTGCGGCGGTCAGTGACCGCTTCCATTTAATTTGGGATTTCTCATCGCGCTATCGCGCGAAAGCGAAATCCCAAATTTGAAAGCCCTCCCCCTGTCGCGTTGCGACAGGGAGAGGGGTGGGAAGTAGAGTGATAACCCGTTTGGGCGAGGTGGGGAAAATCACCAGTAAACCTTCGCCTCCAAGTTTGGGGTCCTTTCTACCGAGCGCTTGGCTGCCGTGCGAATGCACGGCAACCAAGCGCTCGGTAAATGGGTGCAGCGACACGCTGCCGCCCCACGCGCAGTGGTGTTCTGTGAACTCTGTGTTTCCCAGCGGCTCGGCTTGACCTAGGGGCTACGCTGTTGCCGCATGGAGCAACGCGAATGAACCCCTTCCCCAAGCCCCAATCTACGATCGTAGAAATCCGCGACAGTGCGGCTGATGAAAGCGGGCCTGATGCGCGGGCGACGACTGCGCGCCAAGTAACGGGGCCGAGTCTTCTGTGGGAGCAGCGCTGGCATCCCCTGCGCGAAGAGTGGGTGTTGTACACGGCGCATCGTGGTGGGCGGCCTTGGATTGGCGATACGCACAAGGCGGCGGATGAGCGCCCGCCCAGCTACGACCCGACCTGTGCGCTGTGTCCGGGGAATTTGCGCCTAGAGGGCCGTCGCAACCCCGATTACCCGGGCGTGTATTGCTTTACTAATGACTTGCCCTGCTTTGGCGGCGGCGAGCCCAGCGCGGGCGACGCGTTTTACCAAACCAAGCGCGCAACTGGCACTGCGGAGGTCGTCTGTTACAGCCCCGACCACGGTAAAACCTTTGTCGATTTGCGCGACGAGGAGTGCGCGGCGGTGGTCGCGCTGTGGGCCGACCGTTATCGCGCGCTCGGGGCGCGGGCGGACGTCGATCACGTTCTGATTTTTGAGAACAAAGGCGCACTCGTCGGCACCTCCAATCCCCACCCGCATTGTCAGATTTATGCGGGCAACATGATCTACGGCCACACGGTGCGCGAGGTGGAGAGTAGTCGTCGCTACTTTGCCCAGACGGGCGGCGGGTTTATCGGCCAGGAGATTTTGCGCCGTGAGTTGGCGGGCCCGCGCGTGATTGCGCAGAACGCGCATTTCGTCGCCTGTGTGCCTTGGTTTGCGCGCTACGCCTACGAGGTGTTTATCCTGCCGCGCCGCCAAGTCGCCTCGCTCGCCGATCTGAGCGGCGAAGAGCAAGCCGCGCTTGGGCTGATGATTCGCGAAGTGACGACGCGCTACGACAACCTTTGGGAAATGCCCATGCCCTACGTCATGGCGATCCACCAAGCCCCGACCGATGGTGGCGACTATGCGGCGTATCCCTTTCACCTCGAGTTTCACCCCCCGCTGCGAAAGCCCGACACGCTCAAGTACCTCGCAGGCCCCGAGGTCGGTGGCGGCTCAATGACTAATGAGAGCGATCCCGATGAGAAGGCGGCTGAGCTGCGCGCGGTGAGCGGCACCGTGCATTACGTGCGCGCGCGTGAGCGCAGCGTGTAGGCATCTGCTTTGGCGGCCTCGGCGTAATTGCTCGCGTCGCGCGTCGTCGTTTGGCCTCCTCCGCGAGGCTTTCATTTCCCCCAAATCCTCCCACTGATCTCCCCTGTATCCAAATCCTCGTGACTGCGACGCCCAACCTCGAAACCGCGCGCAAGCTGCTCTGCGCACTCCAAGACCACATCCGCGACACACTCGTCGCCGCTCGCGCGAAAAGCGGCGCGTCCTTTGCTCGCATCGCTGCGGTGACGGCGGCGGATACGATCTACGAAGTCGATAAGATCACCGAGGACGCGATTTTTGAGTGGTTCGATCTGCATTGGCCGCGTAAGTGGCCCGTGCAGTTGGTGATGGAAGGCATCGAGGACGATGAGGTCGTGACCTTCCCGCGCGGGCTGCGCGTCGATCAGACGATGTTTGTGTGCATCATGGATCCGATCGATGGCACGCGAAATATCATGTATGACAAACGCAGCGCGTGGGCACTCGCTGCGCTCGCACTACAACGCGGCGCGAAGACGGGCCTCGGCGACATCGTCGTCGCGGCGCAGACTGAGCTCTCCACGAGTAAGATGTGGCGCAGCGACCAGCTCAGCGCGGTGCGCGGAAAAGGCGTTGTGGCGCGCGCCTTCGACCTGCGCGAGCGGCGCTGGTCGCGGCTTAGCCCGCGCCCCTCACGTGCGACCGACTTCGAGCACGGCTTCGCCTCCATCGCTCGCTTTTTCCCCGAGGGGAAGGGCCTGCTCGGCACGATTGAGGAAGCGCTTTGGAGCGAACTCGGGATTTTGGGCAAAAACGGCGGCCAGCTCGTATTCGACGACCAATACATTTGTTCGGGCGGCCAGTTTTATGAACTCCTGATCGGTCACGACCGGATGCTCGGCGACTTGCGCCCACTCGTTTACGCGAAGCTCGGCCTAGCCGGCGGCGCGCTGTGCTGCCATCCGTATGACGTGTGCACTGCGCTGATTTTAGAAGAGGCGGGCGGCATAGTGGAAACGCCGGAGGGCCGCCCGCTGCGCGCGCCACTCGATACGACGAGCCCGATTGCATGGATGGGCTATGCCAACGCGACGCTCGCCAAAAAAGTCCGCCCCATCCTCAAGCGGCTTCTCAAAGCGCACTGCTAAACGGGAGCCCCTTAGCTCCCTGCTCCTAAAACCCTGCCCCTTCGCTTTCCTTTTGCACCAAATGAAAACGCACACTGCCGAGGCCCCAGGCCGCCTAGATTTCATGGGAGGAGTCGCCGACTACAGCGGATCGCTCGTTCTGGAAATGCCGCTCTCGCTCACCACGCGCGTCAAAATCTCGGAGTTCCCGCCGAAGCGCATATCGCGTGCATGTGAAGGCGCCGCGCCCTTCTCGTTCGTGTTTGTGAGCGAGACCTACGGCGAGGAGCGTGTCGAGCTCGGCACGCCGCCGAGCGAAGTGCCGCAGTGGGCGCGCTACCCCTACGGTTGCCTGTGGCTCTTTGCCAAAGAGCAACGCATCCGCTTGGACAAACTCGCAGTCGACGGCTGCGGAGGGCTGCGCTTCGAGGTTTCGTCGCGCGTGCCGGAGGCGATGGGCGTTTCGAGCAGTGCCGCGCTCGAAGTCGCTACGCTACGTGCGCTGGAGCTGTTTTTTGATAAACCGCTCAAAGGCCAGACCACCTTGGCGCGCTTGGCCCAGCGCGTGGAAAATGAAATCGTCGGTGCGCCTTGCGGCCTCATGGATCAGCTCGCCTCGGCCAATGGGGTAAAGGGCGCGCTGCTGCCGATTCTTTGCCGTCCGGATATTTTGGGCGAGCCGGTCAAGTTGCCCAAAGGCATCGTGGCCGTCGGCTGGCCAAGCGGAGTAAAGCATGCCGTGTCAGACTCGCCGTATGCGACGGCGCGGGCGGCGGCGTTTATGGGTAAAAAACTCATTGAGGCGACACTCGGGCGGCGGCTCAAACACGCGACCGAGCTTGCGCCTTCGGTCGTGCGCAGCCTCTCGCTAGAGGCCTTGCCCGAGCGGATGAGTGGGCGCGCGTTTTTAGAAAAATGCGGCGGGGTGGATGACCCGCTTTCCACGATTGAGCCGGGCCGCGAGTATGCGCCGCGCGCCGGAGTCAGCTTCCCCGTGGAGGAAAGTTTCCGCAGCGAGGCAGCGGTCGCGCTACTTCGTGGGCTGGGCGCACGCAATCGCGCCGAGTCGCTCGCTGCTCTCGGCGAGCTGTTATACCAAAGCCATGCAGGCTATTCGTCCATCGGGCTGGGCTGTCCCGAGACCGATGAGATGGTCGAGGGCGTGCGTGCGCTGGGGCCGAAGCGTGGGCTTTACGGTGCGCGCGTGAGTGGCGGCGGTAGCGGCGGGACGGTTGTCGTGTTGCTGGAGCAAGCCGCGCTGCCCGCACTGACCCGCCTCGCCAAAAAACTTGGCCGCCCCACAACCTTCGTGTCGTAGCGCGGGCGTGTCGTCCCCGACAGTTATGCTGGCGCGATAGGATGACGACGGCGCGGCGGCGACGAGTGCGCAAGCCTCGGCGGCGATAAGCGCGCGAAGGCCGTCAAGGTTTGTGCACGGCGCACGGCGTTGCGCGCTCAGGTGCGCCCAATTAGCGAAGCGTAGTTTCCGGCTGGGGTGGCGTGGCCGAGCAGCGGCTCGCGGCCAAGGGAGCGGGCATAACTTAAAGTTATGGGTAATTAGATAACGGTATTTCCCGAAACTGAGGTGTTGCGGGTACTATGGGCGCATGAGTTCGCACAACTCTCGTCCCTATTTTCCCTTCCGCACTGCGGGGCCCTTTCTTTGGCCGCTGGGATTGATTGGGGGGATTGCGGGTGCGGCACTGGTTCTCGAAGGGCTGCCGGTTCTGCGGCATGTGGGGGCGCTTGCGTTGGCGCTTTTACTCGGGCTTGGGCTGCGCTGTGTTTGGCGCGTGCCGCCGACTTGGGGCACTGGGGTTAGTTGGGCGGCCAAGGCCTTTTTGCGGTTCGGAATCGTGCTCCTCGGCGTGCGGCTCGACTTGCTGCTGGTTTGGGGGGCGGGTGGGGCGATTTTGGCAATCAGTGTCTCGGTGGTGCTGTGTGGGTTAATTGGGATTTCGTGGCTCGGTCGGCGACTGGGCTTGGATCCGGTTTTGGCGATGTTGATCGCGGTGGATAGCTCGATTTGCGGCGGATCGGCAGTCGCGGCAGCGGCTCCGGCCGTGGGTGCACGAGAGCGTGACGTCGCGCTGGTCGTGCCGCTGTGCAGCTTGCTAGGGACGGCGCTGATGCTGGGCTACACCTTTGCGCAGCAGCTTTGGCCGGTTTCGGAGTTGCACTATGGGGTGATGGTGGGGGCGACGCTTCAAGAGGTGGCGCAGGTGGTCGCTGCGGTGACGCCGTTTGCGGGCACCGTCGAGGCGGGGATGGTCGCCAAGCTTTCGCGCGTCGCGCTGCTCGTCCCGGCAGTCTCAGTGCTCGGCTGGCTGTGGAGTCGGCGTGGTGGTGGCGTGGCGCGACCGATAGTTTGGCGGCGCACTCGCGGTCGGGGGCCGAGTCGCACCGTCTCTGAAAACAGCCCCGATGGGGTGACGCGTGAGCCTCGCCCAGCCGGAAAGCCGCAGCGGCCTTACTTTGTCGTGGGCTTCTTTGCGGTGAGCTTGGCGAATACGATTTTGCTGCATGGCTGGCCGGAGGCGCGGGGCTGGGTCGAGGCGGTCGATGGCGTGGTGCTGCTCGCGGCGGTGTTTACTATGGCGATGGCGATGGCGGCGATGGGCTTGGGGACAGATTTTTCCCATTTGCGCGAAAATGGGCTGCGCGCACTCGCGTGCGCCGTGCTCGGCTGGGCGGGACTCGCTGCATTGGTCGCGCTGGAGATCTGGGCCTTTGCGGCTTGAGATTTTATTGGCGGCGCCTCGTTGTGGGGGGCTCATCGCGGGGCTCCCTTTTTGAAAACGACTCCCTATGCCCGATTACCGCTTGCATGTGTTTAAAATTGCGGCCGAGAAGCTGAACTTCACGAGCGCCGCGCGCGCACTGCACATCTCACAACCCGCGGTGACGCAGCACATTAAGCAGCTCGAGGAGCACTACGGGCAAGCCCTCTTCGTGCGCGGGGCGGCGGGGCTCTCGCTGACGGCGAGTGGGCAGGTGCTCTATGAGCACGCGCTGCGGGCCGAGGCGGTGGAGGCCGAGCTAGAGGCGCGCTTGCGTGCGGATGAGTCTGCGTTGCGCGGTACGCTGAAACTCGCGGCCTCGACGACGATTGCCCAATACCTCCTGCCGCGCTGGCTCGGTGCTTTCGCGCAAACGCATTCGCAAGTCCGGCTCGATCTGCGGATGGGTAACACGGAGGAGGTGGGCGCAGCCTTGAGTGCGGGCCGTGTGGAGCTCGGGTTAATTGAGGGCTTCTACGCGCGGCGCGAGTTGAAGAGTCAAAAATTCCTAGAGGATGAGATTGTGGTCGTCGCTGCGCCGAGCCATCCGCTCGCCAAGAAAAACAGGCGGCTAAGTCTCGCCGACTTAGCGGCGGCGCCGTGGGTGCTACGTGAGCCCGGCTCGGGCACGCGCGAAGTCGTCGAGCGCGCGCTAAAACGCGTCCGCATAAATCCGAAAAAACTACACGTCGTGCTCGAAACCTGGAGCAGCGAGACGATTAAGGGCTTGGTCGAAACAGGCGTGGGGCTGGGCTTTTTGTCACGGCTCGCACTCCGCCACGAGGTGGAGACGGCTGCCCTCGTGGAGCTGCCGGTGGAGGGCCTAGAAATCCGGCGCGCACTACAAATTTTGCGCTCCCAAGGCCCGCCGCCAAACGGCCTCGCAGGCTACTTCGCCGACTTCATTTTTGAAATGGCGAGGGACTGCTCTCTCTGAGCTTCCACTACGCGTGGGGCGGCGGTCAGTGACCGCTTCCCTTTAATTTGGGATTTCGCAACGCGCTATCGCGCGAAAGCGAAATCCCAAATTTGAAAGCATTCCCCCTGTCGCGTTGCGACAGGGAGAGGCGGTAAAGGGAAAGTAGAGTGATAACCCGTTTGGGCGAGGTGGGGGAAAACGGGAACAGACCCTAGGGGAGAGGATGAGGCCGCTGGTGGGGGGAGTGAGGATTTTACTAAACTCTACGTAAGTTAAGTTAGGCGGATTTGGTTTAGCGATACGGTGAGAATCGGAGCTTGGACCGACTATGGCCTCTCTGTTTACTAAAACTCTTGTCAGCGCTGCGCTGCTTTGCGCAGTCGCTGCGTCGCAGGCATTAGCAAAACTTACCCCCCCCCCC
>NZ_LSZP01000003.1 GCF_001580045.1 Cephaloticoccus capnophilus
CGCACCGCCTTGTTATACGCCGCTTGCGCCGCTGCGTCTCCATTAGCCGCCGCGATCAACTGCTCGCCCTGCTCAGGCGACGCGGAGAGTTTGATCAAGTCCTCGTCCGTGTTGTACTTGCGCAGTTGCTCGTAGGCGAGGGGAGTGAGCAAGCCCCCGTCCGTGTCGGTAATGTAGATCTGCCGCTCGCCGGTCTCAGGATTGACCGCCACAGCCTGCATAGACGCGCCCGACTGCTTCGGCTGCGCTTCGAGCATCTGCCTAGCTAACACCCGAGCACGTGCCCGCGCATCCACTGCCCCCGCCACACCGAACACACCACCACCTACGCCGCCCAATAGCCCGCCGATACCCGCCTCCAGCATACGCCGCTGCAAGCCCTCACCCGTGAAAGCCTCGCGCGTTTCGTCGTACGTTTGCGACGCCCTGTAGTCATTCCAAAGCCTAGATTGAGCCGAGGAGGATCAACCCGCGCGAGTAGCCGAAATCTTTGTAAAAGAGGGAGAGGTTTCCCCAAGGCGCGTAGTAGGCGACAGAGCCCAGCTCCGGGTCGCTGCCAGCAGGGGCGTCGTTTTTATTAGGTTTGCGCGCAAGACCTGATAAGTCCCACACGCGACACCGCCTCATAACGCGCCGCGTTGTCGCTCCCTATACGCTTAAGCTTACCAGCTCGGGTTAACGCCACCAGCTCCCGAGTTATCGCCTCCGGCGCTAGCGTGTACTCATAACCCTCCGCTCGCAAACCCTCGATAATCTCCGCACGGGGTAGCGCCTCAGACGCCTTGCCCACCACCGCCAAAATGCGGCGCGGTAAATACCCCCTAGGCGCTCGCAAACGCCCCACTGCTGCCCCACCGCAACCACGCATCAACCCCACACGCGCTTTTTCGACCGCCCGCAGCTCCAACTGCAGCCGCGCAATCTCCCCGTGCAAACGCCCCTCCTCCTCTCGCATAGACGCCACCAGTGCAGCAATCGCCGCATTTGCCGCCGATGATACGGCCCCACCCACACTATCCGACGCTTGTTGAGTACTCATAGCTACAGCTCCTATCTTGTTGTTGTTGTGGGGGCGTTAGTATCCCCCAGCTCTGCCGACGCCACACCAAACAACCGACAAAATCGCTCCCAGCCCAGCTCTACGGTCTTTGGGGTGATGCAAAAATAGGCACGCACCACCGCACGAGATACCCCACGACCCCGATAGTGCGCTAGCAGCATATTAATGTCCCGATGCGTCAGTAATACCGCCGTGCAGCACCACGCCCACTCACACGCTCACGACCTTTGCTCTGCAACTGATCTTATACCATGTTTGTAACAGTTTTGTACCCGCTCCCGTGCTAAATCAGGCCCCAAACCACCATCACAATCCACTTTTTCCGACACTTTTCCCTCTGCCGCTCCCTCTATCCCTCGGCCATGGTCGGGGTGGGGAGATTCGAACTCCCGGCCTCTACGTCCCGAACGTAGCGCTCTACCAGGCTAAGCTACACCCCGAATGGCGATCCTCTCACGAGGAGGGGACAGGAAGGAGAGTCGTAGAAGACGCCGCAACTCAAAACTGGGAGACAATCGAAAGAAAAGGGGAAGGAAAACCGGTTCGGGACGAAACAAAAAAGCCCGACTCGTTTTGAGTCGGGCTGAGAAAGAGGCGGCTGTGCCTAGCGATTTGGAGTAAGCGGGGTGGGGAGATCAACGACGCCGAGTACCGCTACCCGCCTGCTGAGCAGCGGGCATTTGGGCGACGGCGCTCGACTCGACACGACGGAGCATGAGCTCAGCCTTACGCTGGATTTCGAGCTCTGCATTGCGCTTAGCGATTTGGGCCAACTCGACGCGTTTGGCCGCGTTGAGGACGTCGGTGTTTAGCTGCTCTTTTTGCTTACGGAGGGTGTCGAGTTGAATCTCTTTTGCTGAGATATCTTTGGAGATACGATCGGCTTCTGCATTAAAGGCGTCGGTCGCGTCTTGGATGTCACGGCCTTCGGCTTCCCATTTGGCGATGCGGTCTGCTTCTTTTTGAGCGGCTTCGGCTTCGCGCTCGGCCGCGCGAGCAGCGGCGTCTTGCCGAGCTTTCTCTTCGATCACCGCGCGCTTGGCTTCTTCTTCTTTGCGCTCGCGCTCCACACGCTCCTTACGGGCGATTTCTTGCTGCTCCAACTCCTTCGACTGGGAGAGGTAGAAGAACGTGAAGACCACCAACATGACGGTGGGAACGATTAAATAGAGCCATTTTTTCATGAGAGTAACGTGGAGTAATGAAAGGACGAAAGGGTGGGCGGGGGAGGCGGGCTGAGCTTATGAGTTGCGGCGGCTGCTTGCTTGGGCGGCCTCGGCGGCAGCGGCAGCGCGGGCGGCCTCAGCTGCGGCGATGCGTTGAATAACTTCGGTGATACCGCCTTCGTTGGACTCGGCTTTGCGGACATACTCTTGAAGGAAGCCTTCTTCCGCGAGGAGGTATTGTTTGCGCTCTTCGAGCTTAGCAACGGCCTCCGTTTCCTTCACAATATCTTGGTCTAGAAGTTCGGCTTGGCGGCGGAGTTTTTGACGCTCGCGGTCGGCGCGCTCACGGGCTTCACGCGCGGTTTGGCGGTCTTCGCGCTCCTTTTGACGTTTGGCCTCGCGAATTTCGCGCTCACGGCGCTGTTCGGCTTGTTTTTCGATGGCCAGCTTAATGGCGAGTTCTCGGTCTTGGGCTTCTTTTTCTCGTTTAGCGACGAGGGCTTGGCGGTCCCGCTCCTTTTTGGCCTCTTGCTCGGCTTCGTACTGTTTGTTGTAGTTCCACCAGTAGCCGCCAAACAGAATCATGGCGATGAGGGGGAAGAGGACGTGGACTTTCTTCATAAGTTTTAAGGGGCTAGAGGGCTACGAAATACAGAGAGATTAGAGGGCTTTGGTGGCGGCTTCGCGGTTGGCGATGGCGTCTTGAATCGCTTGGCGAAGGCCGGGGAGTTGGGCGTTTTCCGTGCGTTGGAGTTCTGCTGCGAGATTAATGGCAACGAGTGCTTCATCGAGCTTTTGGAGTTCGAAGCAGATGTACGCTTTGAAGTAATGGACCGCTCCGACGTTATCGAGCCCGCCTTTCGCGAGTGCGCTGTTGAGGTAGCGGTAGGACTCTTCGCTTTGGTTAAGCGAATAGTAGATTTGGGCAACTTGGTTATCGAGCTGGCCGGATTCCGGGAATTGCTGAATGGCCTCCTTGAGCACCTCGATGGCGGTGAGCTCGCGGTTTACCTGAATGAAGGAGTAGGCGAGGAGTTCCCATTTCTTAATGTCTGCGTCAATGGCGCCACTGCGGAGCCCAGCATGTAGGAGCTCGGTCGCCTTTCCAAATTGGCCGATGTTAAAGTAGATACCAACCAGGTTGTAGTTGTCCTTGGGGGTATTCATGAAGCCGAGGGCTTGCGCGCGCTCTAGGGTCACTATGGCGCGTAGGTTGTACGACTCGGCTTCTTCGGGGCGTTTGGCCTCGGCTGAGAGATTGGAGTAAGTTGCAAAAAGCTGCTGCCAGTAGGTCTGCTTGGCAGGGTATTGCTTTGCGAGGAGCTCTAGGAGGTCAGTCGTGCGCGCGAGGTCGCCTTCCTGTTGAAGGGTGGCGAGGAGGATGAGGTAGAGGCCTTCCTTTGGCGCGAGCTCAGCTTGGAGGGCTTCTTGGCATTGTTGCTGGGCTTTTTTGAGGAAGCCCATATCGATTTTTTGTGGATCGAGTACTGCCTGATTATAGAGGAGCGAGATGTAGAACATCCGTCCATCGGCACTGGGGGATTCTTGGGAGTTTATCCACTTCTCAATGTAACCTAGTGCCTTGCTAAAGAGCTGGGCTTGGGCGGCGGGCACTTTAACCGTGGAGGCCTCTTGGTAATAAATTTGAGCAAGGAGGTAAAGGCGCTCTAGTTGGCTTCTCTCCTCGAAAAATCCATTGGCGACGGCGGAGTTGTAGGCCGCTTCCAGCGGTGGGAGGCTGGCGGCATAATCGCCAAGCTGAAGGTACGCCTTGGAGAGGATGTCGTTGGCGAGTGCCTGATCGAAGCTGTTGGGCGCGGCGTAGCGAAGGATGCTCTGCATGAGCTCGACCACGCCGTTCCAGTCTTGGCCATCAATGAGCGGCTGGATTTTGACCAACTCATTTGCCGTGCGCTCTGAAGGTTGGTTTACAGAGGCTTGCTGGGCATGCAGCGACTGAGGTATGCTGCTCGCGAGAGCGAGAACCAGCCATGTACCCGCTGCTACTCGAGAGATTGTTTTCAGGTGGGGGAAAAGCATGTCAAAAGGAAGGAAAGAGGCTATTTGCGTTGGCGATTAGTCCTGTTGGAGCGTGAAGGACAGCAATTGCTGTACGCGGGTATTCACGTTACGCCCGCCTTTGCGGCCGGGGCGGAACTTCCACTTACTGACCGCTTGGATCGCAGATTGCTCAAAGTCGCGCTGACTGGAGCGAACAATGAAAGGGTTACGTACCTCTCCGCTGCTATCGACGATGAACTCGACGAGGACCTCGCCTTCGACACCGGCGCGGCGCATCTCGAAGGGATACTGGGGCTGGACGCGGAAGCGGGGTTGGGGCTGTTGGTCGAGGTTACGAATGTCGAAGATTTCGACGCCCTTGCCGAGGCCAGTTTGGCGAACGGTCGGAATATTAATCGCGCCTGCCGATGGCTTGAGGCTCTGTGGAGGAGGCGGTTGTACAGGTTGTACGAACGAATCCACGGAGACGAGCTGTGGGACGTCGGTCTGCATCGGGGGCGCAAACTCGGCGACCTCTGCGGCCTCGTCAGATTCGAGGATTTCCTCCTCTTCGGGCTCAAGGTCGAGCTCCGGCATTTCCATCAACTCAATAGTTGGCGGGGCTTCAATGGCCGGGGGAGGCGGCGGTTCGTCGGGCCAAAAGGAGGTTGCCCAGAGGCCGACATGGATAAGGAGGGAGGCGATGATGCCAAGAACGAGGTCGCGGCGCATAGGGAGAGGGTCTTTCTGGGGGGTTAGCGGCCTGTAGTGCGAACACGGGTCTCGACTGAGACTTTGTCGATATCGGCGAGACGGACTTCGTCTAAAACACGGATGGCGAGAGAGAACTTAGCGCGGTCGTCGGTAGTGATGAGTACCCGAGGATCAGCGGTGTTGGCCTTGTAGTTTTGCAACCTAGGGCGGACATCGCTTACGTCAATGAGTTCAGTCGTTTTTCGGTGTGTCCAGTAGCAGTTTCCAAACTCGGATACCTGCAAGGTTACGGTCTCATCTTCTTGACTGGTCGCCGCAGAAGGGGGAGCGGCCTTGGGCAGCTCAACAGGCAGCGATTGGATTTTCTCCAGCGAGAGCGTGAAGAGGATGAAGGTGGCGAGCAGGAAGAAGATCACGTCAATGAGAGGGATAATCTCAATACGTGCTTTCTTGGGGCCGCCGGATGAGTCGTTTCCGGTCATGTTCTAGGAAGAGTTCGTGGGTAAGGTGGGACTTGGGGAGCCAGAGAAGGTTACGGGCGGTGCTGGAAGCACGCCCAGTAGGCGATCAGCCCTCGGCCTTTGCGAGGCGGGTTTCGATAAGGACCTTCTGGACCCCCGCTTTGCGGACTTCGTCGAAGACGTAGATGGCTTGGCTGAAGAAGGCATTTTCGTCGCCGTTAATGAGTACCTTCGGGCTGGCTTCGGAGGCGACGTAGGTCTGCAGACGAACGAGAAACTCGTCGAGCGTCACCGGGTCTTTGTCCCAAGCGAGAGTGCCTTCGTCAGTCACGGTGATTGTGACCGAGTTAGAGGGATCACGGGGCTCACCGGTTTCTGACCTAGGCAGCGCGACGCGCAAGCCGCCTGGTGTATTCAGTGAGAGCGTGAAGAGGATGAAGGTGGCGAGCAGGAAGAAGATCACGTCAATGAGAGGGATGATCTCAATACGTGCCTTCTTAGGGCCGCCACCTTGTGTGCCACCGGTCATCGGAGCGTGTTGTTCAGAGGGTTTTCGTGAGCAGCCCAGCGGTTAGCGGGCTGCTGCGGTGGCGGCTTCGTGCTTGTGGAGGATGATCTCCAAGGCATTGGACGCATCGGCGAGGTCGTGCTTAGCCTGTTCAGCGCGAGTGTTCAGGTAGTTAAAGGGCAGCATCGCGGTGATGGCGATAGCGAGACCGGTCGCGACCGCAATGAGGGCTTCACCCACACCACCGGTGATTTGGCCAGCGTTTGCGGCGATATCGCCTTCGCCGAGAGCACCGAACACGCGCATCATACCCGTAACAGTGCCGAGCAAGCCCATGAGCTGGACGATGGGAATAACCGTGTCGAGGGTGGGGAGTCCTTGCTGGAAGCGGGCGAGTTCGCGGTTCGAGGCGCGGACGAGGGCGTTTGCGAAGGAGGACTTGCGGTGTTCGAGTGCGTAAACTAACACGCGGGCCACATAGTCACCGCTCTTCTTGCCGATAGCGATTGCCCCTTCGATGTCGTTTTTCTCTGCCTTATCTAAAATGGCCTCAACCGCCTCTTCGTCCCGGCTACTGTTTTCACGAATGATGAAGATGATGCGCTCGACGATGACCGTGATAGCGATGAAAGAGGTCAGCAGAATCGGCCACATGATCGGGCCTCCGTGAATGAACAACTCCATGAGAGTGAGGTTCATGAGGAAGGCCATTGGCAGTAGTTGGGTAATCATAAGTTTTACTGTATTCGGGTTGAGAGATTAGGGGAAGGAGGAGAGTGTGATGAAGTTAGCAGTGGTGTGGGTTAAAGAGTGCAGGGGGCTCAGGCTTAGAGGACTTAGCCGCTCCCTAAAGGGACGGGGGCTCTGACACGGGAAAACGGAAAGCGTTCAATGGTTAGACTCATTTATTTTGTGAGCAAAACTAATAGTGGGGGCTAGTAGAGGGGAGGGACGGGCCTGCAAAGGCACCCTGAAAAAAGCACTGAATAACGGGGCGCGGGGAGTTGGAGGACACGCTCACGGCATGTCAACTCCCAAGCTTTGCGTAGTCTTTGTCACTGGGGCTCGATACAAGCCTACTCGAAAGGGGTACTTAGGTTGGGTTGAGGGGATTTCCTTCTTTCAGAACCAATCTCAATCTTATGGCACTTGGCTGCCCGGCTAGGATTCGAACCTAGACAAGCAGAGTCAGAATCTGCTGTGCTACCATTACACCACCAGGCAGTGGGCTATCGCGCTGAGGCGGGGTGTGGGCCATACCCAGTGTGGGTTTTATCTGGGAGGCCAAAATGGAGCCGGCGATGGGAATCGAACCCGCAACCGCCTGTTTACAAAACAGGTGCTCTACCGTTGAGCTACGCCGGCACTAAAGTCAGAAAAAAGTGCGCGAAAGAAGGGGGGAGATGTGAAGGAGCATGCTTACGGCCGATTTTCTCAAGGGGAAAATGGAAAGTTCCGCAATCTGCGCTTTGCTTTGGTGGCTCCCCGGGGACTCGAACCCCGAACCAATTGATTAAGAGTCAACTGCTCTACCATTGAGCTAGGAAGCCGACAAAACGAAGGCCGCAGAAGACGTGGATTCGGCCACGGGATGTCAACAGCGTTCATTCTACAAAATAAAAGTCTCATCGTGGTAAATTGCCTTTACAGGGAGGGGAGGGGGCTGTGTGGTGCGCGGCTTTTCTCATGCAAAAGACCAAAAAGTCCGTTGCCAAACGCTTCAAACTTTCCGCCACCGGGAAGTTGATGCACCGTTCGCCAGGCACGCGTCACCTCGCTTCGACAAAAACCTCGAAGCAGAAGCGCCGTCTGGGCCAAGCCAAGGCTCTCGCTGTCGGGCACGCTGTGCCGCTGAAGCGCTGCCTGCCTCATGGCCTTTAAGCTGTTCGTTAGCAATTAGATACGAAGCGAAAAACAAGAACCTCGCTCGGCGGGTGATTCCCTCAAAGCCGACCCGCCAGCGATTAACCTAAAAGGAAACCTAACATGGCTCGTGCAACTAACTCCCCCGCGTCGCGCAAGCGGCGCAAAAAAGTCCTGAAATACGCCAAGGGCTATTTCGGCAATAAGTCCCGGCTGTTTCGCTACGCGAACGATGCCGTCAAGCATGCGTGGCAGCATGCCTACATCGCCCGCCGCAAGAAGAAGAGCGACATGCGTGCGCTCTGGATTGTCCGGCTCAACGCGGCCTGCCGCGAGGCGGGTATTAGCTACAGCCGCTTCATGGAGGGGCTAAAGGCTGCGCAAATCGAGCTCGACCGCCGCGTGCTTTCTAACCTCGCGATTGAGGATGCCGCCGCCTTCGCGCAGCTCGTCAAGCAGGCTCAAGACGCGCTAAAGGCCAAAGCTGCAAGCACTGCTGCCGCGAAAGCCTAAGCCGCTTCCCTCTCTCCCAGCGCGGCCACGCGCGGAAAATTTCGGAGGACGGGCCTCGACCGTGGGGCACCGTCCTCTTTTGTTTTTGCGAATTGCCGCCTGTGCCAAACCGCGCTTTTCCGCTAGATGAGTGCCGTTCCCGCGGCTGAACTCCTTTCTCTTTTCCCCTATGCAACACACTTTGGATGCCATCCTCACTTCGGCTCGCGCGGAATTTGCCGCCGATGTGCCTTTGCCTAGCCGTGCCGAGTTTGAAGCGGCCAAGGCCCGCTACGTCGGCCCGAACGGTCAGCTTACCGCCCAAATGAAAAAGATGGGCAGCGTGCCGAAGGAGGAGCGGCCCGCGCTCGGCAAACTCATCAACCAGACCAAGCTCGACGTGCAGCAACTTCTTGATGCCGCGCTCGCCCGCATCGAGGCCGGCGAGCTCCGCGCAAGCCTTGGGCCGCCCATCGACCCGACCTTGCCCGCGCCCGATATCGGCCCGGGCTCTTATCATCCGCTCTCCGCCGTCCGTGAAGAGCTGAGCCGTATCTTGCGCAAAGTCGGCTTCACCGTCGCCGACGGGCCGGAAGTCGAGACGGAGTATTACTGTTTCGACGCGCTCAACACGCCTGCCGACCATCCCGCGCGCGACACGCAAGACACCTTTTACCTGCCCAGCTCGGTGCGCTTCGCCAACGTGCCCAAGAAAACCGAGCACGAGCACTATCTGCTGCGCACGCACACGTCCTCGGTGCAAATCCGCACGATGCTCAAAGGCCAGCCGCCGATTCGCATCGTTTCGCCAGGCCGCGTCTATCGGCGCGACACGACGGATGCGACTCACTCGGCCAACTTCCAGCAACTAGAGTGCCTTTACGTGGATAAGAACGTCACGATCGCCGACCTCAAAGCCCTGCTCGACTACCTCTTCGAGTCGCTCCTCGGCAAAGACACGAAGACTCGCTTTCGCCCGCATTATTTCTCCTACACCGAGCCGAGTTTTGAGGTGGATTTGAGCGCACGCCACTTGCCCAAGGTCAACAAGGAGTGGATAGAGATCGGCGGCTGTGGGATGGTCGATCCAGCGGTGTTTGCCGATGTGGGCTACGACCCGGAAGTGTGGAGCGGTTACGCCTTCGGCATGGGAATCGAGCGACTTGCCATGCTCCTCTACGGTATCGATGACATCCGCTATTTTTACCAAAACGACCTACGCTTTCTGAGGCAGTTTGCTTAAGCCGAAAAACGGAAACCGGCCTGCTGTCGTCCCATTTCTGATACGTCTGCTCCCAATGAAAATTTCGCTCAACTGGATAAAAGACTACCTGCCCGCGCTCGACGCCTCGCCAGAGGAAATCAGCCGTGCAATCACCTTCCTCGGCTTCGAGGTCGAGGCCGTCCTCCACAGCGGTGCGCCCGCGCTCGAAAACGTAGTCGTCGGCAAAATCCTCACCCGCGAGAAACACCCCAACGCGGACAAGCTCTCCGTCTGCACGGTTGACGTCGGGGAGGCGCACGGCGGTGTGCGCACCATCGTTTGCGGTGCGCCCAATTGCGATGCGGGCAGGCACGTGCTTGCGGCGCTCCCGGGGGCCGTTCTCCCCGGCGATTTCAAAATCAAGTCCTCAAAAATTCGCGGCCAAGTCTCCGACGGGATGCTCTGCTCAACGGACGAACTGGGCATCGGGACCGACTCTGAAGGCATTCTCCTGCTCTCCGGTGAGCCTGCGCTCGGCACAGCGGCGAACGACGTGCTGCCGGCGGGCGACGTCGTCTTCGACGTCGAAATCACGCCCAATCGGCCCGATTGCCAATCGCATCTTGGGCTCGCGCGTGAGTTGGCCGCGTGGTTCAAGCTCCCGCTTGTTTACCCGCAATCGCGTTTCCGTGGCCTCGCCGAAGACGCGCCAGAGCGGCGCGACCTGCTCGCTGCCGTGCAAGTCGATACACCGGTCGAGTGTCCGCTTTACAGCGCGCACATCATCAGTGGCGTAAAAGTCGGGCCGAGCCCTGATTGGCTCCAAGCGCGGCTTAGCGCTGTCGGGCTGCGCCCAATTAACAACATCGTCGATGTCACGAACTACGTGCTCCTCGAATACGGCCAGCCACTCCACGCCTTTGACGCGGCGCGACTCGGCGGCGACGCGCGCGTTAGCCCTGGTGGCCAGCGCTTGCACATCCGGCACGCGCAGGCGGGCGAGACGCTCACCACGCTCGATGGCAAGGCGCGCGCACTGGAGCCGCCCACGCTCGTTATCGCCGGTGCGGAGACGCCGCTTGCCGTTGCCGGAATTATGGGTGGCGAAGCCTCTGGTGTGAGCGATGCGACGAGCGACCTCGTCCTCGAGTGCGCGATTTTTAAGCGGCAGACGATTCGCCGCACCTCGAAGCGGCTTGGGCTGTCCTCCGACTCGTCCTATCGCTACGAGCGCGGTGTCGATCCGCACATGGCACTTGAGGCGGCGCGTCGTGCGATCGGCCTCATCCTTGAGACGGCGGGCGGCGAAGTAGTCGGCCCGGTTTTCCAGGTTGGCGGCGAGGTGCCTTGGCAACGCGAGGTCGTCGTAACGCACGACTATATTTGCGAAAAACTCGGCTTCGACATTCCCGCCGAGGCGATGCGCGCGGCCTTTGAGTCGCTCGAACTGCGCATCACGCGCGAGGAGCCCACGGAGGCGCGCGGCCCCGCGTGGACGCTTGCCATCCCGAGTTGGCGGCAAGACCTCGACCGCCCGATTGATTTGGTGGAGGAGGTTTTGCGCGTTTACGGCACAGATAAAATCCCCGCAACGCCGCTCACGAGCCCCGGCCTCCTCGCCGAAGACGACCCGACCGTGCGTTTTAATCGCCGCGTGACTGACTTTCTCGTTGGGCACGACTTTAATGAGTGCGCCAGCTACACGCTGCGTTCGGGCGAGGAACTGAGCACTTGGGTTTCGCAGACCGCTGCGGCCGAGCTTGCGCTGGCGAATCCTTTTGTCGCTGACCAATCGCATCTGCGCCCGACGCTGCTGCTCGGTCTGCTCGAAGCCCTGCACCTGAATCAATCGCGCGGAACGCCCGTGCAACGGCTTTGCGAAGTCGGTCGCGTGTTTATCGAGAGTAACGGCCAAACGCACGAGTGCGCGTCGGTCGGCTTCCTCATCGCGGAGGACACGACGACGCGCCACTGGCTGAAACGCGAGGCTGCCGACTTTTACACGGCCAAGCACCTCGTCGCGGCGCTGGCGAATGCGGCTGGAATCGATTTTGCGCGGCAGCCAGTAGAGCCCACCTCCGGCGATTTTCTTGGCTGGCAAGACGGGCACGCGGCCCGCGCGGGCGACCTCGAAAAGCTCGGCTGGAAAGCGCGTTTCGGGCTGCTCGACCTCGCGCTTGTGAAGTCGCTCGGGATTGAGGGCAAAGTATATGCAGGTACGTTTTCGATTTTGCCTGAAAAACTCGCCGATGCGCAGACGCGCCGCCGCTTCGCGCCCTTTAGCTTGTATCCGGCGACGCTGCGTGACCTCGCGCTTGTCGTCCCCGCCGCACTGCCTGCCGAGGACTTGCGCAAGCAACTGCAAAAAACCGCGCGTGCCGTCGTGGGTAATGCCTTTGCGGTCGAGTCGGTCGCACTCTTCGACGTGTATCGCGGCGAGAGCCTCGGAGACGCGCAGAAGAGTTTGGCCTTCAGCCTCGTTTTTCGCGCCGAGGATCGGACGCTTACCGATGACGAGGTGAACGCGGCCTTCCAAAAAATCCAAGACGAGTTACTCGCATCGACTGGATACGCGCTGCGCAAGTAACGTCGTAAAACCGCCCTCCGCTCAACCGCTGCTTCTAGGCCACTTCCCAAACATGCCCGAGGAAATCGATATCGACCGCGTCGCCCAGCTCGCCCGCATCGCGCTGACGCCGGAAGAAAAGGAAAAATTCTCCCGTCAGCTTGGCGACGTGCTCACGCACATCCACCAGCTCGAGCAAGTTGATGTGAGCGGCGTCGAGCCGATGTCGCACGCGCAGCCGCTCGCCAACGTGTGGCAGGCAGACGAGCCGCGCCCCGGGCTGCCGCTCGAAGACGTGCTGCGCAACGCGCCCGCCCACCGCAGCGGCATGATTTCCGTGCCCAAGATTATCGATTGAGTCTTCCCGCGAATGAGCACTGCAACTTCCGCCCCTTCGGCCCTCGCGCCGCTCCACTCTCAAACGATTGCCGAGCTTTCGGCGCGGCTCGTGCGCGGTGAGTTGAGCGCAGTCGAGCTCACGAAAGCGGTGATTGAGCGGACCCGCGCGGTCGAGCCACAGGTAAAGGCGTTTAACTCGTTCGACGAAGCCGATGCACTGGCGCAGGCCGCCGCCTCGGATGTGCGCCGCGCGGCGGGCGAAGCACTCGGCCCGCTCGACGGTATTCCGATCGGGCTAAAAGACGTGATCGCGGTGAGGGATCAGCCTTTGACTGCGTCGAGCCGGATGCTCGCTAACTTCGTGTCGCCCTATGACGCGACGGTGACTGAGCGGCTCAAAAACGCGGGTGCCGTCCTTTGGGGACGGCTAAACCTAGACGAGTTTGCGATGGGCTCTTCGACGGAAAACTCGGCGACGCAGACTACGCGCAATCCTTGGGACTTGGCTTGCGTGCCGGGAGGCTCGTCGGGCGGCAGTGCCGCCGCGGTCGCCGCGGGGCAGGCGATTGCCACGCTCGGCTCGGACACGGGCGGCTCGATTCGCCAACCGGCGGCGTTTTGCGGCGTCGTTGGGCTGAAGCCAAGCTACGGTCTCGTCTCGCGCTACGGGTTAATCGCGTTTGCGTCGTCGCTTGACCAAATCGGCCCGTTTACGCGGACAGTCGAGGATGCCGCGCTGCTGCTCCAAGCGATCGCCGGGCACGACGCGCGGGACTCGACTTCGTTTAACACGCAAATTCCCGACTATCGCGCGGCACTCGCCCAAGCGGGTAAGCCCTCTGCTTGGAAACTCGGCGTGCCGAAGGAGTATTTTGGCGAGGGCATTGATGCGGAGGTTTCCGCTGCCGTTGAGAGAGCGATCGAGTTCTACCGTGCCCAAGGCTGCGAAATTGTCGAAGTCTCGCTGCCGCACACGCGCTATTGTTTAGATGTTTACTACGTGCTGGCGACGGCTGAGGCGTCGTCGAATCTCGCGCGCTACGATGGTATCCGCTATGGCCACCGTGCACAGGGGGCGAGCGACATCGTCGACCTCTACTTCAAGTCGCGTGCCGAGGGTTTCGGCGAGGAGGTTAAGCGGCGGATCATCCTCGGCACCTACGTGCTCTCCAGTGGTTACTACGACGCCTACTATCTGCGTGCGCAAAAAGTCCGCCGCTTGGTGACGCAGGATTTCCTTAACGCCTACGCGAAGGTCGATGCGCTGATTACGCCGACTGTTCCCGCGCCGGCTTTTAAAGTCGGGGCCAAGGCCGACCCGCTCGCGCTTTACTTGTGCGATATTTACACGATTGGCGCGAATCTCGCGGGCTTGCCTGCGATCAGCCTACCCTGCGGTTTCACGGCGGGCGGCTTGCCAATCGGGCTGCAACTCATCGGCCAACCTTTTGGCGAGGCGGCACTACTGCGCATCGCGCAGGCGTACGAAACTGCGCACGATTGGCATCGCCGCGTGCCCGCACTCTAAGGGTTTTAACCCGCCTATTTTTCAGTTTTTCCGCGTTTTCGACATGGCAAATTACGAAGCAGTCATCGGCCTAGAGGTGCATGTGCAACTGCGCACGCGCTCGAAGATGTTTACCCGCGTGCCGACTGGCTACGGACAGCCGGAAAACACACTCACCGACCCGACCGTGCTCGCGCTCCCGGGGGCTTTGCCCGTGATGAACCGCGCCGCGCTCGACGCGATTATTAAGGCAGGGCTGATGCTCGGTTGCGAAATCGCGCCCGTCTGCAAATGGGATCGCAAAAACTACTTTTATCCCGACTCGCCGAAGAACTACCAAATCTCCCAGTACGACCAACCGATCTGCCTTGGCGGCGCGGTCGAGATCGAGTTACCCGGCTCGGCGCGAAACGTGATGGGCGAGCACAAGCACATCCCGCTTACCCGCATCCACCTCGAAGAAGACGTGGGTAAGTGCACGCACGGTGCGAGCGATTCGCTCGTGGATTATAACCGCGCAGGTACGCCGTTAATGGAAATCGTATCCGAACCAGCCCTACACAGCGGGGAGGAAGCCTACGCCTACCTCACTGCGTTGCGCGCAGCGATGGTGCAGGGCGATATCTCCGAGTGCGACATGGAGAAGGGGCAGATGCGCTGCGACGCGAATATTTCGATTCGGCCCGTGGGCTCGACCGAGCTCGGGACGAAGGTGGAGCTCAAAAACCTGAACTCTATCTCCTACGTTCGCGCCGGAATCGACCACGAGATTAAGCGGCAAATCGCGCTCCTCGAATCCGGTGGCGTGATCGTCCAGGAAACGCGCGATTACGACGGGTTGACTGGGGCGTCTCAGTCGCTGCGCACGAAGGAAATGGCGCACGACTACCGCTATTTCCCCGACCCCGACCTCATGCCTGTGCGTGTGGATGAGGCGTGGAAAGCGCGGCTGCGCGCGACTTGTCCGGAGCTGCCCTTTGATCGGCAGCGGCGGTTTTTCGCCGACTATGCGCTGCCCTATACGCTGACCTCGGTCCTCGTTTGGGATAAGCCGTTGGCGGACTATTTTGAAGAAGCCGTCAAGTTGGCGGGGGCGCAGCGCGCCCAGCCGATTGGCAACTGGATCGTCAACGACCTGTTGCGTGAGCTAAAGGCGGGAGGCGCCGGAGGGGCGGGAGGGCTCTCGCTTTCTGAAGTGCGCGTGCGGCCCGAGCACATCGCTGAGCTCGTCGAGCTTGTCGAGTCGGGCAAGTTGCTCAGCCAAGCGGCGAAGGAAGTGTTCGCGGAAATGTTCGCGACAGGCGAGTCCCCGGCGGTGGTTGCGGAAAAACGCGGACTGCTCGCAGAGCCTGCCGACGCGAGCGAACTCGAAGCGTGGTGCCGTGCGGCGATTGCCGAAAACGAAAAGGCCGCCGCCGAGTTTCGCGCGGGTAAGGAGAGTGCGATTAACGGCCTAAAAGGCCCGGTAATGAAAGCGTCGCGCGGCAAGGCCAACCCAAAGGAAGTCGATGCGACCTTGCGCCGCCTGCTGGCGGGGTAGGCGAGCCGCGCGGCCACGTTTGAAACGGGAACATACCCTAGCCACGGAACCGGCGCGGCTATGTTTGCTCGCTCTTTGAGCGCCGCCGCCAATAACGCGTTTTATAAAACCCTCACAGCAAAGTTCGCCTTTTACTCCCCAACTCTGTCCCCCTTTCGCTATGTTTAAATGGATGTTTCTCCCGCTGAAACGCTATGCCGAGTTTTCGGGCCGTTCGCTTGAGCCGCTAAAAAAACGCGTGCTTGTCGGCGCGTGATGTGTGGCGCAGCTTTGCTGGCATGAAGCCGTCGCTGCCGAGTTTAGCGGACGTGTCGCCAGCTCGGCTTACGCACGGGTCGCCGCAGAGGCCAGTGCACTCGTCGCCAAGTCGTGTAGCCGAAGCGTTGGGGACTTACGGGCCTTTCACGTTTTCAGAAAAACTGTTTCAAAAAATCTGGGACCAAGGAGCCTTTGACCAAGCGCGACTCGAAACGGTCGATGGGCAACGCATCCGAATCGAGCGGCGCGGTAAGTGGAATCATCTCGGCGGGCCAGATTTCCGCCATGCGCGGTTGCGGATTGGCGAGGAGGGCAGGGCGGTCGAGGGGGATATCGAGTTACACCTTTATGCGGGCGATTGGGCGGCACACGGGCATGCAGCTGATCCGGCTTATGATCGCGTGAGGCTGCACGTCGTCCTTTTCCCGCCTGCTGAGGGGAAGCGCACGTTCGCGCGTGACGGCAGCGAGATTCCGACTGCCTGCCTTTTGCCGCTGCTTCATCACGATTTGGAGGAGTACGCAGCAGAGGAAGCCGTGGAAACGCTCGCGGGGCGGCGGACGGATACGCTTGCGGAGGCGATTCGCGCGCTCGCGCCCGAGGCGTTGCGCGAACGCTTAGTGGGGCTGGCCGCACAGCGTTGGGCGCAAAAACTGCGTTACGCGGGGCTGCGCGTGCGTCGCTTGGGCTTTGATGAAGCGTGCCACCAAACTGCGCTCGAAGTGCTGGGCTTCCGCTTCAACCGCGTGCCGATGCTTAACCTCGCGCTGCGCTACCCGCTCGCGACTTGGGCGGGCGTGGATGAGGCGGAGCTGGACGCTCGGTTTGCCGAGCAGGAGCAAGCGTGGGCGCGTGCGGCGGTGCGACCGGCCAATCAACCTCGGCGGCGGCTCGCGCAATACGCGCGCTGGGCGAGTGCGTGTCCGCAGTGGCCGACCCGTTTGGGCGAGTTGGCCGTGGGCTGGCCCGTGCCATCGATGGAAGACGATACGCGGGCCTTGCGCCGGGGGCTTTCGCGTGCTGCGTTGCGCGACGAGATTTCCCTGAAAATTTGCGATCGCGCGGTGCGCGGCACACGGCTCGACACGCTGATTTGCGATGGCCTACTCCCGCTGGCGGCGCTGCGCACGGGGCGCGACTTTTCTGGACTGTGGTGGCATTGGTGGGCGGGAGATTTGCCCGGGTTTTTGCGCAACGCGCGGAGCGATTTGCGAAGCGTGGTGACGCCCCAATGCCAAGGCGCAATCCAAGCCCTTATCGCTTGGGCTCTGGAGTTGGAGGCGGTGTCGTCGCTGCGTGCGGCTGCCGATACGGCGGCTTCCTCCGAGTAAGAATGGCGCAGGGGCACTGTGCCTCCTTGACAGCCCCGAAAGCCTCCGGCACGCTCGCCGCTCTTTTACACACTCACTTTCCCGAACAGTTCTGAGAAGTGGGCCCTCTTGGCCCGCTTTTTTTTTCCCTTTTTTACTAAAGCCACTATGAGCCGCGAAATACTATTTGTCCTCGAATACATGGAGAAGGAGAAGGGCATCGGTCGTGCAGACATGATTAACACGATCGCGAATGCCGTGAAGACGGCGGCTCAGAAGGGCGTAAACTCGGGCCAAGAGCTCAAAATCGAGATTAACGAGCGCAACGGCCAGATGCACGCGTGGGCGCTGCTCAAGGTCGTGGACTCTGTCAGCGACCCGAAGACCGAAATCCATGTTGAGCGTGCGCAAGCCATCCAGCCCGGAGCACAGCTCGGTGACATCGTCGAACTCGAAATCGACCCTTCCACACTCGGGCGTATCGCCGCGCAAACTGCCCGCCAAGCGGTGATGCAGCGGCTGCGCCAGTTCGAGAAAGAGCGCATCTACGACGACTTTAAAGACCAAGTGGGCAACATCGTTACGGGCACCGTGCGCCGTCGCGAACGTGGTGACCTTTACATCGACCTGGGCAAGGCTGAGGCGGTCCTGCGCTCCCGCGAGCAAGTCCCGGGCGAGGAATACCAGCCCGACGAGCGCATCCGCTGCCTGCTCCTTGGGATCGACTCCACGCCGCGCGGCCCCGAAATCATCCTTAGCCGCGCGAGCCCCAGATTTGTTCGCCGCCTCTTCGAGCTCGAAGTGACCGAAATCGCCGATGGCACGGTAAAAATCGAAGCCTTTGCGCGTGAGCCCGGCTATCGCACAAAAATTGCCGTCACCAGCACCGACCCGAGGGTTGACCCGGTCGGGGCTTGCGTCGGCGCACGCGGTGCTCGCGTCAAAACCATCGTGCGCGAACTCGGCGGCGAGAAGGTCGACATCATCAAGTATTTTAGCGATCCGCGCGAGATGGTGCTGGAGGCATTCAAGCCTGCGGTGCCCCGCGAAATCATCATCAACGAGGTCGATCACCGCATCCTCCTCAAAGTCGCGACTGACGACCTCGCGGTGGCGATTGGCCGCAAGGGACAAAACGCGCGGCTTACCTCGCGCCTTATCGGTTGGCGGCTCGACATTGAGGAGTTCAAGGCGGCCGGCGACGACCCCGTGCGCAGTGCTATCGACCTGCTCGTGGCCACCTTTGGCATCGACGCGTCTAGCGCGTCCCGCCTTGTCGAAATGGGGATCAACTCGCCCGGAGCCTTTGAAGGCGTCGATGCGGAAGATCTTATCGACGCGGGCTTCAGTGCTGATGAGGCGCAAACTATCATCGCTCGCGTCTCGGCCTCTACCGCCGAGGCCTCTGCTGCCCGGTAAGCTCACTCGCCATCCTGCCGCCGCTCTTCCTCTCTCTCACTTTTTACTAAGACCGCCCGCCTCTCTCCGCAGATAGACCCGCACCTCCCCGCACCTTTTAGATGAGCATCCGCATTCACGAACTGGCCAAGAAGATCGGCATGGACAACAAGCAGCTCCTCAAGCTGCTCCAAGGGCGCAACTTCGAGGTAAAGAGCGTCTCCAGCTCGATTGATAACATCTCGGCTGACGCGCTCGTAGCGGAGTTTGCCAAGCCCGAGGATGCGTCTGCGCCGCAAGATGCCGAGACCGCTGTGAAAACTTCGGCGAGGAGCAAGGCCGCTGCCGAGACGGCGTCTAGCGAGTCTGAAGCCGCCAGCACGCCCGGCGCTCCCGCGACACCGACCGTTAATTTACCTGCCGGAGTCTTTGTTAAAACCCCTGAAGACATCGCTCGCGAGAAGGCCGAAAAAGCCGCCGCTGCCGAAGCCGAAGCGGCTGCGCTAGCCGCCGAGAAAGCAGCGACTCGTGCACAAGCCGAGGCAGCCGCGCGTGAGCCGAAGCCTGTCGCTACTCCGCCTCCTGCGGCTGCGCCCGTGGCACCGTCCGCAGCAGTTTCGGCACCGCCAAAACTGCCGCCGCTGCCGAAACCCGTTCCGCGTGCGGCCCCGTCTATCGCCGCAAAGCCGAGCGCTACTTCCACGGCTTCTGCTGCGCCGCTTTCAGTTCCGCCAGTCTTGGGTGCGCGGCCTCCAGTAAAAGAGTCTTCGCCCGCGCAGCCTCCGGTAAAACCGGCTGCAAGCGCTCCGCCGCCGCCGCCCGTGTTGAGTGCGCCGCCGTCGATTGCGACGACCGCTCCGCGTCCCATAACTGGGGCTGCGGCCCCGGTGCCTCCTCCACTGCCGCCTGTTGCCGGAGCATTTGCACCGAAGCCGCCGCCAATCGCAGCCCCGCTCGCAGCCGCCGCTAGCAGCAGCGACGACCAGGAGATTAAGCACATCCAGCTCAAGCCGCCGATCATCGTCCGCGACTTCGCCGCCGCGCTTGGCCTGAAACCCTTTAAGCTCATCTCGGAGCTCAATCAGCAGGGCGGTTTTGCCTCGATGAACTCGACCATTGAGGAGGCCGTCGCCATCGCGGTCGCCGAGAATCACAACTTCATTCTCGAAATCAAACACCGTGGCGAAGCTGCGGAAAAGAAGGTCGTCCAAGAGAAAGCCGACCCCGAGGAAGAGGAAAAGCGCAACCTAGAGTCGCGCCCGCCAGTCGTGTGCATCTTGGGCCACGTCGACCACGGCAAAACCTCGCTCCTCGATCGCATCCGCTCCGCCAACGTCGTCTCTGGCGAAGCGGGCGGGATCACCCAGCACATCGGTGCGTATCAGGTCGAGAAAGAGGGCCGAAAAATCACTTTCCTCGATACTCCTGGTCACGCTGCATTTACCAAGATGCGCGCGCGCGGAGCCCATGTCACCGACATCGCCGTGCTCGTGGTCGCTGCAGACGACGGCTTCATGCCGCAGACGGACGAAGCGCTCAAACACGCCCAAAAAGCTGGAGTCTCCCTCATCGTCGCGATCAACAAAACCGACGTGAAGGGGGCCAACATCGACCAAGTCAAAACCCAGATGCAGCAGCGCAACATCGCTGCCGAAGACTGGGGCGGCGAGACGATCACCGTGCCCGTCTCCGCGCTCAAAGGCGAGGGCATCGACACGCTCCTCGAAATGATCCTGCTCCAAGCAGACATGCTGGAGCTCAAGGCCAACCCGAAAGCCGAGGCCAGCGGCATCATCGTTGAGAGCGAGATCGATTTTGGCCGTGGCCCGATGGCGACTGTCATCGTCCAGCGCGGCACGCTCAAGGTCGGCGACGCGCTCGTATGTGGAACGCACTACGCGCGAGTCCGTGCCATGTTTGACGACCAGGGCCGCAACATCAAAGCCGCCCCGCCCTCGACTCCTGTGCGCATCATCGGCTGGTCGAGCACACCGGACAGCGGTGCGACCTTCCGCACTGCGAAAAACGCCCGCGACGCCGAAGACCAAGCCGAGACCGAGCGCTTGCGTATCCGCCAAGTCGCCACCCGGGCCGCTTCTGCGCCCAAGGAAGTCTCCGTCGACCAACTTTTCGCGAATATCGCCGCGACACAGGCGCGCACGCTCAAGGTCATCCTCAAGACTGATGTCTTTGGCTCAACGGAGGCCGTGCGCAATGTCCTCGAATCGATCAAGAGCGACAAAGTGCAGCTCGACATCATCGCTGCGGAAGTCGGCCTCGTGACAAAGAACGACGTGCTCATGGCCAGCGCGGCCAAGGCCCTCGTCATCGGCTTCAACACCAAGCTCGAAAACGGCGTCACTTCGATGGCCAAGCACCACGGCGTGCGCATCGAGAGCTTCGAACTCATTTACGAACTCGGCGACAAAGTGCGCGAACTCATGGCCGACCTGCTCGATCCTGACCTTAAGGAAATCAAGCTTGGCGGGGCCGAGGTGCGCCAAGTCTTCGAGTTGGGCAAAGGCGCAGTCGCGGGCTGCCTCGTCACCGATGGCAAGATTACGCGCAACGTTCTCGCGCGTCTGCGCCGTAAAAAGGGCATCGTCCACGAAGGCCGCGTCAGCACCCTCAAACGTTTCAAGGACGACGCCAACGAAGTCCGCGCCGGCCTGGAGTGCGGTATCAAGCTCGACGATTTCAACGGCTACGAAGTCGGCGATCTCATCGAGTGCTACGAGGTGCAGAAAGTCCGCGCCTCGCTCTAATCGGTGCGGGCTCGCTCCTAGGCCCGCCCGTGCTCCTACCTTCGCCGCCCCGTTTGCTCCTCACTTAGCTTTTTTCTCGATATGATTAACCGGCTCTTGCGAGTGAACGTGCTCCTGCAACGGGAGATTAGCGACATCCTCCACCGGCACTATCAACAGGACACCGTTACGCTCACGATTACGGAAGTTCGCTGTGCGCCCGACTTGCGCACTGCGCGCGTGTTTGTGTCGGTCGTGGGGGACGAAGATCACGCCGCCGAGCGGATGCGCTGGCTCTCTCGCCAAGCCAAAGACATCCGCCTAGAACTGGGCCGCCGCATCGTCCTCAAATACCTGCCACGGCTCGACTACGTCCTCGACGGCTCGGCAGAGCGCGGCACGCGCATCGTCCAAATCCTCGACGAACTGGATGCGCACCAACCGAGAGAGGCTGCTGCTGCACGCGACGATGAGGCGGATTTTTCTGCTATCGACGCCGATGAGCAGGGCAGGGAGCTCGCCGAGTGATGGCCTGTTTTTACCCCGAGTTTTCCCAAAAGTTTGCCGCGCTTTTGCCGGAGCTTCGTGCGCACGGTCGTGTCGCCATTGTGGGCCACATGCGGCCCGATGGCGACTGCATCGGTGCACAGGTCGGGCTCGCTCGCGTCCTCTCTGCGGCCGGTGTGCGCGAGGTCACTTGTCTCAATGCCGATCACGTCCCGCGCCGGCTGTCCTTCCTCACGGCGCAAACGCGCGTCCTCCACGCGCCGGAGTTTTTGGGGAATCCCGACTCGGATTTCCGCGCCGGTGATTACGCAGCAATCTTTGTCGATTGCGCGGATGCGGCCCGCTGCGGTGTGGAGCTGCAAACGGCCTTTCCGAAGCCCTTCGCGATGGTTGATCACCACCTCTCGAACCCGGGTTTCGCGACGCACGATTTTTTAGACGCCAACTCAGCGGCGACTTCCGAAATCTTGGCGGGGATCTTTCTCGACCTTGGGCTGCCGATTGATGAGCAGACCGCCCAAGCGCTCTATACGGGAATCGTAACTGATACCGGCCAGTTTCGCTTCCCCTCGACTACACCGCGCTGCTTCGCAATCGCAGGCGAGCTTATCGCTCGCGGAGCCCAACCTGCCGAAATCGGCTACGAACTCTACGAGCGCGAATCGCTCGGGCGGCTGCGCTTGTTGGAGGCATTTCTAAAAACGCTGCGGCTCGAATGCAGCGGGCGGTTTTGCTTCGGGTTTTTGCCCAAAGGGATTTTTGAGGCGACTGGCTCCACCGTGGAAGACACCGAGGGGCTAGTCGATTACGCCCGCTCAATCGAAGGCGTGGAGATCGCCGCACTCGTCGAAGAGCGCGTAGAGGCCGAGTGGCGTGGTGGCGGAGTGAAGATGAAGGCGAGCCTTCGCGCAAAGAACCCGATTTACCGCGTGGATAAAATTGCCGCGAAATTTGGCGGCGGCGGTCACGCGTGTGCGGCGGGGCTCACCGCGGAGGCCGATCGCGAGGCGTTTTGCGCAGAGCTACTCGCCGCAGTTGCCGAGCAACTTGCGCGCGTTGAGGCCAGCGGTGGGGCGACTAACTCGGAGGAGACGATTCTATGATTGGACAATTGGAAGAGCTGCACGGCGTCTTACTCGTCGATAAGCCGCAAGCGCACACCTCGCACGACGTGGTCGCGCGATTGCGCGGAAAATTGCACACGCGAAAAATCGGCCACGCGGGCACGCTCGACCCGATGGCGACGGGGCTCCTCATCATGCTCGTGGGCAAGGCGACGCGGATTTCCCAATACCTCATCAGCCTCGATAAGGAATACACCGGCAGCATCGAACTCGGCAAAATCACCGACACGCAGGACGCCGAAGGCCGCGTGATGGAGACGCGCCCCGTGCCCGCGCTCAGCGAGGCCGAGCTGCGCAAGGCGATGGCCGGTTTCATGGGCGACCAATACCAGACTCCGCCTATGTATTCGGCGATTAAGATAGACGGTGTGCCGCTTTACAAAAAAGCGCGCGCAGGGGCGGAGGTCGTCCGCGAGCCGCGCTTTATTCGCGTCGGTGCTTTCGACCTCACTCGCTTTGGGCTGCCGCAGTTCGACTTCCGGCTCCGCTGTAGCAAAGGCACTTACGTCCGCACAATTGCCAACGATCTCGGCGAGCGCATCGGTTGTGGCGGGCATCTCGCCGCGCTGCGCCGCACGGCGAGTGGACAATTCTCACTCGACCAAGCTTTGCCACTTGAGGCGATTTTAGAGCTGTCGCGCGCGGAGATTAAGGCGCGGCTGATCCCAATCCACGAAGCCGCGCCGAGCGTTGCGCTTTAAGTGTACGGCAACGGGATTGCGCGTAGCGAAATTGGCCTCACAAAACGACGACACGATGGGCACGAAGACACTACGGCAGTTTCCAAGTTTGGAGTCGGTCGATTTTCCTAAAACCGTGCCGCTGCATCTGGCAGTCGGGATGTTTGACGGGCTGCACCTCGGCCACCAGGCCGTAATTGGTCAGGCACTACAGGCAGCCAAGCGCGATGGAGGGACCTTACCTGCAATCGCTGCGGTTCTCAGTTTCTGGCCGCATCCGAGCCACCTACTCCGGCCCGACGCGGCGACTCAGATGCTGATGCTCCCGAGCGATAAAGCCCGCGTGCTCGAAAAACTCGGCGTCTGCGCACTCATCACCCAACCCTTTACTGAAGCGTTTGCGGCACTGGAGGCGGAAGCGGTGCTGCCGCACTTTAAACGCGCGCTGCCCGGACTGGCGGGAATTTACGTGGGCGAGAATTGGTGTTTTGGACGCGGCCGACGCGGCGACTTGGAGCTTCTTAAAGCACAAGGGAAAGCGCACGGCGTCGAAGTCGTTGGGCTTTCCCGTGTGGAGTATGACGGCGAGCCGATTAGCAGCACGCGGATTCGGGCGGCGATTCAGCGCGGCGAAATCGAGCAAGCCAACGCGATGCTCGGCTATCCCTATTTCGCGCAAGGCGTGGTCGCCTCGGGGCGCGGGCTCGGGCGGACGATTGGCTCGCCTACGCTAAACATTGAGTGGCTGCCCGAGCTCCAACCACGCTACGGCGTTTACGCGGTGGAAGTCTCGGCAGTGGGCGCGGAGAGTGGGGCTGGGGTGAACGCTGCGCTGCCGGGAATCGCAAATTATGGACTGCGCCCAACGGTCGGCACGCAGGCCGTGCCGCAACTCGAAGTCTTCATCTTGGCGGACGAATGCCCGTGGGACAGGGGGGACGAACTGCTCGTGGAACTGCGCCACTTCATCCGCCCAGAAAAGAAGTTTGCGGGGCTGGACGAACTGACCGCCCAAATAGTCAAAGACACCACAATCGCGCGCCAGTGCTTAGCTGGAAATCCGCGTATTTCGCAAAATTAGCCTACAAAAAAACCGAAGTGATAATTCTTCGGCGGATTGAGGAGGCGGGGGTAACGACGACGCCCAAAATAAAAATGGTCTGTGACCGCGTGGACCCTACTGGACTCGAACCAGTGACCTTTTCCATGTCAAGGAGACGCTCTAACCAACTGAGCTAAGGGTCCGCTCGGAGAAGAGGAGCGCGGAGTAAGGACGAGCGGTGGGGGGCTGCGCAAGAAAAATTCCGGTCGTTCTAACTAGGGTCGGTTCCCGTTTCAAACGTGGCCGCGACGGAGGCCTATTCTATATCGGTCGAACGACCTCTTGAAAGTATGCGGAGTTTTCTCCGGTATCCGCAGTCTATGCTCCAATCGTTGCGGATCCAAAACCTAGCCCTTCTGGAAGAGGTCGAGCTCGACTTCGAAGCGGGGTTCACGGCGGTCACGGGTGAGACTGGCGCGGGCAAGAGTATCCTGATTGGCGCGTTGAGTCTGCTCGCGGGGCAGCGTGCGGATAAGACGATGATTCGGCAGGGCGCGGAGGCACTCGTCGTTGAAGCGAGTTTGTTTTTCGCAGACTCGGAGCGCGTAGACGCAGTGCTCATGGAGTTGGAGCTGCCGATTTGCGAGGAGGGCGTGTTGATTTTGCGGCGTAGTTTGCCGCGTGAGAAGGCGCCCAAGATTACCATTAACGGCAGCCTCGCGACGCTCAGTGCGCTGCAGCAGTTGGGCGAACTGTGGATTGATTTTCACGGGCCGAGTGAGCCGCGCCGTTTGCTCAAGGAGAGTTGCCAACTGGAGTTACTCGACCTGTACGGACGCTGCGGGCCTGCGCTGGAAACCTACCAGAGGCGCTACCGCGCGTGGCGGGAAGCGGAGGCGGCGGTCGAGCGCTTGCAAGCTCAGCGGCGCGCTTCGCCCGAGCAACTTGAGTTTTTGCAAAGTCAGCTCGCGCGGATGGAGGCGCTCGACTTGAGCGAGGAGGCGATTGGGGCCTTGGAGCGCGATTTTACGCGGATGAGTCAGGTGCAAGAATTGACCGAGCTTGCGGGGCGGCTGGTCGAGGGGCTTTCGGGGGAGGAGGGCGTTGAATCGCGGTTGGCGGCGGTGCTGGCGGACGCGCGGCGCTTGCGCGAGATGGATAGCGAGAGCGCGACACTGGCGGAGCGATTGAGCAGCGCGGCGATTGAGCTGGCGGATGTGGCGAGCGAGGCGAGTGCGTTGCTCGAGGGGCTACAGTTTGACCCGCAAGAGGCGCAGCAAGTGCAAGACAACATGAGTGCATGGCTGGACTTGAAGCGGCGGCACGGCGGGGACCTCGATGCGGTGATCGCGGCGCGCGGCGAGATGCAGCGGCAGCTTGACGAGCAGGGAGACATTGAGGGCGCGCTGCTCCGCGCGGAGACGGCGCGGGATGCCGCGTTGCGCGAGGCACAGGCCGCGGCGGCGGTGTTGCGTGTGCAGCGAGAGAAAGCGGCGACTGGGCTGGGCGAGGTTGCCGCCGGAGCGATCGCGCAGCTCGGTTTCGCCAAGTCGGAGTTTCGGATTTGCATCGTGCCGAAAGAGCTCGGGCCGCAGGGCGATTGCGGTGTGGAGTTTTTGTTTTCGCCCAACGTGGGTGAGGCTGCGTTGCCGCTTAACCGAGTCGCTTCGAGCGGCGAGTTGGCTCGGGTGATGCTTGCGCTAAAAACGCTTTTGGCGGACCTCGACCGTGTGCCGCTGCTCGTGTTCGACGAAATCGACGCCAATGTGGGCGGTGAGATTGGCGCGATTGTGGGGCAAAAGCTGGCGCAGATCGCCCAGACTCACCAGGTGCTTTGCCTGACGCATTTCCCGCAAGTGGCTGCGCAAGCGCGTCGCCACTTGCTCGTTGAGAAAGACCAAACGCAGTCGCGTGCAGTGGTGCGGATTAGAGGGATTGAGGGCGAGCGGGAAGCCCGACTGGGCGAGCTGGCGCGAATGCTCGGCGATCGAAACGCGGCGAGCGCGTTGGCGCACGCGCAGAGGCTGCTAGACTTAGCCTGAAGTAACGCAGCAACCAGCGGCGCGGCGGTGCCGGCAGGGTCCTGACGTAGGGCCCTTTTATTCGTGGCGCACTTATTGGTGCGCTGTCTTTTGAGGCGAGATTGGGCGCAGGAGGGCGAGGGCGATTGCGGCGAGTTGGCTTATGACGAAGGCCGAGAGCCACCAAAAGGCCGCGTCCATAAAGCCGTAGCTGTGTAGGCCTACGCCGAGCATGTTGGTGCCGAACCAGCTCCACGCCGTGACGATGTTGCCAAAGACGGCGAGGCACATGAGGCCGCGTTGGCGGACGAGCCCGCCCCAGCGGGCATGCAGGATAATCGCGTTCCAAATTACGATAATTAGCGCTCCGTTTTCTTTCGGATCCCAGCCCCAGAAGCGTCCCCAACTTTGGTCGGCCCAGATACCGCCGAGGACGGTGCCGACGAGGCTAAAGAGTGTGGCGAAGCAGACGATGCCGTAGACCATCCGTGAGAGTGCGGCGGCGGTTGGACGATCGAGTGAGCGGGTGAAGCATCCGCGCAGGATGTAGATGAGTGCCAAAAAGCCCGCGAGGAAGGTGGCCGAGTAGCCGATTGTGATAATGATGACGTGGGTCGCTAACCAGAAGTTGGAGTCGAGGACGGCGCGCATCATTTCGAGCGTGTCGCCGCCGAGCGAGAGGTGGTGCGCGATTAGTAGCGTGCTAAAGCCGATGAGCCCGGCGGCGACGCTGCCTATCGCGTTTTTGTAAAGCGCTTCGAGGACGAGGCAGAGGAGCACCGCGCCCCAACCGACGAAGAGCGCGGAGGAGTAGAGGTTGGTGACGGGCGGGCGACCTTCGAGCCACATGCGTGTGGCGATGCCCGCACTGGTTGCGATGAAGGCGCAGAGGATGAGCCAAAAGGCGGTGCGGCCCAGCACGTCTGGCCATTTGAGCCAGGAGAAAATGGCGAGGACAAAGGCGAGCACGTAGAGCAGCATGCTGCGGTAGAAGGGGGCGGCTGCGTTAAAGCGCGCCTCGGTGTCGGTTTTGCGTAGCTCGGGTGCGAACTGCGTTTGAAGTTGGTCGCGGTAGAGCCGGACGATTTCGTTAAACTGCGCGTGCTTTTGTCCGCGCCAAGCTTGGGCAAGGCCCGCGTAAGCGAGCACGTTGTGGTCGACTAGGCCGGTTTCAAAGGTGCCGAGCAGGGCTGCGCCCGTCGTGCGCCAGTCGGCGTGTGATGAGTCGTTTGCGCTGCCGCTCGGCGGCGGGATGGGCCGGAGTGTAGAGGCAGTCGAGAGCGTGTCGAAGCGTGTGCCGAGCGCGAGCATGGCGTTAAATGCGGCTTCGTCATAGGGCTCGTTTTGCTGGCGTGCGCGCACGGCGGCGACCCCAGCGGGGAGGTTTTGTTGGAAGTTGAGCAGTTCGCCTAGGAAGTCCGCGCTATCGGGTGGGGCGAGCGTGTGCTTGAGTTCGTGATACAGGTTGAGGTTGAGGTGGAGCTGGATGACGGCGCGTTGGAAGGCGCTGCGTGCAGCGGTGTCGGTTTGCTGCGCGAGTTGCGACTGGCGCATGAGTTCGGGGAAACCGCCGCTGAGTTGGACGAAGGAGAAGCGTTTGCCGCTGTCTCCGTCTTCGGGGCGTAGGTTGAAGAGCGTGAGCACTTCGGGGTGCACGACTTCGAAGGTGCGCATCCGGTCGGCGCGCGCGGGATCGAAAAACACGGTGGCGAGCCAGGCCGTGGGCGCGAGCGTCGCGCCGGAGCCGCTCTGCACGCGTTGGCGGCCTTGGAGCTGGAGGAGCGAGCTGCGGGCGACGGTATCGAGTGGCTTGATACGGCCGTTGGCGAGGATGGGGAGCCGACCAAAGCCTTCGAGGTCGAGCTGCTTGTCCGCGCGGTGGTCGCGCAGGGTGTTTGCGAGCCAGAGTATGGCGAGCGCGAGGACGAGGAGCGGGAGCGCGCGTTTCATTAGCGGGTCCTCCTTGGCTTGGCGGTTTTAGCGGGCGGCGGCTGTGCGGATGCGCTCGTTGCGACTGCGGCCGTCGCCGTTGCGGTTGCAGCCGTGAGGCTTCGTTTTTTGGTAAAGCCAAAAAGCGAGATGCCGAATTGGATGAGGAGCCCGGCCATCATCAAAATGCAGGACACATAGGGGAGCATCCAACTGGGGTTTTTCACGACTTGGAGGACGGAGTAGCCGCTGGCGCTATCCATTTGGTATTGGTAAAAGGTGAGGCCGCCGTAGCGAAGCGGGTTATTCATGTAGATGAGGACTTCGCGGTCGGCTTGTGCGCCGGCCTCACTGAGCCGCACGCGGCTGGAGAAGTTTTTGGGAATTTCGGTGCCTGGGTAAACGTCGTGCCGGAGTTCGAGCAGTTTTAGGGAAAAGGGTTTGTAGTTGCGCGCGAAGCGAAGCGAGAGCTCGAAGCTGCGCCCCGCGTACTCAAAAGGCTGCGGGCGCACAAAGGGATGTGCGGAGAGTAGCCAAGTGCCGAGCGAGCCGTCCGGGCCGATTAGCTCCACGACTGCAGCGGAGAGGTTGCTTTGGTCTTGGCGGTAGCTGAGCGGCAGCGGGATAACCGTAAAATCGCGGCCAAAGCCCATCGTCGTTGGCGGGACGCTCGGTGCGTTCGGCGGGACTTGGTCGCGGGTTTGCGGGATGGCGTTGGGGTAGTAGTCGCGGACGACGAGGCGGAAGGGGAGCTTCGGGTGTTGGACTTCGGCCCTACCGCTTTTCCCGCCGCGCTTTGCGAGGAGTCGGTCGGGCAGGATTACCACGTCGTCGTAGTCGGGATGCGTCGTGTCGATTATGGCGAGTTCTTGGTCTCGGAAGCTTTCGGAGTAGTTTTTCTCTACCCCCTCATCGAGCCGGAGTTGGTAGTCTTGTTGCCAAAGGCCGGTGAACAGCTCGCCGAGGAGTAGCAGGATGAGCCCGCTGTGGGTGAGCTGGATGCCGCTTTTGCCCCAAGTGAAACGGAACCGATACAGATGAGAAAAGATGAGATTTAGCAGGAGCAGTCCGCCGATGAAATAGCCGCCCGGGAAAACGGGCACGGGAATCTCCGTGCCGGGGATTTTTTTGAGGACGAAGAAGGTTTTAAAAAATTGCTCCTGAACCCCCCAGATCCCGAGTTCGACCTGCGCGAGCGTCGCCCAAAAAATCAGGACAATCGAAAGCGCAAGCAGCACGACGGTGAGCTTCAGCGAGGTGAAAAACTTTATGAACTCGTCCCAGTTTTCGCGCATGGTTTTCGAGGGAGGGGAAGGGGGGCGGTAGTGGAGTGGCGGAATGCCGGAGAGGGGCAGGGCTTTGGGCGGCGAGTGAGTGGGCCCTTAGCGCGGCTGGATGGTTTTGAGAAACTCCAGAAACGCGGGCTTCTCGGCGGAGATGAGCGCGGGCGCACCGGTGAGCTTGAAGAACCAAGTGTGCCCGTCGTGCTCGGTGTAGGCGGCGAGGGTGGCTTGCGCGGGTGAGCTTTGGGCGTTGGTCATTTCGACGAGCTTAAAGTCGCGCGGCTTTCGTTCGCCCTCTTGTCCCTCTGGCCCGTCGATGCGCAGCCGTTGGAGTTCGGTGGCGAGCGTGTCGGCGGAAATGGGGTTTAGGCCGATTTGGCCGCGCCAGCGGTTGATGTTGGCAAGGTCGCCGCCGACATCGCCCGGAAAGGCCGTGATGGTGAGCTCGGCGGTCGAGCTGTCGTCTGCACGCGTGAGGCGATAGCCGGCGACTCGCATGGCCACGGGCGGGAGCGGAGCCCAGCTTTCGGGAGCGGTCCAGCGCAGCGCGGCATCGGCCGCACTGGCGGCGGGGATAGCGGGTTGCGCGGTGGGGTTAGCATTGGGCCCGGCTCCGGCATTCGCGGCGGCCATTCCTCCGGGCATCTCAAAAGAGAGCGGGGGTAGCGGGGCTTCCTTGGGCACGCGGTAGGATTGGACCTTGGCCTCTCGACACCCTGAGAAAAACAGGAGCAAGCCTGTGGAAGCGAATAAACTGGCGCGGACAAAACGCATGAAGGCCGAGAAAGCGCAGCTTATCCCGTGAGTTCAAATCCTTACTGTTAGCTATTAGGTGCAGGAGCCTCGCGTATTAGATGGTTTGCTCGCGTTGGGCGCTGCTCAGAAATGGGCGAGTGGGCAGCCTTGTTCATCA
Source organism: Cephaloticoccus capnophilus (assembly GCF_001580045.1). GTDB lineage: Bacteria > Verrucomicrobiota > Verrucomicrobiia > Opitutales > Opitutaceae > Cephaloticoccus > Cephaloticoccus capnophilus. Next base: position 30,631 of record NZ_LSZP01000003.1, read on the forward strand.
GTGCGGTCTCGGCGGTGGCGTAGCAGGTCTGCTCGGGACAGCCCGCTGTCGCTGCACTCCAGCACTCAATCAAACGCGGTCCAGGAAGCTGAAGAGGTCGGGGGAGAGTTGGCCTTCACTGACTTTTGTGACGGTGCCGGTGAGCGTGATTTCCCAGTCGGGGGCGATGTTGATTTCGAGCGTGCCGCCGGGCATGTGCACGGTGACTTGGCTGTCAACGAGTCCGAGCCGGTGTGCGACGGCGGCGGCGGCACTGGAGCTAGTGCCCGAGGCGAGGGTGTAGCCTGCGCCGCGCTCCCAAATCTCGATGCGGATGTTTGCGCGGTCGATTACTTGCATGAACTGCACGTTAATCCGGTTCGGGAAAAGCGGGTGCGTCTCGATTTCTGGGCCGTAGCGGCGGGCGAGTTCTTCTGAGATTTCGGGCAGCGGGACGACGCAGTGAGGGTTTCCCACGCTGGCGGCGCAGAAGGAGAAGTGACGGTCGCGGCCAAGGTCGAGCGACTCGCCTAAGACGTCGCGGGATGGCCCTGCCACAGGGATTTCCGCGCTGGCAAAGGTGGCGCGGCCCATGCCGATGCACAGGCGCCATGCGGCGCGGTCGATAATCTCAACTCGCGCGAGGCCGCCGACTGTTTGGAGGGTGAAGGTGTCGCCTTGCACGAGTCCGTGTTCGGCGAGATAGCGGGCGAAAATCCGCAGCCCGTTTCCGGACTTTTCGGCTTCGGAACCGTCGGGGTTATAAATCCGCAGCATACGGGGGCGGCCATTCGGGCGAGGCTGGGCGGCGTTGTCTTGTTTCGCCCGATCGCCCACTGCATCGGCTACGTTATCGAGCGTCTCGACGGGCCCCCAGAGGATGCCGTCGGAGCCGAGTCCGTAATGTCGGTGGCAGAGGAGGCGGACTTCGGCTTCGGACGGCGGGGCGGATCCCCACTTACTTGGCGTGCGGTCGTTGCCGGCAGGGCCATCCAGCAGTTTGCAGGCACTCGTCGCCTGCGCGGGAAAATCGGCGGGGTTGAGGACGAGGTAGTCGTTTCCTAGGGCGTGATATTTGTAAAACTTCACAGTTGGAGACTGGGTTATTTGGCGGGCGGTCCGACGGCGTTGTGCAGGACGAGCTTAGTCGCCGAGGCGGCCACGTTTGAAGCGAGAACAGACCCGGCCCTTCGTTTGTGGTTCGGAGATTAACTGGCGCCAACGAGCGTGCTGGGCTGCTGCGGAGCTTGGTAGTGGAAGAGTTGGCGGGCTTTGATGACGGCAGCGACGGAGTCGGGGACGAGGTTTTCCCAAGTCGGGTCTTGGTCTTGGATGCGGCGGAGGACTTCGCGCGAGAAGATGTGAAGGATGTCGGGGTTGTAGCCAGTGAGGCACTCAATGTAGCAGTTTTCGTAGAGGTGCGCGTAGAGGTTTCGCAGGTGCGGGGCGACTTGGATGTTTTGCGCGGTGACTGTCTCAATTTTGTGCGCCTCTGTTAGTCGCGCGTCGCGCGGTGTACTGCCGCTGCCATTTTGGCGCTCTCCCGTTGGCGGTGCGGCGGAGTCAGTGGTAGGCTCACTCGTTTGGCCGGTGGCGAGGTAGCATTCGTAGGGTTCTCGCAGCATCGGGTAGACGTAGAGTTTGACGGAGTGGCGGAAGAGCCGTCCGAGCGATTCGAGGATGCCGCCTTCGAGGTTTTCGTAGTATTTTTCGTTAAGAATTTCCAAGAGGTTGGTGATGCCCATGGCCATGCCGATCATCTCTTTGGTGTAGCGGCGGAAGTAGGCGGTGAGTCGGTAAAACTCGGAGTAGTTGGAGATGAGGACGGTGAAGCCGATGGCCCCGAGCAGGTCGACGCGCGAGAGGAAGTCGGCGGAGTCAAACTGGCCGTCAGCCAGCAGGTTGTGCACGGTGATTTCAGTGAGGACGATGAAGTCGCGGTCTTTGACGAGCGGCTCTTGGATAAACTGGGCGGCGGCACAGTGGAGCATATCGACGTTGACGTGGGTGACGGGGCGGAAGCTGCCGCGCTCCACGAGGATGGCTTTTTTGCGCAACACCTCGGAGGGCTGGAGGACGGATCCGCCGGGGCCAAACATGACAGCGTTGGTGAGTCCGTAGTGGACGAGGAGCAGCGAGGTGAGGCGGTTGTCGATGTGCGCAAACTCGGGGCCGCGAAACTCAAGCATGTCGATCTCGATCCGCGTGGGGCTGAGGTGGTCGAGGAGCGAGGCGGTGAATTTTTGCGGGTCGTTGCGGTAGTAGAAGGCGGCGTAGACGAGGTTGGTTCCGATGATGCCGAGGGCTTCTTGCTGGAGGACAGCTTCTGTGTCCGACATGCGGACGTGCAGGACGATCTCGCTGGGTTCGGCGCAGGGCGCAGGCTGGAAGCGGATGCCCATCCAGCCGTGTTGCTCGTTGGTGCCCGCGAAGTTTCGTGCAGAGACAGTGTCGGCAAAAACGAAGAATTGGGTCTTCGTGCCGCGCGATTCGGAGAGCCGTTCGCGCAAGAGCTCGAACTCATGGTCGAGCATCAGCAGGAGCCGTTCTTGGGAGACGTAGCGCGGGGCTTTCCCGTAGATGGCGTCGCTAAACGTCATGTCGTAGGCGGAGATCGTCTTGGCAACCGTGCCGGAGGCGCCTCCTGCTTGGAAAAATACGCGGGCGACTTCTTGGCCTGCGCCGATTTCGGCAAAGGTGCCGTATTTGGTCGCATCAAGGTTGATGCGCAGTGCCTTACGGTGAGTGGTGAGCAGGTCTTGGCTATCGGGGGACGCGGCCCCTTCCATCGGCATCGGGGTGTCGGGCGTAGGGCGACTCATGTTGGCGCGAAGGGTGGGAGGCCGTGCCTATGACGCAACTGTTCCTGTGCGGAATGAACCGGTGCGCGTGCGCTCCTTTTTCTCGCCGCGTGGGCATTGAGGCCCACGCTGTGGCGGTTTATGAAGTCTTTCCTTCGCTCGATGCTGGCGGCCTTTGTTGCCTTGGTGCTGTTTTTTGGTGGGGGCTTTGCGCTGCTGATGCTGGCGGTGGCGATGTTCAGCTTCGTCGGAAAATCGGCTGGGCCGCGCGTGCCCACGGTGCCGAGCGGGGCTTTCCTCGTGGTGAATTTGGACACGCATTTTCGCGATGCGCCTGCTGGGCCGCCGGACTTTACAATGGCCCTTTTGGGCGGTGGACATCTACCGCCCACAGTGCCGCTACGGCGTGCGCTTGACGCGATTCGCACGGCGGCGGACGACGAGCGGATTAAGGGCGTCGTGATTTTTGGCGGGGACAGCGCGACAGGGATTGCGGAGCGGCGCGAACTGCGCGCGGCCTTGGCTGACTTTAAGGAGTCGGGAAAGCCGATTCGGGCCTACCTCTCGCTGGCGTCGAGGAGCCAGTATTACCTCGCCTCGGTGGCCGATAAGATTGCGCTCGATCCGTTTGGCTTCGTGGCGATACCGGGGCTCGCGAGCCAAGGGCTGTTTTTTAAAAATGCGTTCGAGAAGCTTGGAGTGGGCGTGCAGGTCACGCGTGTGGGCAAATATAAGAGCGCGGTGGAGCCTTTTACGAGTGACGGATTGAGCGAGGAAAACCGTGAGCAGACGCAAATGCTTTTAAATGACGTGTGGGGGAGCTTGCTTGGCGATATGGCGGCCAGTCGTGGCCTTGAGGTGAGCGAGATTCAGGCGGCAGTGGATGCTGAGGGGGTGTTGCTCGCCGAGTCGGCCCTGAAGCACGGGCTCGTCGACGAGTTGGTCTATCGGGATGAGTTTTTAGCAGCGATGCGGGCGGAGGCGGGGCACGGGAGCGATGGAGCAGGAAACCGCTCGTTTAAACAAATCTCGCTCCAGAAATACTCGCGCGCGCTGCGAGCCGGAGAGCGGGCGGGGGTTTTTGTGGAAAAGGCGGCAGCCGAAAAAAAGAAAAGTGTGGCGGGTGAAGCTGGCGGAGCGCGAAAGCCGCGCGGGCGCGTGGCAGTGCTTTACGCGGAGGGAGCCATCGTCGATGGGCGTGGAGGGCCCGGGCAAATCGGCGGAGAGCGGTTTGCCCAAGAGCTGCGCACGCTGCGCGAAGACAGCCGAGTGAGCGCGATCGTGCTACGGGTAAACAGTCCGGGCGGCAGTGCGTCGGCGTCGGAGGCGATACAGCGCGAGTTGAGCTTGGCTGCCCAGTCGAAGCCGGTGGTGGTATCGATGGGCTCGGTCGCCGCGTCGGGCGGCTACTGGATTTCGACGCCCGCGCAGCGGATTTTTGCCGAGCCAGTTACGATTACCGGCTCAATCGGTGTCGTTGGCGTGTTCTTCAATATCGAGAGTTTAAGCGAAAAGCTGGGGCTCAATTTTGAGACGGTGAAGACGAGCCGCTTTGCCGATACGGGGGCGATTGACCGCCCGCTCACTGCTGCCGAGCTCTCGATTGCGCAGCGGAGCGTGGATTGGATTTACGACAAATTCATTGAGCGGGTCGCAGAGGGGCGCGGGCTCGCACCGGACTTTGTGCACGAGATTGCGCAGGGGCGTGTGTGGTCGGGACTGCGGGCGCAGCGGCTCGGGCTCGTCGATGAGTTGGGCGGGCTGGGCGAGGCGATTGCTTATGCGGCGGAGGCCGCCGGGCTGGAGCAGGGCCGCTACCGCGTGAGCGAATACCCGAGACCGACGCAGTTTGGCGAAGCCCTTGCGGAGTTCTTCGAGGAGTTCATGCAAGAGGGTTTTGGCGAAGCGCGTGCGCTGAAGGCGAACGCAGTCGTGCGCGGTCTCTGGCAGCGGGCAGCGAGCGAGCTTCGCGCGCTCGAAAGCTACAACGACCCGCAACACGTCTATGCACGGTTGCCGTTAATACTCGAACTGAACTAAGGATCGCAGACCCTGCTGATTGGGGCTCGGCTCGTTGGCCGAGTCGGACGTCCATCATTTAATAAAAAGGGTCGGCGTACCTGCCGGCGACCTCTCTAACACTCCTTTAACGATTTTTATGGAACACCTATTGATGCGCGATGTGCGCGCGACACGCATCCCTTCGGGCGAGTCGGTAATGCTACCGATGGGCGCGGAGTTGCGAATTATGCAGGCACTCGGCGGCAACCTCACAGTGCGCAGCGACGAGGGACTTTTCCTTATCGCTTCGGGTGATGCAGACGCGCTCGGTGGCTATGTGCCGGAAGGCGGTAGCGAGCCGATAGACGAGGGCGGGAGCGGCACGAGCGCGGCTGCGCAAGCGGCCCCGCGTGAGTTTAGCGCGGATGCGGTGTGGGCTGCGTTGCGCGGCTGCTTCGACCCGGAGATTCCGGTCAACATCGTTGATCTGGGGCTCGTCTACGATATGGCGATTGAGACGAGCGAGAGTGAGAAAGGCGTGAGGTATCGGGTGGAGGTGAAGATGACGCTCACCGCGCCCGGCTGCGGGATGGGCCCGGTAATCGCCGAAGACGCGCGTGCGCGAATCGCCGCACTGCCCGACGTCGAAGACGTAAAGGTGCACATCGTCTGGGACCCAGTCTGGGTGCCGCAGATGATTTCCGAGGCGGGCCGCAAAAAACTCGGCCTCGAGTAGTCGCGTCGCTTCGGACAAGTCGAACCTTTCCCTGCCGGAAGGCAGGTAGACTCACTTGCTCGCTGCATCTTGTTCGCGAGATCGATGGAAGAGGTCACTGGCCTCACGCGGCCACTGTTTCCAGTGAGCAGCCGTCTGACTGCGGGGTTTCACAATTGGGGCGTGCGATGACGCCCGGGTAGGGTTCGTCTGAAAAGGGTTTTCCCGGCTCGGAAAGCAGGTGTGTGTCGCAGATTTGGAAGAGTTCGGTGGCAGTGCTTGCGCGGCGGATGGCATGGAGAAATGCCCCAGCGGGATCGACGCTTTGGCCCACAAAGTTGAGGTATTTCTTCATCTTGTTGACGTGCGCGCGCTCGGGAAAATCCGCGCTGCGCGTCGCTTCGTAGAGCCGCTCAATGTAATCGCGAACTTGAGCGAGGACGACGGGGGGCGGTTCGCGATCGGCGAGCGTGTCACGGCACTGGGAAAAAATCCACGGGTTGCGAATCGCGTGGCGGCCAATCATCACGCCTGCGCTTCCGGTTGCCGTGAGGACGTCGCGGGCTTTGGTGGCAGAGGTGATGTTGCCGTTGGCGAGGACGGGGCAGGGAACGCGCGCGGCGGCGTGGGCGATAAAGTCGTAGTGGACCTCGCTGCGGTAGCCTTCGCGGACGGTGCGCCCGTGAACGCTGAGCAGGTCAACACGGTGCTGGGAGACGCTATCGAGAATCGTGTTGAAGTGGGCTGTATCCTCGAAGCCGATACGCATTTTGACGGTAAAAGGGCAGTCGCTGCCGCACGCGTCGCGCAGGGCGGCGAGGAGTTCGGCAATGCGTTGCGGGTCTCGCAAAAGCCCGCCGCCGACGTTTTTCTTATAAACCTTGGGCGCGGGGCAGCCGAGGTTTAGGTCGATTCCGGCGATTGCGTGCGTGCGCAGTTCGCGGACGGTGCGGATGAGTTGTGGAGTGTCTTCGCCGATGAGTTGGGCGAAGATGGGGCGGCCCGTGTCGTTTTCGTCAATTGAGCGCAGGATGTGCTTTTCGGGGCGCGACTGGGAGTGAACGCGGAAGAACTCGGTGAAAAAATAGTCCGGTGCGCCGTAGTGCGCGATGACCCGCATGAAGGCGAGGTCGGTCACGTCCTGCATCGGGGCGAGTGCTGTCAGCGGCTGCCCGAGGATATGTCCGCTCGGAAGTTTAGGAAGCTGGCTCATTGGGTGGGAGAGTCACATGACGAGGCGACACCGACACCTCGCAAAATAAAATAGTCTGCGACTGCTAATTGAAGCCGAGCAGGGCGATTTTGGCTTCTCGGGCGCGGGCGAGGATGGCGGGCTTATCGAGGAGGATGACGCTGCCGACCTTGAGCGCGGCGGCGTGAATGCCCGCTTCGCGCATGACCTCGAGCGTGTGCAGGCCGAAGCAGGGCACATCGAAGCGGTAGTCTTGCGCGGGTTTCACGGTTTTCACGAAGAGGGCTTCTTCGGTTTTAAATTGTCCGGCGCGGCGGAGCATTTCGTCGGTGCCCTCGAAGGCTTCGACGGCGAGGACGGTGCCTTTGCGCACGACGCAGCCTTGGCCGATATCGAGCCGTGCACACTCACGGGCGATTTGGATGCCGTGCTCTAGGTATTCGGGGGCGATTGCGAATTTTCCGCCTGTCATGCAGCCCTCGGTGGGCAAGTGCGCGTCGAGGAAGCTGCGTGCGTCGAGCAGCGGGATGCCGAGTTTTTCGATTTCAGCGGCAATTGCGCCAAAGATCGTTTCGGCATTTCGGCGTTTGAGGGAAAAGAGGATTTGGGCGGCCTTGAGGTCGGGGTGTAGTCCTTTGAAAAGGCGACGTGGGGTGATTTGGCCCGCCATGAGCGCGGAGCCGCAGCCAAAGCGTGCGAGGGTTTTTAGGAGTTTGCCGAGTTGGCCAACGAGGATGATTTCGCGTTCGGCAGGCGGGAAAAGCGCAAGGAGTTCGGCGGAGGTTTCGCCCTCGAAGGCAATCAGCCGGACGGCGACTCCGGTGCGTCGTGCGGCCTCGGCGACGAGCAGCGGATAATGGCCCTTGCCCGCAATGAGCCCCAGTGGGCGAGTGGGATCAAAGTTTTCAGGCAGGAACGCAGAAAGAGGAGTGTTTGGCATGGTGACTCGGAGTCGGCGAACGGGTTGAGCACTCGAACTCCTGTTTGCTGGAAATCGGAGACATTACGCGTGACGACCGTGAGCCCGCGCCGGTGGGGCATGATGGGTCGAGTGGTTTTTCCGAAGCGGACTCTTGGCGCACCACCCCCGATAAGGAAAGCCGATTAACGTGACACGAGGCTCACCGTCGCTTGCCGCTTGGCACAAGCTACTGTGCGAAAAACGAAAAAGAGCGACCCGCTTGGGTTCGGGGCGCTCTTTCAGAAGATAATAGGCTCGGCTTTCGCTTACGCGATTTCGCTGACTTCGGCCTCCTCGACGACCTTCTTTGGTCGCTTGGTTTCTCGCTCTGGCCGGTCGACTCGCTCGGTGTATTTGCCGTAGCTGCGGTAGTAACGGTAGTTGGAGTAATACTCGACGCGGCGCGGGGTGAGCCCGTTGAGAACGACGCCGAGGACTTCCGTCTTCGCGTTGCGCAGCGCACGCATGTAGAGCTGGATGTGCTTACGGTGGGCACGGTTGAAGCGGCACACGTAGGCGACCTCGTCCACACGCTCGGCGATGAGCAGCCCATCGGTGACGGCCCCGAGCGGGGGCGAGTCGATAATGATGAGGTCGTAGTAGTGGCCGAGTTTTTGAAGCAGGTCACCGAAGAAGGGAGATTCCAAGAGCTCGGTGGGGCGGCGGGAGCGTCCGCCGGAGCGCAAGAGCGAGAGGTTTTCGCTGAGTTTGACGATGCCTAGGGTGGAGTCGTTGGGCAGGTCGCAGTCGAGGTCGCCGTCGGCCTCGTAGAAGGCGATGATGCCACTGGTGTTGGCGAGGTCGAAGCGGCGGTGGAGCATGGGGCGGCGCAAGTCGCAGTCGACGAGGAGCGTGCGTTTACCGTGGCGGGCGAAGCTGGCCGCGAGGTTGGCCGAGACGAGGGTCTTGCCTTCGCCCGGGATGGTGCTGGTGACGAGCATCGACTTCGGGTAATCGACGAGGCTATGCGTCTTGGCCGCGCCGTAGATGCCCATGAAGGCTTCGACAGCGGTCGGGTGCGTGTCTTTGAGCAGCAGTGTGTATTTGTCTTCGTCTTTGACGGAGGCGAGGTCGGGGACGATGCCGAGGAGGCTCGTGCCGAGGAAGTTTTCGATGTCCCAGGCGCTCTTGATCCGGTCGTCGATAAAATCGAGACCAAAGGCTGTGCCGAAGAAGACCACGCAGAACATCATGACGCACATGCGGACGATTTTCGGGAAATTGGGCGTGTAGGGGCGGCCGGAGACTTGAGCGCGGTCGAGGAGCCGGATCGGCACTTTTTCCAGATACTTAGTGGTGGTGGTCTGGTTAAGCCGGTCGAGGATCTGCATGTAGTTTGCGCGGGCGACGGCGGCTTCGTTTTGGAGGCTCTCGAAGTCGACCCGCATGTTGCGCAGGCTGAGGGCTTCTTTCTCGTTTTCGGCGTATTCGTTTTCGAGCTGCGCGATGGTTTTCTTTACCTCAATGAGGCTGGTTTTGAGGTCAGCGATTGCGCCTTGGACGGCGAGGTCAAGGTGCTCTTGGGTGATGATGATTGCGTTAGTCACCTCGATCATCCGCGGGTGCCGCTCTAGGTAGCGCTCGGCGAGTCGCGCTTGCTCTTGGAGGAGCGTGGTCATTTGGCCGCGCAGCGGGGCGACCGTGTTGTAGTTCCCGATGTAGGTGATTTCGAGGAGGTTTGCTCCGGCCTCTTGATAGTCGTCGACCTGCTTGGCGAGTGACTCGACTTCGAGGAGTCGCAGTCGCGCCTGAGTGAGTGAGCCGTTAACAGCGAGGAGGCGGCTATCGACGATACTTGTGCTGTTATCGAGCGAGATGAGGTTATGCCGCTGCATATACTCTTGCTGGCGCTGGGCCTTGGCCTCGGATTCGAGCCGAAGTTGCTCGGCTCGCTCGCGTAGAAAGTCGACGGCGGTGTCGTTTACGCCGCTGATGTTTTCGAGCAGGTAGCTGAGGAATTGGTCAACGTGGCGTTGGGCGAGGATGGCGGCGGCCTCGGGATCTTGGTGGCCGACGGTGAGGCGCAGGATGAAGCTGTTGCGCACAGGGTCGATGCTGAGGAGGCCGAGCATCGCAGCCAGCGGCGGGAGCGGCTCACCTGGCGCTTGGCTTTTCAGATAAGGCCGCTGGATGATGGCGACTTCTTCGGGGGTGAGAGACTCAAGGACGCGCGTGCGGACGCGGTTACTGGTGAGCTGGTGAATGTAGGTGTTAAGATCGAGCTCGTTGCGGATGGTCGCATCCATGACCGTCTGCGTGGTGACGACCGTTTCGGGACGCTCGAACTGGATGATGGCCGTGCTGGCATACATGGGTGTCTGCCGCGCTTGGTAGTAGCCAATGACGAGCGAGACGAGCAGAGCGAGCGGGAGCGCGATCCAGAATCGCTCACGCAAGATTACATAGTAATCGCGCAGCGAGCGGCGTTGCTCGACAGGTGCATCTGCGGCAGAGGAAGAGGGCGCCGCGCCCAAGGGCACAGGCGGCGTGGGCGACGAGCCAGCGGGTTCGGCCATGTTTCGTTAGATAATGCGTTCGGGGACGTAGACGATATCACCTGGCTGGAGCGCGAGGGAGTTGTCTTCGACGCTCGCGCGGGAGCGCCCTCGGATCAGACTTTGGACGTCAACGACAAATTTTTCAGTGGAGCCGTCAGCCTTTACTCGGGTGACGGTGACGGCAGAGCCGCGAGCAACATCGGTGAAGCCGCCCGCACGGGTGACGAGTTCGACCAAGGTCATCGTTTGCTCAATAGGCAGCGGATAGCGGCCGGGGGCTCTGACTTGGCCTTGGATGGAGATTTCGCGCGGCGCGTAGTCGACGATGGAAATGGTGACTTGTGGGCTGCGCAGGTAGCGTTCGTTTTGATACGCGCGGGCAATTGCCTGCTCGGCTTCGGGGATAGTGTGACCGGCGATTCGGATCTGGCCGAGGAGTGGCAGGTTAACCATGCCGCTGGCATCGACGCGGGCCGTGATTTCTAAATCGGACTCTTGGAAGACGACGACGCGCAGTGTGTCGTTGGTCGCTATCCGGTAGGTAGTCGGTGCAGCTCCGTAGCGACTGCTGGAGATTTGGGCAGAGGCAAAGGCGAAGCTAGCCAAAAACACTAGCAGGCAAGAGAGGGCTTGGGCGTATACGGAGCGTGTCACCGTGAAAAGAGCCTTGGGTTTTGCTAATTAAGCGAGCGATAGGCAGCGAGGCCGCTTCTTAGAAGCGGCTGCTGGCGGAGAGGCTAAGCGAGTCGCGGTCGTAGTCGGAGATCGCGGTGTTCGACCAGTTGCGGAAGTAGTTGTAGCCGAGGTGAAGCCGCAGGTAGTCGCCGTAGACTGCGTAAGACGCACCGACGTTGGCCCCGAAGAACTGGTCTTTACGTCCACCGCCGCCTAGGCCGAGGAAGCGCGACTCACCGCCGTTGATGCCGCCGTTGACGCTGAAGCGTGGGGTCAGTGAGTAGCTGACGTTTGTACCTGCGCTAAGCGTGTCGGTGTGGATGTTGGTCGAGGCGACGCTGAAGTCCTTCGAGATGAAGAATGCAGCGTTGAACTTTGGGGAGATCCGCCAGTTGGCCGAGCCGGACATCGTCAGGCTGCTGTGCGAGCCTTGCCACTTCTTGGTGTTATTGCGCTGTTGATAACCCATGTGGAAGCTGCCTGTGAGCTTGGCCAAGATTTTGCCGTTAACGCCGACTAGGAAAGCATGGTCGTAGTAAGAGTCGTGCGCACTGGTTTCACCGTAGCGACCGCGATAGCTGGCAGTGAGGTCGGTTTGGTCGGTATAAGCGTAGTTGAGGCCAGTGCTCCAGTTGGTCACGCGGTCGTCAACCAAGTAGCCGGGGGCGTTGCGGAAGGTGCGCTCATGAAAGCCACCGCCAAAGGTGAGCGAGTAGCGCGAGATGATCGGATATTTCAAGCTACCTTGCGCGTTATAGTACCAAGATTCGTTACGAATATTGGCTGCCGAGTCCGCGCGGTTTTGGCGAGCTCCACTCAGGGAGAGCGTGCCAGTCGTGCGCCCCGTGTGCTTGGACAGGCTGAGGCTCATGTCTGGGTTCGCGAAGTTTTCTTCGCTGTGGTTGTTGAAGCGGCTGATGTTTGCCGTGGCGTTGGCATCAATACTGATGATTCCGGCGCGCCGTGAGAAGTTTACTCCCACGTTGGCGAACCAGATATGGTCGCTCGTTGTGTCCGCACTGGAGTTTATATTAGAGTCCCAAGACATGCCTGTGGACACGTTAACGAAGATGCTGTTCTGCCCATCGTTAAAGGTTACGAGGCTGTAGCCCGGCGTAGTGGCGAAGAGGCCAAGGAGGGCAGCAACAGGCACTGCGAGTTTGGAGGAGGTGATTTTCATCATCTGTCTAAGGTTAGCGGAGAGAGCGCGGGTGTTAGGTTTTAGCAAAAAGAGGAGAGGGGAGGGGACAAATGGGCTCCTAACGAAAGCGAGGTGTTACTTACCGATAAACCAAAAGAGGCAGGGTGAGGGAGAGAGGCTACACACATACTCTCTCCCAATTATTGGCCGGATAGCGACTTAAGTCTTAGGGGATATTGGCAGGGCTAACTGTGTTCGGCGGGGGCTCAACCGTTGTGCCGCCACCACCGCCACCCGGGCCACCGCCTCCGGGCCCGGGCGTCGTGGGCGTGCCAGTGATCCCTTCAGCTTGGTCAGGTGTATCAATGATGTCGCTGGCGACAGGATCACCGAGGACGTCGAAGTAAACGCCGCGTCGCGCCAAGCAGGCGATTGTGACGATACCTTCCATCTCGGCGAGCTCTTGGCCGCTGAGCTCGGTGTCGATCGGCTCGCTGCCGTCTGCGGGGAAGAAGAGCTTGTGGCGCACCTTTAGGTCGCGGCCTTCGTTTTCATACCAGATTTGGCCGGACTGCAAAGAGGCATCTCCGCCGACGAGGGTGACGGAGCTGCCTTCGGGGCCGCGCTCGTAGACGAGCTTCCCATCGACGATGCGGGTGGTGAACTCGTCAGTAACGACCTCTAGGAGCGTGCCTGCGAGTAGGCGGCTCGTGCAAATGCCCATGACGCCACGCTCGTGTTTCAATTGGATATTAGAGACAGAGGGCTCGTTAATCATGTCGCTGCGCTCACCTTGGAAAGGTTCTTGCTCGGCGCGGGTGACAGTCATGCGGCTCGATTCGCTCAGGAAGATGCCGGTGCCGTTGGAAATAACGAGTGAGGCGGTGGATTCCTCCGAAGTGTAAACAGTCGAGCCTTGGGCGACGTAAATTTCGCGGGCAGCGAGTGGGATGATCAGGCCGCTGTTTTCGACATAGACTTCGCCCTCAACATCGACCGCGTAGAGCTTGCTCACGAGATTGGTGGTGATCGGCGCATCAATGCCACCTCCTCCCGGGGCGTAAATCATAGGGCTCTGGGCCTGAGCAGTGCCCGTGCCGAGGGCGGCGGTGAGAGCCGTAAGCGCAAGGCCTAGCCGGAGTTTTACGTGTGTAGCCATAGTGTGAATACGAGTTAGATACTGCGTGTGTTAGGGAAATTACTGGGTGAGAGTTTTACTGTGCACAAAAAATTAAACCTACGTAGTTTCTTTCCGCAACTGGGTAGTTATGCAACAACCAGGTTTATAATCTTTTGAGGGACGAAAATAATACGCCGGATTGTTTTACCTTCTAGCTGTGAGGCGACCTTCGGATGAGCCTTGGCAAGAGCCACTGCGTCTTCCTGGCCGATAGATTTGGGCACGAGTGCGTCGCCGCGATGTTTGCCGTTAACCTGGAAGACGAGTTTGCACTCGTCGCGCTCCAGCCACTGCGGGTCGTAGGCGGGCCAAGGCGCAGTCGCCAGCGAGCCACTGCTTTCTCCCAATCGTTCCCACAGCTCCTCGCAAAAGTGCGGGGCGAAGGGCGCGAGCACTTGTAGAAACAGCTTAATCGATGCTCGGCGCACATGTGGGGCTTTCTGCAGCGCATTGGCGCAAATCATCATTTGCGAAATCGCAGTGTTGTAGCGCAGGGCGGCGATGTCGTCGCCGACTTTGCGAATCGTCTCGTGCAGCACGCGCAAGAACGCCTCGTTGTCGGGCTGCGAGTCGTTGAGCTTTGCACTCGGGCGACCTTCGCCGTCGAGGCACTCGCGCCAGATTTTTTGCAAGAAGCGATAAACGCCCTCAATCCCGCGCGGGCTCCAAGGCTTCATCGCTTCGAGCGGTCCGAGAAACATCAAGTAGAGCCGCAGCGTGTCGGCACCGTAGTGCGCAATAATGTCGTCAGGGTTGGCGACGTTACCGCGACTTTTGGACATTTTTTCGCCGTCTTCGCCGAGGATTAATCCCTGGTGAAACAGTCGCGTAAATGGCTCGTCTGTCGGAAATAAGCCTAAGTCGTAGAGCACTTTATGCCAAAACCGCGCATAGAGCAGGTGCAAGACGGCGTGCTCCGCGCCGCCGACATAGAGATCGGGCGTGCTCCAGTAGCGCAGTGCTTCGGGCGAGGCCAATGCATCCGCATTTTGCGGGTCGAGGTAGCGTAGGTAATACCAACACGAGCCCGCCCACTGCGGCATGGTGTTGGTCTCGCGGCGGGCGCGCACCCAGTGCGGCGCTGGGCGCGGTTCGCTCGCAGGGACGCTCTTCCCGGTCTGCGGCTCGTGCCAAATCTCCAGCCACTCGGTGACGGCGGCGAGCGGGCTTTCCCCTGTGCCGGTCGGCTCGTAGCCTTGGACTTTGGGAAGTTCGAGCGGGAGCGCGGAGGCGGGTAGCGGGAGTGCGTAGCGCTCCTCGCCGTCGAAGGTCGCGGTCACTGGCTCGGGCGGGAGGGGGAGATTTGCGGTTTTCGCGGTCGCGAGCGCGGCGGCGTAGTCCGTTTTACTTACCCAAACGATGGGGAAGGGCTCGCCCCAGTAACGTTGGCGCGAGAAGAGCCAGTCGCGCAGCTTGTATTGGGCAGTCGCTTTACCGCGTCCTTCGGCGGCGAAGCGGTTTTGCAACGCGGCGGTCGCCTCGGCGGGAGTGAGGCCGTTGCAGTCATCGGAGTTGATGAGGTGGAGCCCGTCGCCGCTCTCGCAAAAGGGAAGGGCGTCTGCATCGCCGTCCGCAGCGGTCGCTTCGATCGCGTTTTTGCGCGCGATGACTTGCACGACCGGTAGCCCAAATTTTTTGGCAAACGCGTAGTCGCGCTCGTCGTGCGCGGGCACAGCCATGATTGCGCCGGTGCCGTAGCTTGCGAGCACGTAGTCGGCGACCCAGATGGGGACGTGCTTTCCGTTGGCGGGATTAATCGCGTAAGAGCCGGTGAATACGCCCGTCTTTTCCTTAGAAAGCTCTGCGCGTTCGAGGTCGCTTTTTGAGGCGGCGGCGCGCGTGTATGCGGCGACTGCGTCGCGTTGCTCGGGCGTCGTAAGCCGCGCGGCGAGCGGGTGCTCGGGCGCGATTACCATATAGGTCGCACCATAGAGCGTATCGACGCGCGTGGTGAAGATTTTCAAACGCGCTTCGTCGGGGGCGACTCCCTCAATATCAAACTCGACCTCCGTGCCCTCGCTGCGGCCAATCCACGCGGCTTGCATCCGCTTGGTCGAGTCCGGCCAGTCGAGGTCTTTTAATCCTGCTAGCAGCCGGTCGGCGTAAGCGGTGATGCGGAGCACCCATTGGCGCAGCGGGCGACGCTCAACCGGGTGGCTGCCGACTTCGGACTTTCCGTCGATGACTTCCTCGTTGGCCAGCACGGTGCCGAGCGCAGGACACCACCACACGGGCTTGTCCTCCACGTAGGCGAGTCCGCGCTCGAAGAGCTTTAGCCAAATCCACTGTGTCCACTTAAAATAATGCGGGTCAGTGGTATTTATTTCGCGGTCGAAATCGTAGGAAACGCCGATTGAGCGGAGCTGCCGCTTAAAGGTGGCGACGTTTTCGCGCGTAACATCTGCCGGATGGCGTCCCGTTTTTACTGCGTAGTTCTCGGTCGGCAGTCCAAAGGCATCCCAGCCAATGGGATACAACACGTTAAAGCCCTGTGCGCGCTTAAACCGCGCTAGGATGTCGGTGATCGCGTAGTTTTCGCAGTGGCCGAGGTGTAGCCCCGCGCCCGAAGGGTAGGGGAACATGTCGAGCACGTAGTATTTCGGTTTCGCAGCGTCTGCCGCACCATCGTTTGCGACCTCGTTGGCGCGAAAAGTGCGGTTTTGCTCCCAGAAGGATTGCCACTTCGTTTCTATCTGCCGAAAGTCGTATTCTTTGCACCGAGACATAATATGATGAAGCGAACGACCGTGAATTTCCCTCTTTGTGGGTCAATCTCCTTTGCCGCGCAGATCCTGCGCTTCGTGTTTTTGGCCACGCCACTGGTGGTATTTTCAGCGGTAGCGAACGGGGCAACACTTGAGGAGCTGTGGCAGGAGCGCACGGGGAGCGTCGTAGCGGTTGAGTTTACGCTTGATGAAGGAGCGGGAGGGGCGGGAGCGAACGCCGGCGCTGTAGGTTCTACGCCGATACAGGCGTTTGGCACGGTAATAGATGCGCAGGGCACGGTGATTTTTTCGACTGCTGCGATTGAGCTGCAAACGCCGCCGAGTGCGCTGCGCGACTTTCGACTCTATCTGCCCGGAGGCGATATTGATGCGCCGCTTCCGGCACACTATCTCGGCTACGATGCGTTTACCGAGTGGCACTTTGTGCGGGTGGATGCACCGAGCGACGCTGCGCGCCTGACTCCAGTCACGCGCTTTCGCAGTTTCGGCGCTGGGGCAAATGGCGGGCCGGCCCGCCCGCGCGTCGCCGAGGAGATTTGGGGGATCGGGCTGCGCAAAAAGGATGAGGGCTTCGCCCCGTATTTTTTGAGCAGCCGGGTCTCGCTCGTCGCCGAAGTGCCCGAGGCTTACGCCTTCGCTGCGCGCGAGGTCGCTGGGCCGGGGCTGCCAGTGTTTAATGCGGCGGGGGATTTTGTGGGTTTGGGGCAGAGCGGTTTCGGCCAAGCCGCGCTCCAATTCTCGCAGCGCGATCGCGAGGGGCTGCCCGTCGTGATGCTCAACCCCGATGAGACGCCCGCCGTGCTCCTCGCCGAAGAGATTTTGCAGGAGTTTATTACGCGGGTTCCCGAAAGCCCGAGCGCGCGCACGATTCCGTGGGCGGGTTTTGAGCAGTTGCGGGTCATCGACCGCGCAAACGCCGAGCGACTCGGGCTCGTGGGGCGGCCCGCGCTTTTGGTGGGCGATGTTTTGCCCAATAGCCCTGCGGCCAAGGCCGGGATGCAGCCGGGCGACGCGATCATCTCGCTCAACAGCCGCGCGCTGCCCGCGATTCGGCCACAGAGCCGACTTGCTCGCTATTTGGAGCGCGATATCGCCCGCCGCGCCCCCGGCGACACACTCTTTATCGAAGTCGTTCGCGACCGCGCCGACGAATCGCGGATGCTCATCCTCACGCTCGAAAACGCACCGTATTGACCGGTGCCCTACGCGCCCAATCTAAACCCCGATTTTTAGAAAAATGTTTACCGGACTCGTAGAAGAAAAAGGGCGGCTCCTTGATTTTGCTCGCGTGGGTGAGGGCGCGACTGCGGGCTGGCACCTCACGCTCGCCGCAGAGCGCGTGCTGAGCGACGCCAAGCTCGGCGACAGTATTGCGGTAAATGGCTGTTGCTTGACGGTCGTCGCGATTGACCGCGAGGCGGGAGCGCTGACTTTCGACGTTTTGGAGGAGACGCGGCGGCTGACGAATTTTGCTGCTTTAAGCGATGGGAGAGTGGGCGGGGCGAGTCCGGCGCGGGCGAGCGGCTCACAGCATCTCAACCTCGAGCGCAGTTTGCGCGCGGATGCGCGGCTCGGCGGGCATTTCGTGAGCGGGCACATCGACGGCGTGGGCACCATCGAGAGTTTAGCCCAACACGGTGCAGACACTCGGCTTCGCGTTCGTCTGCCGGAAGCTGCGGCCCAGCGTGGTCCGATTGTCCACAAGGGGTCTATCGCGATTGATGGGGTTTCGCTGACAGTGGCCGAAGTCGATGCCGACGGGTTTACCGTGTGGCTGATTCCGACGACGCTTGCCGAAACCAACCTCGGCGAAAAACAGCCCGGCGACCCGGTAAACCTCGAGTATGATCTTTTGGGCAAATACGTTGCCCAAATTATCGACGGTCGGCGTTAAGCTATGTGTCTCCCAATGCGTGCTTCACTCACTGCGCTCACGGAGGAATTGCGGCGGCTAAAAAGTCTAGGCGTTCGCGAGATTTTTGCTCCACCTGAAACGCTCGAGCGGCTTCGCAGCGCGCTTGCCAAACGTAAACCTGCTAAACCGGAAAGTGCCGCGTCGCTGGCCGTCGCGCATTTTGACGCTGCACCCGAGCGGGTAACCCGCGTTGGCGCGACGCCAGAAATCACGACTTCGGCACCAGGGCGCGAAGTGACTCCAGTCAGGCAAACTCTCGAACCTGTGACTACACCTGTTCGCCAACCCAAACCGCAATTGATTGAGGCTAAATTTACACTGCCTGCTGAAGGCACCAAAGCCGAGCGGCTTGCCGCCTTGCGCGAAATCGTGCTCGCCGACAAGACCTGTCGCGCGCAGTTGCGCCCGGGCAAGCAAGTCGTCTTTGGCGTGGGCAACCCCGAGGCGCAGATTATGTTTGTGGGCGAGGCTCCAGGCGCGGAGGAGGAGCGACAGGGCGAGCCTTTTGTCGGCCCGGCGGGCAAGCTTTTGACCAAAATGATTCAGGCGATGGGCTTGGAGCGTGAGCAGGTCTACATTGCGAACATCATGAATTGGCGTCCGCAGATGCCGACCCAAAATGCGGCTGGCGAACAAGTGGGAAATCGCCCGCCTACGCCGGAGGAAATGGCGTATTGCCTGCCGTTTTTGCGGGCGCAGCTCGAAATCGTTGCGCCGCAAGTCATTGTAGCACTCGGTGCAACCGCCGCGCGCGGCTTGCTCGGTCACGATTCATTTAAGGCACTGGGCGAACTGCGCGGGAAGTGGCGCGAGTTCGCCGCTTGCCCGCTGATGGTGACTTACCACCCGAGCTACATTTTGCGAAACCAGTCAAACCGCTCGAAACGCGTCATTTGGGAAGACTTTCTAAAAGTGATGGAGCGCGCCGCTCTGCCCATTTCCGAAAAACAACGCGGGTATTTTCTGTAAAAATAGGCCGCCCTAAAACCCTGACTCAGCGCTAGTGGCGGCTTGTGAGGGGTGGGTTGCTGCGTGTGGCCCCTATTTGCGTCATACATATTAGGGGATGCGAATATGTCGGGTTAAGGGCTTGCACTGGGGTGACATGGCACCTCTGCTCGGCGGCCGTATGGCAACTTCATTTGTCTTCTCCTCCGAGTCTGTCGGCGAAGGGCATCCCGATAAGGTCGCTGACTTTATCTCGGACAGCATCCTTGACGCCTGTCTTAGTTTTGACCGCACGGCGCGCGTCGCTTGTGAGACTTTGGTAAAGTCTAACACTGTTACGGTCGCAGGCGAGATTACCTTGCCCAAGCTTCAGGACAAGAAGACCGGCAAATCGAAGCCCATCGATGCGGCGTTTAACGTGAACGATGTCATCCGTGGCGCGATTCGTGAAATCGGTTACACGCACGATGACGATGTGTTTCACGCCGATACGGCCTTTATCAATAACCAGCTCACCGCGCAGTCGGCGGACATCGCGCAAGGCGTCGATGCGCGCCGCGCCGAGGGCAAAAAGACGGCAGAGCAGGGCGCGGGCGACCAAGGGCTCATCTTTGGTTTTGCATCCGACGACACCAAGGAGCTGATGCCTGCGCCAGTCATGTTTGCGCACCGGCTGGGCCGCGAACTCACGCGCATTCGCAAGAGCGGCCAGGTCAAGTGGCTGCGCCCGGATGCGAAGTCGCAAGTCTCCGTCCGCTATGTGGATGGGCGAGTGACCGAGATTGTTAACGTGGTTATTTCCACGCAGCACAGCGCGGACGTGACGCACGCCGAAATCGAGCAGTTCATCACTAAAGAGGTCATCCAAAAAGTCCTGCCCGCAGAGCTCTTGACCAAGAAGACCGAGTTTTTGGTCAACCCGACCGGCAAGTTCGTAATTGGCGGCCCGCAAGGTGACTCCGGTCTCACGGGGCGTAAGATTATTGTTGATACCTATGGCGGCTGGGGGCGACACGGCGGCGGTGCCTTTTCGGGGAAAGACCCGTCGAAGGTCGATCGCTCGGCGGCCTACATGTGCCGTTGGGTCGCGAAAAATGTGGTTGCTGCTGGCCTCGCCAAACAGTGCGAGTTGCAAGTCGCCTACGCGATTGGCCACCCGAAGCCGGTTAGCGTTTACGTAAATACCTTCGGCACGGGCAAGGTGAGCGACGAGAAAATCGCGGCTGCGGTCGATGACATTTTCAGTTTCAAGCCGGCGGATATCGTTAAGCAGCTCGACTTGCTGCGGCCTATCTATCGCGAAACGACTCAATACGGCCACTTCGGCAAAGCGGGGCTGCCTTGGGAGAAGACTGACAAAGTCGCCGAGTTAAAAGCCGCGCTCAAAAAGTAAACCCTATCGCAATGCTGCGAGGCGTCTGTGCTGCACTTTCGCAGTCGGGCGCATCGCCGCTTATCCGAGCACTAAATCTCATCCACTTTTTTTTAAAAAACCCACATGGCTTCCGCTCCTTCTCCGCTAAAAAACGCTCCCAAAGGCCAAGACTATATCGTTCGCGACCTCTCGCTCGCTGCTTGGGGCCGCAAAGAGCTAAACATCGCCGAGCACGAGATGCCTGGCCTCATCGCGCTCCGCAAAAAGTTCGGCGCGAAGAAGCCGCTCAAAGGCGTTCGCATCACTGGCTCGCTGCACATGACGATTCAGACGGCGGTCTTGATTGAGACGCTTGTCGCGCTCGGGGCCGATGTTCGCTGGGCCTCCTGTAATATCTTCTCCACGCAAGATCATGCCGCCGCCGCAATCGCCAAGGCGGGTATCCCCGTCTTCGCATGGAAGGGCGAGACTTTAGACGAGTATTGGGAGCTTACTTGGCGTGCGCTCAGCTTTCCCGGCGACAAGGGCCCGCAACTCATCGTTGACGACGGTGGCGACGCCACGCTCCTCCTCCACAAAGGCTACGAGATGGAGCAGGGCAGCGACTGGGTAAACACCGCTTCCGAGTCCGAGGAAGAGGAAGTCATCAAAAAGCTCCTCAAGAAAATCGGGCGCACGCAGAAAGGTATTTTTGCAAAGCGCGTCAGCGAGTGGCGCGGTGTTTCGGAGGAGACCACCACGGGCGTTCACCGCCTCTACCAACTCCACGAAAAAGGCCAGCTCCTCGTCCCGGCTATCAACGTCAACGACTCGGTCACCAAGTCGAAATTCGACAACCTCTACGGCTGTCGCGAATCGCTGGCCGATGGACTCAAGCGTGCGACCGATGTCATGATCGCGGGCAAAGTGGCTTGCGTGTGCGGCTACGGCGACGTCGGCAAAGGCTCGGCACACTCGCTGCGCGGCTTCGGTGCGCGCGTCATCGTGACCGAGATCGACCCCATTAACGCGCTGCAAGCGGCGATGGAAGGTTTCGAGGTGAACACGATCGAGTCCACGCTCGGCCAAGCTGACATCTACGTGACCACCACCGGTAACAAAGACGTTATCACACTCGAACACATGCGCCGGATGAAAGACCAAGCCATCGTGTGCAACATCGGCCACTTTGATAACGAAATCCAAGGCGCGCGTCTTGCCGCCGCTAAGGACGTCACGCACGTCAACATCAAGCCGCAATACGACCAATACACCTTTGGCAAAAACGGTCCCACCATCTACCTGCTTGCCGAAGGCCGTCTCGTAAATCTCGGCTGCGCGACGGGTCACCCGTCCTTTGTGATGTCCAACAGCTTTACCAATCAGACCCTCGCCCAAATCGATCTCTGGCAAAATAAGGACAAGTATGCGCCCGGCGTGTATCGGCTCCCCAAGCACCTCGACGAAGAAGTCGCGCGGCTGCATCTCGACAAAATCGGCGCGAAACTCACCCGCCTTACCAAAGAACAAGCTGACTACCTCGGCGTGCCAGTCGGCGGCCCCTACAAGCCCGATCACTACAGGTATTAAAGAGATCTACCACGAAAGATCGCGGTTCAGCGCGTTCGCTGCCCGATAGAGCTGTTTCGTAATCGCTCCCACTCACCCGAGTGGGAGTTTTTTTCTGAAAAAAGCGAGCCCCTACCCAAGAGCCTCGACATTGCCAAAGTGGCTTAACGCTCAATTGGAAATGAAGAGATAGGAGATGATGGACTGAGAGTCTTGCTTTTGAGGGGCTAGTTAAGGTATTGTGCAAGAACATGAAGCATTTTACTTAAGCGATGAGGGGTGGAGTGGGAGTAAAAAACAGCCCCTAAAAACTTTGGGCCTTGGAAGACGGTTTACTCGTGCTTTAGGTCCTGGGCAGTGAGGACAAGGGCCTCCCCTCATTGATTGAGATCTCCCTCTTGAAACACGTTTCTTGATATGAGGCGTCTAAGCATAGTTTCCTTTTCTTTCAGGAGTCGCAGTGCCTCGGGGACTAGGCGATCAACTGCATAGATACTGTTTTGTTCAGCGTAGGCTCGGAGTGCAATCGCAGCGGCACTGACTTGCTCATATGTGATGTATTTGTAGGGGGATGAGGGCCGCTCTGGCGCATATGGTGCTTGTTCAATATAGAGTGTCCCTGCTCGCTGACCACCGACGAAAGGGTCGGGCTCATGATAAAAGGGCTCATCCCAGAGGGTTTTGACGGGAGAGAGAATGCCCGTTGATTGCCAAATCTTTTCTGCTCCCCTGGCTGAGGTGTAGAGCATCTTTGCGATTTCCCAACACTCTTCAACATAAGGGCTGCGCTTATTGATTCCAATATTGGAGCCACCCATCGCACTGGTACGTCGACCACCGGGCTCCCAAGCCGGTAGCGGCATGAGCCGTATCTTTCCAGCCATGCCGGGGTAATGTATTTTCCAATCTCCATAAAGCCAATCGGGGAGTATATTACCCACTACGAGGCCGTCGAGTTGCTGACGAAATCCAGAAGGGAGCGGGCTGACTGGAGTCGCAACGCGATCAGGCCCAGTAAGCCAAGTGATGATTGTTGCGAGGGAGCGAGCGTTGCGCTCATTGGCGAATATGGGCACGTCATTTTCGTCGAAAAAGACGCCATCATTTTGCATCATCAATAGAACCAAGAACTCGTGGTCGGTTTCTGAGAGGTTAAGTAAATAGCGGTCGGGACGTCCGTCGCCATCACGGTCTACCATCAGCGGTCGCATCACGCGGAAGTAATCCTCCCAGGTTTCGATTTCGCTAACATCAATGCCTGCTTCCTCCACTAGGTCTACATGATACCCCAGTAGCACTGGGTGCACATCTTTGGGTAGACCAAATATCCGACCACGCGAGGTCATGGTAGAAAATGAGGGCGCGTTGAATTGCTCATAGAGTCCCTCATCGTGTAGCCGATCCGTGAGGTCTAGGAAACCAACCTGATCAAGTGGGCCGAGAAAGGCTTTGGGATAAACACCATTGTTGGATTCAAATACATCTGCCATTGGCGTGCCGCTTAGGAAGCCCGAGAGCATCCCTCGCTCAATTGCGGCCATGCTCATCAACTTCATAACCACGGGCTTATCGGGATGCAACCGGTTCCACTCAGCAATGTCTTCAATTCTAGCGTCGCGGTGAGGAGTGTAGAAAACCCAAAACTGAATGCCTTCAGGGTTCTCAACTGGCAGCAGTGTCACGACGAGCGAGCTCAGTGCCGCAAGGCTTACGATGACTAGCGCCCCCGGGGAAAAGAACCGATCTGTTAGCTTTTTAATAAAGTTTGGCATAAGATGTGAGTCGGAGTAGGGGGAATCTGACTTCGATCTGTTTGCACGCCAAGGGCGATTTCCAGCAGAGGCGCAGCAGCTTTAAATCTATTTCTGCATAACAAAAGTGCCCCCGCTTAGCATAATTAAGCGGGGGCGTAGTAATTCGGCTTTTAGAACTTCAGTGTCGCTTTTAGTGAAGTTACTTGGTCTTTTGTTGCAAATGAGTTAACGGCGTTATTAACGTAGTTTAGTTCTTTCAGTTTTTCCTTATTTGAGAGTGGGGGCATTAATAATGTTATAAATAGGGCGAGAGGGGGCGCGCACTACATTTGCTTATCTCAGTTGGAATGAGTCATTATCAAACGGCAATGAGCTGTCATAATAATATAATGTACAATCACTATTGCCCAAAAAGTGAACTCAAAATCCTGGGTGGCTGGTGCCAGATATAAACCCTGATCTAGTATAGCCCCAGAAATAGAGAATCAATTGAGTAGTCGCGCCAGCAAGCCGCCATCGACCTGCAAGGCACTGCCGGTCACGAAGGATGCTTCGGGGGAAATCAGAAACCCAATCGACGTTGCAATCTCCACTGGGTCGGCAATGCGGGCAATACTGTTGCGCTCGAAGGTAAGCCCCAGTGCTTCGGCTCCGCCTGCTGCTTTTATATCATCCAGTGTTATCCGAGTCGCTACCGAGCCGACCAAAATCGCGTTCACGCGGATACGGTCAACGGCATAGTCGAGTGCCATTTGCCGGGACAAGCCCACGACGCCGGCTTTGCTTGCGGCATAGGCGGGGACGCCGGGGACGGTGGCCTCGGCGTGTACGGAGGCTATATTGACCACGGAGCCTCCGCCGCTACGGCGCAAGAGCGGCATGGTCGCACGGCAGACTTTGAAGATTGAGGTTAGATTGATCGCCAAGGCGTTGTCCCACTCTTCATCGCTCAACTCCTCCACACGCTTACCGTTGGGGTAGATACCCGCGCAGTTAACTACCGCGTCTAGCCGGCCAAAACGGCTCTGCAGATCATCGACAGCGGATTGGATAGCCGCCGTATCACGCACGTCCGTTTCCTTGAACACACAGGACGACGGATCACGCCCGGCGTAGAAGCCCTGCGCTATATTGGCCTCTAGGCCGATCCCGTAGACGCGGGCACCGTTATCATTCAGATATTCGACAGTCGCCCGCGCGATACCGCTGGCGGCACCGGTGACGAGTACGACTTTATCATTAAATCGGTTCATACTGAGTTGTTGGAGGGATGGTGTGGGGAAAGCCCAGCAAGATCGCTGGGAGAAAGCCGTAGTTGTTCGCGTAGCTCTCAGGATTGGCGATACACGAAATATCAGCCGCGAAAGCGCGTTTCGGGCAGGCCTGCGACGCCCGCATCTACCGCAAACAGGCCGCCCGCCTGTGGTTGTGCCGCCCGTGCCTCGTCCGTAAGACCCTCTGCCGCACTGGTGATATAGAGGGTGCGCAAATCAGGGCCACCGAACATGCAGCTCGTTGGATTGCTCACTGGCAGGTGGACTTCACCAACAATGCGCCCGTCTGGCGCGAAGCGGAAGACTTTCCCACTGCCCCAAACTGCCACCCAGATAAAGCCCTCTGCGTCGATGGTGCCGCCATCGGGGGTATAGTCCGTGCCGATGGTATCCGCAAATGGCCGACGGTTCGAGAGGGTTCCTGCGGAATGGTCGTAGTCGAAAACCGATATTTGCTTGTCAAGCGAGTCAGCAAACCAGAAGCGGTCGTTCTCGCGCGACCAGACAAGGCAGTTCGATATGCCGATACCGTCTAACACTTTGTGCACCGACAGATCAGGGTCCAAGCGGTAGAGTGCCGCTGTGTGGTTGGGACCGCTTTCGTCCAAGGTGCCGATCCAGTATCGGCCCATGCGATCCACCTTACCGTCGTTGAAACGGTTGCTCGGCAGATGGGCCTCTGGGCGTGCGATCCAGTCGAGCCGAGAGCTATCCAAGTCATAGAATGCCAGCCCTGAGGCAAAGGCAATGACAAGGCCCCCTTGATCGCGCAGCGCAACACTCGCAATGCGCTCGGGCATGTCCCAATGGCGCACTTCGCCAGTTGCCGGTGTAAGCCGGTGCAAACGGCTTTCAAAGATATCGACCCAATAGAGCGCCTGCTCGCGTACATCCCAAAGCGGGCCTTCGCCTAGTGTGTTGTGACAGTCGACTACGCAGTGGGCTATATTAGACATGATTTGCTCCTTGATGGGTTAAGTAGTTCTTCGGTTAGCCGTGCTCTGGTCGAGCGACCTAGCAAGTCTAAAACAGCGGTGGCGGGGCTGGATTTCATTGGCCAGCCAGCGGTGATTAAAGCCGTTCGCCCGCGATTGGTCACCGTCCCTGACAAAATCTGATTATCTTCGCCCGCTGAGCCTCCCTCAATCCGTAACGCTTTATTCCTAAAATCCTCCCATACAAAGCCTTACTGGCCACTATCGACTCAGCCTAAAATGAAAGAACAGGCTTGCGGTTTGGGGGCGAGGTGTTTGCCTCCGAGCTTCCCGCTTGGAATTGGAGAGATGGCTGAGTGGTCGAAAGCGGCGCTTTGCTAAAGCGTTGTAGGGCTTAAATTCCCTACCGAGGGTTCGAATCCCTCTCTCTCCGCCACGGTCTAAGACCGTCTCACTTTTTTGCCAAAACAAGGGGCATCACTTTTGCGGCAGGTCGGTGCCCTGCGCTCGCTCGGAAACTCGAAATCGCCCAAGTTGAGCACGGACTGAAAAGTTGACGCCGCACAGGTCGTATTTGGATTTGGGCGCGCAGTTAGCGAAGGACATTCTTAATAGGTAGGTCGGTTTTTCGCTAAGTTTCCCGCTAAGTAAGAGCGACTACGCGACCGCGCCAATTGACTTCGCGACGTGGAACATGCAGCGTCCACACTCACTCCTATTTGTCCCCATGCCCGATTCCGATAACAAGAAGAGCCGCCGCCCTCTGAAAAACCTCCCTCCAGACCGCTTTCAGCCGAAGGTGCTGCTTATCTGGCTACTGGTCGCGCTGACTTTGACGTCGCTCTTGTTGTGGTCGCCTGCCCGCCTCGGCTCGCCCATCACGCTCAAAATCCAGCAAGTCGTCGAGCTCGCCGAAAGTGGCGGTATCAAGGAAGGCGTCATTAAGCCCGATCTATCGGGCGGGCGCGATTGGTCACTGGTGACGGGCGAGTTGAGCGAGCCCATGTTGCTGCGGCCGGACAGCGAGCAGACGACTACGGCCTTCCGCTCGGCGGGCCGCCTTACCGACTCAAACCTAGAGCGGCTCCAGCGTTCGGCGCGCTTTGTCGAGCAACCGGCCACCACGATGTGGTCGCAGATTTTGGCGAACGTTATCCCCTTCGTCATCATTATCGGGCTCTTGTACTTTCTCTTCATCAGGCAGCTCAAACAGGCGGGGCGGGGCGCACTCAGTTTTGGCAAAAGCAAGGCAAAGCTGCTCACGCGCGATAAAGAGAAGATCACTTTCGCGGACGTCGCGGGTTGCGATGAGGCGAAGGAGGAAATCAGCGAGATCGTCGAGTTCCTAAAAGCCCCGAAAAAATTCTCCGCCATCGGTGGGCGCGTTCCCAAAGGCATGTTGATGGTTGGGCCTCCGGGCACGGGGAAGACGCTGCTCGCCAAAGCGGTCGCGGGTGAGGCGGACGTCCCATTTTTCTCCATCTCTGGTTCGGACTTTGTGGAAATGTTTGTCGGCGTCGGCGCGAGCCGCGTGCGCGATATGTTTGAGCAAGGCCGCAAAAACGCGCCCTGCCTCATCTTTATCGATGAAATCGACGCAGTGGGCCGCCAGCGCGGAGCGGGACTCGGCGGCGGTAACGACGAGCGCGAGCAGACGCTTAACTCGCTCTTGGTCGAGATGGACGGGTTTAGCACGCAGGACGGCGTCATCATCATCGCCGCGACCAACCGGCCCGACGTGCTCGATAGCGCGTTGCTGCGCCCCGGCCGCTTTGATCGCCAAGTGACTGTGGACTTGCCCGACATCGTGGGCCGCGAAGCAATCCTGCGCGTCCACGCGAAAAAAATCACGCTTGCCGAAGGCGTTGACCCCGCACTCATCGCGCGCGGCACGCCGGGCTTCTCGGGCGCAGACCTAGCCAATCTCCTCAACGAAGGGGCACTTCTCGCAGCCCGCCGCAATAAGGAGAAGGTCGAGATGATCGACATCGAGGATGCGCGCGAAAAAGTCCTCTTTGGCCGCGAGCACCGCCGCCTTATGGACGAGTCCGAAAAGCGGCTCATCGCTTGGCACGAGGCCGGACACGCCATTATTCAGGGGCTCCTCGACGATGGCACGATGCCCGTTCACAAAGTCACCATCATCCCGCGGGGCCAAAGCCTCGGCAGCACGACCTACATCCCGACGAAGGACATTCTCACGCGCCCGATGAAAAAGCTGCTCGACCAAATCGCGATGGCGATGGGCGGCCGCATTGGCGAGGAACTTGTCACTGGCGACTTTAGCAACGGCGCGAGCGGCGACATTAAGCAGGCCACAAAAATCGCCCGTGCGATGGTCTGCGATTATGGGATGAGTGCGCTCGGCCCCGTGGATCTCGCCGAAAACCAAGACACCGTCTTTCTCGGGCGCGACATTACGCGCTCCCGCCACATTAGCGAAGACACCGCGCGTAAAGTTGACGAAGAGGTGACCCGTATCCTCAAAGAGCAATACGCGCGCGCCAAAGAGCTGATTTACTCGCACCGCGCCGCGCTCGATAAAATCGCCGAGGCTCTGCTCGAATACGAGACGATCGAGGGTAAACACATCCTCGAAATCCTCGCACACGGCGAAATTAAGAGTGCGGTCATCGTCTCGCCGCCGCCTAAGCCAAAGCCCGCTCCAACTCTCGCCGAGGAGGGCACGACAGCGCAGGAAACCGAGCCGGTCATGCCCTCGCTCGAAGGCACACCCGCCCCCAGCCCAGCCTAGGTTTTCCACTGCGCGTGGGGCGGCGGTCAGTGACCGCTTCCATTTAATTTGGGATTTCTCATCGCGCTATTGCGCGAAAGCGAAATCCCAAATTTGAAAGCACTCCCCCCTGGCGCGTTGCGACAGGGAGGGGAAAGTAGGGTGATAACCCGTTTGGGCGAGGTGGGGAAAATCACCAGTAAACTCCCATCCCAAAGTTTGTGGTCCTTTTCACAGAGCCGCTTGGCTGCTGTGCGAATGCACGGCAACCAAGCGGCTCTGTAAATGGGTGCAGCGACACGCTGCCGCCCCACGCGCAGTGGAAGCTCAGAGAGAGCGGTCACTGACCGCCGCCAAATAAAACAGCCTGCGGCTGCCGCCTCACGCGCAGTGGGGGTTGTGGCACTTCTCTTGGAGTCTTATTATGATGTGGGCGTAGTATCTTTTCGTACCGGACGGGAATAGTGTCGAAAGCGGGAACTGAGGGGCGCAGCAGTTGCTTCGCCTGTCGGTTGTTTATGTCCGAATTGTTGTCTCCTCCCGTGTCTTCTACCGCCTCTGCTAATCCTTATCGCCAACTGTTCGCGGCGCGGGGGACGCTGTGGTTTTTCGTGGCGGGGATGATTGCGCGGTTTCCTTCGGGGATGATCACGCTGTCGATTGTGATGATGCTCACGCATTCGCGGACGAATTACAGTTTGCCGAGTTTGGTCGCGAGCACGGCGATTTTGTCGAATGCGCTGATTGCGCCGCAGTTGTCACGGCTGGCCGACCGCTATGGGCAATCGCGAATCGCGCTGCCCGCGATGGGGGTGACGGTTACGGCGTTCGTCGCGCTGATGTTGGGCGCGCGGCTGATGTGGCCGGCTTGGGCTTTGTTCGTTTGCGCGGTGGGCTCGGGCTGCATTCCAAATTTTGGCGCGTTCTCGCGTGCACGCTGGTCGCATGTGTATTCGGGCACGCCGCTTTTGCGTGCGGCGTTTTCGCTAGAAGCGCTTTGCGAGGAGATGGTTTGGACCTGTGCGCCGTTGATTGTGATTTGGTGCACGACGCGGCTTTTTCCTGAGTCGGGAATCGCGGCGGCGGCTCTACTTTTTACTTTGGGCGGCCTGGTGTTTTGCGCGCAGCGGAAGAGCGAACCGCCCGCGCTTGCGCACCAGTCGCCGCCCGCGCCAGCGGCGGATGAGGGGCGAGCAAGCGAAGTCGCGCGGGATCGATCGGCGATTTTTATGCCTGTAGTGCTGATTTCGTCGTTGGCCCTTTTGGGCTTCGGCGGGTTTTTCGGCGTCGTGGAGGTGGCGACGACGGCCTTTGCGAAGGCACTCGGAGTACCGGGAAAGATTTTTTACCCGCTTAGTCTGTGTGCTGTCGGTTCGTTTATTGGCGGAATCCTTTACGGGCGGCGGGCGTGGGGCTTGCCGCTGCGCCGTCAGTTTTTGGTTGTTACGGGAGTATTCTTCGCGAGCACGCTGCTGTTCTTCTTTGTTGGCGGGCTTTGGGGGCTGGCATTGTTTTGCTTCCTGTCGGGCGGGATGAGTGCACCGACGATTATTATTTCGATGGGGCTGATTGAGAGCTTGGTCGCGAAGCCGCGGCTGACCGAGAGTATGACTTGGGGCTTGGTGAGTCCTCTCGTCGGGATGGCGCTGGGGGCGGCAGTTGCGGGGCCGGTAGTAGACTGGGCAGGGCCAGCGCGGGCGTTTTATGGGGTGAGCGCTTTCGGTGCCTTGACTTTTGCGGTGGCGTGGGTGGGCCAAGCTTGGCTCGCGCCGCCGTCACCGCAGGGCATTCGCACCGTTCGCTAAACTTAATATAAATCGGTCTTGGATTTTTGGCCTGTGCTACGCAGTCTCGTAAGTCTCTTACTTATGAAGATTTGTTGTATAGGAGCAGGTTACGTTGGTGGGCCCACGATGGCGATGATCGCCAAGCAAGCTCCCGATATTGAGGTCCGCGTGGTGGATATGAACGCGGCGCGGATTGCCGCGTGGAACTCGGCTAAACTGCCCGTTTACGAGCCGGGACTCGACGAGGTGGTGCAGGAGTGTCGCGGGCGAAATCTGTTTTTTTCGACAGAAGTCCGCGCGGCGATTCGCGAGGCGGACATCATTTTCGTGTCGGTGAATACGCCGACCAAGACCTACGGACTGGGCGCGGGTCGTGCGGCGGATTTGCGCTACATCGAGTCGGTGGCGCGCACTGTGGCGGAGGAGGCGCGCGGCCCCAAAATCATCGTCGAAAAGTCCACCATCCCGGTAAAAACCGCCGGGACGATTCAGACTATCCTCGCGGCTAATGCGCGTCCGGGGGTGGCGTTTGAGGTGTTGTCGAATCCCGAGTTTTTGGCGGAGGGAACGGCGGTCGCCGACTTACTTGCGCCCGACCGTGTGCTTATCGGTGGCGAGAGGACGCCGAGTGGGGAGCGTGCGCTGCAAACGCTGGTCGATGTCTATGCGCGCTGGGTGCCGCGCGAGCGGATCGTGACGACCAATCTCTGGTCGTCGGAGCTCTCGAAGCTCGTTGCCAACGCGTTTCTCGCGCAGCGGATTTCGTCGATTAATTCGATCTCCGCGCTGTGCGAAGCGACGGGGGCTGATGTCGATGAGGTCGCCAACGCGATTGGCAAGGACAGCCGAATCGGCCCGAAATTTCTGAAAGCGTCGGTGGGCTTTGGCGGCTCGTGCTTCCAAAAAGACATCCTCAACCTGTCTTATCTGTGCGAGCACTTCGGGTTGCCCGAGGTCGCTGCCTATTGGCAAGGCGTGGTCGAGATGAACGACTGGCAGAAGCGGCGTTTCACGAGCCGGATCGTCAATGCGCTCTTTAACACGGTCGCCGACAAGCGAATCGCGGTGCTCGGTTTTGCGTTTAAAAAGGACACCAATGACACGCGTGAATCGGCGGCGATTACCGTTTGCCGCGATTTACTCGGCGAGCGCGCACAAGTCGTCGTCTACGACCCGAAGGTGAGTGCCGAGGAGATCCGGCGCGACGTGGGCGGGCCGAGCGCGGGCGACGACTGCGATCGGTTGCAAATCGCATCGAGTGCTGCCGAGGCCTGTGCGGGTGCGCACGCTGTGGCCGTCCTGACCGAGTGGGATGAGTTCAAGACTCTGGACTTCGGGGCGATCTACGCAGGGATGAGCAAGCCGGCCTTCGTGTTCGATGGGCGCAACCTGCTCGACCACGCCGCGCTGCGCGAAATCGGCTTCCGCGTCGAAGCCATCGGCAAGGTAGTGTCGTAGACACCCTTTATGTGGCGGGGCGCCGCCCCTTTTATTTCGCCGCGCGCGCGTTAGCGCGCGTGTATGTAACACCATTGGAGAGCGAGTCCGCCCTCAAATCCCCAATGGGGATTGGTAGAGGCGGGGGACGCGTTTGGTGATTGAGCAGAGGATTTCCCAGGGGATGGTGTCGGCCCAGCGGCTGAACTCGCCGATGTCGATTTGAGCGAGAGGGGCGGGGGATGTTGCGGCGGGCTCGGAACTGGGTTGCGCGGTGTTGGGTGTAGGTTGCGTGCCGATGAGGACGGCTTCGTCGCCACAAGCGACTGCGGGGAGCGCACTCACGTCCAAAATGGTTTGATCCATCGTGACGCGTCCGAGGATAGGGCAGCGGTGGCCACCGACGAGGACTTGGCCGCGATTACTGAGGGCGCGTGGGATGCCGTCGCCATAGCCGGCGCAGAGGATTGCGACGCGCGTATCGCGGGCGAGCCGGTGGGTGCGGCCGTAGCTGATGGTGGTGCCCGCGGGGAGCTCTTTCACGAGGCCGATGCGTGTGTGAAAGCTGAATACAGGCTCGGTGTGGACTTGGGTGAGCAGGGCGTGCGGGGCGGGCTGAATGCCGAATTGGAGGAGGCCGATTCGCACGGCGTTAAAAGGGCGGCCGCCTTCGGGAAGCGTGCCGAGGCCTGCGCTGTTGTCGGCGTGGATAAAGAGTGACTGGTCGAGCCGAAGCCCGAGGGCTTCGCAGCGTGAGAGTGCGTCGAGGAAGCAGTGGCGTTGTTCCGCAGTGAAGGCGGCGTCCTCGTCGGGGCTGGCGAAGTGGGTGTAGATGCCCGCGAGTTCGAGATGCGGGGCGGCGGTAATTTGCGCATAGAGCGCGTGCGCGTCTGTATGCCAAACACCGAGGCGGCCCATGCCGGTATCAATTTTGAGGTGCACTTTTAGGCGGCGGCCAGCGGCGCGGCCTACGGCGTCGAAGCGGGCGATTTCTTGCGCACTGGAAATGGTGGCGGCGAGGTCGAGCTCGGCGAGGAGTGGGTCTTCTTCGAGGAGGAGCGGGCTGAGGACGAGGATGGGCCAGCCGGGGCCGAGCTCGCGGAGTTGCGCGGCTTCGGCGACGTTGGCGACGGCGAAGAGGTCGGCTCCCGAGTGCATCATCCGCGCGGCGGCGTGGTGCAGGCCGTGCCCGTAGGCGTCGGCCTTGACGACGGCGACGTAGCGCATGTGGGCGGGGAGCGTGGCGCGGATGCGGCGTAGGTTGCGCTCCAGGGCGGCGAGGTCGATTTGCGCCCAGCATCTATTGACGTGCGGCTTCATGAGGTCGGTGGCGCAGGCGGTTTTACTTGGTGGCGGCTGCGGGTGTGTTTAGCGCAGCGGGCGGGCGGTGGATTTGGGGAGACCAAGTCTTGTAGGTCGCTTCGTTGTGCAGAAAGGCGTCTGGCTCGTGTGCGGGCGTGAAGAGCTGGGCCGCTTGCACGCGCTCGTTGGCAAAGAGCGTTTCGAGGTCGTAGGGAACGCGGGTGAGATTCGGCGGTGGCGTTGTCCAGTGGCGGAATCCCTCCGGCATGCCGTAGACCTGTTTTTTTTGCAGCGGCTCGTTGGCCCGTGTCAGGGTGCTTTGGTCAGAAGGTTCAGGATTTTCTGCGTTGGGGGCGTGGCGAAGTCCGCTACTCGGCACTTGGCGGAGTGCTTGGCCGAGTTTTTGGACGTGCCAGTGGTCGCGGCGCGCATCGGCGATGAGTGTGAGTGTGGCGTCGCCGAGTCCGTGCGCGAGAAGGGCGAGGCTTTGGTAGGAGTAAGCGGGCGTTTGCGGGTGCAACGTGAGCCAAGTGCGAATTGCGGTCGCAGCGGTGCGGATGCCGAGGATCGAGCCCGGGCCTTCGCAAAAAAGGAAGGCGCCGGCGGTGGCGATGCTGCGATTGGGGGCGGCGTTTAGCACTGTGTCTATGCCGCAAAAGAGGGCTTTGCCCGCCTCGTCGGTGGAGCTGGCCCAAGTCGCTTCGTGGGCGGAGAGCCAGCCGACTTGAACGCAGGCACTGGCTGCATCGAGGACGAGCAAATGGCCATGCGTAGCGAGGAGTTGGGCGAGGCTGGGCATAAAGCGGACGACGAAAGGCTGGGCCTGTGAGTCGTGCAAGACTGTGCGGGTTTTTAGGGGAAGAATTCGCCGAGAGTCGGTCGAAGTGGGGGCGCTGCCCGCCGCCGTGTGCAAAATGGCGTGGCATAATTATTTGGCGCGTCCATTTAGAGCGGCCTTGACCGGCCATAAGCCCAAAATACTAATCGCCACTTTTCTTCAAACGACTCGCCCTCCTAATCTTCTGTGAACGTCCAACTCAACTCCCTCTCCGACACGCGCAAAAGCCTAGTCGTCACCCTTAGCTCCGAAGAAGTCTCCACCGAGCGCAAGGCGGTCGTGGCCGAGTTTGTCCGCCAAGTGCGGCTTCCGGGCTTCCGTCCCGGTAAAGCGCCCGCGAGCTTGGTTGAGCGCAAGTTTGCCAAGGAAATCGCGGGTGAGCTTCAGCAAAAGGTCGTCTCGCGCGCCTACAAAGAAGGCCACGAAAAGGAAAAGCTCGACGTGCTCACGCTCGTCAATGTGGAGCCGGGCGAGATTAAGGTCGGGGCAGAGGCCAGCGTGACGCTTACCGTTGATGTGGTGCCGCAGTTTGAGTTGCCCACCTACACGGGCCTCGAAGTCAAGGTGCCCGCAGTCGAGATCAGCGACGACGAGGTCGAGCAAATCCTTAACAGTCTGCGCGCCGACCGCGCAGAGTTTAAGACTACCGAGCGCGCCGCGCAAAAAGGCGACTACGTGAAGCTCGCCTACGAAGGCACGGTTGAGGGCCAAGCCATCGTTGAGCTCGTGCCCGAGAAACAAATTTACGGTAAAGTGCCGCAGACTTGGGTCGAGGTGGAGAGCGAGGAGGACGGCATCATCCCGGGCCTCGGTAACGAAATCGCCGGGCTAAAGCCGGGCGACAAAAAGACCGTCGCGGTGAGCTTCCCCGCCGAGTTTCCGGCTGCGCCCGCTCTCGCCGGTAAGGCGGCGAGCTACGCGATCGAGGTGCAGGAAATCCGCGAGCGTATCCTCCCCGAGATCGACGAGGAGTTTTTGAAGGCGCACCGCGCTGATACGCTCGACGGGCTAAAGACTGACATCGCCAACAACCTCAAACTCGCCAAAGAGCGCGACGTCCACGGCGCGAAGCGCGCCCAAGTCATGGATGCGATCGCGAAGGCGGTGAGCTTCGAGGTGCCCGAGTCGCTCGTTGAGAGCGAGACCCAGCAGGTGCTGCGCCGCGTGATCGGCGAAAACATGCGCCAAGGCGTGCCTGAGGATGTTTTTGAGAAGAACAAGGAAGAGCTTTACGCGAAGGCTCGCGAGCAGGCTACGCAGCGCGCGAAGCTCCAGCTCGTATGCGAGCGCATCGCCGAGACCGAGCAGGTGAAGGTCGAGAACGAAGACATGCAAAACTACGTCCTCAACCACGCCATGCGCACCCAGCAGTCGCCCGACAAAGTCGTGCAAGAACTCTCCAAAGACCGCGAGGCCGTGCGCGCGCTCCAGCGCAGCATCCTCTTCGACAAGGCCGTTGACTTCGTAGTGTCCAAAGCGAGCGTCACCGTCCTCTCCGCCGAGGAGACCGCCGCACTTGCAGCAACCGCAGCGGCGCGCGGCTAAGTCAGCTCGCAGCGCGCCGTGTGTGGGGGAGTGCCGAGCGCGCCGCCGCCGCTCGTTTGCCTTTCCCCAATCTTCTCTTCTCGTAACGCGCCCTGTGCGGACAAGCCGTGCGGAGCGCACAAATCACCGGAAATTTAACCATGAGCTACTACGTCCCCATCGTCTTGGAAAACACTGGCCGCGGAGAGCGGTCGATGGACATCTATTCGCGGCTCCTTAAAGACCGGATTATTTTCATCGGCACCCCCATTAACGACCAAGTCGCCAACCTCGTCATCGCTCAAATGTTCTTCCTGCAAATGGAAGACCCGAAGCGCGACATCCAGCTCTACATCAACTCGCCCGGCGGCATTGTGACCGGCGGCATGGCGATTTACGACACGATGAACTTCCTGCAGTGCGACATTGCCACCTACTGCCTCGGCATGGCGGCGAGTATGAGCACCGTGCTGCTCTCTGCGGGCACGAAGGGCAAACGCTACGCGCTGCCCAACAGCCGCGTAATGATGCACCAACCCAGCGGCGGCGCAGGCGGGCAGACTGCCGACATCTCCATCGCGGCCAAAGAAATCCTGCGCTGGAAAAAGACGCTCAACGAGACTTTAGCCAAACACACCGGCAAGAGCGTCGAGCAAGTCGAGAAAGACTCCGACCGCGACTACTACCTCGATGCGTATGAGGCGCGCGACTACGGGCTCGTCGACCACGTCATGGAGCCGACTAAGGATGCCGCGGCGCTTAATGCGCCGCAGTCGCCGACCGCTTGATGAATTGACGAAACTGCTTACCCAGAAATGGCCAAATCCTCGCGTATGACCCTCTGCTCATTTTGTGGAAAAACCCAGTCCGAGGTGAAAAAGCTCATCGCCGGCCCCGGCGTTTTCATCTGTGACTCCTGCGTTTCGCTGTGCAAGACGATCCTCGACCGCGAGCTCATGCAGGTGGCCGCTGCGCATGCGGCGGCACACGGCGCGGCGGGCGGGCTCGCAGGAGCGGAGGGCGATACTGCGAACGAAACCGAGGCGGGGGCGGCGGGCGGGCAACCCTTTCGCTTAATCAAACCC
>NZ_LSZP01000004.1 GCF_001580045.1 Cephaloticoccus capnophilus
CCCCCCCCCAGCCGGAGATTACTTATAAAGATAAGTTAGGTAGCACTTATGGTGCAGTTTTGAATATCTCTGGTGAGGAACATATTAACAATGGTTTTGTAGGAGGAGTGAAATTTAATCCTTCAAGCTCAGGAGCACGTCTTTATATAGATAGTGGGGTTGCGACGATTGATGCTGGGGGGATTCATATTTATAATGGCAAGTGGTCTGAGATTCGTGGGCCTGGGCAACTAACGTCTAACCAGAAGTTTTTAGATATTGTCGCTCATGTGGACACTACGGGAGTGGTTCCTCCCGGGAAGAGAGTACACTATGGGCTCAGAATAGAGTCGGTTATTTCAGGGAAGATGGGGCTTCGGATGAGTGGGAAGCATGAGGGGACTGCCATCGTTTATTTACAGGGAAATCAGAATAATACGTTTACTGGAAATGTGGAGGTTTCCGGTGGAAGCAATTATCTGGCCTTGGGGAAAACGAATGGAGCGATTGCGGTTTTGGGGAATGTTTTTGTGAGTAGCGGGGCAGTGTTGCGCTTTGATGCGAGCCAGCAGCTGCGCTTTACGTCGAATGTAACGCTAAAGAATGCCACACTTTACCATTCTGTCGAAAAAAAAGAAATAAGGAATAAGTTTCATCGCCTGACCGTTTCTGGTAGTAGGGGAGTAGTTTCTTTCGGAAGTGGGGGGACACATTCCCATAAACGTTACCTGTATATTGACGAGCTAGTGATTGAGGATAAGGCACGTATCGAGGTCAATGAGTGGGCACCGGGGCGGGACTTCTTTTTGGTGAAGAAGACAATGAATAAGGAAGATCTCGATGCGCTGATGGGGAAAATTCACTTCCGAGGCTGGCTGCCGGGGAGGACGCATTTGGAGTCTTATGACAAGGATTATTGGCAGATCAGCGGAACGCCGGAGCCAAGCACGTACGGAGCGATTTTCGGTGCGCTTGGGCTCGGGCTTTCGGCGTGGAGGGCCCGCCGAAAACGGCGCAGCCAAGTGGGGCCTTAGTTTAGGGCTTTGCGTGGAATAGCCGATTGCTTTTCCCGGAGCTCGGCGCACTTGTCCGCGCGTGATGAAGGCTGCCGATTAAACGCGTCGTTGGGGCCGCTTGCAGAACAAAAGGGGGAGCGGGTTTTCGTGTCCGACCACGCGCCAAAGCGCAGGCCTCGCCGTTCACGGCGAGGTCAAGCGAGGTCATCGTCATATGGAGCCGAAGGCTCCCCTAGCTTGTGGAGGAGAAGCTCCGACCACAGGGGCGGAGTTCTTCACTATTTGGCCCAAGTGTCGCGCAGGGTGATGGTGCGGTTGAAGATGAGGCGAGCGTCGCCGTCTGCTGCGGCGTCTTCGTTTTCGGCGACGTCGAGGGTGAAGTAGCCGAGGCGCTCGAACTGGACGGGTTCGTTGGGCTGGGCGCTGGCAAGTGCGGGTTCTAGGCGGGCACCGTAAACGGTTTCAAGTGAGTGCGGGTTGAGGACTTTTAGGAAATCGTCTTCGGCGGCGGGTTCGGGCACGGTGAAGAGCCGTTCGTAGAGCCGGACTTCGGCTTCGATCGATTCGGGCGCGCTGACCCAGTGGATGGTGCCTTTTACTTTTTTGTTGGAGTTGGGCTGGCCCGCGCGGGTGTCGAGTTGGGCGGTCGCGCGCAGTTCGGTCACTGCGCCGGTTGCGGGGTCTTTTACGATTTCGTCGAGGGTGATGATGCAGGCGTATTTTAGCCGGACTTCGCCGCCGGGTTTTAGGCGGTGGAATTTGGGCGGGGGGACTTCGGCAAAGTCATCGCGCTCGATGAAGACTTCGCGGGTGAGGGAGACAGTGCGGGTGCTGGGCGCGTCGTTTTGCGGGTCGTTGGTCGCTTGGCAGGGGATTACTTCGCCTTCGGGGAGGTTGGTTAGGATGAGTTTGAGCGGGTGCAGGACGGCGAGGCGACGGGGGGCGGTTTTGTTGAGTTCGTCGCGGAGGGTGTGTTCGAAGAGGGCGATGTCGGTGAGGCCGCCGTCGTGGGTGGTGATGCCGGTCTCGATGACGAAGCGGCGGAGTGCGGCGGCGGGGATGCCGCGGCGGCGCAGACCGGCGAGCGTGGGCATGCGTGGGTCGTCCCAGCCGTTTACGGCGCGTTCCTTCACGAGGCGCAGGAGGTTGCGCTTACTCATGAGGGTGTAGCTGGGGATGAGCTTTGCGAATTCGTATTGGTAAGGGCGCGGTCGAGGGAGGTCGAGGGAGTCGAGCACCCAGTCGTAGAGGGGGCGGTGGGCGACGAATTCGAGCGAGCAACAGCTGTGGGTGACGCCTTCGAGGTAGTCGCTGAGGCAGTGCGCGTAGTCGTAGAGCGGATAGATGCACCAGCGGTCGGCGGTGTTGTGGTGGGTGATGTGGCGGATGCGGTAGAGGAGCGGGTCGCGCAGCCAGAGGTTGGGCGAGGCCATGTCGATTTTGGCGCGGAGGGTGCGCGCGCCGTCGGGGAACTCGCCTGCTCGCATGCGGGCGAAGAGGTCTAGGTTTTCCTCAACTGAGCGGTCGCGGTAGGGGCTGTTTTGGCCGGGAGTGGTGGGCGTGCCGCGATAGCGCTCGGTGTCTTCGGGGCTGAGGTCGCAGACGTAGGCTTTGCCACGGCGGATGAGTTCGAGGGCGTAGTCGTAGAGGGCGTCGAAGTAGTCGCTGGCGGCGTAGGGCTCGGTGTCGGGCGCGTCGGCGGGGGCGTGGGGGACGAGGTGGTCGGGGTGGCCGTCGGCGCTGCGGTGGGCGGCGGGGCCTGCACCGCGTGGCTTAAAGGTGAGCTGGGCGTCGGCCCAGTCGTGGATAAGCCAGCGGATGTCGCGGGTGATGGCGGCGACGTAGTGGGCGTCTTCTTTGGCAGGGTTGGTGTCGTCGAAGCGTAGGTGGCAGCGGCCGGCGTTTTCGCGGGCGATGCCGAAGTTTAGGCAAATGGCGCGGGCGTGGCCGAGGTGCAGGTAGCCGTTGGGCTCGGGAGGGAAGCGGGTGACGATTTGCGGATAACGGTTTTCCGCGACGTGGGCGGCGACGATGTCGCGGATGAAATCGGTGGGGGAGGTGCGCAGGGCGGCGTCAGCCGCCAAGGCTGACGCACTTGTCGCCGCCGCGGCTGGCGCAGGTGTCGCTGCTGAGCTGTCGCTTTCTAAGCCAGTGTCGGTTGGAGTGATCATTCGTTAAAGTATGGGTTTGCTGGGAGTGTGCCGCAGCCTGCTGCTTGTTCCGTCTTTTGGGCCGGAGTGCGTTGCGGACGCTTGGCTTACCTGTGTGGGGCGGGGTTTGCGGGGAGCTCGTCGTCATCGGCCATTTCCCGGAGCAGGCTGCCGAGGTAGGGGATGAGTTGCTTTTTGCGACTGACGATGCCGGGGAGCTCAAAGCTTTCCTCGTTTTTTACATGGGGGTAGGTGATGCGGCTGATGACGCTGGGGTCGCCTTTGACGAGGAGGACGGAGTTTTGTGTGTTGATGTCGGTGACGAGCAGGCAGGCAAAGGCGAGGGCTTCGGTGTCGCGCAGGTCTTGCAGGGCTTGTTCGATTGCGGTGGCGTGCTTCCAGAAGTTGCGGAAGCCGAGTTCCTCGACTTGAGAAACGGAGAAGCGGACGCCTTCCTCGGTGTAGATTTTAAAGTCGGCGCGGACGACTTGCTTCGCGGGGTTGCCGAGAATGACCGAGCCGGAACTAAAGATTTGGTCCGCGAGCTGGTTGGGATCCACGGCGGCGATGCCCGAGAGCCAGCGGAGGATTTCGGCATCTTTGGCAGTGGCGGTCGGGCCTTTGAGGAGGAGCGTGTCGGTGATGAGTCCGGACATCATGATGCCGGCGAGGTCGGGCGTGGGGGTGAGCCCTTCGCGGCGGTAGAGGTCGGCGACGATGGTGCAGGTGGAGCCGACGGGCTCGTTGATGAAGAGGATGGGCTGCTGGGTATTGATGGGGCCGAGTCGGTGGTGGTCGATGATTTCGACGATGCGGGCTTGGTCGGCACCGGGGACGGCTTGCGTCATTTCGTTGTGGTCGACGAGGACGAGGCGTTTACCCACGGGGCGCAGTAGGTCGCTTTTGGTGAGAATG
Organism: Cephaloticoccus capnophilus; assembly: GCF_001580045.1. GTDB lineage: Bacteria > Verrucomicrobiota > Verrucomicrobiia > Opitutales > Opitutaceae > Cephaloticoccus > Cephaloticoccus capnophilus. The sequence continues at coordinate 4,061 of NZ_LSZP01000004.1, forward strand.
CCTTGGAGCGTGCCGTTTGCATCGGCGACGAGGAGCGCGTGCGAGGAGTGCGGGCTGAACTGTTTACGCGCGAGGGTGAGCGGCAGGTCGGCACTGAGGGTTTTAAAATCGCGGTCGATAATCCGTTCTAGGGTCGAGGCAGTGCGGACAATCCAAGCGGTGGTGGCGGTGTCGTGTGGGCTGGAGAGGATGCATGTTCCGCGCTCGGTAGCGAGGGCGACGACTTCGGGATCGACGGCGCGGCCTCCGCTAACGATGAGCGCGCGGCTGCCGATCTCGATGGCGCGGAGCTGCACGTTTTTTCGGTCGCCGACGATTGTGATGGATTGGGAGGCGGGGATATTCTCGCGCTCGGACATTTTCCAAAAGCTGGCGATGTCCATTGCCGCAATGTGGACGTAGAGGGTTTCGAGCCGGTCAATGTCGGTGGCGGTGAGGATGGTCGCCGAGAGCGAGCGGACGATGCGGCTAAGGCTGGTGTGCACCTCGCGCATCCGGCGCGGGTCTTGGGTGTGCGGGACGAAGAAGCCGCCCATTTGCGCGAGGGAGAGGCTGCCGAGAATTTTGCGGTCTTTGTCGGTGATGGGCAGCACACTCACGCCGCGCCGCTCGAAGACTTCGAGCGCTTCGAAGCACGTCGCGTCGTCGCTTATGTGGACGACGTCGCTAGTCATGAGGTCGTGCACGCGCGGGAACACGTCGCTCAAGTAGAGAGGGAGCGGCTGGTTGAAGCGATGTAGGATGGTATCGATTCGGACGTTGGAATTGCCACAGCGGGCGGCGACGAAGTTTGGCTCGCCGCGTTGTTCCTTAAACGCCGTATAAGCGATCGCCGCACAAATAGCGTCGGCATCGGGGTTCTTGTGCCCGATGACGTAGGTGATTTCCCGAGAGTTGGTTGGTGCGGCAGGGGCAGGAGTGGCAGGGGACATGGGTGTGTTGTGTACAGGGAGGAGGCGGGCATAACGCATGCCACGTTAGCGGGATACGGGAAGCTCAATTGCGGGTGAGAATTAAGTCGCGCGCTGAAATTTTGCTGCGGGCCGTTTGCCGCGGGCCGGGCACATGAGATTTACTGCACGGCCTGCCGTGCTCATTTTTATGTATCTATATTGAAACTACGACTGAGTGATTACGAAGAAGGCGCGGGCGTGCCGCTGGGTAGGCCGATGCCACCGCGACTGGTCGCCCAGACTTTTATTCCCGGGCGGCGAGGGAGGGCTTCCAAGAGGTTGTCGGTGCGCTGGCCGGTCTGCGTGTTGATAAACTTGGCCGAGGCGGTGTCGGAGAAGAACTCTACGTTTCCGCCGAGGAAGACGACGTAGCCGCCCGTGTCGCCGTAAACGCCGTTTGCCGGATCCCAGGATCCGGTGGGCAAGAGTCCGCGAGTAAAGGCCACTGGCGTGGTTGCCGGGTCACTCATTCGCAAGCCGCCTACGAATTCCCAACTCAGCTCGCGCCCGGTGCTAAAGGCAGCGTCGACGAGGTTGCGGTTTTGCGGGTTGAGGATGGTGGGCGGCATTGTGCCATCGAAGGCGGGGTCGACTTGCGAGAAGTACATGCTCGGCTCGTTGAGCGAACCGGCGCGCGCGAGGAGCCCGGGCCATAGGAAGACGTTCTCAGTTGCGGAGAGCAGCCCGGGCACATCGGGGTTGGGTAATCGGTCGTTATTATCCGCTGCGTAGGTGAGGGCGGCTTGGATGACTTGGCGCAGGTTGCTGCCATCAACCGAGCGTTGGGCGCGCGCGCGTACGCCGTTGACGGTGGGGATGATGATTGCGGCCAAGATGCCGATGATCGCGATCACGGTGAGTAGCTCAATGAGCGTAAAGCCCGCGGTCGCGGACGAGGCGGCAGGCTGTTTTTCGGCGTTTTTCGCCGCGTTACTTTGGGGGGATTTGGGTGCGTCAATCATGGGGAACAGGGGGTGCCGCGCAACGTCGCCCGAGAGGCATTTTACGCAAATGCGCATTAAAGAAACGAATGTGTGCCATCGTGCACTTAGCGGACTCGACAAAGCGTTGCGCCGCGCCCTAGCGTCCCGCCTCCTTTTGCTGACTTATGAAAATTTACCTCGATGGGCAGTTTGTGGATTCTGCTGATGCCAAAATCTCCGTTTTCGATCATGGTTTGCTTTATGGGGATGGCGTGTTCGAGGGCATCCGCCTGTACGGAGGGAATGTGTTTCGACTAGAGGAGCACCTGGAGCGGCTCGAATACTCGGCGCGCGCCGTCATGCTCGATATCCCGCATACGCGGGCCGAGCTCAGCGAAATCGTTTGCGAGACATGTCGGCAAAACGAGCTCACCGATGCGTATATCCGGCTAGTCGTTACGCGCGGCATTGGCGACCTCGGGCTGGCCCCGTGGACTTGCCCAAAGCCCTCGGTTTTCGTTATCGCCAGCAAGATCTCCCTGTATCCTCAAGAGTACTACGATAACGGGCTAGCAATCGTCACCGTGCCCACACGCCGTATCGCCCCCGGGGCACTCCCCGCGACGGTTAAGTCGCTCAACTACCTGAACAATATTTTGGGCAAGATTGAGGCCAAGCAGTTTGGCGCGTTGGAGGCGATTATGCTCAACGAGCAGGGCTACGTCGCCGAGTGCACGGCGGATAACATCTTTATCGTGCACAAGGGCGAACTCATCACGCCCGCCACGAGCCAAGGTGCGCTCAAGGGCATCACACGCGATGCGGTGCTCGATATCGCTGCCGAGCTGGGCGTGCCGCTGCGCGATGCAAACATGACGCGCTACGACGTGTGGTGTGCTGACGAGTGCTTCCTTACTGGCTCGGGTGCGGAGGTCGTGCCGGTGATCGCGCTCGACGGGCGGCGGATCGGCGACGGGCGGCCCGGGCCGATTACGCGCGATGTGTTGGCGTCTTTCCGTCGCCGTGTGCTCGTCGAGGGGACGCGTATTTAAGCGCTGAGCCACTTCGGGCATTTGGGCGCGTCGCGCGTTGCGGCGCGTCTTTGGTTTTACTCGGACTGCTAGGCCGAACAGGGAGGCGACGCAGCTCGAGTTACACTTATAACTCCTGTGCCACTCTGTCGCGGCCTGCTGTGCCCAACGGGCGACATTGGCGCGGGATTACCTGGCTATGTGCGCTTGCTAGATTGTTACATCTTGGCAGCTTAGGCGGTATAACGCGCTCCTTCTCCCTATGGCTAACCCTCTCAAATGTGATCTTTGCGAAAAGCCCGCCACTGTGCACTTGACGCAGATCGTGAACAGCAAAGTTCACAAGGTGGACCTGTGCGAGGAGTGCGCCAAGGCCAAGGGCGTCACTGATCCGACCGGCCTTTCGCTTTCGGATCTCCTTCTCGGAGCGTCGCTTGCTAACGCCAGCACGAGCGAGGGCGCCGCCGCCGCGCTCACTCATCCCTTTGCCCCGTCGCCCGCCATTCTGCGTTGCGAAAAGTGCGGCTATACGGAGGTCGAGTTTAAGAAGACGGGGCACCTCGGTTGTCCCGATTGCTACGAGACCTTTGAGCCGCACATTGAGGGCATGCTCGAAAAGATGCACAAAGGCACCGCCCACCTCGGCAAAGCCCCGCAACGTGCGCTCGCCCGCCAAAACCTGCACCGTCGCCTAAACGAACTCAACGATGCCCTCAGCGAAGCCATTAAAACCGAGCGGTACGAAGACGCCGCCCGCTGCCGCGATGAAATCAACGAAGTCAAACAGGCCTTCGGGCAAGAGCCGCCGCGTTAAGCCGCTCACGCTTGAGACGCTCCTCGACGCGCCCTCCGAACTCGCGACCGACCTCGCGAGCAGCGAGTCCGTCGTGCTCATGACGCGCATCCGCCTCGCGCGAAACCTCGCCGCAACGCCCTTCCCGGGCTGGGCGGGGGCCGAGCAGCGCGAGGACGCCTACGAGACTTGCCGCGCCGCGCTCAACGCCGTGTCCCCGATGCGGCGCGGGCTCAGCCTTAGCGTTGCCGAGCTTGGCGACCTCGAAAAACAAATCTTGGTCGAGCGGCACCTCATCAGCCGCGAGCTCAGCGACACAAAGGCCAGTGCAGGTGTGGTCATCAGTGCTGACCAATCCCTCTCGGTAATGATTAACGAGGAGGACCACTTGCGCATCCAATCTCTGCGCCCGGGCTTCCAACTTGCCAAAGCCTGGAGCGCGATCAACGACCTCGACACCGCGCTCGAAGAGCACCTCAACTACGCGTTTTCGCAAGAGCGCGGCTATCTGACCGCTTGCCCGACGAATCTGGGCACCGGCATGCGCGCCTCGGCTATGATGCACCTGCCCGGCCTCGTCATCAGCGGGCAAATGGAAAAAATCGTCCGCGCCGTAAACCAGCTCGGGATGGTCGTGCGCGGGCTTTTTGGCGAAGGCTCGGAGGCTAGCGGCAGTATTTTCCAAATTTCCAACCAGACCACGCTTGGCGAGTCTGAGACCGACATCCTTAGCCGCCTCTCCAGCGTCCTCAGCACGATTGGCGGCCACGAACGCAACGCCCGCGCCCGCCTCCTCGAAAGCGACGCCAGCACGCTCTTCGACAAGATTGGCCGCGCCTACGGTATCTTGCGCAATAGCCACCTGCTCAACTCCTCCGAGGCCATGAACCTGCTCTCGCTGCTTCGGCTCGGCGTCGACTTGGGCAATTTCCCCGCGACCGAACGCTCGCGCATCGATCGCCTTTTTATGGAGACGCAGCCCGGCCACCTCCAACGCGCCCGCAAAGGCGAGCTCGACCCGCAGCAGCGCGACCTGCTCCGCGCGGCTCTCCTTCGCGCAGAGTTTGCCAAGGTCGCCGCTCCCGCTTTCAGTGCGCCGCTTCCCTCGTCCGACCAGCCCACGCCCGAGCCCGAAACCCTTTAGAAAAACGCCGCCCTCACCGCCGCGTTTCTCGCAACCCAAGCACGGGCCCAGCTCCCCCAGCTAATCAACCCTTTACTCAAAAAAACGCCGCCATGTCCCAACAAGACCCGACGAACAACTTCACCCCGCGCGCCCAGCAAGTCCTCGCCATGTCCAAGCAGGAGGCCGCCCGCTACAAGCACAACTACGTGGGCACCGAGCACGTCCTGCTCGGACTCATCAGCCTCGACGAAGGCGTCGCCGTGAGCGTGCTCCAAAAGATGGGCATCAACCTCGAAAGCGTGCGCGCCGAAATAGAGAAACAGGTCGGCACCGGCCCAGGCGAGGGCGCGCCCAACCCCATCCCCTACACGCCGCGCGTTCGCAAAGTCCTCGCGCTGGCGGCCAAGGAGGCGAAGACCCTCAAGCATTCCTATATCGGCACCGAGCACCTGCTGCTTGGCCTCTTGCGAGAGGGGGAAGGCGTCGCGTCTCGTGTTCTTAAGGAACTCGACATCGACATCGAGCGCACCCGCCAAGAAATCCTCAAGGAACTCGACCCGCAATTTTCCGGCGACGGGGCGGGAGACAACGCGGACGGCCCCTCGATGGCGGCCGCCGGGGGCCCGGGCGACGACCCGCGCAACAACACCGTGAAGACGCCCGCGCTCAGAGCCTTTGGCCGCGACCTCACCGAGATTGCCCGCAAAGGCGAACTGGACCCCGTCGTGGGCCGCCAAAACGAGATTCGCCGCGTTGTCCAAATCCTTTGCCGCCGCACCAAAAACAACCCCGTCCTCATCGGCGAGGCAGGCGTGGGCAAAACCGCAATCGCTGAGGGACTCGCCCAAGAAATCGCCATCGGCGCAGTCCCCGACATCCTCTCCGAGAAACGCGTCATTACCCTCGACCTCGCGCTCATGGTCGCCGGCACGAAATACCGCGGGCAATTCGAGGAGCGCATCAAAGCCGTGATGGACGAGATTCGCCGCGCCAAAAACATCATCCTCTTCATCGACGAGCTGCACACCATCGTCGGCGCAGGTGGCGCGGAAGGCGCGATGGACGCCTCCAACATCTTTAAACCCGCACTCTCTCGCGGCGAACTCCAGTGCGTCGGCGCGACCACACTAAACGAATACCGCAAATACATCGAAAAAGACGCCGCGCTCGACCGTCGTTTCCAGAGCGTAAAAGTCGAGCCACCCAGCGTCGAGGACACCATAACCATCCTCAAAGGCATTCGCAGCAAATACGAAGACCACCACAAAGCGGTCTTTACGGACGCCGCGCTCGAAGCCGCCGCCAAGCTCTCCGAGCGCTACATCACAGGCCGCTTTCTGCCGGATAAAGCGATCGACATTATGGACGAAGCGGGAGCCCGTGCCCGCATTAACTCGATGGTTCGCCCGCCCAACATCGAAGAACTCAACGCGAAAATTGAGGCCGTCTGCGCGGAAAAAGAAAAAGCCATCACCGGCCAGCTCTTCGAGGAAGCCGCCAAATATCGCGACGAGGAGAAGCAGCTTCGCACCCAGCTCGACGAAATCACCGCCACTTGGCGCAAAGAGCGCGACGAGCAGCGCGTCACTATCGACGAAGACCTCATGATGGAGGTCGTCTCCACTTGGACGGGGATCCCGCTTACCCGCATGGAGCAAAAAGAGACCAAACAACTCCTCTCCATTGAGGCGGAGATTCAAAAAGTCGTCGTCGGCCAAGACCTTGCCGCCTCGGCAATTGCCCGCGCACTACGCCGCTCCCGCGTCGACCTCAAAGACCCACGCCGCCCCATTGGCTCCTTCCTCTTTGTCGGACCGACCGGCGTTGGCAAAACCGAGACCGCCAAGCAAGTCGCCGTGCAAATGTTCGGCAACCAAGACGCGATCATCCAAGTCGACATGTCCGAATACATGGAGAAATTTGCCGTCTCGCGGCTCGTCGGCTCCCCTCCCGGCTACGTCGGCTACGACGAAGGCGGCCAACTCACCGAAGCCGTCCGCCGCCGCCCCTACTCGGTCGTTCTCTTCGACGAAATCGAGAAAGCGCACCCCGACGTCATTCAAATCCTCCTGCAAATCCTCGAGGAAGGTCGCCTCACCGACTCGCTCGGCCGCACTGTGGATTTTCGCAACACGATCATCATCATGACCTCGAACATTGGGGCGGCACTCCTCCAACGGCAGACCTCGATGGGCTTTGCCGCCGCCGCCGCGAACCCCAACGACGCGGATAAAATGCGCGAGAAAGTCATAGAAGAGTCCAAGCGCGTTTTTAAGCCCGAGTTCCTCAACCGCATCTCCGACATCATCTTTTTCCGCCCGCTGGAAAAAACTGACCTCGTGAAAATCGTGGACATCGAGTTGGAGAAATTTGGCAAACGCCTCGCCCCTCGCGCGATTACGATTGAGTTCACTAAGCCCGCGAAAGAGCTCCTCATCGACAAGGGCTACGACGAAAAATACGGGGCGCGCCCGCTGCGCCGCGCGATTGAGAACTCGCTGGAAGATCCGCTCGCAGAGGCGATTTTGAAAGGCGAGATAAAGGACGGCGACTCCGTGCGGGTCGACCGCGACGGCGAGAAACTCATCTTCAAATCCGCCGCAAAACGAAAGCCCCGCGGTGCAAAACCCGCTGCCCCCGCCGACCCCGAACTCGCGCGGTGAAGCGGCCCGCTGCAAAGTAAAACCGCCCGCGCTTGCGACGAAGGGCTCTCCTGCACGGAGAGCCCGCTTTGGTCAGGCGTGTCGTGGGCGAAACCTTACGGGTGGACAGCGTTCTAGTCGGACTACCTGTGGCAGGCGATTTGAGGATTGCGTAGCGGGCGGGTGGGCGCATTCGCTGGGCGCTTCCTAGTTTAGAGCCCTCTGGGCTTTCCCCGAGTGACTCACACCATGAATGTAGAACAGCAGTCCGAACAGCAGCAGCCCATGCGGCATACGATTTCTGCCCTCGTTGAAAATAAATTTGGCGTCCTTGCGCGCGTCGCCGGCATGTTTTCGGGACGCGGGTTTAACATCGACTCGCTCAATGTCGCCCCCACGCACGAAGCGGCCTTCTCGCGAATCACCGCGACGCTCAAGGGCGATGACCACGCTCTCGAACTGTGCATCAAACAGCTGCGCAAACTGGTCAACGTCGTTGAGGTCACCGACTTCGCCGAGGGCTCGGCGGTCACGCGCGAACTCGTGCTCGTAAAAGTCCGTGCCGACGCGCGTACGCGCTCCGAGATTTTGCAAATCAAGGACATATTCCGCGCCAAAATCGTGAATATGTCGCATGACGACCTCGTCATCGAGTGCACTGGCGATGACGAAAAGGTGAGTGCCTTCCTCAACTTGCTCGACCCGTTTGGCATCCTCGAACTCGCGCGCACGGGCCGCCTCGCGCTCAAACGCTGACGCGCTTCCACTGCGCGCCGCTGCCGCGATACCACTCACCGCTATGCTATCTCATCACTGCCCGGTGCGCGACCGATGCACTCGCGCGCGTTAATTTATTATTTCTCGTTAGTTCCTCGTTCCTCATCCAATCCCTGTCTCTCTCATCATGCCTGCTAAAATCTACACTGACAAAGACGCCGACCTAGGCGTGCTTAAAAACAAAACCCTCGCCGTTATCGGCTACGGTTCCCAAGGCCACGCGCACGCGCTCAACCTCAAGGAGAGCGGCTGCAAGGTCATCATCGGCCTCTACGCCGGGAGCAAATCGCGCAGCGTCGCCGAGGAGCATGGGTTTAAGGTCTACGACACCGCTGAGGCGGTCACCAAGGCCGACGTCATCATGATTGCGCTGCCCGACATGGTGCAGGCCGACGTTTATGAGTCCGACATCGCGCCCAACCTCGCCAAGGGCAAGACCCTCCTTTTCTCGCACGGCCTCGCGATCCACTTCGACCTCATCACCGTGCCGAAGGGCGTGGATGTCATCATGGTCGCCCCCAAAGGCCCCGGCCACATCGTGCGCCGCCTCTACGTCGAGGGGAAGGGCATGCCCGCCCTCATCGCCGTGGCACCGGGCAGCTCGCGCGACGCGAAAAAGACCGCCCTTGCTTGGGCAAAAGGCATCGGCTCGACCCGCGCGGGCGTCCTCCAAACCACCTTTAAGGAAGAGACCGAGACGGACCTCTTTGGCGAGCAAGCCGTCCTCTGCGGCGGTGCGTCGGCCCTCGTGCAAGCGGGCTTCGAGACGCTCGTCGAGGCCGGTTATCAACCCGAGATGGCCTACTTCGAGTGTCTGCATGAGCTCAAACTCATCTGCGACCTCATGTATGAGTCCGGCATTGCTGGCATGCGCTTCTCGATCTCGGAGACCGCCAAGTATGGCGACATTACGCGCGGCCCACGCATCGTTAACAAACAGACGAAGGCCGAGATGAAGAAGATCCTTAAGGAGATCCAAACCGGCAAATTCACCAAAGAGTGGGTTAAGGAGCACAAAGGCGGCCTGAAAAACTACAGCGCGCTACTCAAAGCCGGAGAGAAGCACCAAATCGAGAAGACCGGTGCTTACCTGCGCGGTATGATGCCTTGGATGAGCAAGAAAAACATCAAAGGCGCACAAGCCTCCTACGCGTAAGCTTATCTCATTACTGTGAGTCGCGCGTTCAGCTCCGGAGAAGCACCCCATCTCCGGTTTGACGCATGGCTTCAGAGACAGACTGAATCGGCATCGGCAGCGCGCTCCCCTACGCGCTACTGATGCCGATTCTTGTTTTTCTGAAAGGGATTTTTTCGCACAAGTAAGCATCCAACTCGCGCTGCCGTGACCTCTGTTTCTCATTTTCCCGATTCGCTTGCTTCTTCCGGTGACGCGGCGGCAACGACGCCGCACAGAAAGAACGGGCCTTTGATCCTCGCCACTCGCAAAAGCCCGTTGGCCCTCGCCCAAGCCGAACTCGTCGCGTCGCGGCTTCGCGAGAAGCTTGGGGCGAGCGTTGAGCTACTGCCGATGACGACGACTGGAGACAGGCAAGCCCAGTGGTCGCTCGAAAAACAAGGCGGTAAGGGGCTTTTCACTACGGAGCTTGAACAAGCAGTAATCGACGGCGAGGCCGACCTCGCCGTGCACAGCACCAAAGACCTGCCCGGCCACACCTCGCCCCAACTCATCATCGCCGGCTATCTGCCGCGCGCGGACCCGCGTGATGTGCTCGTGTTCAGAAGCGAGGCTAAATTGAGCTGTGGACAGGGCCCAGCTCGTCCGCGCCAAGCAAACGGCCCTTTGGCCCTCGCGACGAGCAGTCCGCGCCGTCGCGGTCAACTCGCGCTGCTCTTCCCCGATGCGACCTTTTGCGAAATCCGTGGCAACGTGGAAACGCGTTTATCAAAGCTTGCCGAAAACCAAGCGGGTGGCGCCGAAGGCACTGTCCTTGCGGCGGCAGGACTCGCCCGACTCGGCATTGCGATTTGGCCGGGCCTAGAGTTTCGCCCGCTCGCCTTTACTGAAATGGTTCCGGCGGTGGGGCAGGGCGCGATTGCCGTGCAAACGCGCATCGAGGATGCCGCGCACTATGCGCCGATCCTCGACCCTGGAACGGCTTGCGCCGTGCGTGTCGAGCGTGCCTTTCAAGCCGCACTCGGTGGCGGCTGCCACACGGCGTTTGCGGCGCACGCAGCGGGCGACACGCTCCACCTCTTTCACGAAAAAACAGGGCTTCGTCGTTTTCCGCTGAGCGAAGCGGAAGTCCATGCCCCCGCAGATACCGCCAAACGCATCCTTAACACGCTCGGCCTTCTCTCATGAGTTCGTCCTCTCGCAGCACTCCCCATCGTAACACCAAAGCTAAACCCCTCGCGGGCCGCCGGATCGCTATCACTCGTGCGCGCGAGCAAGCGGGCGAACTCTCCGCCAAACTCGCCGCGCTCGGAGCCGAAGTCCTAGAGCTGCCGCTGATAAAAATCAGCCAGTCTATCGACAAGCAGGAGCTCGCGGACGTGCTTCTCGAGTTCGGCAGCTACGACTGGATCGTGTTCACCAGTGCCAATGGCGTCCGCTATTTCTTCCAAGAGTTTTTTAGGATCTTCGACGACATTCGCTCGCTCGGGCTGTTGCGTTTTGCGGCGATTGGCGCGGGCACGGCGCGCGAAATCGAGGCCCTGCGGCTAAAGGTCGAGTGTAAGCCTAAGCGCGCGACCGGCGGCGCACTCGCCGAGGCACTGATCGAAACCGGCAGTCTCGATAACGCGAAGGTGCTCGTCATTACCGGAAACCTAAACCGCGACGAACTCGTGCAGAAGCTCGAAGCGGCGCGGGCCATAGTCGACCGACTCCAAGTTTACAAAACCGAGCAGGTTCAGCTTGCGAGCGATGAGGTCGCGCACGGCAGTGCTGCGGCGGGCACGGACTCTGCGATTGCCGACTTTCGCGCACGCGGGGCCGACTGCGTGCTCTTTGCCAGCTCTTCGGCGGTGACTTCTTACGCTGACCAAGCGGCCAGCCTAAGGCTTGCCGATGGGGCGAAGCCGCCCTTGTTTGGCAGTATCGGAGAACTCACTACGCAGACGCTTCTGCAGCGCGGACTGCCGCTCGCCTTCGAGGCGCGTGAGCCGAGTCTCGATAGCTTGGTTGACGCACTTACCGAAAAACTCGGGAACTAACCCGTGTGGGCGCGGCCCAAATTTTACCGTTTTTGATGAAAGTCCCTTTCCTCGACCTCAGTCTTCAACACCAAGCGATTCGCACGGAGGCACTGGCCGCGCTCGCAGCGACTTATGATGCGACGCGCTTTTGCCTCGGGCAGGACGTCGACGACTTTGAGCGCGGCTTTTCCCAAACACTCGGCTATCCGGCTGCGCTGGGCCTAAACAGTGGCACTGCGCCGCTGCACATGGCCTGCCTCATGGCGGGCTTCGGCCCGGGCGACGAAGTGATTACGACGCCGTTTACGTTTATTTCCTCGGCGTGGGGGATTAGTTACACCGGTGCGCGGCCTGTCTTTGCGGACATCGAGCCGGAGACCTACAACCTAGATCCCGCGAAGCTCGAAGCGGCGATTACGCCGCGTACAAAGGGAATCGTCGTAGTGCACCTGTTCGGACTGCCTGCGCGGATGGACGAGATTATGGCTGTGGCGCGTAAGCATGGGCTCTTCGTTATCGAAGACTGCGCCCAAGCAGTCGGCGCGCAGTATCGGGGGACGCCGGTCGGGCTTTTGGGCGACGTGGGCACCTTTAGCTTTTACCCGACCAAAAACCTCGGCGCCTGCGGCGAAGCAGGGATGCTCGTTGCTCGCGACGAAAAACGCTTTGCCCGCGCTCGGCTGATGCGTGTGCATGGCTCGCCGCGCCGCTACGCGCACGAGATCCTGGGCGGGAATTGGCGGATGGATGGCTTTCAGGCCGCAGTCCTCAATATCAAGCTGCCGCGACTTCGCCAATGGACGGCTCGGCGGCGTGAAATCGCACGGCACTACGCGGCGGGCATTCGGCTGCGCGAGGCGGCCTTGCCGACAATCGCTGCCGATTACGGTGAGAGCGTCTTGCACCAATTTACGCTGACGCATCCTCAGCGAGACGCGCTGCGCGAGCACTTGACCGCCTGTGGCGTGGGCACGGACTTGATTTACCCGCTGCCGCTACATCTCCAAAAGTGCTACGCCGATCTCGGCTACGCGAAGGGGAGTTTTCCGGTTGCCGAGCAAGTCGCCGAGCAGTGCTTGAGTTTGCCGATCTTTCCCGAGCTGACGGATGCGCAGGTCGAGCATGTCATAGCGAGCGTTAACGCTTTCAACCCTGCCGCCCGATGACTTTATCAGGGGAAATGTCGGCAGGTAGGGAAGAGCGATTGCAGGAACGATTTCGCCTAAAAGTGTGCGGGCTAACTTCGCTGCGCGACGCGCGTTACGCCGAGCAGTGCGGGGCCGATTACCTGGGCTTCATCCTGCACCGGCGCAGTCCGCGCTTCGTGTCGCCCGAGCGTTTTTTTGAGATGCGGCCCGCCCTGCCACCGCAGAAGAAAGTCGCGGTCGTAGTCGAGCCCGATGAGGAGTTGTTGGGCGAAATGCTGGAGGCAGGCTTTGACTTTTTCCAAGTGCACTTTCGGCACACGGTGGAGCCTGCGCTGCTGCGTCACTGGTCGACGGCGTTGCGTGGGGAGCGGCTCTGGCTCGCGCCCAAACTGCCACCAGGCGAGGACGTGCCGGAGGCGTGGTTTCCGCTCTGCGCGGCAGTGATGCTCGATACCTTTTCGCCCGATAAATTTGGTGGCACGGGAGAGGTGGGCGACTGGGCGAAGTTTGCCCGGCACCGTGTGCGCTATCCTACGCAGCAATGGATTTTGGCCGGTGGGCTCGGGCCCGATAATATCGGCGAGGCGGTGCGAGCGAGCGGCGCGCGCTTCGTCGATGTGAATAGCGGCGTCGAGGCTGCGCCGGGGGTTAAGGATTTGCGCAAGCTGGAGCGATTTACGGCCGAGCTTGCTCGTGCGCGAGCAGCGCTTGCTTGATTTCGAGGCCAAAGGCGAAGCCGCCGAGCGTGCCGTTTGCGGCGATCACTCGGTGGCAGGGGACGATGAGGCAAATCGGGTTGGCTGCATTGGCCGAGCCGACGCCGCGTGCGGCTTTCGGGCTGCCAAGTTGTGCGGCGAGTGCGCCGTAACTCGTAGTCTCGCCGAAAGGGATTTCGCGCAGCGCGGCCCAAACGCGCTGCTGAAATGCGGTGCCGCGCGCGGCGAGCGCTAGGTCGAAGCGGTGGCGTTTTTGCCTAAAATACTCTTCGACCTGCTTACGGGCTTCGCTGCGGCGAGTGGGCGTTTTGAACGCGCTGCCTGCGGGCTTCGCTGCGGCGGGTAGGCGCTTGCGCAGCGCAGTTTCCTCGCCGAAAGCGGTGGCGTGGATTGCGCCGCTTGTATCGGTCGCGATTGAGAATGGGCCGATTGGCGTGGCGAAGGTTTCTAGGAAGAGTGGGGGAGGCAGGGGAGATTGGCGGGGCATAGTGTGCGGAAGCTGTGTGCCGATCGACCTCTCGACAAGGCCGGTCGCAGTGGCACAGTGGGTGCCGATGAGCTCAAAACTTTACGACCAATTGCGTGCGGACATCATCACTGCCATGAAGGCGCGCGACTCGGTGACGACCACTGCGCTGCGCACTGCCGATGCGGCGATTAAGCGCGCCGAGCTCGACGGCAATCTGGCAATCGACGACGCGCTCGTGCTGGCGACCTTGCGCAAGGCGGTCAAAAACTTGAGCGACGCGCGGGAGGATTTTCTAAAAGCGGGACGCGCTGACCTCGTCGCTGCCAATGATGCCGAAATCGCACTTTTATCGAAATACCTGCCGCAGTCGCTTTCTCTAGAAAAGCTGGAGGCACTCGTAGTCGATGCGATCGCGGCGACCGGGGCTACGGCGAAGCGCGACATGGGCCGAGTGGTGGCCGCACTCAAACAACACGCAGACGCAGGCTCAATCGACTTCGGCACCGCCAGCAAACTCATCCAAGCTCGGCTCGGCTGAAGGCAGGGCGGTCAGTGACCGCAGCCAAAATAAAACAGCACCGCCGCCGCTGCGCTCGCGTGGGCAGCACGCGGCGCCTATGCCGCTGCCCGTGCGCAGCGTGAAACGCTCACTGGAGGAAGCCGCCGCCGAGTCCACCGAGTCCGCCGCTCGCGCCCGCTGCACCGGCTCCGCCCATGCCGCCATTTGCCTGCATGGCTTGTTGCATTTGGCGCATCATTTTGCGCGAGCCGCCGCCTTTCATCATCCGCATCATTTTCTGCATTTGCTGGAACTGTTTCAGGAGTTGGTTGACCTCGACGATTTTGACACCTGCGCCGTTGGCGATGCGTTGGCGGCGGCTGCCGTTAAGGATTTGGGGCTTTTGGCGTTCTTGGCGTGTCATCGATTGGATGATGGCCTCGGTGCGGCTCATTTGTTTGTCGGCGTTGTCGGGGAGGGCGACGCCGCTCATGCCGGGGATCATTTTGAGCAGGCCCTGCATGGGGCCCATTTTTTTGAGCTGCTGCATTTGGGCGAGGAAATCGTCGAGGTCGAAGTCGGCTTTGCGCAGCTTCTCGGCCATGCGCTCGGCTTCTTTTTGGTCGATGGTTTCTTGGGCGCGCTCGACGAGTGAGACGACGTCGCCCATGCCGAGGATGCGGGAGGCGAGGCGGTCGGGGTGGAAGGGTTCGAAGGCGTCGGTCTTTTCGCCGGTGCCGGCAAATTTGATCGGGACGCCGGTGATTGCCTTGATGGAGAGGGCGGCACCGCCGCGCGCGTCGCCGTCGAGTTTGGTGAGGATGAGGCCGGTCAGGGAGACGGCGTCGTGAAAGGCGCGGGCGACGTTGACGGCTTCTTGGCCGAGGGCGCCATCGGCTACGAGGAGGACTTCATCGGGCTGGATGCGGGTGCGCAGCAGCTTGATTTCCTCGATGAGGTCGGTGTCGATTTGGAGGCGTCCGGCGGTGTCGAAGAGGAGGGCGTCGTGGTTGCCTGCTTTGGCGGCGTCGAGTGCGGCCTTGCCGATTGCGGAGACGTCGCGCGAGTGGCGGTCGGCGTAAAACCCGAGTCCTTCTTGGGCGGCGAGGATTTCGAGTTGGTCGATGGCAGCGGGGCGGTAGATATCGCAGGCCACGAGGAGGGGCGAGTAGCCGCGTTTTTTGAGTAGCCGGCCGAGTTTGGCGGTGGAGGTGGTTTTGCCCGAACCGTGGAGGCCGACCATCATGAGGCGCAGCGGGCGGTGGTCGGAGAGCGCGGTGGTGCCTTCGCCAAGGAGGGCGCTGAGTTCGTCGTGGATGATTTTGACGATTTGCTGGCCGGGGGTGACGGACTTGAGGACGTCTTGGCCGATGCAGGCGCTTTGGACGCGGTCGATAAAATCGCGGGCAACCTTGAAGTGCACGTCGGCGGCAAGGAGTGCCGTGCGGACTTCTTTGAGGGCGTCGGCCATGTTGGCCTCGGTGAGGCGGCCTACGCCACGAAGGTTGCGGAGGGCGGAGCCGAGTTTGTCAGTAAGGGATTCAAACATGGTGCTAGTCGCACATCCATTCACGCTGGCGCGACAGCATGCAAGAACCCAACGCCGCTTCCCGCACTGCGGTGGCTCGATGCGCAGTAGCTACGCCTCATATTTCACTGCGGCGTCATATAATAGTGTGGATTCGCGAAGCGGGGGCGGCACACAGTGTGCGCTTTCCCTATGAATCCTGTTCTTAAGCTTTTGATGGAGAGCAGCGGTGGCGGAGTCGCTGCTTCGGCGGCGACCAGCGCGCTGGGCTCGGTCGCACAGTTGGCGCAGCTCGCTGGGCTTTCGGAGGCGGAGGTTAAGGCGCAGTTCGATGAGCTTAAAACGCAGGGCGTTTTTCTCGGTTGGCGACCTGTGCTGGACTGGGCGCGTGTGAGTGCGGCTAGCGGCAGCGCCTCGGCAGGTGAGGGCGGCGCAGCCGTTGCGCAAGGTACGGTGCGCGCGGTGATCGAAGTGCGGCTAACGCCGGAGCGCGGGGGCGGGTTTAACCGGCTGGCGAAGCGGATAAGCCTCTTCGATGAGGTGGAGTCGTGCTTCCTAATGTCGGGCGGCTACGACCTGCTCGTTTTTGTAAAGGGGCAGTCGATGCAGAAGGTCGCGGGCTTCGTCTCCGAAAAACTTTCGACGATCTCTGGCGTGCTCTCCACGTCTACGCATTTCCAACTGCGTTGCTACAAGGACCAAGGCTTCGTCCTCGACCCTGATCAGGGTGAGGCGGAGCGGCTGAGCATCGCCCCGTAATGCTCTGCGTAGTCCGCTAACTATTACAAAACGAAATACTGAGATGACCCCCATGAGTAATGACACAGCGCAACAACGTTGGGTAGCGGCGCACATTGCTGGACTGCCGAGGAGCGGGATTCGCGATTTTTTTGAACTCGTCGCCAAGATGAAGGGCCAAGACGTGATTTCGCTCGGTGTGGGCGAGCCGGACTTTGTCACGCCGTGGCACATCCGCGAGGCGGCCATTTACGCGCTCGAAAAGGGAAAGACTCACTACACCTCGAATCTAGGGATGCTGGAGTTGCGCCGCGCGATTTCGGATTACGTGGCCGGGCATTTCGGCGTCTCGTATCGGCCCGAAGACCAAGTGCTCGTAACGGTGGGTGTGAGCGAGGCGCTGGACTTGGCCTTCCGCGCGTTTTGCAACCCGGGCGATAAGGTGCTGTATCACTCGCCGTGCTACGTGTCGTACCATCCCAGCATCGCGCTCGTGCACGCGCAGGGAATCGCGGTGCCGACCTACGCGAAGGATAACTTCGCTCTGACCGCGGAGGCGCTCCGTGCGGCGTGGGAGCCGGGCTGTAAAATCCTAATGCTCAACTTGCCCTGCAACCCGACAGGCGGCACCTGCACGCGCGATCAGCTCAGCGAAATCGCCGAGTTCGCCCGCGAGAAAGATCTCTTGGTTTTCAGCGATGAGATTTACTCGGAGCTCACCTTCGAGGGCCAGCACACGAGTATCGCGAGCCTGCCCGGGATGGCCGAGCGCACGGTTTTCCTGCACGGATTTTCTAAAGCCTTTGCAATGACAGGCTGGCGAATCGGCTACGCGTGTGGGCCAGAGGCGCTCATCGACGCGATGATGAAAGTGCACCAATACTCAATGATGTGTGTCTCCATCGTCTCACAGGAGGCAGCGATCGAAGCTCTCACGCATGGCTGGGATAGCGTGCAGGCGATGCGTGAGCAATACCACCGGCGGCGCGATTTGCTCGTGCGTCGGTTTAACGAGATGGGCCTAAAATGCCACTCGCCGCGCGGCTCATTTTACACCTTTCCCGACATCACGGCGA
Organism: Cephaloticoccus capnophilus; assembly: GCF_001580045.1. Classification (GTDB taxonomy): domain Bacteria; phylum Verrucomicrobiota; class Verrucomicrobiia; order Opitutales; family Opitutaceae; genus Cephaloticoccus; species Cephaloticoccus capnophilus. The sequence continues at coordinate 21,639 of NZ_LSZP01000004.1, forward strand.
CTGGGCTCGACGAGCGGACCTTTGCCGCTGAGTTGCTCAAACAAGAGAAAGTCGCGGTCGTCCCGGGTACGGCGTTTGGCGAGGGCGGGCGCGGCCATGTGCGCGCGTGCTTCGCCACCGCCTACGACCAAATCATTGAGGCTTGCGACCGGATGGAGCGATTTGTGGCGGCCCAACTTGGGAAGTCAGATACAGGAAACCGATGAGCAGCCACGCACGCACACAGAACCGTATCGTCGCCATTGTGGGCCGGCCCAATGTGGGCAAAAGCCGCCTGTTTAACCGATTGGCGCGGCGGCGTATTTCCATCGTGCACGATGAGGCGGGGATCACGCGCGATGTGATTTCGACCGAGATCGAGGAGGGCCGCTACACGTTGCTCGATACGAGTGGGCTCGGGCTCACGGGGAGTGATACGCCGCAGCGGATCACGGCAGCGGCGGAGCAACAGGTGGACTTTGCCATCGATACGGCGGGGCTGATTCTCTTCGTCATCGATGGACTTAGCGGCACGACTGCGCTCGACGAGCAAATCGCGCGCAAACTGCGCCGCGCAAAGGCAAAGGTGCGGCTCGTCGTCAACAAGGCAGACTTCGATGAGGCGCGTGTCGATTTGGCCGAGGCGTATCGCTTCGGGCTGGGCGAGCCGATCAGCGTTTCGGCAGAGCACGGGCACGGCGAAGGGCGGCTGCGCGAGGCGATTTTAGACGCACTTGGGCCAGCACCAGAGCCGGATGGGGAAGCGGACGACGCGGGAGTTGAAAACGCTGAGGAGGCGGCCCCCCAGCCTTATAAAAGTCGAGAAAAGCGCCCCCTGCGGCTCTGCTTCCTCGGCCGGCCCAATGTTGGGAAATCCTCGCTCAGCAACCGGCTGCTCGCGAGCGAGCGCTTAATCGTAAGCGACATGCCCGGCACGACGCGTGACGCGGTCGAGTTGCCCTTTACGTTCACGGGCCGCAATGGCCGCAGCTACCCGTTCAGCCTCATTGATACGGCGGGCATCAAGGCGGCGACCAAGCTCGCGGCGCCGGTGGAGTATTTTTCGCGCTTGCGCTCGCTCGATGCGATTCAGCGTGCGGACGTGGTCTTCCTCGTGCTCGATGCGCTGGAAGGCGTCACCCAGCAGGACAAGGCGATTGCGGGCGAGGCGGTGAAGGAGCGCAAACCCATCGTCGTCGTCGTTAATAAGTGGGATCTCGTGCACGCCGCCTTTGAAAAGCCCGAGGGCTTAAAGGGCTTCGCGAGTGAGCGAGATTACCGCGAGAAGTATGAGCGGGCCGTTTTTGAGCGCTTGTTTTTTACGCCGGGTGCGCCGCTCATTTTTGCTTCGGCGCATAGCGAACTCGCGCTCGACCGGATGATGAACGCGGCGGTGAAGCTCGACCGCACTTTAGAGAAAAAGCTCCCCACGGGCCGCCTCAACCGGCTGCTTGCGGAACTCACCGAGCGCACGCCGCCGCCCGTTGTCGGTAGCCGCCGCTTTCGGATTTATTATGCGACGCAGACGGGGCGCCGCCCCTTTCGCATTCGGATTTTTTGTAACCGCGAAGACCGGCTCCCCGAGAGCTACCGCCGTTACCTCGAGTCGGGCGTGATACGCGAATTCAAACTCGAAGGCTGCCCCGTCTACTTCGACCTCGTCGGCAAAGAAAAGCACACGCCCGGGGCCTCCTACACTTCACGGAAAAACTCGGCAGGCACGGAGGCGCACTCTCCGACTCCGGCTAAGTGGCGGAGCGCGGAAGCCGCTGAATTGGGGGCGGACAATTTCGGAGGCGACTACACGACGCTCGAAGATTAGGCCGATCTCAGCCAGAGATAACTCACTGTGACGACCGCTGCTGCTCCACTCCGCCTCGTATTTCTGGGCTCTGACCCAATCGCACTGCCGCTGCTCAACTGGCTTTGGGAAAGCACCGAAGGCCCTGCGGTCGCGCAGATAGTTGGCGTCTTTACGCAGCCGGACCGCCCGGTTGGGCGCGGCCAAAAAATCACGGCCAATGCGATAAAACAGTGGGCACTTGCGCGAGGACTTCCCGTTTACCAACCGGAGACGCTCGACACGTTTGCGCTCGATACACTGGCTTCGCTGCGGGCGGATCTCTCGCTTGTTATGGCCTACGGACATATCTTGCGGGACGAGTTTATCGCTGCGCCACGACTCGGGACGCTCAACCTGCACGCCTCAATTTTGCCCGCGTATCGCGGAGCCTCGCCGATTCAGATGGCAGTTGCGAATGGTGAGACGGAGACAGGGCTTAGCCTCATGCGAATCGTCCGCGAGCTCGACGCGGGGGCGGTGGCCGATGTCGAGCGCGTGCCAATCGCCCCGCTCGATACCGCGCTCGAAGTCGAAGCCAAACTCGCTGCTGCCTGCGTGCCGCTCCTTGCGCGAAACTTGCCGAAGTTGGCCAGAGGCGAGCTCGTCTTTCACGAACAGGACCACGCTAGAGCGACCTTTTGCCGTCGGCTGGAAAAGAGCGACGGCGTCCTCGACTTTACGCGCCCCGCTGCCGAACTCGCCGCGCGAATCAACGGCCTTTTCCCCTGGCCAGCCTGCTCGTTCCAGGTTGGCGAGAAGTCGATTAAGTGCGGTTTGGCCGATGTTGCGCCGAGTGCGGTGGCGAGTGTCGCCGCGCACGCTACGGGCCCCGGCACAGTCCTCGGCGCAGACGCGGAGGGGCTTTTGATTTCGACGGGCGAGGGGATTTTGCGCGTGAGGCGACTACAGCGCCCCGGCGGCCAAATGCTCCCCGCTGCCGACTTCCTGCGCGGCAACCCGATCTTAGCGGGCACGGTGTGCGGTCAGTGATCGCGGCCATTTTGGCGAAGGCCCGTTGGTAGGTTCGCCTGCCAAGCCTGACCACGCGCCAAAGCGGCCCCTGCCGGAGTAGGGCAGGGCGCGTTGCGTGCTATAGGGTGTCCGCGAGATGAATTGCCAGCGGTGGGGCATCGCTAAGTCTTGTTTTTGGCTAAAGATTTGGGAGAGGCTGTGGGGGTTATGTTGCTTCGCCTCTTTTTGATTTTTTCCACGCTCGGGCTCAGTGCTCATGCGCAGGGCAATGCGCTCCAATACGAACTGGCCAATTTGCGCGAAGACATGCGCGGGCTCGTGCAGCGAGTGGGCGAGTTGACGCTGCGCGTGGAGCAGCTTGAGCGCGAAAATGCGACGCTGCGTAGCCGCAGCGATTCTGCGGCGCAAAGCTACGCGACCGTCTCGCAGCTCAACGACGCAGTGGCGGACCTTAACCGCATCGTGAAGGCCGCTGCTTCGAGCTCCAAGGGGGAGGTGCTTAAAGAGGTTGACCGGAAAATTTCGGCTCTGGCGAAACAGACGAACGCCGCGCTCGACTCGCTCGCTAAGGGCCAAGCACAGCGGCCTGCCGTGCAGACAAGCTTTAGCGACGATTACTCGCAGCAAGGGACGAGCTACACAGTGCAGCGCGGCGATACGATTTCCTCCATCGCGCAAAAGACGGGAGCGCGTGCGCGGGACATCATTAACGCCAATAAAATAGGCGACCCGACGCGGCTCCAAGTTGGGCAGACGCTCTTTATTCCTCAACCGAAGTAGGTGCCGCTACCTCGCCTTATTTCCCTCCATCTCCTCCATCGTTTTTTCTGCACACACGCATGTCTGCTGCTCCCGTAAAATCGCGCCTAGGCCGTGGCCTCGGCGGCCTCATCGCTAAAGCGTCTTCGCCTGCCGCTCCTGCTCCAGCGCAAGCGGCCGCTCCCGTGTCCGCTCGACCGGTAGCCGCTGCTAAAAAGCCGGTTTCCAAGTCGGGGAAATCCGTTTCGGCAAAACCGGCAGCGACATCCACGGCAGAGCGTAAGTCTACGGCTCGACCCGTAGAAACTGCCTCTTCGCCAAAGCGGAAAGCCGATGCGGCACCAAGTGCGGAAGCCTTGGCGGCGGCAAGTGCGCCTGCCTTGTCGGCTAAGGCCGCCCTGAGCACGCCGTCTGGCACGCAAGAATGGAGGGCGGACTCGGCTTACTTGGAGATTCCGGTTTTTCAGATTGAGCCGAGCCCTTACCAAGCGCGGCGCGTGTTTGCGCCGGAAGCCCTTCGCGAGCTGGCCGAGAGCATTCAATCGGAAGGATTGCTTCAGCCCATTGTGGTGCGGCGTGTGGAGGATGCTGAGGCGGGCGCGTCGGGAGTGCGTTACCAACTGGTGGCGGGCGAGCGGCGTTGGCGCGCGTTTCAGGGGTTGAATCTAAAGGCGATTCCGGCGCGGGTGGTTGAGGCGGGCGATGCCTCTTCGGCGGCTCTCGGCTTAATTGAGAACCTTCAGCGCGACGGATTAAACCCGATCGAAGAGGCACACGGGTTTGCGAGTTTGATTCGCGACTTCGACCTCACACAGGAAGCGGCGGCTGACCGCGTGGGCCGCAGTCGCGCAAGCGTGGCGAATACGCTGCGGCTGCTCTCGCTCGACGAGGAGCTGCAAGGCTACCTCGCCAAGGGGCTGCTTTCGACGGGACATGCGAAGGTGCTGCTCGGCGTGGCAGACTCGGCGCAGCGCGCCTTGCTGGCGCGGCGGGTGATTGAGGAAGGCTTGAGCGTGCGAGCGACTGAGCGGCTTGTGCAGGAGCTTGAGAAAACCAGTAGCGCGGCTCCGCGAACGGGAGGACGCGCCGCGAAGCGCGGTGGCGCGGCACGCGATGCGGAGGCGGTGGCGGCGATTGAGCAGAAGCTCACTTCGCAACTCGGTGCGCGCGTGGCCGTGCTGCACACGCCGAAGAAAGGGCGCATTGTCATCGAATACCACGGCAACGAGGACTTGCAGCGCGTGCTTGGGAAACTGGGCGTCGCACTGTGAGGCGTGCCGCCTCGGCCAGTGACCGCTCTCTCTGAGCTTCCACTGCGCGTGGTGCGGCAGCGTGTCGCTGCACCCATTCACAGAGCCGCTTGGTTGCCGTGCATTCGCACAGTAACCAAGCGGCTCTGTGAAAAGGAACCCAAGCTTGGAGGTGGGAGTTTACTGGTGATTTTTCCCACCTCGCCCGAGCGGGTTATTACTCTACTTTCCCTGTCGCAACGCGACAGGGGGGAATGCTTTCAAATTTGGGAATTGGTTTCGTCGCGAAGCGACGGGGGCAATTCCCAAATTGAACGGGTGCAGCGACACGCTGCCGCACCACGCGTAGTGGGAAAAGTGCAGCTCACTCGTGGGCTACGGTGCTGACTTCGTCCCGGGCACGTTGGAAACGGGAACAGGTCACTAAGGAAACATCGTGTTACGCAGTGTCCGGTTTTCACTCCGGGTGTGCGGGCTCATATCCCTAGATTGACAAAGTGGGGTGAGGGCTGATGCTCAGCGCCCCTTCCTTCCCCCTGCTATGAGCATTTTACTCGGTATTCTTACTTTTATCCTGATCCTCATTTCGGTCGCGCTCGTTTTGCTCGTGCTGATGCAGAAGGCGAAGAACGATGGCGGAGCGGGTGCAGTGCTGGGCGGCGGGATGACCGAGTCCACCTTTGGCGCGGACACGGGGAATGTGCTCAGCAAGACAACGATCAATGCGACCATCGCCTTCTTTGTCCTGAGTTTTCTGCTCTACCTCGGGCACCTTTATCAAAATCGACATAGCGACGCGAGTGGCGGTGTCGGGCTACCGACGATTGAAGCGGAGGCCAGCGCGGCGGAAGCTGCGGTGAGTGCCGAAGCCGAATCGGCCAATGTACTCTTGCCGAATCTCGCCGCGCCTGCCGCTTCGGCAGCGGAGCCAACTGGCGAAGCGGCTGCTGGCGAGGGCAACTAATTGTTTTCGCGCTGAGTGCTTAGGGTGTTTCGTTTTTCGCGCTCGTTTTCGCCCGCCGGATTTTGGCGGGCTTTTTGGTGCGCTTGGGTGCTGGCGTTTGTGAGCGCGGGAGGCGGGGCGATTTGTTCGCACGCAGTCGAAGCCGGATGGCCCGAACGCGAGGGGGAGGAAGTTTTGCGCGAGCTGCGTAGCGCGGCGATCGACGGCGATTACCACTTGCGCTTTGAGCTAAAGGTGCTGCCGCGTCGAGGTAAGGCCCGGGTGCTTAGCGGGGAGCTCTGGGGAAGCCGCAACGCGGAGGGGCCCGTTTCGCGCGTTGCGCTTTACGATGGGGCGGCGCCTCGTGCGCAAGCCGGGGCGGCACCTCGTGCGCCAGCTTTGGCGGCGGAGGTGGAAGGCGCGGGCGCGGTGTCGGCCGCGAAACCTCCGGCTCGGACGCTGCTCATTCAAAACGGTGTTGCGCCTCGGATTTGGGTTTATGAAGCGGGAATGGCGTCAGCCGAGCCTTTGCCGGAGAGCGAGTGGCATGCCCCGCTTTTGGCAGATGCTGAGATTAGTGCCTTCGATTTGCTGATGCCTTACCTCTACTGGGAGGACTTCGATTTTGAGGGCGGCGATAAAGTGCTGGGCCGGGCGGCGTATCGGTTTTTGTTCCGAGAGCCCGTTCGCGCAGAGGATGCGTCCGGGGCGGGGACATCGCCAAGCGAGCGCCTGTCCGTGCGTGCGTATTTCGACCAGCAATTTCACGCGCTCTTGCAGTCGAAACTTATCGGGCCGGATGGCGCGGTGACGAAGACGCTTACCGTGCGCGACCTCCAAAAAAAATCCGGCCAGTGGATGCTTAAGTCGATTGATCTGCGCAACGAGCGCACGCGCGACAAAACGCGCTTCGAGGTGAGGGAAGCCGAGCTTGGACTCGCACTTGAGCCCTGGATTTTTAAGCCCGAATGGCTCGGTGAGCCGGTTACTTTGCCCGAACCGAAAAGGCCGTAAATATAGCCAACAAAAAAGCCGCTGTGCGAAGGCGCGTAGCGGCTTTGGTGTGGCGGGAAAAGTGGAAATGCCAGCGCTTGGGAGGACGGCTCGGCGGCGACTCGTGCGGGAAGCCGAGGCGGCCGACTCGTGCGCCAGCCTTGGCAGCGAAGGCCGCCAACATGCGCGGCTTTAGGCGGCCCGCAAAATAAGAGGGGGCTAGGCCCCCTTGATGACGTTTTCGGTCTTCGGATCGAAGAGATGCACCTTGTCCATTGAGAAGGTGATTTGGACTTTTTGCCCGGCGTCGAAGCGGTCGGTCGCGCCCACACGTGCAATGAAAGACTGGGCACCGGTGTCGAGGTAGAGGTAAGTCTCGGAGCCCATCGGTTCGGAGACTTCGACTGTGACCTCGATCGTGTGCTCGGGGGCAGGAGCGCTTAGAGTGAGCGTATCTTGCGCGTCTTCGGGGCGGACGCCGAAGACGATTTCCTTGCCGACATAGGCGGCGGCCTTGGTGGCGAGCTCGTCAGTGAGGGTGACTTGGATCGGTGTGGCGTTTTTGTTGGCCTCGATGAAGACGGTTTGGCCGCCTTGTTTTTCGAGCCGCCCGTGGAAGAAGTTCATCGGGGGCGAGCCGATGAAGCCGGCCACGAACATGTTCTCAGGGGAGTTGTAGAGCGTCATGGGCGTGGCGACTTGCATGATGTTGCCGTCTTTCATGACGCAAATGCGGTCGCCCATCGTCATCGCCTCGACCTGGTCGTGCGTCACATAGATCATGGTCGCGCCGAGGCGGGAGTGCAGCTTCGAGATTTCAGCGCGAGTGGAGACGCGCATCTTGGCGTCGAGATTGGAGAGCGGCTCGTCGAAGAGGAAGACCTTGGGCTTGCGGACGATGGCGCGCCCTACCGCGACACGTTGGCGTTGGCCGCCGGAGAGGGCTTTCGGGCGGCGGTCGAGCAGCTCTTCGAGGCCGAGCATGGCGGCCGCTTCGCGCACGCGGGTATCGATTTCTTTCTTGGGAAACTTCCGCAGTTTTAGCCCAAAGCCCATGTTGTCGTAGACAGACATGTGCGGATACAGCGCGTAGTTTTGAAACACCATCGCGATGTCGCGATCTTTGGGCATCACGTTGTTGACGACCTTCGAGTCGATGCTGACCGAGCCTCCGCTGATGTCTTCGAGTCCGGCGATCATCCGCAGCGTAGTGGACTTCCCGCAGCCGGACGGGCCGACCAGCACCATGAACTCGCGGTCTTCGATCTCTAGATTAATCCCCTTCACCGCGGTTACCCCTGGGCCATGCTTTTCAGGGTAGGTTTTAACAAGGTCTTTGATTACAACATGAGCCATAGTGGGGATGGGGTTTAGGGTTCAGAAAAAGGGGCGAAAAGAAGCCGCAAAAATTGGGTAAGTGCCTAGCGAGTCAATGCCATTGCTCGGGCAATTCTAGAGCACTTTGGCGTTGCGGGTAGCCGTGGCGTAATTCTGCGTAGTTCTACTTCTACTGCTTTCTGCGTAGTTCGGCTTCTCCCACTCGCCGTAGCTTTCACTCATCACAGCTCTTCATTGCGATTATGGCCTCCCGCACTAAAAAAAACTCCTCCGCTTCTGCCGTTGCTCCGCCCGTGACCTTTGACCTGCCCGAAGAACTGCTGGCTCGGCTTGAGCGCAACCGCGTGTCGGCTGGGCTGCGCACGACCAGTGAAATGATACGTGCTGTGGTTGACGGCTTCGACTTCGAGTCGTGCACGCTGCCCGTCGAGGGGGCTCGCCGTCAGATTTCCGTGCGCTTGAGCCCCGAACAACGCGCCATGCTCAAGCGCACTGCTGCCCGAAAAGGAAGGAGCATCGGCGAACTGCTGCGATTCGCGGTTGAGGCCCTGCCGGTGCCGAAAGGAAGCGCGAAGGCGAAAGCCGCTCCCAAGGCCGCGAGTGAGCCGAAGAAGAAGGCAGCTCCAGAGAAGAAACCCTCGGCCAAGTCGCGCGCAAAACGCTGAGCCGCGCCGCCGCTGCGCTTGCCAAGTGCTACGCGACTCTTCTGTAGTGCGCGCCGCACATGACTGACACATCCGCTCTCCCGTCTCCTGCCGCACTTTCTATTTGGGCCCTCAATATTGCCCCGTCGCCAACGCTGGCAGTCGATGCTAAGGCCAAATCGCTCATCGCCGCGGGCGAAGACGTGTGCGGCTTTGCTGCTGGCGAGCCCGACTTCGATACGCCGGAGCACATCAAGGAGGCCGCCGCAAAGGCGCTGAGTGAGGGCAAAACCAAATACGCGCCGACGCCGGGCATACCGCCGCTGCGCGAGGCGATTGCCGCCAAGTATAACGACTTCTACAAAATCCCGACCGAGGCGTCCCAAGTCGTCGTTAGCCCGGGCGGCAAGTTTTCCTGCTACCTCACGATATTGGCGACCTGCTCGCCGGGCGACGAAGTCATCATCCCTGCGCCGTATTGGGTGAGTTACCCGGAGATGGTGAAACTCGCGGGAGCCGTGCCCGTGCCCGTGCTGGCAACCGATGAGACGGGCTTCAAACTTACGCCCGCCATGCTCGAAGCGGCAATCACCCCGCGTACTCGGCTCCTCATTCTCAACTCGCCGTCCAATCCGACTGGGGCCGTTTACACGCGCGCCGAGATTGAGGCACTCACGGCGGTCGCGCTTCGTCACAACCTCTACTTGATGTCGGACGAAATTTACGAGCACCTGCTCTACGACGGAGTGGAGCACGTCTCACCTGCGAGCCTTTCGGTGGAGGCCCGCGCCCGCACGATCATCGTTTCCGGCTTTGCAAAAACCTATGCGATGACCGGCTGGCGGCTCGGCACGATCGTCGCCCCCGCGCCAATCGCCAAAGCGATTGCCGAGCTGCAAAGTCAGATGACCTCCAACGCGACAACCTTTGCCCAATGGGGCGCACTCGCGGCCTACACCCAGCCTGAGAAGACGCAGGCGGCACTTGCTGTGATGCTCGAAAAATTCGACCAACGGCGGAAGTTCCTGCATTTCGAGCTTAACCGGATCCCGGGGATCAAGTGCCTGCTTTCGCAAGGTGCGTTCTATCTCTTCCCCAACGTGGCGAGCTTCGGACTCGACGACCGCGTGTTTTGCGAACGCTTGCTCGACGAAGCCAAGGTGGCTGCAGTGCACGGTTCGGCCTTTGGTGCGCCCGGCTTCATCCGCATCAGCTACGCGACCTCCGAGATGATTCTGGCAAAAGGCGTTGGGCGGCTGGCGCAGTTCTGCGCGGGGCTGCGCTAAGCCAGGGCTGGCGTTTCCTGCGTGTGTCCGATGGTCGCAGGCTAGGGTCGACTATTTGTTTCTCGCCCAAGCGGGTTTTCCGTTTGGGCGAGTCGATTTTGATAACGGGTAGGCTATCGGCAAATCACAGGTCGCGCAGGAGTGGGGCGACCTTGGTGCCGAGCAGTTCGATTGAGCGCATTATCTGTGCGTGAGTGAGCACGCGGTTATCGAGCAGCAGGTTTACCCGAGAGATGCCACCGAGCCATTGGTGCTCATTTGCGAGTTTCTCCGCAACGGCTTCTGGTGAGCCGACTTGTAGGGCCCCGAGCGGTCCGCACTGTGCGTCGAACTGGGGGCGCGAGGGCGGAGCCCAGCCGCGCTCGCGTCCGATGCCTCCAAAAACTTCGCGGTAGGCAGGCCAAAAGGTGTCGAGTGCTTGCTCAGTCGTGTCGGCGAGGAAACCGAGGTTGTGAATCGCGATTGTGCAGGTTTCGGGTGTGCGGCCTGCCTCGGCCCAAGTTTGGCGGTATAGGTCGGCCAGTGGGCGAAATTGGCGGGGCGAGCCGCCGATAATGGCAATGGCGAGCGGCAGTCCGAGTTTAGCGGCGCGGACGACCGATTCGGGTGAGCCGCCGACGCCGACGTAAATGGGCAGCGGCTGCTGCAAGGGCCGTGGGTAGACGCCTTGGCCGCTGAGCGGAGCGCGGTGCCGCCCGCTCCATGTGACGTGTTCGCTGTCTCGGATTTTTAAGAGCAGGCCCAGTTTCTCGGCTGCGAGCGTGTTGTAGTCGTTGAGGTCGTAGCCGAAGAGTGGATACGACTCGATGAAGGAGCCACGCCCGACCATCAGCTCTGCGCGCCCTTGAGAGATGAGGTCCAGCGTGGCGAATTGCTGGAACACGCGCACGGGATCATCGGAGCTGAGCACGGTAACGGCACTGCTGAGCCGGATGCGACTGGTGCGCGCGGCTGCGGCGGCGAGTAGGACGGCGGGCGCACTGGACACGTAGTCGGGGCGGTGGTGTTCGCCGACGCCGAAGGAGGAGAGCCCGACCTGGTCGGCGAGTTCGATTTCTTCGAGTAGGTCTTGGACGCGCTGGGCGTCGCCCACTGCGCCGCGTTTTGAGGTAGAAACAAAGCTATCGACACCGATTTGCATGAGAAGAAGGGCTGTAGGGGCAGCCGTGGGCTGTTTCATTTTGGCGGGCCGCGCGCAGTCGCTAGAACTGAAGCGGCCCGCTCGTCATGTCGCGAGTGTGTGGGCGCAGCGCGAACTTTGGCGCGACGCGGTAGGCCGCGCCGCCGCGCCGAGTGTTAAGGGCCTGCGGCCTCAGCTGCCGTGTTCGGCGAGCCAGCGCTCCGCATCGATGGCGGCTTGGCAGCCCATGCCGGCGGCGGTGATGGCTTGGCGGTAAACGTGATCGGAGCAATCGCCTGCGACGTAGACGCCGGGGATATTTGTGCGGACTTGCGAGCCGGGTTGGGTCTTAAAGTAGCGCGCTTCGTCGACCTCGACAGCTCCCGCGAAGGCTTGGCTGTTGGGGATATGGCCGATTGCGACGAAGACGCCTTTGACGGGCAGTGTGGACTCCTCTCCCGTTTTTACGTTTTGCAGTTTTAGGCTGCTGACGTTGCCGGTGTCGTCGCCGAGGACTTCGAGCGGGACGCTGTCCCAGACCATCGTGATCTTTTCGTGAGACGTTGCGCGGTCGGCCATGATCTTTGAGGCGCGGAGCGAGTCGCGGCGGTGGATAAGGAAGACTTGGCTCGCGAAGCGGGTGAGGAAGAGGGCTTCCTCGGCAGCACTGTCTCCGCCGCCGATTACGGCGACGGGCATTCCGCGATAGAAGGCGCCGTCGCAGGTGGCGCAGGTGGTGACGCCTTTACCTCCGTAAAATTCTTTTTCGCCGGGCACGCCGGTCATTCGCGGAGACGCTCCGGTGGCAATGATCACGGTTTTCGCGAGTAGGGTGCGCCCGGCTTGGCTGCCGTTTGCGCCACCGAGGTGAAGCTCGCGGGGCATTTTCGTGAAATCGACTCCGCTGACTTGGGCCTGCTCAAAGCGAGTGCCGAAGCGGGCGGCTTGTTCGCGCATATTTTGCGTGAGTTGGAAGCCGTCGACGCCGTTGGGGAAGCCGGGGAAATTTTCCACTTCGCTAGTCGTGGTGAGTTGCCCGCCGGGTTGTGCGCCTTCGAGGACGAGGGGGTTGAGGTTTGCCCGCGCTGCGTAAATGGCGGCGGTGAGGCCCGCACAGCCGGTGCCGATGATGACGAGGTTTTCGACCGTAGGTGCTGTCATAATTAAGGTGCGCCTACGCTTAATCCCCGTGCCGATATAGCAAGGCCACTCGTGGCCTTTTCTTTGGCGGGCGGCCAGTTGGCCGCCCGTCGGCAGAAGCTTTTATCATGCGCCCGCTTGCTGGCGGGGCGTCGGGGTGGCTTTGCTTAGGGTCTGTTCCCGTTTCAAACGCGAGGCATCTGGCTCGCGGCTCGCCACTCACGTGTGCTGTGCACGCTCGCCGCAGCCCTCAAACGAGCAAGAGGGCGGGGGTTTCGAGGTGGGCTTTTACCGCGTTCATGAATTGGGCGGCGAGGGCACCGTCTACCACGCGGTGGTCGCAGGAGAGGGTGATCACCATGCGTTCGCCGATGGTGATTTGGTCTTTCACGACGACGGGTTTTTTCACGGTCGCGCCGACGGCCAAAATGGCGGCGTTGGGCGGGTTGATGATGGCGTGGAAGCGGGTGATGCCCATCATGCCGAGGTTACTCACGCAGAAGGTGCCGCCGGTGAATTCGGCGGGAGCGAGTTTTTTGGCCTTGGCGCGTTTGGCGAGGTCTTTGGCTTCTGCGCTGATTTCAAAGACGGTTTTGCGGTCGGTGTCTTTGATGACGGGGGTGATGAGGCCGTCGTCGATGGCGACCGCGAAGGAGACGTGTGTGGCGCCGTGCGAGACGATGCCGGCGTCGCTCCAAGAGGCGTTGACGGCGGGGACGGCGCGGAGCGCGAGGGCGGCGGCTTTGAGGATGAGGTCGTTTACGGAGAGGCGGACGCCGTCGGCGCCGAGTCCGGCGTTGAGTTGCTCGCGGAGTGCGCCGAGCGGGGCGGCGTCGACTTCGATTTCTAGGTAAAAGTGGGGGAACTGGGTCTTCGACTCGACGAGTCGCTTGGCGATGGTGGCCCGCATGTTGGAGAGCGGGGCGATGCCGGGGGCTTGGATTGCGGATTTGTCGAGGGCAGAGCGCCAGGCCCAAGTCGGTTTCGCGGGGCGAGCGCCCGCTGCTGCGCCTGCGGATTGGGCCGCGGCAGCTGGGTTTTTCTCGGCGGCGAGGATGTCGGCGCGGACGATGCGGCCGCCGGGGCCGCTGCCTTTCACGCGGGTGGGGTCGATTCCTTTTTCAGCGGCGAGTTTCTTGGCGAGTGGGGAGATTCTTAACTTTCCAGCTGCGGAGCTGCCAGCCGCCGCAGGGGCTGCGGAAGCTGGGGCGGGCACGATAGGCGAGCTCGCGGGGGTGGGCGTGATTGCGGCGGGCGTTATAGGGGCCGCAGCGGGAGTGGCAGGCGCGGCGGTCGCGGGCTGCGCGTTTTCTGCGGGTGCCGGTGCTTTTGGGGCGGGGGCTTCGACGGTTTCCCCTTTTTCACCGATGGCGCAGAGGGGCGAGCCGATTTCGACTTGGGCTCCGGCCTCGACGAAGCATTTGAGGAGTGTGCCGTCGAAGAAGGATTCGAGCTCCATCGTGGCTTTATCGGTTTCGACTTCGGCGAGCATGTCGCCGTTGGAAACGCTATCGCCTTCTTTTTTTAGCCACTTGACCAGCGTTCCCACGGTCATGGTGTCGCTGAGTTTGGGCATTTCGATGATGTCGGCCATTGTGGGAGTCGTTGTTGGTTAAAGGGGGGCGGGTGGGGCGGTTGAGAGTGGGCGCGGCGCGGGGGGGTTACTCCATCGCGTCGAGCGCGGCGGCGATGATGCGCTTGGGGTTGGGGAGTTGTTCGATTTCGACCGGTGGGCTGTAGATGGCGGGCGCGTCGATGGTGGAGAGGCGTTTGATGGGGGCGTCGAGTTCGTCGAAGGCGTCGCGCTGGATCATGTAGGCGAGTTGGGTGGCGACACTGCAAAAGGGTTTCTGCTCTTCGACGATGAGGACGCGGTGGGTCTTGGCGACGGAGTGCAGGACGGTGTCGATATCGAGCGGGCGGATGGAGCGCAGGTCGACGATTTCGACAGAGAGGCCGTGCTCAGCGGCGAGCGTTTCGGCGGCGGCGAGTGAGTGCAGGACGCAGCGCCCGTAGGTCACGATTGTGAGGTCAGTGCCTTCGCGTTTGATGTCGGCTTGGCCGAGTGGGATGAGGTATTCGTCTTCTGGGACTTCGCCTTTCTCGCCGTAGAGAAGGGTGTTTTCCAAGAACATGACGGGGTCGTTATCGCGGATGGCGGACTTGAGTAGGCCTTTGGCGTCGTAGGGCGTGGCGGGGACGACGACTTTCACGCCGGGGTGGTTGGCGAGGACGTTTTCGGGCGTGTGCGAGTGGGTCGCGCCGACGTTGGTGCCGCCGTTTGCGGGGCCGCGGATGACGATGGGGCAGTTGATTTGTCCGCCGGACATATAGCGGACGTTGGCGGCGTTGTTGAGGATTTGGTCAAAGGCGACCGAGTAAAAGCTCCAGAACATGAGTTCCATGACGGGGCGAAGCCCGAGCATGGAGGCCCCGACACCCATGCCGATGAAGCCGGCTTCGGAGATTGGGGTGTCGACGATGCGTTTGGGGCCGAAGCGTTCGAGGAGGCCTTCGGAGACTTTGTAGGAGCCGTTGAATTGGGCGACTTCTTCGCCAAGGAGGACGACGGCTTCGTCGCGCTCGATTTCTTCGGCTAGGGCGTGGCGGACGGCTTCGCGGTAGGTGATGGTGGGCACGGGAGAAAGGCGGGTCGTGTGTAGGAGGGGAGAGTTTTTGGCGGTGGCCGATCTGGGCTGTAGGCCTTAGGCCGACGCAGGGCGTTTGGCCGTTTTTTAGTCGAAGAAGAGTTGCCCAGTGGAAGTGCGTTGCGAGGGATTGTCGGCTTCCCAATACACGTCGCGCTGGATGTCTTCGACGGTGGGCCAAGGGCTGGCCTCGGAAAAGGCGACTGAGGCTTCGGCTTCGGCGCGCGCTGCGTCGTTAATTTCCTTAATGAGGGCGTCCTCTAAAACGCCTTCGGCGAGGAGCCGGTTTTGGAAATTTTGGATGGGGTCCTTGGTCTGCCGATACGCCTCAATTTCCTCCTTCGTGCGGTAGGTATTGTCGGGGTCGGCGACGGAGTGGCCGCGGTAGCGGTAGGTGTGGATTTCGATGATGGCAGGGGCGCTGGTCTCTCGCGCGCGGCGCAGGTATTTATCCATCGTGGCGCGCACGGCGTAGAGGTCGTGTCCGTCGCAAGCGTCCCAGGCCATGTCGTAGCCTTCGGCGCGTTTGGCGAGCTGTCCGGCGGAGCTGCGTTCTTGGCTAGTGCCCATCGAGTAGCCGTTGTTTTCGATGACGAAGAGGATGGGGAGCTGCCAGAGGGCGGCGAGGTTGTAGGCTTCGTGGACTGCGCCTTGGTTAACTGCGCCGTCGCCCATGAAGGCCATCGCTGCGCCGTGGAGTCCTTTATATTTGATGGCGTAGGCAAGGCCGGTGCCGAGTGGGATCTGGCCGCCTACGATGCCGTGGCCGCCCCAGTAATTGCGCTCGGGGGCGAAGTAGTGCATCGAGCCGCCTTTGCCTTTGGAGCAGCCGGTGGCTTTGCCGTAGAGCTCGGCCATGAGCGGGTTCATCTCCATGCCGACGGCGATCGCGTGACCGTGGTCGCGGTAGGCGGTGATGATGTGGTCGTCCTTGCCCATCAGCGAGCAGCAGCCGACGGCGACTGCTTCTTGGCCGATGTAGAGATGGAGGAAGCCGCCGATTTTCTTCGCTTGGTAGGCGCGAAGGCTGCGTTCTTCAAAGCGGCGGATGCGCACCATCGTGCGGAATAAGTCGATGCGCTGCTCGTGCGAGAGGGCTTGGTTGACCGCTGCCGAGGCAAAATCGTTTCCTGTGGAGGGCGGCTGGGGTGGCGGCGTAGCGTTCGTTTTTTTGCTCAAAGCGGGAAGGCGTTTTGGGTTAAAGGGCGCAGAGTCTCTGGGGGTAATACGGGAAATCAAGAGCGTTGTTTTTCGCGGCGGGCTTGGTCGAGGGGCTGCCTAAGTGTTTGTGCCGGTGATTTGCTCGACCTCGACGCGGATCGGCTCGCCCGGCGCGCAGTCTGCGCGCAGTGCGACGAAGCCCTCACGATAGCGATCGTAAATGGGCCACAAGGCTTGGCGGTCGGTTTCGGGGACGGGCAGTGAGTCGATGGCCTCGCGGCTGAAAAACCCGAATCGGCCTTCGCTGATCGCGTCGGGCAGGGCGAGGATGGGCCGTTTGCAACGAAACAGAAACATCAGCCAATGCGTTTCGCCTTCGTAGGCCTTCTCTGCGATCATGGCGAACAAATGCAAATCGCTCACTGCGATTTCAAAGCCGGTCTCTTCGCGCGTTTCGCGCACCGCACATTCAAACGGCGACTCGCCGAGCGCGGTTTCCAGCTTGCCGCCGATAGGGCTCCAGATGCCGAAGTTGGGCGGCTTGGCGCGCAGGAGCAGCAAGTGTTCGCCGTGCACATTTTCCAAAAACACAAGGACGGCGATTTTGTAGGGAAGCGCAGTTGCGGGAAGTGCGGAAGGCGAAGGAGCGGGAGAGGCGTCGACGGCGGAAGACATAAGCGGGGTAGCGAGTAGGTGCTATGTCGCGTCCGCGCAAAAGGATTTATGCACATTATAAGGTGACAGCGTGTTAGTTTCCGAAATCGGCCGCAGTTGGCCGCCCTAGCCTCAGTCGGCCGCCCCAAATGGCGTACGCCACTGTCTATTTTTGTGCGTGCCAATTAGCACGCACTGCGCAGGGTCCGCACTGTTTCTTATTTCTGTAACCCCATAACCCCCAACCCTTGTTAAACAGCTATGTCCCGTGCGAATCCTTTCTTGGAGTTTGTCCCCAACCGCACCGAGGCCATCATGCGCTGGTTGCGCAGAAGCCTTTGGTTAGAGCGTCGCGCCTTAGAGGTGACGGCGACTCGCCCCACGCCGGAGCATCGGGCTTTCGAGTCAATCCAGACGGAACGGCGCAGCCGCGTAAAAGTAGGCGATGTTTGGGGCAAGCTCTACGACCAACGTTGGTTTCATCTTGAGATCCCTCCTGCCGCCAAGGGCCGCCAGTGGACTCTAGAGTGGCGCGACCAAGGCGAGGCCACGCTCTATGTCGATGGCTTGCCGCATTACGGTTTCGACCCGGCGCACCGCTACGTCGCGCTGCCGCAGGGCACGCGCGAGGTGTGGATTGAGGGCTACTGTTGCCAGTCGTGCATTTGGCATCCCGATGCGACCGGACTCTCCCCGTATGGGAGCCTTTTTGGTGGGGGTTTTATCCAGTATCGCGACGACGTGGTTTGGGACTGTTTGCAGGAGCTGGGCGTGCTTTTTGACCTGATGATGACGCTGCGTTCGCAACAGGATCCCAAGCCCACGCCGCACCTCAACGGCGTGGGGCTACAGCCTAGGGTGAACGACGCGACGCCCATTTATCGCAAGTTGCTGCGCTTGCTGAACGGTGCCTGCTCCACCTACGAGCGCGAGGGCACGACGGCGTTGCGTGAGGCGCTCATTGCTGCCCGCGAGGAACTCAAAAATGCGCGGCCCATCCTGAAGGGTGCCCTTACTGGCCATGCACATATCGACCTCGTGTGGATTTGGCCGGAGCGGATGGGCGAGGCGAAGGCGGTGCACACCTTCGCGACGATGAACCGGCTGATGTCGATGTATCCGGAATTCCGCTTCGCTTACAGCCAGCCGGCGAGTTACCGCGCGGTGGAGCGGCGTGCGCCGCAACTTGCGGCATCGGTTAAAAAACACATCGCGCGCGGGGTTTGGCAGCCGACCGGCGGGCTTGATGTTGAGAGCGATACCCTCTTGCCCTGCGGCGAGGCACTGGCCCGCAGTTTCATGCTCGGCCAAGCTGAGTTTGCTCGGCTGCGGGGGAAGGGCGGCGCATCGCGCTTAGTCTGGTTGCCCGATGTTTTTGGCTACAGCGTTTGCCTGCCGCAGCTCATGCGGCTGACGGGCATTGACTGGTTTTTTACGACGAAGCTGACGTGGAGCAGCATCAACCGTTTCCCGTATAGCAGCTTTGTATGGCGGGGGAATGACGGCAGCGAAGTCGTCGCCCACCTCACGCAAAACGTAGGCTATACGAACTACACGCATATCTCGGAAATCTCGGCCAACGCGCGCGGCCACTCCCAGTCGCACTTGCACCCCGAGTTTCTCCATCCGACGGGGCATGGCGACGGCGGCGGTGGCCCGACCGAAGAGCATATTGAGCGCGTGCGGCGGCTGAGTGCCTTGTGCGATTTGCCCGAGCTGGAGTGGGATCACCCCGAAGCATTTTTTTCACGGCTTGAGCCGTTGCGCGATCAACTCCCGGTCCACCAAGGTGAGTGCTACCTGGAATACCATCGGGGCGTTTACACCACACACGGTGACTTCAAGGCGGTCTTTCGAGGCGCGGAGCGCGCACTGCAAATTCGCGAGGCGGTCGCTGCGGCGACGGGCGAAGTGCCCGACTTGGTGGGGCCGTGGCGGCGGCTCGTCTTTACCCAATTTCATGACTTCATCCCGGGCAGCTCGATCGCCGAAGTGTATGCAGAGGGAAATGCCGAGCTCGGCACACTGATTAAAACCCAGATGCAGGCGGTGTGCGAGCGGCTGGCGGCGGCAGGAGCGGGTAGGGCCAGTTCCCGGTCGGGCGAGAAGCAGAAAAGCACGACTGCACAACTCTTTAACCCGCTCGCGTTGCCGTGGCGCGGCTGGATCGATGGGCGTTGGTATGAGATTGCCCCGCTGTCGAGTGTGCCAGTTACCGAAGGCGTCGTGCCGAGTGAGCGCAGGCAAGTCACTGCAAGCGTGGCTAAGTCTGGCACGGCGAAGCTGCGCAGCGACCGGGTCCAAGCACGTCTTACTTCAGACGGGCGACTGGCAGAACTCGTGATTGATGGCCGCCCGGTCGCCTTTAGCGCAGCGGCTGCTGGAGCCGTGATTTATCTCGATAATCCGGCCAACTTCGAGGCCTGGGATATCGATCGCGATGCACTCGACCTCGGGGAGCCGGTCACTACGCCAGTGACAGTGACGGTTGAGGCAGACTCGCCGCATGCCGCCGCGATTCTCGTGCGGCGCAAACTTGGCGAAGCGAGCGAGCTGGTGTTGCGCTACGAAGTGCGGGCGGGCGAGCCGCTTTTGCGGATTACCGCCGAGGTCGATTGGCACGAGACCTGCAAGCTTCTAAAACTTCATTTCCCAACTGAGTACAAAGGTCGCTTCGTCCGTTTTGGTGCGCCGTACGGCAGTGTGCTGCGCGGGCAACAGCCGGGCGAGCCGATTACCGAGGCGCAGTGGGAGGTGCCGGGCAGCCGCTGGGCGACGGTGAGCCTAGACGGCGAACGCGAGGGGCTCGCACTTATTACAGAGGCGAAGTACGGGTTCTCGGCGAGCGATGGCGAACTCACGGTTTCGCTTCTGCGCTCGGCCTCGATCACTGCCGCGGAGACCAATCCTTATATGCATGCTGCGCCTCCGTCACTGAGTCGTTACCAGCCTCCATCGCCGTTTTCCGACCAAGGCCACCACACGATCTCGCTCGCGTTGACGAGTTACTCGTCGGCTACGCCTCAAGAGCAGCATCCGGCGGCTTTGGCCGATACGCTGTTTACCCTTCCCGTCGCTTATCGTGGTGCACCCGCTTCGGCGGGGCTGCGTGGCGTGGAGGATGCGCCGACTTTGATTCCCGCTTGGGCGATGCCGGTGGAGAAGGGGGCTTGGGTACTGCGTTTGCACGAAGTCGGTGGCGCGCGCGGCACCGCACGGCTCGCTCTTGCCGAAGGCTGGAGGGCTCGCCCCGCTACGCTCGACGGCCAAGCACAGGAGCCACCCCTTGAGGAGGGCTTGATCGCCTATTCGCCCTACAAAATCATAAGCGTGCGGATCGAGCGGGGATAATAGCGACTGCGTAAATGCCTGGGGGCTGTTCCCGTTTTTTCCACTACGCGTGGAGCGGTGGCATGCTGCCACTCCCATTTAAATCACGATTTGGCTCGGTCGCTTCGCAACCGAACACAAATCGTGATTTTGAAATAAGCCCTCCGTTTCTGTCGCAACGCGACAGGGGAGAGTGCTTTCAAATTTGGGATTTCGCTTTCGCGCGATAGCGCGTTGCGAAATCCCAAATTGAATGGGTGCAGCGACACGCTGCCGCCCCACGCGTAGTGGATTTTAGGCCCAAGTTCTGGGGCGGCTAGTATATAAGTATGTTTACTCCCTAAGGCCCTTTATAATTTGCATTTTGAGCAAATGGGAGCACGGGTCCCGGGTTTGTTACCCCAGATGATGCTTACCCCGGCATATTATCTCACTTTAGACGAGCAAGCAGACGCGACTGCGTCGCGTCTGCTCTGTCGCTGGAAGCTCGGAAGCTCGGAAGCTCGGAAGCTCGGAAGCTCGGAAGCTCGGAAGCTCGGAAGCTCGGAAGCTCGGAAGCTGAGGTAAACTGCGCCAAATCTATGTCAAGCTGTTTATTTAAAATAGCTTACGTTATTAGGGAATCGCTTTTTCGAGCCAGTTACGGCCTATGTCCGTGACTGGCTTTTGGCGCCCGCGCTTTCGGGTGCTACCATGAACAACCCCAAGGTCCGTATTCCAATGAATAGTCCCAACACCTATACCCCAATGAAGTCCCCCAAATTACTCCCGATCGCATTGAGCCTTTGCACTTTCGCTTTGGGCTCACTCCACGCCCAACAAACCCCAGACCAAAGCGACGAAGAAATCGTCCGTCTCTCGCCCTTTTCTGTGCAAGAGAGCGCAGATGTGGGCCGTTACCAAGCGGTCGAATCGACTTCGGGTGCCCGAATCAGGATGGACTTGATGGACTCTACCCAGAGTATTTCGGTCGTAACCAATGAGTTTCTAAATGATATTGGCACTGCTCGTTTGAATGACGCGATGAAGTATGTGGCTGGGATAAGCTCGAATGCCCAGCCCAATGCGCTCGATATAATGAGCGTGCGTGGCTTTGTTAGTCTAGGAGCAACACTTGATGGCTTTAATCAATTTAATTGGATTAACCAAGATCCGATTATTATAGATCGCATTGAAGTGGTTAAGGGCCCCAATGCTATCCTCGCTCCACAGGGGCTACCGGGGGGCGTAGTGAATAATATTACCAAGAAGCCTTTATTTACTAACAAAGGTTCCGTTTCTTATCAAGTTGGCCGCTGGGATGCTGATCGGGCTGAGTTTGACGCCAATTATGTCGTGCGACCAGACAAGCTTGCAGTGCGTGTGGTGGGTGCCGTCACCGATTCTGATGACTACGGGCGAGGTGAGTTTCATCAAAACATTACGGTGATGCCGATGTTTACTTATCGGGTCAGCCAATCGACGGAACTCACAGTTCAATTTCACGCTTACAACGCTAGCCTCACCGCGAACAATGGCGTTCCTATTTCCCTTTACGCAGTCAACCGCAGCAACGTTTGGCTCCAAGATGGCCTGCCGCGTGATTTTCAGATTTTGGGGCGCAATATCAGCCGACATCAGAATGGCCAGAATACGCGCTTCTTCCTTACTTCACAGATTACCGATAAACTCTCGATGAGACTCGTGGGGAACCAGATTGAGCAGAGCACTCGCACGAACTTCCTAGGGCCAACTGCCGCCTTGGACGTTAACGGGACCCCCGGAGAAGTCATCACTCTCGATCCAATCACGGGTCAGTGGAGTTGGGACGGTGTCACGCGTAATGACTCCCCGAGGTATCGCCTTGGCGGTGCCAACGAGTGGCCCAAAATCACCCACGCAAATCTGCAAAATGACTTTGTCTACGAGCACTCGGGGCTGAGCTGGAAGTCTCAAACCGTCGCCGGTTACGCGATTAACTATCATAGCCAACACCAGCGGATCAAAAACTATGTTGCTGACCCGACACTCTATGACCTTACCGACAACTTTGTACCCCCTCCTTACACGCTTGAAGCGGACTGGCGTGATAACTGGTCGAGTCGTAACCGTAGCAATCAAGTCTATGTTTATGAAGTTCTCAGCCTCTTTGATGATCGCCTAGTTCTGAGCGGAAGCCTTTCCCAAAATAGATATTTTGGCGAAGGTATCAATAACCTGACTGGGGCGCGCACAGAGAATAAAGGTGAGGCGACGCTGCCCTCTGGTGGCGTAGTTTACAAAATCACCCCTGGTATCTCGGTTTACTACGGGTTCTCAAAGCAAGAGCTGCTCGGTGGTTCCGACGAGGATGCAGGGATTCCTCCACATACGGTGCCGAGTCGCCAGCACGAAGGGGGGATACGCGTAAAGCTTTTCGATGGAAAGCTCTATGCGACGCTAGCCTACTTCGACATCCTGCAGGAGAATCTCTACGAACAGAACTTCGCGAACTATGTACAACCCCGCCCCGTTCCTCCTCTGCCTCCAGTGCTCGCAGAGCGCACTTCAAAAGGCTTCGAGTTCGAACTGACTTGGGCACCCACGAAAAACTTCTCCTTAATCGGAAGTTACACCGACTACGAGAGTCGCGATCGAGACAATCAGCGCTATACCAACGCTCCTGAAAGAATGGCCGCGGCTTGGGCTAGCTATACTTTTTCAGAGACGGGCCCGTTGCGCGGTCTATCTGTCGGAGTTGGTGCTAGTTATGTAGGTGAACGACCGAGTGACACTATCGGGCAATACACTTCTCCACCTCCAGGGTTCACACCCGCTCGGATTCAACCGTCGTTTTGGCTGCCCTCATATACAGTCGTTGAAGCGAGTGCTAGCTATCGCTTCAACGAGCATTGGAAGGCCCAACTCGTGATTAAGAATCTGCTAGATGAGGACTATATTATTGGTTCCTTCAACCGTTCAATCTTCGTTAGTACACCGATCAACCCAAAGCTTACGCTGCGCTATGAGTTCTGAGTAAGGCAGTTAAGCGCCTTCACTTACGGTGCGCCCCACCGTAAGTGAGGGTCAGCTTTATCTGAAGGAAGACGGAGGCGAACTCGTAGGCAACGCAACGTGTCTATTCCGGTTTAGAGTACGAAACATAAGGCCCTCCATAACCAAGACTGGAACTTGCTGAGATCCAATTTTGGGTGGACAGCTGCATAGCCAGTAGCGGGGCAGAGGAACTAGCTCGGATGAGCCGTTTACGGCAAGTCCGCTCGCTTCATCGCGTGGTTTTGCGCGAAAGTTCACTTTGTTGAATTTTTATTTGCAATATATCTGCGATGGTTGATGCGTTTTTGCTAAATGATCTCTGACTCCACCATTAGTCGTCTGTTTTCCGAAAAGTCGCGTCCGCTGCGTTCGCTGGAGTTTTTCCCGCCCAAAGAGGAGTTGGATGTGCTCGCACTTAAGAAAACCGCCTCAGAACTGGTCAAAATCGCGGCCGATTTTGCTTCGGTGACTTATGGGGCGGGCGGCGGCACACGGCAGCGGACGGCAGAGGTGTCGCAGTTGCTGCGCGGTGAGTTGGGTTGCCCGATTATGCCGCACCTGACTTGTGTGGGTCATTCGCGCGAGGAGCTCCATGCGCTGGCCGACGAGATTCACGCTAGCGGGTTCCGGAATATCATGACCTTGCGCGGCGATTTGCCGAAGAGTGCGGTGCAGAGCGGCACTGGGCAAAAGCCACTGGAGGATGATGCGCCGCGCTATGCTTCTGATTTGGTTGCGTTACTGAAGGCGCGGCACAGCGACTTTTGTCTCGGGGTAGCGGCCTATCCAGAAAAGCACCCGCAAGCTGCAAGCCTGGAGTCCGACATTGCACACTTAAAGGCCAAGATTGATGCGGGTGCGGATTTTGCGGTGACGCAGCTTTTCTTCGATAACGCCGTTTACTTCCGCTTCGTTGAAAAATGCCGCGCAGCGGGAATCTCCGTGCCGATTGTGCCGGGTATCATGCCTGCGCTTTCGCTCGCTCAAGTGCGCCGATTTACGGCGATGTGCGAAGTGGTGCTACCCGAAAAACTTGCGGCACAGCTCGCCGCGGCGGGGGAGGACAATCCCGATGAGGTGGCGCATATCGGCACGCAGTGGACGATCGCCCAGGTGCGTGAACTGCTCGCGAGCGGGGCGCCGGGCTACCACCTCTACACGCTCAATCGCGCGCGCAGTGCGGTGGAGCTTTGTGCCGCGTTGGCGGAAGCATAACAAACCCTAGGTAGAGGTTTCTTTGATGCGCGGGCTCAGTCTGAGCCTGCGCGCTGGCGGGCAAGGCTCACTGTCCTTGCGCGGGTCATCCGCCTGCAAACACAGGCTGGAAGCCTTTCTCGCGGAGCAGGGCGGCGATGCGTTCGCGTTGGTCGCCTTGGATTTCGATTTCGCCGTTTTCATTGACGGTGCCTCCGCAGCTGCAGGCTTGGTGCAGCGTTTTGCAAAGCGCGTCCTTTTCTGCGGCGCCGATGCCACTAAAACCGCTGACCAGTGTGACGGTTTTCCCTCCGCGTCCGGCTTTCAAGCGACGGATTTCCAGCCGCCCCCTCGACTTGGGTTTTGTCGGTGCTGGGTTCGCTTGGAGTGCCGGTATTTTGGCCTCTGGCAACTCAGCAGCACTCAATGCTCCAAAGGGATTTTGCCCGAGCGCGGTGCCGCCATTCGTCGCAACCCGTTCCGATTTTTCCCGCTTACTCATGATTTTTTCCTCTCGCCGCCGCGGGTATCCCCTCTGCCTCGCCGCCGAGGAATGCGAGTGCCTTGGCGTAGCTGCGGTTCGCGAGGAAGTGTGCGAGTTGCGGATGGAGCCTGCGCCGGTGTTCGGCAAAGAGAGAGTCGAGCGTATCAATTTCGCGGGTGATCATTGCCGCTTGCTCGTCTGCATTTTGGCCGCGGTCGCTAGCCGCGTTTACGTGATTTCCGCACGCTTGCGTAGCAGTACTTAGCCTTATCAGAGAATCTTTTATCAGGGGCTCAATCATCAGCGCAGGTGTTACTAATTCTTTGCTAGAAGCGATAAGCCGGATTGCAATCTCGCGTCGCTTCGGGCGCCTCTCTTAGTAGCGACAGAACAGTAGTCTTGAACTCTGCACTCCCACTTTTCTCTCCCCGACTGAAGGCACACTTCTGCGACTGCGCGGCTCATTGCCGCCGCTTCTTCGCTGCCGTGTGCTTCTTTTTTTACCTAATTAAATGAACTCCCTGCCTCTGCCTACCCAGGCCAATGCTGCACTCATCGAACAAGCCTATCAGTCTTGGCTAGAAAATCCCGACTCGGTAGACCCGACTTGGCGCGCGTTTTTCCAGGGATTTCAGCTCGGCTACGCAGGTGAGCCCATCAGTGGCCCGGCGGCGCAGAGCGTCTCGATTATCGATGGGCTCAGGCAGAGCCACGTCCACTACCTGATTAGCAACTATCGGGCGATCGGGCACCTCGAAGCGCACCTCGATCCGCTCAGCGAGCCGCCGCCCGCGCATCCGAAGTTGGGCCTTCCCTACTACAAGTTGAGCGAGGCCGACCTCGATACCGTTTTTGACGTGGGCACCTATCTCGGCGGCGGGCAGATGAAGTTGCGCGACGTGGTTGGGAGCTTGCGCCAGACTTACTGCGGTAAGGTCGGTGTCGAGTATACGCACATCCAAGACCTCGACGTGCGCTTCTGGCTTCAGGAGAAAATGGAGACTACGCGTAACCAGCCAGCCTTCACGCGTGGGCAAAAAATCCGCATCCTGCGCCGGGTTCATAAGGCGGAGCTTTTTGAGAAATTCCTCCACACCAAATACGTTGGCCAAAAGCGCTTTTCGCTCGAAGGCGGCGAGACGATCATCGCCGCGCTCGACTCACTCATTGAGCACTGCCCGGATGTTGGCGTGGAGGAGATCGTTATGGGGATGGCGCACCGCGGGCGGCTCAACGTGCTGACCAGCGTCATGCGCAAGTCCTTCGACGAACTCTTTGCGCAGTTCTCAGAAAACTACATCCCCGACACCGTCGGCGGCGACGGCGACGTGAAATATCACCTCGGCTACACCGCTACGCTCAAGACGACGACCGGCTCCAAGGTCGATGTGCGCTTGGTCGCGAACCCCTCGCATCTCGAAATCGTGGACGCCGTCGTCGAGGGCAAGGCGCGCGCGCGCCAGCGAATCCGTGGTGATATCGATCGTACCTGTGTCATGCCCGTACTGATACACGGCGACGCGGCCTTTGCGGGACAGGGGATTGTCGCCGAGACGATGAATTTTTCCCAACTCGCGGGCTACCGCACAGGCGGCACCGTGCACTTCATCATCAACAATCAAATCGGCTTCACGACCGACCCGAGCGACGCGCGATCTAGCCGTTACTGCACGGATGTCGCCAAGATGATTGAGGCCCCCGTCTTCCACGTAAATGGCGACGACCCCGAGGCAGTTTGCATGGTCGCGCAGCTCGCACTGGAGTTTCGCGTGCAATTTCACCGCGACGTTGTGATCGACATGTATTGCTACCGCAAACACGGCCACAACGAGAGCGACGAGCCCGCCTTTACCCAGCCGCTCCTTTACCGAAAGATCAGCAAGCACCCGCAAGTCTCCGCCATCCTCACGCGCAAGCTCATCGAAGAAGGCACCATCACTCCGGAGGAAGGCGAGGCCATCAAAGCTGAGTATACCCAAGCGCTCGAAGCCCACCTCGAAAAAGCGAAGGCAGGCGAGGGTGGGCGCAGTGAGAAACGTAAGGCCCGCCGTGATACGATTGCCCAGCAGATGACCCGGGAGCTCTCTGCTCCTGCCGCGCGTTTTCAACCGAGCTTCGACTTTGAGCCCGTGGCGACGCACGCGACTGCGGCAGACATCGCCGACATCACCCGTGCGCTCTCGACCGTGCCCGAAGGGTTTAGCCCCAACACAAAAATCCGTCGTCTCCTCGACCAGCGCGCCGCTGCAATTGCCAAAGGCGAGGGGATCGACTGGGGCCTCGGCGAGGCACTCGCCATCGGCTCGCTCCTGCTCGATGGTGTGCATGTGCGCCTGAGCGGCCAAGATTGCCAGCGCGGCACCTTTAGCCACCGCCACGCCGTCCTCCACGATATGGAGACGCACGAGACGCACATCTCGCTGCGCCACATCCGCGAAGGCCAAGCCATGTTTTGCGTTTACAACTCACTGCTCAGTGAGGCCGCCGTCCTCGGTTTTGACTACGGCTACGCGACCTATCACGAGAAGATGCTCTGCATCTGGGAGGCGCAGTTTGGCGACTTCGCCAACGGAGCCCAAGTGATCATCGACCAGTTCATCGCTAGCGGAGAGTCGAAGTGGCAACAGACCTGCGACCTCGTGCTCCTGCTCCCCCACGGCTACGAAGGCCAAGGCCCTGAGCACTCCTCCGCGCGCCTCGAACGCTTCCTCTCCCTCTGCGCCGAGGATAACATCCAAGTCGCCAACCCGACCACGCCCGCACAGTATTTCCACCTGCTGCGCCGCCAGATGAAGCGCAAGTTCCGCAAGCCGCTCGTCATCATGTCGCCCAAGTCACTCTTGCGAAACCCTGCCGCGACCTCGCGGCTCGACGAGTTCACCAGCGGCCATTTTCAAGAAATCTTGGACGACGAGATTTGGGGAGAGCCGCGCAGTGACGCGCCGCCAGCACTTGACGCCAGCTCGGCGACTCAGGCTGCCCTGCGCACAGCGTCAGGCGCCGGGCAGCAAATGAAAGCGGACACTGTCCGCCGCCTCATTTTCTGCTCGGGCAAAGTCTACTACGACCTCTGCGACTACCGTGCGAAAAACGCGATTACCGACGTTGCGATTGCCCGCATCGAGCAACTCTACCCGCTCAACGCCGAACGCCTCGCCGAGGTCGCCGCGCGCTACCCAGAAGCGCGCCTCATCTGGTGCCAAGAAGAGCCGCATAACATGGGCTCGTGGAACTACATCTCCCCGCTAATTGAGGCCATCACCGGCCGCCGCCCGCACTATGCCGGCCGCGCTCCTGGTGCCTCGCCCGCAGTCGGCTCCTTGGCCTTGCACCACATCGAGCTCGAAGCCTTCCTCGACGCCGCATTCACCGTCTAACCCGGTTTGCCGCGCCTTTGCAGTTTCCCATAACTACCCCCCACTCCCTCCCAAATCTTCTCATGAGCCTGGCAGTTAAAATCCCTAACCTCGGCGAATCGATTACGACCGGCCTCCTCGTCAAATGGCACGTTGCCGACGGCGATATCGTCCAAAAAGACCAGCCGCTCTACGAACTAGAGACCGACAAAATCACCGCCGAAGGCACGGCTGAAGTTTCGGGGAAAATCGCCCTAAAAGTCACCGAAGGCACCGAAGTAAAAATCGGCGAAACGGTCGCCGAGATTGATGAGAAGGCCGCATCCGCCTCTTCGCCTGCTACCAGCACGGGCGCGCCTGCCGCCGCGCCAACGAGCGCGTCGCCAAATAAAAAGGACGAGTCTCCCGCAGTCCGCCGCCTTGCCGCCGAGAGCGGCATTGATCCCGCGAGCGTCACTGGCACGGGCAAAGCCGGTCGCGTGACCAAAGCCGATATGCTCGCCGCGGCTTCCGCGCCGAAAGCGGTCGCGCCGCAACCGAGTAAATCCGCCGCGCCGGCCCCGGCGGCTCGCCCAGTAGAAAAGGCGAAGACCTCGCGCAAAAAGCTCAGCTCCTTGCGTGCACGAATCGCCGAGCGACTCGTGCAGGCCCAGCACGAAGCGGCCATGCTCACCACCTTTAACGAGGTGGACATGTCGGCGGTCATGGCTCTGCGCCAGAAATACCAAGACAGCTTTGTTAAGAAACACGGCATCAAGCTCGGCTTCATGTCCTTCTTTGCGAAGGCGGTCGTCCACGCGCTCCAGGAAGTCCCCGCCATCAACGCGCGCATCGAGGGCGATACTTTAGTGGAAAACCACTACTACGACCTCGGCGTTGCCGTCTCCACCCCGAAGGGCCTCATGGTCCCAGTCATTCGCGATTGCGATAGCCTCGGCATGGCCGACATCGAGCAGCAAATCGCCGCTGCGGCCACCAAAGCGCGCGACGGGAAAATTACCCTCGCTGACCTCGAAGGCGGTGTCTTCACCATCACCAACGGCGGCATCTTTGGGTCGATGCTCTCCACGCCAATCCTCAACGCGCCGCAAAGCGCGATTCTCGGACTGCACGCCATCAACGAACGCCCCGTGGCCATCGACGGCCAAGTCGTCATTCGCCCCATGATGTATCTGGCCCTTAGCTACGACCACCGCGTCGTCGATGGCCGCGAAGCCGTGACCTTCCTCGTCAAAGTAAAGCAGGCGATCGAAGACCCCGCCCGGCTCCTGATCGGTGCGTAACGGCCCCCCACGGCCAATTTCCCCCAAAAGGACCTGTATGGACTACGACCTCATTGTTATCGGCGGCGGCCCCGGCGGCTACGTGTGCGCGTTTCGCGCGGCGCAACTCGGGCTTAAGAAAATCGCGCTTATCGACAAACGCCCGACCCTCGGCGGCACCTGCCTCAACGTCGGCTGCATCCCGAGCAAAGCCCTGCTCGCCTCCTCCGAGCACGTCGCCTTCGCGCAAAAACACGCCGCCGAGCACGGCTTAACGTTTTCGGGGCTCACGGTCGATCTGCCCGCGATGCTCAAGAAGAAGGAAAGCATCGTCGCCAAGATGACCGGCGGGCTCGCCGCGCTCGCCAAGGCGAGGAAAGTCGAGGTCGTCACCGGCGCAGCCCAGTTTCTCGACGCGCACACGCTCGCCGTCGGCGAGCGCAAACTGAGCGCGCGAAACATCGTTATCGCGACCGGCTCCGCTCCGGTCGAGTTGCCCTTTCTTAAGTTCGATGGGCAAGCGATCATCTCCTCTACCGAGGCGCTCGCGCTTACCGAAGTCCCTAAAAAACTCGTCGTTGTGGGCGGTGGCGCGATCGGTCTCGAGCTCGGCTCCGTGTGGGCGCGACTCGGCGCGGAAGTCACGATTGTCGAGTTTCTCCCGCAGATTGGCGGCCCGGCTGCCGACGCCGACGTGGTGCGCGGCTACACGCGCTCGCTCCAAGCCCAAGGGCTGAAAATCGAAGTCGGCGCAAAAGTCACCGGCTTTAAAGACGGGCAACTCCTCGCCGAGCGCGACGGAAAGCCACTCGCCTTTGCCGCCGATAAAGTCCTCGTCTCCGTGGGCCGCCGCCCCTTCACCGACGGGCTCGCCCTCGATAAGGCCGGCATCGCCCTCGCGGCAAATGGACGCATCGGCGTCGATGCACAGCTCCGCACGAGCGCTCCCCACATCCGCGCTATAGGCGACGTCGTTGACGGTCCCATGCTCGCGCATAAAGCCGAGGAAGATGGGGCCGCCGTCGCCGAGTGGATTGCGGGCAAGGCCGGACACATTAACTGGGACCTAATGCCCGCTATCATTTATACCGACCCCGAACTCGCGACCGTCGGGCTCGGCGAAGACGCCGCCAAGAAAGCGGGCCGCAAGGTAAAGGTCGGCAAATTCAACTTTGCGGCCAACGCCCGCGCCCACGCCAACGACGGGGCAGAGGGCTTTGTGAAAATCATCGCGGATGCGGAGACCGACACTATCCTCGGCGCACAGATTTTGGGCAAAAACGCGGGCGAACTCATCAGCGAGGTCGTTACACACATGGAATACTCGGGCAGTGCCGAAGACCTCGCCCGCACCATCCACGCGCACCCCACCATGAGCGAAGCCGTGAAAGAAGCCGCCGCCGCCGTCAGCAAAACCGCCATCCACGCGCTGTAGCAGCGCGGCTACCGGCTGGATCGCTTTACACGGCAGCAGCAGCAGACTAAGCACGGGCGGATGGATACCCTTTTACTCTGGGACATCGACGGCACGATTATCAAAGGCCACGGCGCGGGTGTGCGCGCGATGGAGCGCGGCTTTGAAAAAAGCTTCGGGCGCGCGGGTCAAAAGTGCGACCTTGGCGTGGTCGATTGGGCGGGCCGGACGGATAAGTGGATTACCCGCGCTGTCCTAGAACACTTTGGCTGGGCCGCGACCGAGGAAAACGTGCAGCGCTACCTCAGTGCCTATATGGAGGCCCTCGCCGAGGAGCTGGCGGTGGGTCCGGGTGAGATCCTGCCCGGTGTGATTGAGCTACTCGACACGCTGCACGCGCATCCGCGCGTCGCCCAAGGGCTTTTGACCGGAAACCTCCGCCAAGGCGCGCAACTCAAACTCGGCCATTATGACGCGTGGCACTATTTCCCCTTTGGGGCCTTTGCCGATGACAGCGGCGTGCGCAACGAGCTGGGCCCGTACGCACTACGCCGCGCCCATGAGCAACACGGCGTCCACTTTACGCCCGAACGCTGCTTCATCATCGGCGACACACCGCACGACATCGAGTGCGCACGGGTGATTGGCGCAAACGCGATCGCCGTAGCCACGGGCACCTACACCCTCGCCGAGCTGGAGACTCATAAGCCCACCCTCAGCCTCGCCAATCTGGCCGACACCGAGCTGTTTCTGAAAACCATCTTGGGCTGAAAAAAGCACCTCCGAGGCGCTTCCCTAGCTCCACTACGCGTGGGGCGGCGGTCAGTGACCGCTTCCATTTAAATCGCGATTGTGCCCGTCCGCTTCGCGTCCGAACCCAATCGCGATTTTGAAATGCCCCTCTCCAATCCTGTCGCAACGCGACAGGGGGAATTCTTTCAAATTTGGGATTTCGTTTTCGCGCGATAGCGCGATGAGAAATCCCAAATTGAATGGATGCAGCGACACGCTGCCGCACCACGCGTAGTGGAACAGACGCTGGGGGCTTACGCGTTTTCGGGGGAGAGGGTGAGGCGGAGACGTTGGTCGGGGCGTAGGTAGTGCTTTGCGAAGCTGGCGAGGTCGCCGCGGGTGACGGCATCGATGCGTTGGGCGTAGTCCGCAGAGTCGTCGGCGGGGCGGCCGTAGAGGGTGTTGAGCGCGGCTTGGAGGGCGCGCTGGGAGTTGGTTTGCAGGCCCATCTGGTGGCCGGCTTTGAGGCGGGTTTTGCAGCGGCTGAGTTCGCTGGGCGTGACGCCGCCGCGGGCGACTCTAGCGATTTCGGCTTCGATTTCGCGGAGGACGGCGGGTTCTTTCCCGGGTTCGGTGCCTGCGTAAAAGTAAAACATGCTGGTATCGGTGCCGATGATACGGGAGGAGCGCACGTAGTAGGCGAGGGCGAGGGTTTCGCGGACGCGCTCAAAGAGGCGGGAGCTCATACCGCTGAAGAGCTCGTCTAAGACTTCGCTGACGAAGAAGCCGTCGTCACGGATTGAGGGCGCGGGGTAGGCTTCGAAGAGGACGGCTTGTTGGCCGGGGCGGCGTTCTGAAAAAATGCCGGTGTTTGGGCTGGGGGGCGCAGTCACTGCGTTCGTTGTCGCCGCTTTGGCGGCGCTGAGTGCTTTGGGCTGTTTTTGGGGTGCCGAGTGTGTGGGCGCCGGCTGCGTGAGTGGCGACAGCTCGTGTCGTGGGGATGCGCTGCTTTGCGGTAAGTTTTTGAGGAGCTTTTCCGCGCTGCGGGTCATGCGTTTTACGTCGAAGTCTCCGGTGGCGACGAGGACGAGGTTTTGCGGCGCGAGGAGCTGTGTGTGCAGGGCGGCGAGGTCGCGCGCGGTGATCTTGCTAAGCGTGTCTTCGCTGCCGTTGGGGCCAGTGGCGAGCGGGTGTGCGCCGAAGAAGTGGCGGCGCAGTTGGCGTAGGCCGTAGCTTACGGGGTTGTCGTTGCTGTCTTGGAGTGCGGCGAGCTGGGCGCTGCGCTCTTGCTCTAGGGTGCTTTTGCGAAAGGTGGGGCGCAGGACGGCGTCGGCCAACAGTTCGTGGGCCAGGGGCAGGTCGCTGGGCAGGACTTCGAGCGCGAGGCCGAAGGCGTTGTTGCCTGACATGGGGTAGAAGCTGCCGCCGACTTCTTCGATTTTTTGGGCGACTTGGGCGGCGCTGTTTCGCTGCGTGTCTTTGGTGAGCAGTGTGGTGAGCAGGCTGGTCGCGCCGCGCCGGTCGGCGGGTTCGCAGTAGCCGCCGCCGAGCCCGCAGAGGCGGAGGTGGACGTTGGGGAGCGAGGCGTCGGGGCGGAGCAGGAGGCGCGCGCCGTTGGGGAGCGTGTGCGCGGTAAAGGCGGGGGTGGGCGTCGAGCTTGGCGGCGGTTTTGGGCGTGTTTTTTTACTCTGCGGCAGAGCGGGTTTGGCGTCCTTAGCTGGCTTGGGGTTGAGCGAGACGGTGCTGGAGCTTTGTGGGATGAGGTAGCGACGGAGTGCGTGTTGGATATCGGCAGGGCGGAGCGCCGCGAGTCGCTCGAAGTAGCTTTGCGCAAAGTGCAGGTCGCCGATGACGACTTCGGCGGCACCGAGTCGGGAGGCTTGGCCGCTGACGGTTTTGCGGGTGTTGATCTCGCCCACGACGAGTTGGCGGATGGCTTTGCGGAGTTGGGCGGGGCGAAAGCCGCTGCGTTTTACGCGGTCGAGCTCGGCGTGGATGGCGGCGAGGGCCGCGTCGCGTTTGGCGTCGTCACAGGTGAAGGCTATGTAAAAGAGGCCGTTGGAGCCTGGGGCCCAGCTTGTGGCATCGATGGCGTGGACGAGGCCTTTTTTCTCGCGGACAGTTTGCCAGAGTATCGAGCTGTCGCCGCCACCGAGGAGGAGGGCGAGGAGGTTGAGCGCGGGCGTGTCGGGGTGGCTGAGGCCGGGGATTGCCCAAGCGATGCCCGCGCGGGTGAGTTCGACATCGGCACTTTGCTCCCAAGTGCGCGGGGCGAGTTGTTGCGGCTCGGGCGGGATGTACAGCGGCGGGAGCGGGAGGCGCGGCGCGGCGGCAAAGTGGGTTTCGGCTTCGTGGGCGATTTGCTCGGGAGAAACGTCGCCGGTGACGATTAAGACCATGTTGGCCGGGACGTAGCGGGCGCGATGGTAGCGGACGAGTTCGTCGTGCGTGATGCGCTCGAAGAGTTCGCGGTGGCCGATGATGGGCTGCGCATAGGGGTGCTGGCGAAAGGCAGTAGAGAAGAGGGCTTGGGCGAGGCGTTGGTCGGGGTCGTCCTCGCCCATCGCGATTTCGCGGAGGATGACGTCGCGCTCTTTTTCGGCTTCGGCTTTGTCGAGCGTGGGGCGCAGCGCCATGCTAGCCAAGATGTCGATGGCGAGTGGCGTGTGCTCGCTGGGCAGGTCGATGTAGTAAACGGTGCGGTCGAAGGTGGTGTAGGCGTTGATCGCGCCGCCGTGGGCTTGGACTTGCTCGGAGATTTGGCGAGCGCTGCGGGGGCGCGGGGCTCGCGTGCCTTTGAAGAGCATGTGCTCTAGGTAGTGCGAGAGGCCGCTGCCGAGTGCCGTGTCTTCGTGGATGGAGCCGGTCTTTACCCAGAGCTGGATGGAGGCGACGGGGGCGCGGTGGTCGGGCTTGATGAGGAGCGTGAGCCCGTTTGGGAGAGTGCGGCGGATGACTGGCTCGGCGGCGAGCGGCGCGAGGAGTGCGAGGTCAGGATTACCTTTTGGGCGCAGGGCGGCGGCGGCGAGTTCGGCGCGGCGCAGGGGGCACGCGGCGCGAGGGGCGCGGGTTGCGGGAGTGCGGGCGGGCCGCGTGGGCTTAGGCATGGAAGGACGGAGGGGGAGTGGCGACGGGCGAGCTTGCTTGGGCGGCAGCGGGTGTTGTGCTCGTGTCGGCGGGCGAGTGTGCGGTGGCGCTGGCTTGTTTTGCGCTGGGGAGGAAGGGCGTGGTGAAGGCTTCGTCGAAGCTGTAGAGATCGACGAAGTCTTCTAGGCGGTCGTCGGGTGTTTTACTGAAAACGTTGTATTCAATTAGGTTGTAGACGATCGCGCCGAAATCGCGGCAGCGGGTGATTCCCCAGTCGCTCAGCACGGTCTTGGCGAGTGGGCCGAACTGGTCGAGTGCGTAGGAGCGCATGCCTTGGAGGAGCTCGGGGCCGCTGACGTGGATCGACTTGACGGCGCGCTTGGGGTCGCGTTTGCGGAGTTCCTTTACCGTGTAGTCGAGCCCGAGGCGCACGAAGTCGTAAGCTTTCTTGGCATAGCGGGTGTCCTCTTTGTAAATGAGTTCGATAATCTCCGGGAAATTCAATTCAGGCATAATATGAGGCCCACCAGTAACACAGCACCCCACGCGGCGCAATCGCGACCTGCGGAAACGGTTGCGGATAGGGCTGCGGGGATGAGCGGGGCGGGGGCGCTGCGCGTGGCAGAGCATCCGTTGCGGATTTTGCGGGTGATTAACACGTTGCGACGTGAGGATGGCGGCCCATCGGAGTCGGTGCTGCGCTCCAGTGCCGCGCTGCGCGAAATGGGCCACCAGGTGGAGGTCGTCACGGCGGATCCCTTGGGGACGCAGCCACCTGTTGGCGCGGAGTTTCCTTTTCGCCCCTTGGACGGTTTTGGGCGTAGCACGCTGGGGCGCTGGCTGGAGGAAAATCGGCTGCGATTCGATGCGGTTATTGTTCAAGGGCTTTGGCAGGCGGCGCATACGGTGCGCTGCGCGCTGCGTGGCTGTGGGCTTCCCTATTTAGTGTTTCCACATGGGATGCTCGACCCGACTTTCGCGCGCTTATACCCACTCAAACACATTAAGAAACAGCTCTACTGGTGGTGGCGCGAAGGCCGTGCACTGCGCGAGGCGGCGGCGGTGTGCTTCACCTCTGAGGAGGAGCGGGAGCGCGCACGTGGGACTTTTCGCCCTTACTCGGTTAAGGAGCGCGTCGTGGCTTATGGGACGCTCAGGCCGCCTCGCTCAGCAGAGAGGCAGGAGGCGATGCGGGCTGCATTTTTGAAAAAATATCCCGTGCTGCGCGGGCGCGACTTTTTGCTCTTTCTAGGGCGGCTCCACCACAAAAAGGGCTTACACGAACTGATTGAGGGCTTTGCGAAGTTTCGGGAGGGGCAGGGAGCCGGCGCGAGTACCTCGCCCCGCGCGCTGGTTATCGCTGGGCCTTGTGGGGAGCCGAAACTGCTGCGCGCGCTCATGCGCCACGCCGAGCGGCTCGGGCTCGCTCAGCTCAATTTGCGAGAGGCCGGCGCGGGCGCTCCGGAGGCTGGCCCGTCCGGCGAGTCCGCCCCCCTAATCTGGCTACCGATGTTGGGTGACGATTTGAAGTGGGGGGCACTCCTCGCGAGCGAGGCGTTCGTCCTCGCTTCGCATCAGGAAAACTTCGGCATCGCCGTTGCCGAGGCACTGGCTTGCGGGCGGCCTGTTCTGATTAGCGATAAGGTCAATATCTGGCGTGAAATCGCTGAAGCGCGGGCCGGACTGGTCGCGCCCGATACCGTGGCGGGCGCGCTCGACCTGCTCACGCGCTGGGCGGCACTTAGCCCCGAGGCGCGCGCGGCAATGGGCGAGTCGGCAATCAAGTGTTTTGAGCAGAACTTCGAGATTTCGCGCGCGGCCGAGTCACTCGCACAAACCATCCGCGACTGTTTATAGTGATAGAAGCGCGATAAATCCTCCTGCTGCATCACAGTAGCTTTGGGGAGTGTGTTTAGGAGCATTTATAGCCGTCTATAAATGCGCTGTGTTTGTTAAATAGCAGTAATTGGTGTGACCCTAAGCGGGACTTCTGCCTAGGCAGGCTTTTAGGCGGCGGCGGAGCAGGCTGAGCGACACTGTGCCGGCCACGAGGAAGCCTCCGTAGGTGGCGGGTTCAGGGACGTAGGTGGCGGAGATTTCCCAATAGTCTTTGTCTTTGTGGTAATCCCCTGTGTGGGGGGCCTTTATGTGGACGCTGCTACGGTCGTAGCCGAGGAACTCGATTTTTTTCAGCGCGTCTTCGAGGTGCTGGCTGTATTTCCTCACGAGTAGGTGGTCGCGTCCATCCTGCCAGTCGCTAATTTGTAAGGTACTATTGTTGCCGATGACTAAGTCGTCTAAGAGTAAAAATCGCGGTCCGTGTCCGTAGTCACTATCCTCTGAGCCAAAGTCGAGTGCTCCCTTTCCTTCCACGACTAGCGAGGAGATCACTTCGGTGAACGCTGAGTTAGGAAAAGAAATCCCTCTGAATTTTAATGTAGAGGCTTCTCCGCGAGAGATGAGCGAGACTCTGCCTGAGAGGATTTGATCGGAGTTCAAAATGCTCACGGAGGCTCCCTCTATGATATTGATATTTCCTCTAACAGCGTACCGTCTGGCGTCGTTATTCAAATAGAGGTGAGCATTTCCTATTACATTTACACCCCCTGGGATACTATTGTCAATCTCTCCTATAAATTCAACCAGTGCGCGAGCCCCTGGCGATGCGGTTATATTTAACTCTAATCGGTCACTGCCTAAAGTGACTATCCTGCTTTTGATTTGGAAAAAACTCGACATGTAGGCAGTCGCATGAATATTGATTACTCCTGCACTAGAGGTTAACTGTCCCCCACTCACTTCACTGGGACGATCGTGGTCTAAAATGAACCCGTCTCGTCCAACATCTAACTGTATGTTGTTAATAATTTCCCTGCGGTTTGATATAGCCCGATACCTTCCTGATATACTTTCGTATTTAGCTCCGATTTGGTCAGTAAAGTGATTAATTATGTGTTCTTGGGTGGCTACATAAAGTGTTGATAGTTATAGATATATATAATATAAAAGTACTTATTGTACGGGTGTTATAGTGAAGCATATAGTACCTAAGAATACATACGCATTATAACTTAAAACGAAACCAGTTGCTGAAAATAAGGCAACGGGCTCGTGGCTTATGGTGTAGTAGGGAGGCGTAGTCTCTACTGTGTCGAAGTGCTCATTATGTGTTTATCGTTTGCGATTTGTGGGGGACGTGGATTTATCTGTGATTCTTCCTGTCTCGGGAAGCCGGGGCTCTCTCCGTCTCCCTCCTCCCTTCCTTGTCGCAACGCGACAAGAGAAGGGGGCTTCAAATTTGGGAATTGGTTTCGTCGCGAAGCGACGGGGCCAATTCCCAAATTGAACGGGTGCAGGCACAGCCTGCCGCCCCACGCGTAGTGGGAAAAAGCGTATCAGCGCGCTCGCGTTTGAAACGGGAACCGACCCGAGCTTAGGGCTGATGCGAGTTACACTGACCTGTGCTTACGCCGATGCATCAAGCCGGCGCGGATGAGTAGCTCGGTGTTGCCTAAAACCGCTTCACTCGGGCCATCGGCCAGCAGGCCCGCCCTGCGCTCGATGACGAGCACCCGCTTAGCCACTTCCGCTGCGAAACCGAGACTGTGTGTGCTCAGTATGAGCGTCGTTTCTAGGCTGAGGAGGTAGTCGCAGAGCCAGCCGAGGCTTTGTGGGTCTAGATTGGCGCTTGGCTCGTCGAGGAGGAGCAGCTTTGGCTCCAGAATCAAAACACAGGCTAGGGCGAGTCGTTGTTTTTCCCCGCCAGAAAGGCTGTGCGGTGGCTGTTCGAGTAGTGCGGTGAGCCCTAGTTCCTGCGCCCAACGGGCGCTGCGCTCCTCCGCATCCAGCCAGCCGAGGCGGCGTGGGCCCCAAGCGATTTCGTCGTGCACCGTCGCATTAAAAAACATCGCTTCGGGGTGTTGAAACACGAGCCCGACGTCTCGCCGGAAAGCCCGCTCCCATCCGCGCATTCGCAATTGTGCGCGTGTGACCGCCTGCCCGCAGTAGCGATACACGCCGCTCCGCGCAAAAACCAAAGCGGCGAGCATCTGCAGTAGCGTCGATTTTCCGCAGCCGTTGGGCCCCAGCAGGGCCACTTTTTCGCCTGCTGCGATCTGTAGCGAAAGCCCCGAGAGTAGGGCAGGCGCGTCCGGCCAGCCGAGCTCCACTGCGTCTAGCTTAATCATCTAAAACTCCTCTCGCGCGGAGAGCCCGCGTGTTTTGCTCTGCGTTGGCCACCGCCTTGTCCATCAACTGCGCACTGAGTGACGCCCCTTGGCGCAGCCGCTGCGCCCAAGTCAGCCGCAGCCCGCCACTGCGGCTTATCGCGGCGAGCCGGAAATTCCGCACCAATGTCGTAAAAACGGCCACCTGTCCGGCCGCGATTGCGGTGAGCCGCGCCAGAGAAGGCGAAAACGCCACTGCGCGCAGCAGGTTTCCGCGACTGACGAACCAGCATCCCAGAAAGGTCAACAGCCCCACTCGCAAGGCTAGCCGCAGCACGACTAGTCCGTGAAACTCGCCTCGCCACAGCGACATCAGCACGTAGCCACCGCCCACGCAGAGGGTGACGCCGAGTCCGGCGAGCACGCTGCGCCGCCCCAGCCGCCAGCGTGCGCGCCCCGCCGCCACTAGCACGACCCCGATCAGCCCGCTGAGGACGAGTGGCGCGTGGATAAAACTGACCGCGAGCACTGCGGCCAAGTAAGCGAGCAGCCCGAGTGTGTGGCGTGGGTGCGGGACTGGCTTCATCGTGCAGATCTTGGGCTGGGCGAGGGGGCTGTCGGGGTCGTTTTCTTGGCACTGCGTTGGGCTGCTGCGAGTCCCCAGCCGCGTTTTTTCGCAAAACACCAGACCATCCACGTAAGCGCCGCCTCAGCTACACCGATTAACAAATGCGGCAGCAGGATAGCGGGCAGCACCACCGCCCACCCAAACGGACAGAAAAGCGGTCGCCCCTGAGCATCGTGGGCGATGAGCGGTTGCAGCCCGAGTATCGCGCCGAGGGCTGCCGCTGAGATGACGACTGCGCACCACGCGGCGAGCATGACCGCCCCCGCTTCGCTTACGCGTCGCAGCGCGCTGAACACCCCGCGCGCTGTGAGTGCCCCGAGTAAGCCGATTACCAGCGCATTGACCGGTAACGCTGTGATGCCGCCCGCGCCAAACAGCAGACTCTGGAGCAGCAGCACCAACGAGTAGGCCAAGAACGCCTGTCGCACGCCAAACACGAGCGCGAGCAGTGGCACGCCAATCAAGTGTCCACTGGTCGCCCCCGGAAGCGGGAGCATCACCAAGCCCAGCCCGTAAGCCAATGCCGTCAGCACGGCGAGGCGTGGCACCGCCTCTGCCTCCAGCCTCGACCCCAATCCGCGTCCTGCCCAGGCCCACCCACCCACCGCCACCGCACCGGCACTTAAGTAGGTCGCAGGAGACAGAAAACCGTCGGGGATGTGCATGTGTCTCGTGAGCGAAAAAAGGGCTAAGTGGCGGGCGGGGCCAGAGTGGCGGAGCGGGTGGTCGGCTGGCGTGCGGCGGAACGGGGCGGAAGTGCGGTACTGCCTGCTCACGGTTTTTTTCGCCGCGTCCGCGTGCGCAGCCACTGCTGCAACGCGGCAAACACGGCGGCGATTAGCACTAAGCCCAGCCACTTCGGCAGAGTCGCCGCGCCCGAGCCGTTGAGCCCGGCCTGTGCGCGATCTGCACCCGCACTTGCTGACACATCAAACTCGACCCGTGCCCCATGCCCATCGGTTGCGAATGCGCGCAACTGCCAAGGCCCCGGCGTATCGGCGATGACGACGGCGCGGCCCCGCGCGTCGGTTTGGCCGCTGAGTGTGGCTTGGGCAGCCCCCGCCGGCCCGGCCTCGAAACGTGCTCCGACCAGCGGCGTCCCGTCATCATAAGTGAGTGTGATGACCG
The DNA here is from genome assembly GCF_001580045.1 of Cephaloticoccus capnophilus. Lineage (GTDB taxonomy): Bacteria > Verrucomicrobiota > Verrucomicrobiia > Opitutales > Opitutaceae > Cephaloticoccus > Cephaloticoccus capnophilus. Next base: position 62,165 of record NZ_LSZP01000004.1, read on the forward strand.
TCGCTCGGGTTTGCTCGACTTGGTGCCGCACCCCATGCGCCCCTGCGGACACTGTAGCGGCTAGCGAAACCGCGAGCCCGACTGCCAAAACCAAGGAAGAGGATAGCTGCATAGGCTGCTCAGCCTGCTGGGCGCGAAGCGCCGACTCCAGCGCAATAGTGCCAAGCCCCCCGCCGCCGCCCTTTGCTAACGCCGCCAGCCGAGCCGTCGCCGCCACGCTTGAAACGGTTCACGACCGTCCGCGCGGTCAGTGTCAGAGGTCACAGACCATCCACTGCGCGTGGGGCGGCAGCGTGTCGCTGCACCCATTTACCGAACGCTTGGTTGCCGTGCGCAAGCACGGCAACCAAGCGTTCGGTAGAAAGGAGCCCAAACTTGGAGGCGGGAGTTTACTGGTGATTTTTCCCACCTCGCCCAAACGGGTTATCACTCTACTTTCCCCTCTCTGTAGAAGTGCGCATCACGAGTTCATCGTTTTCGATTGAGAAGTGGATGGTGGCGTTTTCGGGGATTTCGCGGGCGATTAGGGCGCGGGCGAGGCGGGTTTCGATTTGGCGTTGGAGGAAGCGTTTGAGCGGGCGGGCACCGAAGACCGGGTCGTAGCCTTTTTCGGCGGCCCATTCGCGGGCCTTTGGCGAAAGGCTTACGTGGATGCGGCGGTCGGCGAGGCGGGCATTTAGGTCGGCAAGGAGCAGGTCTACGATTTGAGTGATTTCGTCGAGGTTGAGCGGTTTGAAGAGGAGCGTTTCGTCGATGCGGTTGAGGAATTCGGGTCGGAAGCTCGCGCGTAGTTCACTCATCACGCTTTCGCGGACAGTTTCGGGGATGGTGCCTTCCGCGTTCGTGCTCACGCCTTCCAAGAGGAAGCGGGAGCCGATGTTGGAGGTCATGATGAGGATGGTGTTTTTAAAGTCTACGGTGCGGCCTTGGGAGTCGGTGATGTGGCCCTCGTCGAGGACTTGTAGGAGGACATTGAATACATCGGGGTGCGCCTTTTCGATTTCGTCGAAGAGGACGACGGCGTAGGCTTTGCGGCGGACGGCTTCGGTGAGTTGGGCGCCTTCGTCGTAGCCGACGTAGCCGGGGGGCGCGCCGATGAGCCGGGAGACGCTGTGTTTCTCCATGTACTCGGACATGTCGATGCGGACGATGGCGGCTTCGCTGTCGAAGAGGGTTTCGGCGAGGGTCTTGGCGAGTTCGGTTTTGCCGACGCCGGTGGGGCCGAGGAAGAGGAAGGAGCCGACGGGGCGGCGCGGGTCTTTGATGCCGCTGCGGGCGCGCAAGATGGCTTCGGTCACGAGGGTGACGGCTTCGTCTTGGCCGATGACGCGTTGGTGGAGCACGGCTTCGAGGCGCAGGAGTTTATCGCGTTCGCCCTCGACTAGGCGGGTCACGGGCACGCCGCTCCACTTGGCGACGACTTCGGCGATTTCTTCTTCGGAGACTTCTTCGCGGAAGAGCGTGCTGCGGGTTTTCGGCGCGGCGTTTGTCTCTGTGTCGGAGGCGCTTTCTGCGGCTGGCGCGGGCGTGTCTGACGAGGCGACTGGGGCGGCGGCGGGTCGGCCCGAAGAAGTGTCCGCGCCTGTAGCAGCTTTACCCGAAGAAGTGGCCGCGCCACTGCGCAAGGCGGGCGCCTCTGCGCGGGCGTCGGCTTTACTCGTGGTTTCGGGGGATTCGCCCGCACGGGTTTCGGCTTGTTCGGTTTGCTTTAGCTCGGCTTCCAGTTGCGGGATTTTCCCGTGGCGCAGTTCGGCGACGCGGTTGAGGTCGTAGGCGCGCTCGGCGGCGTCCATCTCGAGCCGGGCGGCGTCGAGTGCTTCGCGGAGTTTGCGGGTTTTCTGGACGCTCGCCTTTTCCTTTTCCCATTGGAGGCGCAGGGCGTCGGCTTGGGCTCGGGTCTCGGCGAGTTCTTTGCGCAGGGCAGCGAGGCGGGTTTTGCTGGGCTCGTCTTTTTCTTTGGCAAGCGCGGCTTCTTCGATTTGGAGGCGGAGGACGCGGCGGCTGAGTTCGTCGAGTTCTTGCGGCATGGAGTCCATCTCGGTGCGGACGGCGGCGCAGGCTTCGTCGACGAGGTCGATCGCTTTGTCGGGGAGGAAGCGGTCGGCGATGTAGCGGTGCGAGAGGAGCACGGCACTGACGAGTGCATTGTCCTGGATGCGCACGCCGTGGTGTAGCTCGAAGCGTTCGCGCAAGCCGCGGAGGATGGAGATGGCGTCTTCGGGGCTGGGTTGCTGGACGAGGATGGGCTGGAAGCGGCGCTCGAGTGCGGCGTCTTTTTCGATGTGTTTGCGGTATTCGTCTAAAGTGGTCGCGCCGATGCAGTGGAGCTCGCCGCGTGCGAGCATGGGTTTGAGGAGGTTGCCGGCGTCCATCGCGCCTTCGGTTTTGCCCGCGCCGACGATGGTGTGCAGCTCGTCGATGAAGAGGATGACGCGGCCTTCGGATTGTTTGATTTCGGCGAGGACGGCCTTGAGGCGTTCCTCGAACTCGCCGCGATACTTCGCGCCCGCGACGAGTGCGCCCATGTCGAGCGCGAAGATGGTTTTGTCCTTTAGTCCCTCGGGCACGTCGCTACGGAGGATGCGCTGGGCGAGGCCCTCGGCGATGGCGGTTTTACCGACGCCGGGCTCGCCGATGAGGACGGGGTTGTTCTTGGTCTTGCGGGAGAGGATGCGGATGGTGCGGCGGATTTCTTCGTCGCGTCCGATGACGGGGTCCATCTTGCCCTTCCGGGCTTGGGCGACGAGGTCGATGCCGTATTTTTCTAGGGCTTGGTAGGTGGCTTCGGGGTTGTCGGTGGTGACGCGCTGCGCGCCGCGCACCTCGCGCAAGACGTGTAGGACGGAGGCGCGGTCGAGGTCGAAGCTTGCGAGGAGTTTTTTGAGGGGCTCGGGTTTGCCGACGTCGAGGAGTGCGAGGAAGAGGTGCTCGACGGAGGTGTAATCGTCTTTGAGCGCGGCGGTCTCGGCCTCGGCGCGGGTGAGCACTTCGTTAAACGCTTGGGTGACGTAGACGCGCGAGGTGTCTACGCTGCCGCTGACTTTGGGGAGGCGGTCGAGCTCGCGGGTGAGCGCGAGCGTGAGGGCGGCGGGCGTGATGTGGAGCTTTTCGAGCAGGCCGGGGACGAGGCCGCCTTCTTGGGCGAGGAGCGCGGCGAGTAGGTGCCAGGTCTCGACTTCGCTGTGCGAGTGGCGGCGGGCGAGCGATTGGGCCTCGGTGATCGCTTGGCGCGACATTTGGGTGAGTTTGTTAAAGTCCATGATGCTTTTGGGGAGTGCAGGACGCGTGCCTTGCGGGTGGGGGCGCTGCACGAGAGGGGCGCGGGCGGGGCGAAGCGCGGAGGCTGGGGCCGCGGCGGGACTGACTGGCGCGGGCTGTGACTCGGGGGCGAAACACTTTGGCGCAGCCGAGATGGGGTGAGTGGGCGCTGAGGCGCGGCGGCCGCGAGTGGCGGGGCCTTTCCTTACTTCGTGGACGCTACTGGACTCGAACCAGTGACCCCCTGCGTGTGAAGCAGGTGCTCTAACCAACTGAGCTAAGCATCCGACGAGTGTTTCTGCAGCCTCGCGAGGCCACAGTGCGGCCGTTGTTGCCAGATGCATTTAGGAAAATCCACACAAAACAGTCGTGTGCCTTCATTTGGCCGCTCTGCTTTATTTGGCGCTTCGTCGAGGCACTAAGCACTCCGAATACGAGTAGTTGGATTTTGATACGTATCTTTTCTTAGTTTATGCCAAAAGGTGCTCAATAGACTTGCGGGCAAGATAGGCGCTCCTAGCGGTGTCGTGATATTATGGATACGCCCCAATCCCAGCCCCAGCGGGCCTCGGCAGCTCTAGGAAATCGTGTTGCGCGAGGGAAGTGCGTGGGCTCCGCAGGGGCCTTTGTTGCTGTGATCGCTGTGTTTCTGGGCGGCGGAGTAGGGCTAACTTCTGCGCAAATCTTGCCCCCTGCGACTGCTTACCAGTGGAGTGGGGGCGCAGGGACGAGTGCGTGGACGGATCCCCAAAATTGGCTTGGCGGGGTGGTGCCGCCGGATGAGTCGGAGGTGCTTTTCGGCAATGTGCCGAGTGGCGCAGCGGGGGAGGCCAAGCTGGTCGAGAACTCGCTTACGAACCGGAAGCTGCGCGCGCTATGGTTTGAGAGCGGCTTCGATTATACGCTTAGCGGCGAGTCGCTCTGGCTCGGGGACACGCTCGCGGATGACGGGCGGCTCATCACGGTGCTCAACCGCGAGGGGCGGCACAGCGAGATCGTGATTAACAGCGCGGTGAACGTTTCCACGCTCAACCCCACGCGCGTGTTTCGCATTTATAACGAGAGTTTGGGCGGGCTGCGTTTTAACGGGAGCTTCAACACGGGCGGGCACACGATTCTGGTCGAGGGGACGGCTGGGCTGCGCTTTGCGGGGGCGATTTCGGGGGCCGCGGGGATGGCGGGTGAGTTGCGCGTGGCTATGAGTGGCGGGCCCGCAGTGTTCGCGGCGGATAATTCTGCGTGGGCGGGGACGATTAACATTGATGCGGGTATGGCGGTCGTCACGGCCAACGGCGCACTCGGCAGCACCGCCCTTGTCACGCGCGTGGCGGACGGGGCGACACTCGCCTTTCGCCAAGCGAATTTGGGCGAAGGGCTACTGTTGAACTACACGAGTGCGAAGACGCTGCACCTCACAGGTGAGGGCGTGTGGCGTTGGGGCTTTGGGAATGTGGGTGCGCTCTACAGCGACGGCGGGCGTAACAGTTTTGCGGGCGACATCGTGCTGATGGGCGACGCGGCGATTGGCGCGCGCATGGATACCCTGCGGCTCACGGGGGCAGTGACGGGCAACGGCTCGCTGACGAAGCTTGGCCGGGGCATTGTCTCACTCGCCAATGCGGGTAACGCCTACACGGGCGCGACGATTATCCGCGAGGGCGGGCTGTTGATAGAAAGCGAAGCGGCGCTACCGGGCGGTTTCGATAAAACGGATACGGGCACCAACATCGTGCTCGCTGGCGGCGTGCTGGTGTTTCAGACCAGTCCTTATCAATTTAAACGGCAGCTTGGGACCGGCCCGGGCCAAATCCAGTGGACGGGCAGCGGCGGGTTTTCGGCGACGGGCACGGGGAATGCGGCTTACCTTACCTTGACCAACGAGGACGGCGTCGCAGGAGGAAAGCTCACGTGGGGGCAGGGTGGCTTCGTGCCGTTTGGGTCCGCGTTTCTCTTTGGCTCGGAGTATTCGGCAGGAACCGTGGAGTTGAGAAACGCGGTCGACCTCGCCGGTGGCCAGCGCGAGATAAACGTCCACCGCAACAGTGTCGGGTCTTTTATCGGCAACTTTACCAATGGCGGTCTGATTAAGACAGGCGATGGCCTGTTAATGATTCGCGGCGGGCTCCTCTATACGGGGCCGACCGTGATTCGCGAGGGCGCGTTCATCGTTCCGGAGAATCAGGCGATCGCCACCAACTTTCAGCTCGGGGGCGGCACAATCATGCTCGCCGGCTCTGGGACTATAGGCGAGACTGCTGTGAATCTCGGTGCGGGGGCGGGGCAAGTGCAGTGGCAGGCGGGGCGAGACGGCGGGATTACCGTCTTCGGCGGGTTAGTGCAGACGCTGCGCTTCAATGGTTCGCAGGCTGAGATTACTTGGGGGCAGGAGTATTTTGTCGGGCTCGATAACACACTCATTTTCGGCCACCGCGATAACTCGCCGGCACTCATCCTTGATACTGCGCTCAACCTCGCGGGCGGCGAGCGCACGATTCGCGTGATCGATGGGATTGCGCAGTTTGGACCGGGGCCGCTCTACGCCGAGCTTAAGTTTACCCAGGCCTTGAGAAACGGCAGCTTGCGACTCGTGGGCGATGGGCGCGCGGACATGGCGGTCGCCAACGACGAACTCGAGGGCAGCGTGACCGTCGAGGACGCCGAGCTGCGTCTAAACGAAGGCGGCAGCTTGAGCGCAATCAGCGCGCTGCGAGCCGAGCGCAGCGGCATCATTACCCTCGATAACGCGGGCACGAACACTGCCGCGACCGGCGGGGTAAACCTGACTGACCGCGTGCGCGATGCGGCGACGGTGACGCTCGATGCGGGCTCATTTCGCTTTTGGGGGAGCGATGCCGCGGACGCGGTTTCGTCGGAGACGATTGGCGCGGTGACGCTCGCGGGCGGCGATAACACGATAGACGTAGTTAACCGCAGCAGCGGCGCGAGCGGATCGGCGACGCTTAACCTCGCCTCGCTCACCCGTAGTGACGACACCGCGACGATTCGCTTTACGAACTCGGCGGGCATCGGGCGCTACACGGCCACGGCTCCCGGTCCGCGCTTGCGATTCGCCACTGCGCCCGCACTCAGCGGCGGCATCTTGCCCTGGGCGACTGTGACCGACGGTAGTTTTGGGACGCATTGGGCGACCGTGACTAGCGACCGCTACCTCGTCGCCTACAGCGAGAGCGATTACAAAACCACTGCGCCCTCGACTTGGACGGCGACCGACAACGTCTCGATTGACCAATTTTACTACGGTATCGGCCAACTTAAGGTGAACTCGCTGCGCTTCGGAAACTGGGCCCAGCTCAACTTCCAATTCCCCAACGCATCGACCGTGCTCGATATTATTTCGGGTGGGCTCCTCGCCGCAAACGGCGGCTACATGCAGTTTGGCCGAGTGACCACCAGTGCCGATGTGCTTCATATCCACATCCCTTCGCCGACCGTTAATACCCAGCTCGACATCTCGTCGGAGATTTTTGGGAGCGCGAAACTCGTAAAAAGCGGAGAGGGAAAACTCCTCCTCTGGGGCCAGCAGGCCAACACCTACACCGGCACGACCTATGTAAACGGAGGCATCCTCGCCCTCCACAAGACCGGCGGCGGAAACGCGATCGTGGGCGACATCGTGGTGGGCGATTTCGCCGGCGAAGACTTCCTCCTTATTGCGGCCAGCCACCAAATCGCCGACACGGCCAAGGTGACGCTACGCGGCGTGTGGCCTAAGCAGCCGACCGACTTTGGCGGCTTCCACGAGGGCATCTTGCAGCTGAATAACGGCAACGTGCTGCCCGGCGTGCGCGAGGCCTTTGATACACTGCACATCGAAGGACGCGGCGTCATAAACTTCGCAGGCGGCGAAGTGACGCGGGCAAACTACCTGTACCTCAACCACCTGACCTTTGCCGACGCGGACTCGCGGCTTCTTATCCGCAAATACGTCGAGCAAGCCGACTACCTGCTCATCCGCCGCACATCGGCGAGCGCAGTGGCCCTCGGGCAAATCATTTTCGCCGACTACGGCCCGGCACGCTTCGCCCCTTTCGACGAACATTTCATACGCATCACCCCCTTCCCCGAACCCACGACCTACGGCGCAATTTTCGGCTTAGTAGGACTGGCCCTTTGGGCTTTTAGGAAAAAACAGGGACTGAAGACGCGTGCCCCAAAAATGCGAGTCGCTCATTAGAGGCTGGTTGATGCGCTTTTTCCCACTGCGCGTGGGGCTGATTTCCCACTACGCGTGGGGCGGCGGTCAGTGACCGCTTCCATTTAATTTGGGATTTCGCAACGCGCTATCGCGCGAAAGCGAAATCCCAAATTTGAAATCACTCCCCTCTGTCGCGTTGCGACAGGGGAAGTAGAGTGATAACCCGCTTGGGCGAAGTGGAGAAAATCACCAGTAAACTCCCGCCTCCAAGTCTGGGCTCCTTTCTACAGAGCCGCTTGGCCGCTGTGCGAATGCACAGCAGCCAAGCGGCTCTGTAAATGGGTGCAGCGACACGCTGCCGCCCCACGCGTAGTGGGAAATCTGCCTTCAGGGCGGCTCGCGTTTGAGACGGAAACAGACCCTGGCCTCTGGGCGGATTGCGAGTAGCGTGGCGGCGGAAAAGAGGCGCGCCATGATTTCATCTCGCGAAAAATGCCCAACCAGCCGCCGGGCACTTTGTTTTCTGCGGCTCGCGCTGCTGGTGTTCGTGTTGCCGTGCGCGCTTCTGGCGCGGCCCTTTATTGTCTTAGTTTACAATGTCGAAAACCTCTTCGATGCGGATTCGCAGGCACTGTTTCGCGATTATCAGCCGCCGCATTACACGCGCCAGCATGTCCTCACCAAGCTCGAATCAATCACGCATGTCGTAAGCCAGTTCGAGGGAGGGCGCGGGCCCGACATCATTTTGTTTCAAGAGATTGAGGTCGATCAGACGAACGGCGAGCCAGTGCCCGACTACGATGCGATCCTCCGGCGTTATGCGCACACGACGATTCGCGACATGTTGGGCGAGCGCTTTGACGCGGCGGTGGCCGATCTGCCTGCCGAAGCACTCCTGCTCAAGGCAATGGCGGACCGCGGCATGACGGGGTACACCGTCGTGCGCGGCGAGGCTGTGCAACTGGAGCCTGTGCGGGCTCTCGCTCAGAAGAATGTCACCTTTACGCGCTTCCCCGTGCGCCGCGCGGCCTCGCACCCGACGCTCAACGCGCGGGCGATTCTCGAAGTGGAAGTCGAGGTCGATGGCGCGCGGCTTTATTTATTTAACAACCACTGGAAATCCGGCGCGGGTAGCCTCGCCGAGGAGCAGACGCGTATCGCCAACGCGCGAACCTTACGCGATCGGCTCGACGCGATTTTAGCCGAGGACCCGAGTGCGGACATTATCGTGGCGGGCGATTTTAATTCGCAGCACAACCAAAAGCAGCGTTACCCGCAGATGGGGACGACCGCGCTTGGCGACGTGTTGGGCTCGCAGGGCGACGAGCTTGCGATACGCCGCCGCTGGCCGCGCGCACTTTATAACTTGTGGTTTGAGTTGCCGCCGGAGGAGCGCGCCAGCGACGCCTATCAAGGCGAGTGGGGCACACTCATGCAGATGCTACTCACGCGCGGGCTCTACGATTATCGCGGCGTTCAGTATGTGGATAACTCATTTGGCGTCGCGCGGCTCCCCGGCGTAAACGTGAGTGATAACGGCCTACCCAAACGTTGGAGTTTCGCAGGGCCGCGCGGCTCGGGCTTCTCCGACCATCTGCCGATTTACGCGAAGTTTATCACAGTCGATGACGGCGACACAGAACGCGGCATTTGGCTGAAAAACCCCTCAGCAAACGAGGGGATTGGGCATGTGAACTGGGTTGATTTTTCTAAAATCGATATCGAGCGCGTCGCCCTGCGCTTGAGCGAGCTCGGCGGGGCTGCAGCCCTGCGCGACGACGCACTCAAAGGCCGCATCATTCGCGTCGTCGGTCGGCGTGCTGCGGGCAGCCGCCTCGCGGTCCTTATCGATGGCGAAAGTTTCGACGTCTGGATTCCCGAAAAGGAGCTGCGCGACCGGCTGCGGCAGCGGTGGCGGGCGGGCGCGAGCGTCCAGTTTTACGGCGAGCTCGGCCAGTACGGCGGCAGGTGGCAATTTGTCATTCGCGACCCGAGCTGGGTGAAATAGCGCTCGCAGAGCGTTTTTATTGAACAGCAGCGCGGCTCGCTCCTTGGCTCGCTGTCCGCGCGATTTCACCGCTCGCCGTCCGCGCGCTAAGCTCATTCACTCTGTGCCCATGTCCCTAAAACTCTACACTTACGCGAAATGCAGCACTTGCCGAAATGCAGTGAAGTGGCTGCGCGAGCGCGGCATCGTTTTTACCGAACACGCGATTCGCGAGACAGCGCCGAGCCCTGCGGAGCTGCGCACGATGCTTGCGGCCTATGGTGGCCCATCCGAACTGCGCCGGATTTTTAACACTTCGGGCATGGACTACCGCGCCCAAGGGCTCGCGCAAAAGCTACCCGAAATGAGCGTGGACGAGGCACTCGCTTTGCTCGGGCAAAATGGAAACCTCGTTAAACGGCCCTTCCTGATCGGCGAGCACGAAGGCCGCTGCGTCGCACTCGTCGGGTTTAGGCAAGCGGAGTGGGCCGCGCAGTTGAGCGCGTAAACGCGACCAATCGCCCGCGCGGGTGCTCCCCATCGCTACCCGCGCGAGGGCGCTGAAGGATTACCCGGCGTTGGCCGCTGTGGCGCTGACCACGCGCCAAAGCGCAAGCCTCGCCATTCATGGCGAGGTCAAGCGAGGCAGTTGTTCTATGGAGCCGAAGGCTCCGCCAACTGGTGGAGGAGAAGCCCCGGACGCAAGGCCGGGGTTCTTCACTTCGTCGCTCGCGCTGCGCAGGGCAGCGACGAGTCGCGGGTCGCCCGCGAGCTCGCCCCACAACGCGGGCTCTGTGCAAAATGCGGCGACGGGGTCCGCCGCTGCGCAAATCGCGTGCGCCCGCACTTCGTCCATCGCTTGGTCTTGGTAGCGGTAGGGTAGCGCCCCGTGATGCCAGCGTTGTAAAAACACGAGGAAGAGCCAGAGCACTTTAGCCGTCGCCTCAATGCTCGCGCCGCGCGCCAAACATTCGCGCACGGTGGGCGCGATGAAGCCCGGGATTTTTGAAAACCCGTCTGCGGCGACGCGTTGATTGGTGTCGCGAATGGCGGGGTTGGCGAAGCGGGCGATCACGACGTCGCGATAGGCGGGTAGGTCTACCGGGCTGGGCTCACCCGAGGGCGAAGTAAGGCAGGGGATCACGTCTCGCGTGACGTAGTCGTAGGCGATTTGGCGGATGTCGGGCTGCGCCGTTCCCTCGTGGATATAGCTTAGCCCGCGTAGCGTGCCCGCCCAAGCGATCGCGCTGTGGCTGGCATTGAGGATGCGGATTTTAGCCTCCTCGTACGGGGCGACGTCGCGCACGAGCTCGGCGCCTACACGCTCCCAAGCCGGGCGGCCTGCAATAAAATCGTCCTCGATCACCCATTGAAGAAAGCTTTCGGCCATGACGGGTGACGCATCTGCCCAGCCGGTCGCGGCGTGGATGCGCGCCCGCAGCTCGGGCGGTGGGCGCGGGGTGATGCGGTCGACCATGGCATTCGGGCAAGTCGTGTTTTGCTCCGCCCACGCGCGCAGCGCGTCGAGCCCCGCGAGTCGCATGAATTCCAAGAGTGCGGCGCGAAACTTGCCGCCGTTGTGCCGGAGGTTATCGCAGTTGAGCAGGGTGACGGGCCCGCTGCCATTAGCGCGGCGGGCTTGGAGGATGGCGCAGATTGCGCCGTAAAGCGTGTCGCCCGGCTCGCGGGCTTGGGTGTTGCGCGCGTGCGCGATTGCGGCGGCAGCTTCGGGCATTTGCGGGTCGAGTGCGCCGCGGCCATCCAGGTAATAGCCCGCTTCAGTGACGGTGAAGGAGATGACGCGCGTGGTCGCCGCGCTGCCGCGTGCAATCACGGTGGCGAGCCCCACTTCGTAGGGGATGACTTCGTGCAGGGCGTGAATGCGCTCGTAGTGCGTTGTCCCGTCTGGGGCGATCGTTTCGAGCGTGTAGTGCCCCCCTTGGGCGGCGAGGGCTTCGACCGCAGCGCTCGGGTCGGGGCGAATGTTTGCGCTGATGAGTTGCCAAGCCGGAAAGCCGTTTTTTGCGGGCGCATCGCGTGCTGTGCCCGTGGAGGCGGCTGTTTCGAGGTCGAGCAGCCGTTGGTGGTAAACGGCTTGGTGGGCGCGGTGGAAGGAGCCGAGCCCGAGGTGCAGTTGAGTGAGCGCAGGCTGATCAGTTTGGCGTGTCGCTGGGGGCGGCGGCGGCGCGGCGTTCTGGGGGAGTTTGGTCGCTGGGGTTGGGGTTGTCATGGTGTGGGGAAGGTGGGGCCTTGCTTTGCGACGCGTAAGTCGGGGGCGGCACTGCGTGGCGGGGCGCAGGCGTGTCGTCCAAGTGGGCCTCGCCCGCCGCGTTACGCTCTACGTCGTCGATGGCGCGTTTGAACTCGTCTTCGACGTTGCTCGCCGCTTTGCGGAATTCGCGCATGGTTTTGCCGAGCCCCCGTGCAAACTCGGGCAGTTTTTCCCCGCCAAAGAGGAGCAGCACCACAAAGAGAATCATCATGAGCTCGGGGCCGCCGAGTCCTTCGATGAAGGCGAGGTGAGTGGTGAACGACGGGGCGTACATGGGAGGGCGGGCACTGTGAATGGCTCGGGCGGCACATGTAAATTTAAAGTGCGCGCGCTGTGGTCACTACGCTTGCGTGGGGAGGCTCGCCGCCTAGTCTACCTCTACATGTTGCCCAAGGCCCTCACCCTTATCGGATTTTTTGCCCTGCTCGTTTTTGGTGCGGCGAATTTACGCGCAGAGGAAAGCGAATCGGCGCCTCCGTCTGCACTGGCCGCGCCAAGCGAAGTCGGTGAGCCGGTGCCGAGCGAAACTCAGCCCGCCCCGGCGGCGAGCGCGGCGCAGCTCAAAGTGGCGGTCATTCCCATCCGTGAGGCTATCGGTAAGCCGGTGCTCTATGTCGTGCGCCGCGGGCTAAAAGAGGCGATCGAGCTTGGCGCGGACATTGTCCTGATCGACATGGACACGCCGGGCGGCGAGGCGGGGGCGATGCTCCAAATCATGGAGGCATTCGACAAATTCCCTGGGAAAAAACTCACTTACGTAAACAGCGAGGCCATATCGGCGGGGGCGATTATCGCTTCGGTGAGCGAAGAGATTTACTTCGCCCCGCGCGGTGTGATGGGGGCGGCGGATGTCGTGACCGGCAGCGGTGGGGACATCCCCGCTGGGATGAAGCGCAAGATCGACAGCTATCTTTCCGCCAAAATCGAGAGCTACACGACGCATGCGCCGCGCCGGGCTGACGTGATCAAAGCGATGCGCATCCCCGAATTCGAGTTCAAGCTCGACGGGCAGGTTATCAAAGAGAAGGGCGAGCTGCTCACACTCACTGCGGAAAAGGCGATCGCGCTCTACGGCGATCCGCCCACGCCCTTACTCGCCGCTGGAGTCGCCGACGATATCGCTTCGTTACTCGACAGTCGTTTCGGCTCAGAGGGCTACGCCCTCACGCGGCTCGACGAGACTTGGTCGGAGCAACTCGCCGTGTGGCTCTCGGGGCTTGTGCCCCTCATGCTCGGGCTCGGCCTGCTGGCGCTCTTCATCGAGTTCAAAACTCCGGGCTTCGGGATTTTCGGCATCGCGGGGGTGACGCTGCTCGGGCTCGTTTTCTTAAGCAACTTCGTCGCCGGGCTTTCAGGTCACGAGCCGGTTCTGATTTTTGCGCTCGGGCTAATCCTTGTCGCGGTCGAGCTTTTCTTCCTCCCCGGCACAGTCGTTTTCGCGCTTAGCGGCATCCTGCTGCTGCTCGGCTCGCTGCTCTGGTCGATGGCCGACATTTGGCCAAACGAGCCGCTGACGATTTCGGCAGACGTCTTCCTCAGCCCGCTGATGAACCTCGGCACCGGTCTCGCGCTCGCGATTTTTGGGGGGCTGGCACTGCTGCGCTTTTTACCTAAAGGCATGTTCTGGGATCGTGTCGTGCTCGCGGCCGCGGCGACTGGCACCAGTGCGCCCGAGATTGAGGAGGAGAGCTTGATCGGCCGCGAAGGCGTGGCCGCCACCGCGCTTTTCCCGAGCGGCCAAATCGAAATCGACGGCCGGCGCTACGAGGCGCGCGTCGCCGTGGGCACGGTCGATGCGGGCGAACGCGTGCGTGTCCGCGCGCGGCGCGAATTCGAGCTGCTCGTCGAGCGTGCCGATTCGCCGCCCCCGTTTCACGTAAGCGCCGCTGCCGAGACAAATGCCTCTGCAAGCCCGTCAACCGAGCCTCTCGCCCAAGCGGAAAGCCCGCAAAACGCTGCTGCCGCCCCAGCCTCGCCCGCCGCGAGTAACGCCGAAGGGAGCCTGCGCGCATGACCGCTATTTTAATTTGTTTCGCGATCGGCTCGCTCCTGATTGGCTTCGAGGTTGTAGTGCCCGGCGGGATACTCGGCACGATTGGCGGCGTCGCGCTGCTTTGCGCGGTCGGGCTGAGTTTTCACGACTACGGAGTTAACGGCGGCGCGCTCGCCTTTGTCGCTGCACTCGTGCTCGTCGTGGCGGTGCTCTTTATCGAGTTTAAGATCCTTCCGAAGACGGCACTCGGGCGAAGCCTCTTCTTAGAAGGCAGCGTCAGCGGCACGGCGACTGCCGAGCCGCAGCAAAGCCTCGTCGGGGCACGTGGCGAGGCGATCACAACGCTTGCGCCGAGCGGCTACGTGCTCATTGACGGTCGCCAGCACGAAGCCTTTTCTCGCAGCGGTTTCATTTCGGCGGGAAAGCCGGTAAAGGTTGTCGCTGCCGAGAGTTTTCGCCTCATCGTCATCTTAGAAAATACGCCCTAGCCCTTAGCGCTTTCCTCCACAGTCTCTCGCCCTCTCTTTTCGTTTTTCCCCAATTATGAACTTAACACTCGTCATCATGATCGCGGCGGTGGTCGCCGGTCTGATCGTCCTCGGTATCGTTATCTCGTTTTTCAATGTCTGGCTAAAGGCTTGGCTATCCGGTGCTTACGTGAGCCTGGTAAACCTCGCTATGATGCGCCTGCGCGGTGTGCCCTACGGTATCATGGTCGAGGCGCGCATCCGCGCGGTGAAGGCGGGCATCCAACTCGAAATCAACGAAATCGAATCCCAATACCTCGCCGGAGGTAATGTCATTGCCTGTGTCCAAGCGCTGATCGCCGCGCAGAAAGCGCGCATCGAGCTCGATTGGCAGCGCGCGTGTGCGATCGACCTTGCGACCAAGGGCTCGGGCAAGAGCGTCGAGGAAGCGGTCCGCACCTCCGTCGACCCCAAGGTGATTGATTGCCCCAACCCCGAAGGTGGGCGCACTACGATCGACGGTGTCGCCAAGGACGGTATCCAAGTCAAAGTAAAGGCCCGCGTCACCGTGCGCACCAACCTCGACCGCTTCGTGGGCGGTGCGAAGGAGGAGACGGTCATCGCCCGCGTCGGCGAAGGTATCGTGACCACGATCGGCTCGGCGGATAGCTACAAAGTCGTCCTCGAAACGCCCGACAGTATTTCCAAAACCGTCCTCTCTCGCGGCCTCGATGTCGGCACTGCCTTCGAGATTCTCTCCATCGATATCGCCGACGTAGACGTGGGCGACAACGTCGGCGCGAAGCTTCAAGAAGCGCAAGCCGAGGCCAACAAAAACATGGCCCAAGCCCAGGCCGAAATCCGCCGCGCGGCCGCCGTCGCGCTCGAGCAGGAAATGAAGGCCAAAGTGCAAGAAATGCAGGCGAAGGTCGTCGCCGCGAAGGCCGAAGTGCCGCTCGCGATGGCCGATGCCTTCCGCAGTGGTCGCCTCGGCGTCATGGACTACTTCCGCATGGAAAACGTCCAAGCCGACACCGACATGCGTAAGTCCATCTCCTCCGACAACGGCGAGTCGCAATAAGCGACTCGCTCCGGTCACGCCGTAGCCGCTGGCTGCTCTGCTTCCCGCGTAATTCCTCGCCCTCTCTCGCCCTTCCTCCTGTGGACTGGATTCTCGACCACCTCCAACTCGTCATCGCTGTGGCAGCGGGCTTTGCCTACTGGCTGAGCGCGCGCCAGCATCAGAAAGCTGCTGGCGAAAACGAAGCGGAGGGGCAGGGCGGGCAGCCCCAAGCCGAGCTTCACGACGAAGAACGTGCGGCTCGCGAGCGGGCCGAGCGGGCCCGCCAAATCCGCGAAGAGATCCAGCGCAAAATTGCCGAGCGCCAAGGCGGCCCCGTCGTCCATCCGTCGCGGCGCCCTGCCGCCGCCCCGCGTCCCCAGCCTGCGCGCGCCCCCGCTGCCCAACCGCAACGCGCCCCCGCTCGCCCAAATGTGTCCAGTAGTGCGGCTGCGCGGCCCGACCTCTACGCGGCACTCGCCGAGCAACAGCGGCGCCTCGCGGCCGAGCAGCGCCGACTCGCCGAAGCCCGCCTCCAAGCAGAGGCTATCCGGGCCGGCGCACAAAGTGCCCAGGCGACCTCGCCTCAAAGAGGCGGCGCTGCCTCTGGCTCGGCGCGGCGCGGCGGCTTTATTCGCGCGCAGCTTCGCGATCCTGCTGGACTCAAATACGCAGTCGTCCTGCGCGAAGTGTTGGGCCCACCTGTGGGCCTCCAAAACCGCTAGCCACACACACACTCGGTGCCGCCTGCGCCCGCGTGTTCCGCGCCTTTCCCGAAGCTTAACTTTGATGACTTCCTCTCCCCTAGACGATATGGCTGAGTCGATCAGCCCCATTGTAGCGACTTTCGACAAGCCCACTTACTCGGTGCGGCGCACACGCCGAAAGGAGATTGGCCACGGGCTCTACATTAAGGATCCGGTCTCTGGCGAAACGCTCTTCACCAAGGACGTGGTCGAGAACCAGATGGTGATCCCCAGCAGCGGCCACCACCTGCCCATCGGCGCACGCGAGCGGCTCGGCTTTCTGATGGACGAGGGCAGCTTCGTCGAGAGCGATGCCAAGCTGCGCAGTGCCGACCCGCTCGGGTTTAAAGACTCGATTGCGTACCCCGACCGCTTGCGCAAATACGAAAAAGCGAGCGGCCTCTCGGAGGCGGTGATTTGCGGAGTGGGCGCGATTCAAGGCATTGAGGTCGCGATCGCAGTGATGGATTTCCGGTTTTGCGGCGGGACGCTCGGCTCGGCCACGGGCGAGAAAATCACGCGTACGATCGAGACGGCGATTTCGCGCAAAATCCCCTGTATCATTTTTAGCACTTCGGGCGGCGCACGGATGCAGGAAGGGATCCTTTCGCTGATGCAAATGGCGAAGACGAGTGCCGCACTAGGGCGCCTCGCCGAAGCGGGCTTGCCCTACATCTCGGTGCTCACGCATCCGACCACCGGTGGCGTGTCGGCGAGCTATGCGACACTGGGCGATGTGATTATCGCCGAGCCGGGGGCATTGATTGGCTTTGCCGGGCCGCGCGTGATTAAGGATACGACCAAGGTCACGCTGCCGGAGGGATTTCAGACTTCGGAGTTTTTGCTAAACCTTGGGCTGATCGACCTAATCGTGCCGCGCCCGCAAATGCGCGCACAGATCGCTGCACTCTTGCAGGCGCTTTATGTGGGGAAAAGGCCTGAGGCGGAAGCGGCCAAGAAGTGAGGCCGCGCGCCTGGCTTGACCCGTGCCTGCATCCGCTCCCCGTCCCCGCACTCTTAACGAGCGTCGCCCCAAATGCCGTCCGACTCCTCTGCTTCTTTAACCGCGCGTTATGCGGAAGTATGCGCCTACCTCTTTGGCCTAAAAGCGACTCACGGGCTCAAGTTTGGAATCGACCGGATGCGCAGCTTTGCCGCTGCGCTAGGGAATCCCGAAGCGGCGCTTCCGCTCGTGCATGTCGCGGGCACAAATGGGAAGGGCTCAGTCGTCGCGATGCTCGACTCGATTTTCCGCGCGGCAGGCTGGCGCGTGGGGATGTATACTTCGCCGCACCTAGTGATGCTCGGCGAGCGTGTGCAGGTGCAGCGGCACGCGCTGCGCCCTGAGGAGATCGTCGCGTATGTGGACGAGTTACGGCCGCTCGCGGAGCGAGTAGGCGGCGGAAACGCTGAAGATTGCCCGAGCTTTTTCGAGTTCATGACCGCGATGGCCTTGCTGCAATTTGGCCGCCAACGCTGCGACATCGGGCTCGTAGAAGTGGGCTTGGGCGGGCGCCTTGATGCGACGAACATCGTCACGCCCGAGCTGAGTATCATTAGCTCCATCGGCATGGATCACTGCGAGATGCTCGGGCACTCGCTCGAGGAAATCGCCGCCGAAAAGGCCGGAGTCATTAAGCCGCAAGTCCCCGTCGTTATCGGGCGGCTGCCAGCTGCGGCGGAGGCCGTTGTCCGTGCACTGGCTGCCGAGCTCGCTGCGCCAGTGCACAGCGTGCGCGAAGTTTTTGGCGAAGGCGATGGGCGGGGGGATTGGGCGGCATATCCGCAGACAAACCTGGAGGGCGATTACCAGCGCTGGAATGCGGCGACCGCCACGCTCGCAGCACGCGTGCTGATGGCGCAGAACCCGCGCTGGGCACTCACCCCTAGCTGCATCAGCGAAGGGCTTGCGCAGGTGGCGTGGCCGGGGCGTTGGCAGCGCGTGCAAGTCGGCGGGCGGCTTTTAATTTTGGACTCTTCGCACAATCCAGAAGGAGCGGGCGTGCTCGACGCCAACCTCGCCAGGCTCGTCGCCGAAACGGGGCGGCGGCCCGTGGTGATTGCGGGCGTGCTCGGGGCGGCGCGCGCGCGGCCCTTACTCGAAACGATTTCGCGGCACGCGAGCGCACTCCACCTCGTCGTGCCTGACCAAGCACGCGCATGCAGTCTGGATGAACTGATGGGCCTAGTGCCGCCAGACTTTCGGGGGAAGGTCGTTCCCGATACCGTTGCCCAGCTTTTTCCCGCCGCAGGCCAGTGCACGGCAGGTAGGGCGGAGGATGTGCTTGTCGTGACTGGCTCGATTTACCTCATCGGCGAAGTCCTCGCGCGTCTCACCCCGCCAGAGCGCGCCCCCGAGCCGCGTTTGCAGGATTTCTAAACGCGAGCAGACCCTAGCTGGGTTAGTTTGATTTGCGCGCCGCATCTTGTCCGCCAGGTAAATGTCAGAGGTCACAGACCTCCACTGCGCGTGGGGCGGCGGTCAGTGACCGCTTCCATTTAATTTGGGATTTCGCATCGCGCTATCGCGCGAAAGCGAAGTCCCAAATTTGAAAGCATTCCCCCTGTCGCGTTGCGACAGGGAGGGGAAAGTAGAGTGATAACCCGTTTGGGCGATGTGGGAAAAATCACCAGTAAACGCCCGCCGCCAAATAAAACAGCCTGCGGCTGCCGCCCCACGCGTAGTGGGAAAAGGCGATAGGCCGGGAGCAGGAACTACGATGCGGTTTTTTAGAATTTAGTGAGCTAAACTAGGTAGCCTGTTTCGATTTTATATCGGGCGGCCTGGGCGCTTCTTGGGCGCATGCTAACGGCTCATACTATCAGAAGTTTTCTGATGCTTTTTATTACGCAGTGTATTACTGTCACTCTGTCATACGCAAATCCCCCCCCCCCCCCCCCCCCCC
>NZ_LSZP01000005.1 GCF_001580045.1 Cephaloticoccus capnophilus
TGAAGACCGAGATCCGCCAGATTCTCATAGGGGTAAGACCGACCCTGACTGGACTACGATTCCTGATCTCGGTAATGTGAATCTTACTAGTAGCAGTAAATCGGTGTATCTACCTGATTATGTTGCAGTTAGGATTCGTAATCTAAACGTTAGTACAGGGAAAGATGTATTGGCGACTGTGTATTTTGGTAAGCCCCATGCTGATCAGGGGTTATATATTGATAATATTTGGGTAAGTTATACTTCTTTTTTGGAGTTCGATACTAGCGGAGTTAGCTCTTATATAGGAGCCTATGTTTTTACTCGGGTAGATTATGGCTCTATTATTGGTCGGATTGGTTTTTATGATAAAGAGTTGGGAAGGCGTGCGGCTAAGTCTCAATATTGGGGATATGGCTGGTATCGGATTTCTGTCGATAAATATAGAGAGTGGAATCCGCCGATGGTTCCTGAGCCGAGCGCGTATGGCGCGGCCTTATTGGGACTTGGGCTTGGGGCCGTTGTTTTAAATCGACGAAGGGTTAAGAAAGCTCGGACGGGGAGCGCTCTAGGGGCTGTTCCCGTTTGAAACTCGAGCAGACTCTAATTAGGCTGCCAATCTGCCTCTTCCCACTGCGCGTGGTGCGGCAGCGTGTCGCTGCACCCATTTACAGAGCCGCTTGGTTGCCGTGCATGCGCACGGCAGCCAAGCGTTCGGTAGAAAGGAGCTCAAACTTGGAGGCGGGAGTTTACTGGTGATTTTCCCCACTTCGCCCAAACGGGTTATCACTCTACTTACCCCTTTCCTGTCGCAACGCGACAGGGCGGGTGCTTTCAAATTTGGGAATTGGTTTCGTCGCGAAGCGACGGGGCCAATTCCCAAATTGAACGGAAGCGGTCACTGACCGCCGCACCACGCGTAGTGGGAGTTAAAGTCGCTGTGGCTCAGGCCAGTTTCACCAATTCTGCGGTCGGGGGCAGGTCTTTGATGATTTGGGAAGGTTCGGGGCCGACGCCGAGGTAGCGTAGGCGGGGGAGGGCGGCGTCTGCGGGGCGGGCGACTCCTTCGTAGGCGACGTCGATCAGTGCGCGTAGCATGGCGGCGGTGTAGCGTTGGGCGTTGGCGGGCAGTTGGGCGAAGTGGCGGACTTGGGAGATGTCCTCGGCCCAGCCGGGGTAGCGGGTGTAAACGGGGCGCAGGGTTTTACGGATGGCTTCGTTGCGCGGGACGTGGGCGTAGCGGCGGCCGTTTGCGTCTTCGTAGGCGGTGCAGATTAGCAACTCGTCCGCGCCGGTGAGCGCGTCGATTTTATTAATCATGAGGTCGGCGAAGCCGCCGTAGCGCAGCGCGTCGCCTTTTTCCACGGCGTCGTACCAGCCGACCATCCGCTGGCGGCCGGTGCTGGTGCCGAACTCAAGTTTTTTGAGCCGCGCGGCGAGCGGGTGCGCGTCGTCCATTTGGGTGATGAAGGTGTGGGTGCCGACTTTGGTGTCGTAGGCTTTGGCGACGGCGATGGTGTGCAGGGCTTGCAGCGGGATGCCTGCGCTTTCGAAAAACTCGGGCACGTAGGTGTGCGAGGCGGTGACGTTGGGCGAGTAGCCGTGGCGTTTGTCGAGCCAGTAGGCTTGCCCAAACTCGCCGATGACGGAGCGGCCGGCAGATTGCTCGCGAAGGATGAGTTCGCGGACTTCGCCGATGTTGGCGGCGAGCGCAGTGCCCGCTTCCCAGTAAACGCGGGTGAGTTCGTCGAGCTTGAGGGTGAAGGCTTCGGTGCCGCGAAAGCGGGTGAAGTCGAACTCGTCGGGCGTGAAGAGGCCGAGTGCGAGTGCTTCTTCGTTGGCGCGGGTCTCGGCTGCGGTGAGCGTGTCGAAAAAGGCGGCAAAGCTCGCGGCATCGACGCGGTAGACGTGGCGGATGGTGTCGAGCGCGCGTTGGGCGCGTTGGGCGAGTTTGCGGGCGAAGTAGTTGGGCCCCGCCAAAAAGTCCGAGTAGGTGATTTGCCACTGGCCGACTTCTTCTTGGTAGGCAGGGGTGATGCCGCGTCCGGTGGAGCCGCGCGGTTCCTCGCCGAGTGTGTGCGTGCGGTAGTGCTCGGTCGCGAGGTCGAGGAGGCGGTGGCTGAGGTCGCTGACCATCGTCCGTTCGTCGATGCGCAGCCGGGAGAGGATGGCGTAGCCTTTGTGTTCGAGGGGGCGCGCTTCCCACCAGATTTTACGCGGGTCGGCGACGACGCCTGCGCCCATGCACAGGTGTGCGACGTCGGGGACGACGACGCCGGCGGGCAAGAGGTTGAGCTTGATGCCGCCTGCGGTGTGACCGGAGTTGGCCCCGCCGTTGACCTTGAGGACGACAGAGACTTGGGCGGGCGTGCCGCGCAGCTCGTCGGCGACTTCGGGGATGAGGCGGCCTTTACCTTCGTCGCCAAAGGAGATGCCGACATCGGCGATTAAGCGGCTGGAAAACAGGGAGGAGGACATGAGCGAGGGAGGAGGGAGCGTGTGTGCGTGTGTAGAAAGGAGAAGGGGCGTGGGGTGCCGTTTTTAGTGTGTCATGAAGGGGTAACTACGAAGTACGCAGGCGAGCTGTGCAGGAGATAGGGGCGGTGGGCGAAGCGCGAGGGACGGCCTCAGCCGCCGAGGCTGGCGCAGTCGTCGCCGCCAAGGCTGGCGCACCTGTCGCCCGCCGAGTTTTTGGCGTATAGCGCACTAATTACTGCGGGTGGAGACCTCGACGACATCGTGCGGGGCGGCTTCTTTTTGTCCGGCGGGGCTCACGCGGACGTAGCGCGCGCGCGCGCGCAGCTGCTCGAGGGTCGCTGCGCCGAGGTAGCCCATGCCGCTTTGCACGCCGCCGATGAGTGTGGCGAGCGTGTCGTCCACGGAGCCGGAAACCTCCTTGAGGGCCTCGATGCCTTCGGCGGTCAGTTTGCGTACGGTGTCGGCTTTGTCGTGTCCGTAGCGGGCGGCGGAGCCGGACTTCATCGCTGCGAGCGAGCCCATGCCGCGGTAGCTTTTGTAAAGTTTACCGCCGATTTCCATGATCTCGCCTGGGGCTTCGCGGCAACCGGCCAACAGGCCACCAAGGATGATGGCGTCGGCGAGCGTGAGGGCTTTGACGATGTCGCCGGACTTGGTAATGCCGCCATCGGCGATGAGGCGGACGCCGAGTTTGCGGGCGGACTGGGCGGCGAGGTGCAGTGCGGTGAGCTGCGGGATACCGACTCCGGCGACGATGCGGGTGGTGCAGATGGAGCCTGGGCCTTGGCCGATTTTTATGGAGCTGGCTCCCGCGCGGGCGAGAAACTCGACTCCGGCCCCACTGGTGACGTTACCCGCGATGATCGCGAGTTCGGGGAAGGCGTTGCGCACGAGCCGGACGAGTTCGCCGAGGCTTACGGTGTGGGCGTGCGCCGAGGAGAGCGCGACCGCGTCGATGCCTTCGGCGGCGAGGTTACCGATGTGTTCGAGGATGGCGTCGCGGTCGAGCGAGCCGTCGGGCTTGCGGTGAGGCGAGACGGCGGCCCCGACGACGAGTCGAAACTGCGCGTCGCGAGCGGGTTTGCGGCGGGCTTTGGCCTCGCTGGTGATTTTCTCGACGTCCGAGCTGGTCACGAGCCCGCGAAGCTGGTCGCGCGCGTTGACGACGAGCATTTTGTTAATGCCGATGTGGGCGTTGAAAAAGGCATCGGCGGCGGCGATCGGGTCTTGTGCGACGCGCTCCTCCGCTTCGGTGACGAGTGCGGCGCGCGGTGTCATGACTTCGGCGACGGTTTTTGCACGGTAGCGGTCTTTGACGACGCTACTGGAGAGTAGGCCCGCGAGTTGGCGGTCGGCGGTGACGACGGGGAAGGTGCTGAAGGTAAACTTGCGCTCCTCAATCATCGCGAGCACGTCGCTAATGGTGTCGGTCGGGGCGACGGTGATCGGGTCTTGGATGAGCCCGTGGATGTGCCGCTTCACGCGGGCGACTTCCTTCACCTGCTCTTTGGGCGGCATGTTGTAGTGGATGAGCCCGAGCCCGCCGTTGAGTGCCATGGCGATGGCCATGCGCGACTCGGTCACGGTGTCCATGTCCGAGGAAATAATCGGAATGGGCAGCCGCAGCGATTCAGAGAGGCTGGTCGCGGTGTCGGCCTCGCGAGGGAGGATTTCAGAGTAAAGCGTCGCGAGAGAAACGTCGTCGTAGGTGAGTGCCGCCGGCTGGTTGGCCTTAAAAAAGGCGTCTGCCGTGAGGTAAAAGGCGGCGTCCGCAGCGGTCAGCTCTGTAGGGCTCGGGGAGTCGCTCGTGTGCTTCGCTGTGGAGCTGAGCTCGGGGGCGGATGAGGGCGTGGCAACCTGTGTCATGAGTGCCGCAATCGGGATAGGGCGAGGCCGCATCCGTGCAACTGCAAAGAGGGGAAAGGCGCCGTCGCGGCTAGGGTCTGTTCCCGTTTCGCTTTGGGGAGTGCTTGGGGACGTTTCGGCGGCCTTGCCCAGTTTCGGTTTTTTGGATGGGCTGGGGCTTCTTCCACTTTTGATGAAAGCCCGAGTCGAATATCGCCCTTACTGCGTTCCGTTTCTGCGTCCGGTGCAGACCGCGCATGGAGTGTGGCGAGAGCGTCGAGGCGTGATTGCGCGGTGGGTGGGCGAGAGGGATGCGGGGCGGGCGGCGACTGGTGCGGTAGCGCGGGCGGCGACCAGTGCAGTGGCGCGGTCGGTGCATTACGCGGAGTCGGCTCCGTTACCGCATTTATCGGACGCGAAAACGGACGCGTGCAGTCCGTCATTTTCGGTGGCGCCCATGCCCCAAGACACTTCGCCGCGCGAGGTGGCCGCGCTTTTGCCGGCGGGGCGGTCGGCACTTGAGGCGCTGCGCGCGCGCCAGGCCGAGGGGTTCCGGGTGTTTAAGTGGAAGGTGGGGGTAGCCCGCGATCCTGCCGAGGAGCTCGATATACTGGAGGAGTTGTGCGCGGAGTTGGGCCAAGCCCGATTGGTGTCTGTGCCGACTAGGCCAAGGGATTTAGAGAGGGGCGAATCTCGCGAGTCCGCCACAACGCCCGCGGTGGCTCAGCGTCGCTTGAGGCTCGATGCGAATGGCAGTTGGACGCAGCGGATTGCGGAGCAGTGGTTAACGCGTTGCGCGGAGCCGCGACTTGCGGCGCGAATCGAGTTTATCGAGCAGCCGGTTTGGGACGGCGAGACGGCTGGCGAGCGACCAGGGGGAGTCGCTTATAATGCCCGCGGTGGCTCAGCGCAGAAACGGCGAGTCGATGACGTGTTGCGCGGGCTGAGTGCGGATTATCCGACGCGGCTTGCGCTCGATGAGTCGGTATCGAGCGATGGGGAGTTGCGCCGGTGGTTGGGCTGCGGTTGGCAGGGCGTTTATGTGGTTAAGCCGACCTTGCTCGCCGATCCAGCGGCGGTGTTGGGCGAGTTAGCGCGTGCTGAGGCGCGAGTGGTGTTTTCGAGTGCGCTGGAAACGGCAGTCGGCGCGAAGGCCGCGCTGCGCTGGGCCTTTGCGTGGCAGGGGCAGCAGGGAGACGGCGGAGCGGGAGAGCGTTACGCGCTGGGTTTTGGGGTGTATCCGCTTTTCCGCGACGCCGTATTTAACGGCCCGCGGGCGGTGCCGTTTTTGCGTTGGGAAGATGTCGAGGGAATTGATGAGGAGGGCCTATGGAACGCGCTTTGTTAGAGAGCGTTTTGCGCGAAACCGGCGTTGCGCAGAAACACGGTGAGACGCTGTTTCTGTGCGATCCGTATTGGTCGGCGAGCCAAGGGCAGGCTGCCGCGGCCATTGTGGCGACGGGGCGCGGTCGTAGGCCGAGCCGCGTCGCGATTGCGGACGAGGGCGCGGGATATTTGCCCGGTTGGCTGGCTATTCCTACCGGCGGGAGCAGTGGCGGGCTCAAGTTTGCGCGTCATGACGAGCGGACGCTGGGCGCGGCGGTTTTAGGGTTCTGTGCGCACTTTGACGTGGAGCGAGTTAACGCGGTGGATTGCCTGCCTGCTTGGCATGTGAGCGGGCTCATGGCGCGGCTGCGTTGTGCGGCGACGGGGGGCGTGCATTTGCCTTGGGATTGGAAACGACTGGAGGCGGGCGACTTCCCCAATCTGCCGCCGAGCGCGTGCGAAAACGGCGCCTCGTCGGGCTTGGCGGGAGGCTGGTTTCTCTCGCTCGTGCCCACGCAGTTGCAGCGGCTGTTAAAACAGGGAGAGCGGGCGCACAAATGGCTGCGCGCGTTTCACGCGGTCTTTATCGGCGGTGGGCCGCTTTGGCCGAGCTTGGCCGATGAGGCGGCAGCGTCGCAGCTGCCGATAGTTTTGAGTTATGGGATGACGGAGACGGGGGCGATGGTCGCCGCGCAGCGGCCGGGCGATTTCGCCGCAGGCGACCGCAGTAGTGGGGTGCCCATGCCGCATGCGCCGGTTTCAATTAACGCCGAGGGGCTTGTGTGCGTGCGCGGCGATTCGGTGATGCGTGGCTATTTCGGTGTGGAGCCCTGTAATGGGATTTTCACGACGGCGGACTTGGGGCGAGTTGATGATGCGGGGCGGCTCCACATCCTTGGGCGGCGCGACGAGGTGGCGATTAGCGGCGGGGAGAAAGTCGGCTTGAGCGAGGTCGATGCGGCCTTGCGTAGTGCGAAAAACAGCGCAGGGGACACGGTTTTTAAGGATGTCGCGGTGCTTGCGGTGCCCGATGCGGAGTGGGGCGAAGTGCTCGTGGCGTGTTATTTAAACGCAGATGCGGCCCCGCTTTCGGACGCAGTGATCGCCGCGGCTATGCGTGACCTCGCTCGACACCAGAGGCCGAAGCGGTGGCTGGCGTTTTCGCCCGAAGCGTGGCCGCGCAATGCCCAGGGAAAACTCAACCGCGCCGCACTCCGCGAAGCGGTCACAGACCTCCACTCCGCGTGGGGCGGCGGTCAGTGACCGCTTCCGTTTAATTTGGGATTTCGCATCGCGCTATCGCGCGAAGGCGAAATCCCAAATTTGAAAGCACTCTCCCCTGTCGCGTTGCGACAAGGGGAGTAGAGTGATAACCCGTTTGGGCGAGGAGGGTAAAATCACTAATAAACGCCCGCCGCCAATTTTGGGTTCCTTTTCAAAGAGCCGCTTGGCTGCTGTGTCTGACGGGCCGCCAACGAGCGGCCCGCAAAATAAAACAGCCTGCGGCTGCGCGGCTCGCGTTTGAAACGGGAACAGACCCTCGCTTACGCAGTAAGTCTGGACAGTTGAGGAGGCGGGCCCAAGTCCTCCTCGGTATGTCTTTCATTTACGAGCGCACAATTCGCTTGGCCGATACCGATGCTGCCGGAGTCGTGTTTTTTGCCAACACCCTCGCTCTTTGCCACGAAGCGTATGAAGCCGCGCTTGCTGCTGCAGGTTGCCCTGTGGCCGACTTTCTCGGGCGAGACAGCGACGTCCTAATCCCCATTGCCAAAGCCAGCACCGACTATCTGCGGCCTCTCTTTTGCGGTGACTTAGTCCGTATAACGCTACGGCCTACCCGGCTCTCCGAGGAGAGCTTCGCGATTGATTACGAAATCGTAGGGGGCAGCGGGAGTGTGCGCAGGCCGGCCTTAGCCGACAAGGCTGGCGCACTTGTCGCCGCCAACGCTTCCGCACTTGGCGCCGCCGAGCCACGCCCCAAAGTCGCCGCCCGAGCTCGCACTGAGCACGTCGCCACTTCACGCAGCAAACGGTGCCGGATCCCAGTCCCCGAAAAACTAGCCGCGTGGGTAGACGCGCTTTAAGCCATCTTATTTGGCGTAGTGGTGTTGCGGGGGCGGCCTCTAGCGAAGACCACTTTGCGGAGTGCGTCGCGGCTCGCGTTTCAAACGCGAGCAGACCCTAAGCGACTCTTTACAGGAGAGAGCCGCTTAGGTCGCTGCGTAAGCTCACTTGCTCAATTTCGCCAAGGCGGCGTCGAGTGCGGCGAGGAGTACGGCGATCGTTTCGTCGGTTTCGTCGCCCATGTTGGAGATGCGGAAGGTCTTGCCCTTGAGTTTGCCATAGCCGCCGTCGATGACGAGGGCGTGTTCCTCTTTGAGGAGCTTGTTGAGCGCGGGTAGGTCGATTTCGCGCGTGTTGGTGAAGCAGTTGAGCGAGAGCGAGCCGTAGCGGTCTTGAGGGAAGAGGGTGAAGCCGTTTGTGCGGCCCCAGTCGCGGACGCGGGCGTTTAGCCGGGCGTGTCGGGCGTAGCGGTTGGCGGGGCCCTCGGCGTGGATGTCCTCGAGCTTCGACTTGAGCGCGTAGATGAGCGGCACGACGGGCGTGCTGGGCGTCATCCCGTTTTCGTGGTTTTTCTGGAATTCTAAAAAGTCGAAGTAGTAGCCGCGGTCCTTGAGTGTGGCGGCACGTGCGAGGGCACGCGGCGACACGGAGGCGAGCGCGAGCCCGGGCGGCAGCGCGAGGGCCTTTTGACTGCCGGTCAGGAGCACGTCGATGCCGAGCGCGTCTTTCTCAATCGGCAGCACGCTAAAGGAGCTGACCGTGTCGACGATGGAGAGCACGTCCGGGAAGTCGCGCAGCACGGCCATGATGGCGGGCAAGTCGCTCATGGTGCCGGTGGAGGTCTCGTTGTGAATGAGCGTCACGGTGTCGTAGCCGCCTTGGGAGAGTTCGGCGCGGAGTGCCTCGGGATCGATGGCTTGGCCCCACTCTGTACGGAGTGCGCCGGCCTGCTTGCCGAGGCGGAGGGCGACGTCGAGCCACTTGTCGGAGAAGGCGCCGTTCATGCAGCAGAGGACTTTTTTGGCAACAAGGTTGCGTAGTGAGCCCTCCATGACACCCCATGCACTACTGGTCGATAAATAGACGGGGTCCTTGGTGTAAAACAGCGACTGGAGCTGCGGCTGGATGGACTGGTAGAGCGCGACAAAGTCGGTGCTGCGGTGACCGATCATCGGCTGCGCCATTGCGCGTAGCGTTTTTTCTGAGACGGCGATGGGGCCGGGAATGAAGAGTTTGTAGCTCATGGAAAGAGGCTGTACTTGGCGGCGTGTTGGGAGAGCTCTCGGGCCCGCCAAATCTGCGATTTTTAGACGAAAGCGACTTCCCAAAATGAGCGTCAACCCTCATTGCAGTCGAGCTCTACGGCATGTCGTCCTGGCTTAAGAGAAAAATCACCGCACTGGAGCTCTACACGATCGATGTGATCTTGGGGCGGCGCGCCGATGCGGGCGCAGTGATTTACGGGGCCTTTTTGGAGCTGCTGTCGTATTTGTTTAGCGGGATCGCCCAGCTGCGCTTGTGGCTTTATCGGCAGCGGATTTTGCACGACCAGCCGCTCGGTTGCTTGGTGGTCGTGGTGGGGAATTTGACGGTGGGAGGGACGGGCAAGACGCCGGTCGTGGAAAAGTTTGCGCGTGCCTTACAAGCGCGTGGGCGGCGGGTCGCGATTTTGAGTCGGGGGTATAAGAGCAAGGCACCGCCGCTGTGGCGGCGTTGGTGGTGGGCGATTAGCCACACGGCTGCGCCGCCGCCGCGTATCGTGAGCGATGGGGAGCAGCTGCTCCTCGATAGCGAAGAGGCGGGCGACGAGCCCTACATGCTCGCGCGCAACCTCCCGGGCGTGATCGTGCTTGTGGATAAAAACCGGGTGAAGGCCGGGGCCTACGCGATTAAACGCTTCGGCTGCGATACGCTCCTGCTGGACGACGGCTTCCAATACCTGCCGCTCAAAGGGCAACTCAACTTGCTCCTCGTCGATAAAACGAACCCCTTCGGCAATTCGCACCTGCTGCCGCGCGGCACCCTGCGCGAGCCGATTAAGCACCTGCGGCGTGCCTCTTACGTTTTTCTCACCAAGAGTAACGGTGAGCGTGATGCGGAGCTCGAAGCGATAATCGAGCGTTACAACCCTGGGGTAGACATCATTGAGTGCACGCATCAGCCGCAGTATTTGCAGCGCTTGGGGGCGAAGCGGCGCGCCAGTGCTGCCAGTGGGGGCTTCCCTAGTGTCGGTTCGCACGCGATCGCAGAGCGTGGCGCGCCGGCGTCCGTAGCGGATTCCGTAAAAAAGGCGACCGGCGCTGCGGAGGGCCTTGCGCCAAGCTCGCGCGTCGCGATTGCCGCCGAGGACTCGCCCTCTAGCCAAAGTCGCGCCGCTGCCGCCGAGACGCATGCCGCTGTCGCTGCCGATCAACAGCAGCCGCTCTCTTTTCTCAAAGGCCGACGCGTCGCGGCGTTTTGCGGAATCGCGACTCCGGAGAGTTTTTTTAAATTTTTGACCGACTACGGAGCGGAGCTTGTCGCGCGCGAACGCTTCCCCGATCACTATCGCTATGCGGAGGCGGACTTTGTGGAGCTCGCGGCACTCGCCCAGCGCACGGGCGCAGAGTGCCTCATCACGACCGAAAAAGACGCGGTGCGCATCCCCTACGAGCGTGCGTGGGGCTGCCCCGTTTATTACCTGCGGCTCGAGATCGATATCTTGCGCGGAGCAGCCGACTTCGACGAAGCGGTGAGCCGCATCTGCTTCCCCGAGGGGGCGACTCGCCCCCAGCCACTCAGCTCGCGGACAGCCTGAGCCGCAGGCGAGTGGCGCTACCGTGCCGTCGGCACGGGGAGGGGAGCGCGCAGAGCTAGGCGCTGTCCCGTTTCACTTTGGTTTGCGGCGGGGCGAATGTTGGCGGAGCTCGGGCACAAAGCCTTGCGGGGCTGTGGTGCGCGGCTTCGTATGACGCATGATTATTGATCCGCGTTATGAGGAGTTGGCCGCCGGGCTGACTTCGTTTTCGACCGAGCTGCGTAAGGGCGAGCGCGTCCTAATTGATGCGTTTGATGTGCCCGATGCCATCGTGATTGCACTGGTGCGTGCGGCGCGAGCGCAGGGGGCGCATCCTTATGTGCAACTGCACCGTGCGCGGATTACGCGCGAGCTGATGCTTGGGGCGGAGGCCGCCCAATACGAGCCACTCGCCCGCGTCGAGAAGCTGCGTATGGAGGATATGGATGCCTACATCGCGCTGCGCGGCTCGGATAATATTTTTGAGACGGCGGACGTGCCGAGCGACCGGCTCCAGCTCGTGAGTCGGCTCATGAAGCCCGTCTTAGAGCACCGCGTGAACAAGACGAAGTGGGTCGTCTTGCGCTGGCCTACTCCGGCGATGGCGCAGCAGGCGTCGATGAGCACGGAGGCCTTTGAGGACTTTTATTTCCGCGTCTGCACGCTCGACTACCGGCGGATGATTCCCGGGATGGCCGCGCTCGCTAAACTCATGGCGGCGACCGACCGTGTGCACATCAAGGGCCCAGGCACGGACTTGCGTTTTTCGATCAAAGGCATCGGCGCAAAAGAGTGCGGCGGGCAGCGCAACATTCCCGATGGCGAGGTTTTCTCTTGTCCGGTCAAAGACTCAGTCGAGGGCGTTATCCAGTACAACGCGCCGACGACCTACCTCGGCACCTCGTTTGACAACGTCCGGCTGGGCTTCAAGCGCGGGAAAATCGTTGAGGCGACTGCCAACAACACCAAGCGGCTCAACGAGATTCTCGATAGCGATGCGGGCGCGCGCTACATTGGCGAGTTCGCCATCGGGTTTAATCCGCACATTCTGGAGCCGATGCGCGACATCCTCTTCGACGAGAAGATTGCCGGCTCCTTCCACTTCACGCCTGGCCAAGCCTACGAGGATTGCGGCAACGGCAACCGCTCTCAAATCCACTGGGACATGGTCTGTATCCAGCGGCCCGAATACGGCGGCGGGGAGATTTGGTTCGACGGCAAACTCGTCCGTAAAGACGGGCTTTTCGTTCCGGCGGCGCTCCAGAAACTCAACCCAGACTACCTGCTCGATACGCCGAGCAAGGCGGCCAAGCCCGCCGCCAAAAAGAAGTCGGCCCCGGCGAAAAAGCCGTCCGCTGCGAAACGCTAAGCCCCCGCGCGCTCTCAGTGTTTCCCGCCCTGTCGCTCTTAGCTTCCGCTCCGCATGCCTGACGCTCCCACCGAATACACCGTCCCGCTCGGCAGCCGCCGCGCGCGTGCGGACAAGGTGCTCGCCGCCGCCTTTCCCGAGCACAGCCGCGTCGCGTGGCAACGCGCGTTGTGCGCCGGATTGGTCGCTGCCGATGGCATCGCGATTAGCCAAGCGGACAGCGTCAGCGCGGGGCAGCGGATCACCTTTAGCTTCCCGCAAACCGAGCCGCTCGCGCTTCGCCCCGTATCCATCCCGCTCGATGTGGTGTTTGAGGACGAGCACCTCCTGGCGATTAACAAAGCCTCGGGGATGGTCGTGCACCCGGGCGCGGCGACCGGTGAGGACACGCTTGTGCATGCGCTGCTCGCGCATTGCGCGGGACAGCTTAGCGGCATCGGCGGTGTGGAGAGGCCGGGCATTGTCCACCGGCTCGATCGAGAAACCTCGGGGCTGATGCTCGCGGCCAAGACCGATGCCGCGCATCGCGGGCTCTCCGAGCAATTTGCCGAGCGGCGTGTTTTTAAGGAATACCTCGCGCTCGTGAGCGGACGCCCGCAACTGCTGAGCGGCGTGGTCAAAAGCCCGATCGGTCGCAACCCAAACCACCGGCATAAAATGGCAGTCGTGCCACCCGAAAAGGGCGGCAAGCCCGCGCATACGGATTGGGACTTGGTCGAAGGGTTTCGCGACTGGGCGGCACTGATGCGATGCACGATTCACACGGGCCGCACCCACCAAATCCGCGTGCACCTGCACTCGCTCGGGCATCCGCTGTTGGGTGACGCCGTTTACGGGTGGTCGCTAAAAAAGATGCCGCTGCCCGTTGAAATTTCCGAAACGCCCGCACGGGTAATGCTCCACTCCGAGCACCTCGCGTTTACGCATCCGGTTACGGGCGCGTCGCTCGATTTGCGGGCCGAGCTTCCGCGAGATATGCGCGCGTTAATCGAGCAGTTACGAGGAGTGTGTCGTTAGGGGCTGTTCCCGTTTCAAACGTGGCCCGTCCCTTCGGGCGGCGCGCTAGCGCAGCGCTCGCTGTCCTGTGCACGTCGCTAATAACTCAGCGGCGATTCCGTAGCGCAGATTGTAGGTCGAGTGTTGCAGTCCAGAGAAGCCGCCGAGGTCGAGCACGGTGAGCATCGTCGTGAGCGCGGTGGGCAGGATGTCGGCTCGGCCCGGGGAAATCCCTGGGAGCCGCCGCCGCTCGGCGAGCGGAAGCCGTGCTGCCTTTTCCAATACCTGCTCAATCGTTTCGCGCGGGAGAAAAGGCGGGGCCAGCGAGGGCTCGGCGGCGACCAGTGCGGAAGCGTTGGCGGCGGCAGGTGCGCCAGCCTTGGCGGCTAAGGCCGGGCTGCGCAGCTCGCTCGCCAGCATTTGGCGGACATTAAACCAAAGTCCGCCGGTGCCGATGGCGGTCGGCTGCGCGTCGGCATACGGCGGGGCGCAACCGAACGCGAAACCCGCGTGGGCGAATGCTTCGGTGACATGGCTGCGAATCGCCTCGCGCTCATCTGCGGCGAGCGTGGCTTCGGGGTTTTTCACGAAGCGGCGCATCAGCCGCACGCTGCCGAGCGGCAGGCTTTGCGCGGTGACGAGTTTGCCCGCCCGGAGCGCGAGGCACTCTAGGCTGCCACCGCCGAGATCGAAGGCGTAGAGGCTTTGGGCCTGGGTTTTTGCTGATTGCAGAGTCGGGTCGCAGAGGAGTCCGCGCCCGATCGCTTCGGCTTCTTCCGCGCCCGAAAGAATGCGAATCGAGTGTCCGGTTTTTGCGCGGACGAGGTCGATGAATTCGGCGCCGTTTGCGGCGTCGCGCAGCGCACTGGTTCCTACGAGTGCGACTTGGGCTGGGGCGTAGGCGCTGCAGTCGGCGAGGAGGGCTTCGATCGCGGTGAGTGCCGCGGTCATTGCCTCGTGGGCGAGTTGCGAGCGGCCCTTTACCCAGTCTGCACCCGAGCTGATTCGCGCCTCGATGGAGCGTGAGAAGAGGGCTTCGACCGCTTCGGGTGTGGATGTCGTGGCATTGGCACTACGCCGTTGAGCGATGAGGTTCTTTATCGAGTTACTGCCGATATCGATGACGGCGACTGGTGAGCAGTCCGGGCTAATCATAGCACAAAGCCTTGCGGGGCGATTAGGAGGACGAACTCGCCTTTGAGGCTGGCTTGGGAAAGCGCGTCGCGGACTTGGGCTGCTGGGCCGACGAGGAAGCTCTCGTGGAGCTTGGTCAGCTCCTTGGCGACACAGATGACGCGTTCGGGGCCGAGGCTGTCGTGAAGCTCGGTGACGGCTTTTTCGATGCGGTGGCAGCTTTCGTAGAGGATGAGCGTGTAGGCGAAGTCGCGGTGTTTCTCGAAGAAGGCGATGCGGGCCGCACTCTTTGGCGGCAGGAAGCCGACAAAGAGAAATCCGTTACTCGGGAGCCCGCTCGCGCTGAGCGCAGCAGCGAAGGCGCAAGGGCCGGGGACAGGGACGACGGGGAGCGCACGACGGCGAGCGGCGCGCACGAGCCGAAACCCCGGGTCGCTAATCGCAGGCGTGCCCGCGTCGCTGACGAGCGCGACCGATTTTCCGCTGGCCAGTTCGTCGGCGAGTTTTGGCGCAAGCTCGCGTTCGTTGTGATCGTGGTAGGAGACGAGGGTTTTGTGCGGGAGTCCGAGCCGCGCAAGGAGTTGGCCGGTCGTGCGTGTGTCTTCGCAGGCGAGCAGGTCGGCCTGAGAGAGGATGCTGCGGGCGCGCGGGCTTAGGTCGTGGAGGTTGCCGATGGGCGTGGCGACGACGTAGAGGTGCCCGGGGAGCACGGTGAGCGATGTGTTGGGCTTGGGTTCTGACAGGGCCATCGGGAGTCGAAGACTCATTTATTTAGCGCGTCGCAGGCGCAGTCCGTTTCTTTCGTTTTGACGACGCATTACGGATGAGAGACGGCGCATTTGTCGCCGCTGCGTCAAGGTCAGGAGGCTCCACTACGCGTGGGGCGGCAGCGTGTCGCTGCACCCATTTACAGAGCCGCTTGGTTGCTGTGCATTCGCACAGCAACCAAGCGGCTCTGTAGAAAGGAACCCAAACCTTGGAGGCGGGAGTTTATTAGTGATTTTTCCCACCTCGTCCAAACGGGTTATTACTCTACTTTCCCTTTTACGACTCGCCCTGTCGCAACGCGACAGGGGGGAATCCTTTCAAATTTGGGATTTCGCTTTCGCGCGATAGCGCGATGAGAAATCCCAAATTAAATGGAAGCGGTCACTGACCGCCGCCCCACGCGTAGTGGAGCTCAGAGAGAGCGGTCACTGACTACGAAGGCTTACATTCCGGGTTGAGAGAGGCCGGGGATTTGGCCTTCCCAGTCGGCGGGGCGGCTCCAGGGGATCGAGGAGTCGCGGTTGGTGCGAGTGATGCAGCCGCTGCTAAAGAGTGCGCCGAGTGCGAGGAGGAGGAGTGCGGCGAGGTGACGGGTTTTTAGGTTCATCTAGGGAAGAAGGAGAGAGAGGAGAGCGGGAGACTTAATTTCTGCAAGGCGAGAAGCGCTGGGAGGGCTCTCTCCTGTCGTCTTGCGACAGGAACACGGGGACTGATTTTGTTGCCGGACGGTGCAGCAACGAATGCGCCGCTAATTAAAGCCCCTTGTAATGATGGGTTCTGGCTCGGGGAGGTATTCTTCCTCGTAGCCGTAGGCGGGGTAGCTGCTGGGAATCGCGGAGCCGATGGCTTCGAGCGTTTTGCAGCCGCTGCTAAAGAGTGCGCCGAGTGCGAGGAGGAAGAGTGCGGCGAGGTGACGGGGTTTGAGGTTCATGTCGGGAAGAAGGAAAGCGGGGGACTTAATTTCCGCAAGGCGAGCCGCGCTGGGAGGCGATTCCTGAGTTGCGCGGATCCGTGGGGGCTAGCGCGTTGCGGCGAAACTTAATGCGCCCCACTTATGCGCGATAACGCGAATCGTACCAGGGCGTGCGCGGCGCTTTGTTTATGCGGCCATTGGCGGCGAGGTGTTCGAGCACCTTGAAGGTGAGTTCGGGCGAGCCCTCGACTTTTGCGGCGAGGGTTTCGGCGCTTTGACCCTCGGCGGGCGCGGTGGCTTCGCGTAGCGCGGCGACGAGGCGGCGTTGGAGCGCGATGACGCCCGTGGCGGCTTTCTTGCCCGCT
The DNA here is from genome assembly GCF_001580045.1 of Cephaloticoccus capnophilus. Classification (GTDB taxonomy): domain Bacteria; phylum Verrucomicrobiota; class Verrucomicrobiia; order Opitutales; family Opitutaceae; genus Cephaloticoccus; species Cephaloticoccus capnophilus. Next base: position 16,017 of record NZ_LSZP01000005.1, read on the forward strand.
TCGACTCCGGGTTGGTGGTAGGCGTTGATGCCGACGAGTGAGGCGTAGAGTCCTACGGCGCGTTCGTAGAGGGCGATCAACATCCCGAGGGAGCGCGGCGTGAGCTCGTCGATGGTGAGGCTGATCGAGTGGCGATCTTTCTCGCTGAGCGCGTCGCGCGTGCCGAGGTAGAAGCCTTGCAGGTAATCGCCGGAGGTGACACCGGGCTCGACTTCGAGAGGCTCCTTGAGAAGCAGATTACGCCTATCTTTAAGCACCTCGATGAAGGTCACGAAGAAGTTGTTCACGCCTTCGCGGAGCTGTTGGACGTAGGCGTGTTGGTCGGTGGAGCCCTTGTTGCCGTAAACGGCGATCCCTTGGTTGACGACGCGGCCTTGCGTATCGAATTCCTTGCCGAGCGACTCCATGACGAGCTGCTGGAGGTAGCGGGAAAAGAGGAGTAAGCGGTCTTTGTAGGGGAGGAGGACCATGTCCTTTTCGCCGCGTCCGTTGGTCTCGTAATGCCACATGAGGGCGAGGAGCGCTGCGGGGTTTTCGCGCGTGACGGGGCGGCGGGTGACGGCGTCCATCGCCGCCGCTCCAGCGAGCATGTCATGTATATCTAGACCGCGAAGTGCGGCGGGGAGCAGTCCTACTGCGGACAGTTCTGAGGTGCGCCCACCGACCCAGTCCCACATCGGAAAACGGGCGAGCCAAGCTTCGTCCTGAGCTAATTTGTCGAGTTGGGAGCCTTCGCCGGTGACGGCGACAAAGTGCCTCGGGTAATCAAGCCCATGGTCGCGGAAGTAGGCCGCGGTTTCGAGCATGGCGTTGCGCGTCTCGACCGTGCCGCCGGATTTGGAGATGACGACAACGAGCGTGGTCGCCACCTTTCCTTGAGCATCGATTTCCTTGAGGGCTGCTTCGATGCCATCGGGGTCAGTGTTATCCATGAACGAGAGAGTCATGGGCGCTTGATCCGGCTGACTAAGTGCCTGGTCCACGAATTGCGGGCCGAGAGCTGAGCCGCCGATTCCGATGACCAAGAGGTGCCTAAATGGATTACCGTTGGGGGCGGTTTTCGCCCCGGTTCTTATGTCGTGGGCGAAGCGATCTATCTTGGCACGTGTTGTAGTGATGGCTTCCCGGATTTCGTCGGTGGGAGCGAGCTGCGGCGCGCGGAGCCAGTAATGGCCGACCATGCGTTGTTCATCGGGGTTGGCGATTGCGCCTTTTTCGAGGGCGTTCATCGCGGCGAAGGCGGCCTGAATGTCGGCTTCGCGTTTTGCGAAAAAATCCTCGGGAAAGGGGATTCGGCTAATATCGAGCGCGAGGCCGAGCTCGGTGTTTTGGTAAAGCGTGTCTTTGAAGCGCGACCAAGTAGCGGAGGTGGAGGACATGGCGGGATCGGGTGAGTGAGTGAAAGGGGAGCTGGGGGCGAGCGTTAGTTGAGCGCGAATACGCAAATGCACGCGACCAAAGCGCGTGCGTTTTTCTCAATGGCTCAAAGGGCTAGGGCTTTGTCGGTGACTGCGCCTTCGGAGGCGGTGGCGACGAGTGCGGCGTATTTGGCTAAAACGCCGCGTGTTTCCTTGGGCGGAGCGGGCCGGTAGGCGGCCATGCGCGCGGCATACTCATCGTCGGGGATGAGCAGCGAGATGGTATTTTTAACGGCATCGACCTCAATCAAGTCGCCATTGCGCACGATGCCGATGGGGCCGCCCTTGGCGGCTTCGGGCGTGATGTGGCCGACGTCGAAGCCGTGTGAGCCGCCCGAAAAACGTCCGTCGGTGATGAGGGCGACGTCTTTGATGAGTCCGCGTCCGGCGACTGCTGAAGTGGGCGAGAGCATTTCGCGCATGCCGGGGCCACCGCAGGGGCCCTCGTTGCGGATGACGACGACGTCGCCTTTGACCACGTCGCCGCGTAAGATGCCTTTGAGCGCGTCTTCCTCGCCTTCGTAGACTTTGGCAGTGCCTTTAAAGTAGAGCCCTTCTTTGCCGGTGATTTTGCCGACTGCGCCGCCGGGAGCGAGGTTGCCGTGGAGGACGCGCAGGTGAGTGGAGCTTTTGATGGGCTGTTCCCAAGGGTGAATAATGTCCTGCTCGTGCGGATACGCGGCGTAGGGCTGCACGTCGCGCAGCGTCTCGGCAATGGTCTCGCCGGTGACGGTGAGGCAGTCTCCGTGGAGCATCCCCCGGTCGAGCAGCAGCTTCATCATCGGGCGGATGCCGCCGATGCGCACGAGGTGGCTCATGTTGTATTTGCCGAAGGGTTTTAGGTCGGCCAAGAGCGGCACGCGCTCGCCGATTTCCCTAAAATCCTCCAGAGAGAGCGACACCTTGGCGGCGTGAGCGATGGCGAGTAGATGCAGGATGAGGTTAGTCGAGCCGCCGAGTGCGATGCAGACGGTGATCGCATTTTCAAAGGCTTTGCGGGTGAGGATGTCGCTGGGGCGGATGCCCTTGCGCAGCATGTTCATAACGGCCTCGCCCGCGCGTTCGCAGTCTTGGCGTTTGGCTTCGCTGACGGCGAGTTGGGCACTGCTGTTGGGCAAGCTCATCCCGAGCACCTCAATCGCGCTCGCCATTGTATTGGCCGTATACATACCGCCGCAAGAGCCGGGGCCGGGGATGGCGGCGGCTTCGACGGCCTTGAGTCCCGCGTCGTCGAGCTCGCCTTTGGCGTGTTTACCGACCGCCTCGAAAACGGAGACGACATCGAGCGGTTTTTTGTGGTCGCAATCGTCGGCGGTGAAGCCGGGCAAAATCGTGCCCCCGTAAATGAAGACGGCCGGGCGGTTGAGCCGCGCGATGGCGATCATCGCGCCGGGCATGTTTTTATCGCAGCCGCCGATTGCGACGAGCCCGTCGAAGCCCTCGGCGGCGACGGCGGTCTCGATGGAGTCGGCGATAACTTCGCGCGACACGAGCGAGTAGCGCATGCCTTGCGTGCCCATGCTGATGCCGTCGGTGACGGTGATGGTGTTGAAGTAAACGGGCTTGCCGCCTGCTGCGGCGATACCTTGGCGGGCGTGGTCGCTTAGGTCGCCGAGGTGCACGTTGCAGGGCGTCATGTCGCTGGGGCTGGAGGCGACGGCGATTTGGGGCTTCTTAAAATCCGCATCGGTAAAGCCGACTGCGCGGAGCATGGCGCGCGCTGCGGCGCGGTCATTGCCATCGACGACGGCGGAGGAGTGCGGGCGAATCGTTTCTGCGGCGGATGAAGACTTGCTCATGATGTTGCTTAGGTTCGCGAGGGGGGCTGAGTTGCGAACGAGCAAGCACGCTAGCGCTGCGCTTTTGCGCGCCGCAAATCATTTGCTCTGGAATGAAGGGAAAGCGCTCTGAGCGATCGTCACTCTCCCCGCGACTTCATTACGGGCGCCTTCCTAGCGCTGGAGTTCGGCGAGCAGGCGGGCGCGGGTCGGCGCGGAAACGTGGGGAATAAAAACTAGGCGCGGATGGCTTGGGAGTTGCCTCGGCTTCGGTCTCTGCGCATTCACTACTCGCTCCGTTACCTGCATGGCGTTTAACCTAAAAAAAGTGCTCCGCGCGTTGCTGTTTTCCTCCAGCCAGCCGCTTACGATTAAAGACATCCAGACGACTTTTGCGCGGTTTCACGACTCGGAGGAGGCGCGTGAGGCTGCGGCGCAAGACGCGGTGTCGGCCACCGGCACGCTTGATGGCGCGGCCCGAGCGGCCAGTGACGAAGCAGATGCGGACGGCGACGCGTTGAGCGAAGAGGAGCGCGAGCTTTACGCCGAAGTGCCTTCGCTGGTCACAGCGACGCAGATACGAGACGCCTTTGCGGAGATTGCTGCCGAGTTTGCGGCGGCGGACGAGGGGCTCCTGCTCGTCGAGGGCAGCAGTGGCTACCAGCTCGTCACGCATCCGCGTTTTGCGCGCTGGGTGCGGCTTTTGCGCGGTGAGCCCGCGCCTGCGCGGCTGAGCCGCACGGCACTCGAAACGCTCGCTATCGTCGCCTATCGGCAACCGGTTACACGCAGCGAAATCGAGACGATTCGCGGCGTCTCTGCCGATGCGGGGCTAAACAAGTTAATCGAGCGCGAGCTAGTCTACGTCGTGGGCCGAGCCGAAGTCCCTGGGCGCCCCATCCAATACGGGACGACCGAGCAGTTTTTGGATTTTGTGGGGCTGCGCTCGCTCGACGAGTTGCCCGCTTCCGATGTGCTCTCTAACCGCCAAATCAACGCGTGGTTGCAAAGCGCCGCCGAAGCTGTGGCCGCACCGCAGCCGCTCGCCGACGAAGCGATGGGCTTGCCGCTCGAAGAGGGCGAAGGCGAGACCCCGAACCTTGAGGAAGTTTCGCTCGAAACGGGACTTGCCCCGTCGTCCGAAGCAGCGACTTCGCGGGATGCAGAAAACTTTATCATCGAAACAAACGAACTGGCTCAAGAGAGCGCTGCCGCTGTCGAAACCGCAGAAAAGGAGGAATCTGCCTAATGGACTTGGAACCGATTCGCGCAAAAATCGACGAACTCGACCGTGAGCTCGTTGACATCATTAACCGCCGCTTAGCGCTCGCCCAAGAGATCGGGCAGATTAAGCGTGTGACCGATGGCGAGGTTTACGTGCCCGAGCGCGAGGATGCCGTCTTTCGCAAAGTCTTCGCCTCCAACAAAGGCCCGGTGAATAACGAGGCATTGCGGGCGATTTACCGCGAGCTCATGTCGGCGGGGATCGCGCTCGAGAAGCCGCTCTCAATCGCCTACCTCGGCCCCGAAGCGAGCAACACGCATGCTGCTGCGATGAAAAAATTTGGCGTGAGCTTGGACTATCACGCGATGGCGAGTGTCGCGGATAGCTTTGCCGCAGTCGAGAAAGGCGAGGCCGACTATGCGGTGATCCCGATTGAGAACTCGACCGAAGGCAGCGTGCGCGAAGCACTCGACTGCTTCGTGGAGAGCGACCTAAAGGTTGTCGCGCAGCTTTATACCGAGATTAGCCACGCGCTGATTTCCAACGAGCCGCTAGAAAAAATAACGACCGTGTACTCGAAAGATCAGGCACTCGCGCAGTGTCGGTACTGGCTGCAACGGCACTTGCCGCAAGCGCGCTTAGTTGAGGCGTCGAGCACTTCGCGCGCGGTGCAAATCGCCGCGCAGGAGTCGGGTGCGGCAGCGGTGGCGGGCGAGCTCGCTGCGCAGTTTTACGGCGTGCCCGTCGTGGCCCGAGCCATTCAAGACAAGGCGGACAATACGACACGCTTCTTCATCCTCGGGCGCAAACCGACTAAGCCGATTGGGGGCGGTAAGGACGTGAGCAGCTTCCTGATTTCGCTCGGCGACGGGGCTTCCGACCGGCCGGGGGGACTGCTCAAAATGCTGATGCCGCTGGCCGAGCGCGGGATTAACCTCTCAAAAATCGAGTCGCGCCCGAGCAAGATGCGCCCGTGGGATTACTACTTCTTTATCGACGTGAGCGGTCATCATGACGAGCCCGAGATGCAGGCTGCACTGGCCGAATTGCGGAAGTTTTGCCCACTCGTGAAATGGCTTGGCAGCTACCCTGCCGTGCGTAGGGAGAGCGACTAAGGCCACTCGTGGCTTTTATTTTGCGAGCCGCTCGTTGGCGGCTCGTCTCGGGGGCTAGCTTCTCGAAGCCAGCTCTTCCTTAACTTTCTTTTTTACCTCCACCGCTAACCTCTCTCAATTTTTTGGACTGCTGAGCTTATACATGGCGGGGCGAGTGAATGGGGAGCGGTTTAAAAGTAAGGCTTTTCCGCTTGGGCGTGGCGAAGCTGGGCAGGGCGGAAAATACGCACAAAAAACGCCGCCTCGGGAAAGGGCTCCCAAGGCGGCGGTGGAAAGTCTGTGAGTTGCCAGTTGTGTGTTCTGGGCGGGAAGAGCGATCAGACGATGGAGACGCTGCGCTTGGCCTTATCGAACTTTACGACGCCGTCGCGCAGGGCGAAGAGCGTCCAGTCGCGACCGACACCGATGCCCGTGCCCGGGTGGATCTTGGTGCCGCGCTGGCGGATGATGATGTTTCCGGCGAGGACGGACTCGCCGCCAAAGCGCTTCACGCCGAGCCGCTTGGAGTGGCTCTCGCGACCGTTACTTGATGTTCCCTGTCCTTTTTTGTGAGCCATGACTAAAGTTCCTTTCGGTTGCTGCGTTTAAAATTCGGTGAGTGGGGGGAGACTCTGTGCTCGTGCTGTGCGGGATTTGCGTGCGCGTGACGGGCTGGCTTAGACCTTAATCGCCTCGACCTTGATGACCGAGAGCTCTTGGCGGTGGCCGCGCTTACGCTCCATGCCTTTGCGCTTCTTTTTCTTAAAGACGATGACCTTCTTGCCGCGCTTGTTTTCTAAAATTTTGACCGAGACGATTGCGCCCTCGAGGCGCGGGGTGCCGACCTTAAAGGACTCGCCCGCACCGGCGGCGAGCACGTCGCTAATCTCCACTACGGCACCGGCTTCCGTGTTGGGGTAGCGGTTTACGGTTAAAATGTCGCCCTCGGAGACAGTGAGCTGCTGGCCTTGGGTTCGGATGGTCGCTTTCATAGATAAAAGGCGCGGAGCAAGCCGAAGCGCTCAGTCTAGCGCAAGCCCAAAATGGGGGCTGTGGGCCAATCCAGTGACCTTACGGACAGCCTGTGGTACGCAAGGCGTTTCTCCCTGCTGGCGCGGGGTGCGCCGGTCAGTGACCGCAGCCATTTACGCTGGCGCGACTCTGATCAGCCCGCGCGCGCTTCAAGGCTGCGCGGTTGGCTGACCAGAGGTAGGCGTGTGTCCCGCCCCGCACTACGCTTTTTGTGGCGCGGGAGCAGGTGGCGAAGCAGCGGCGGCGGAGGCGGCGGGGGTTGGAGCTGGCGCGTCGCTTGATGGGTTTATGCCTGTGATGATGCGGGCGCCGCGTTGCCAAGTGAGGTAGGCCCAGGCCCAGTGCAGGAAGATGATGAGCCGGTTGCGCATGCCGATGAGGAAGAAGAGGTGCACACTCATCCACATGGCCCAAGCGGGCCAGCCGTTGAAGCGCATCTTGGCGACGGCGGCGACGGCGGCACTGCGGCCAATCGTGGCGATGCTGCCTTTGTCGAGGTAGGTGAAGGGCTGGCGGGCCTTTCCCTTAATCTCGGCGAGGATTTGCTTGGCGGCGTGTTTACCGGTTTGCGCGGCGGCGGGGGCGACGCCCGGGACGCGTACGTTTTTCGTGTCGACGATTGCGGCGAGGTCGCCGACTGCGAAGACTTCTGGGTGCTCGGGGAGGCTCAGGTCGGGGGCGACTTGGACGCGGCCTGCGCGGTCGAGCGGCACCCCGGCGAGGGTTTGCGTCACGGGGCTGGCTTCGACGCCGGCGGCCCAGAGGATGACGGAGGCTTCGATGCGCAGGTCGCCTGCTTGGACGTGGTTTGGGCCGACTTCGGTAACGGGAGCCCCGAGGTGGACTTTTACGCCCATCGCTTCGAGCTTGCGGCGAGTGTATTCCGATTGCTCGGGAGAGAAGGGGAGTAGGAGGCGCGGGGCGGCTTCGACGAGGTGGACGTGTGCTTTGCTTGGGTCGATGCGCCTAAAATCGTGCGTGAGGACGCGGCGGGCGAGCTCGACGAGGGCCCCGGCGGTTTCAACGCCGGTGGGGCCGCCGCCGATGACGACGAAGCTGAGCAGGCGCGACCACTCGGCGGTGTTCCTCGTGGTTTCGGCTTGCTCAAAGGCGTGGAGCATCCGGCGGCGCAGTTGGGTGGCCTCGTCGAGGGTTTTTAGGCCCGGCGCGTAGCGTTCCCACTCGTCGCGGCGACCGAAGTAGCCGGTGCGGGCACCGAGAGCGACGATGAGGTAGTCGTAGGAGAGGGTGCCGTGGCCGAGGGTGACTTGGCGTTTGTCGAGGTCGATTGCTTGCACCTCATCCATGAGCGTCGTGACGTTGCGCTGGCGGGCGAGGATGTGGCGCAGCGGCTGGGCGATGTCGGGGGCGGCGAGTCCTGCGGTTGCCACTTGATAGAGCAGTGGCTGAAAGAGGTGGTGGTTTTGCCGGTCGACTAGGGTGACGCGGAGGTTGGGGGCGCGTAGCTTTCGCGCGGCGTTGAGCCCGGCAAAGCCACCACCGAGGATGACTACGTGTTTTTGAGGTTCATTCATATAGGGATAGCAAAAAAAGGCGCGGGGCGCGTGTGTCGGGCTAGGAATTTGGGTTTTGGAGTGATGGGGGAAAGTTAGGGCGGCGGGGGCGCGGTGCTCCGCTCACTCGTGCCGCCAGCTAATCGCGCCGGTGTGGCTGATCAGTTCGTAGGCTTTACCACGGGTGAAGCCGGGGAGGGCTTCGCGATGGTTTGCTGTGAGAACGACTAGGCCGGGGCTTTGGGGCGTGTAGGTGATGATGCCTTCGGCGTTGGCGGTGAGTTTGGGCGTTTTGTGGTCGGCATCTTCTTCACTGGCGATACTGACGATGGCCCCCGGCAGCGGCTTGCCGCGAAAGGTCACGCGGATTTCGCCGGGCGTGCCAGTGGGCAGCAGGTCGAGAGTGAGGGCGGGCTCGGCGGGGATTTCTGCCGTGGTGGGCTGCCAGCGAACGTAAAGGATCGGCCAGATGGCGGGGCTCTTGCCGTGCTGCATAACGTAAAAGGTGGTCTCGCCAAGAGTGGCTTGGTCGGGGGCTGCGCCATCGAGGAGGTAGTGGTCGCTTTTCTTTTCGATGGAGAGCGGGGCGAGTTTGCCGTCGGCATCGGCAGTCCATGCGGAGTTGAGGTGGAGGTCGTCGAGGTAGCCAGGGGAGCTTTCGTAGCTCTCGCCGACTTGGCCGAAGCGGACGACAAGTTGCTGCGCGTCGTTGTCTTCAATCCAAACGGAGTGCGCACGAGAAAGGGAAATCGGCGCGAGAGCGAATAGGGCGAGGGCGAGGAGGAGGGGGAGCTTATTCACTGGAGTACGGCGGGTTAAGGGGAATGACGAAGCTGAGACCGGTTTTCTCTTAAGGTCGCGGTACGAATCGCCAGTAGAAAAAACAAAAAACGCACAGGGCAGCAGACTGCGCTCTGTGCGTTTTTTGCGGTGTTGTGGACTTTGGGCCGTCTATCGCATCGGTGCGGGGGCCACAGCGGCGGGTTGGTGCTCGCAAGAGCCGCAGGCGTTTACGTCCTCTTTCTTCTTTACGCAGCGGGCGAAGGTTTGGAGGCGTTGGCCGATGAGTTCGTAGCCCGCGCGTTCGGTGACGGTTGCGGCATACCAAGAGAGGAAGGGGGCGGGGACTTTTAAAATGCGCCCGCAGTCGACGACGTAGATTTCGGCGGTGGGCGGGGCGTCGGGGTCGTGGCGGCAGTAGCGGTAGTGGCCGTCGCCAAACTCAGTAGAGCGGAGGATGCCGTTACTGCAAAGGTCGGGGAGGGTGCGGTAGACGGTGGCGCGGGAGACGGCAGGGTGGAGCTTTTTGGCCTGAACGAGGAGGACTTCGGCGTCGAAGTAGCCGTCGAGTTTGTCGATGGCTTTAAAAATGGCGCGGCGCGCCGCGGTGACTTTCCAGCCGAGTTGCGAGCAGAGCTTTTCGGGGTTGAGCGGTGGGCGGGGGGCTGCGGTGGCGGCAGTCGCCCCAGTGGCTCCTGCTCCTTGAGACGGTGGCGGGAAGCTGGGCTCGGAGATCGGCGGGAAGATCGGAGTCGTAGTGCTCATTGGTCGGTGGGGTAACTAGGGGTAGTATCTGCCTCGCCTAGGTCAAGGGGTCTACGCCCCTTTCTATTTGGCGGCGGGCTCGCTGGAAGCTCGTCCGAAGCTTCTTTTTTCCACTACGCGTGGGGCGGCAGGCTGTGCCTGCACCCATTTACCGAATGCTCGGCTGCCGCGTCTGACTGGTCGCCAACGAGCTTGCGGCTGCGTCCTACGTGGAGTGGAGAGTCCTTCCTCAGCGCCGTAGGCGCGGGCTGCTTACGCTTTTGGCAGCTTGGCGAGGAGGGCGCGCCAGGTGTCGCTTTCGGGTTTGCGGGGTTCGCGTTTGGAGTAGAATTGGACGATGACTTCGCCTTTGGCGTTATAGACTTCGACGGTGCTGAGGATGCCTATGCTGCTGGGCTTTTTAACGAGCCAGATCTGGTCGATGCCCGCTTCGTTAATGCTGAGGCTGGCCCCGTGTTCATCGCCTACACGTAGCCAGCCTCCGCGGGCTTTGGTGGGCGCTTCGATTTTTCCCGTAAAGATCTGGGTGTTGGCCGAGTTGGAGACGAAGGCCATGATCTCGAGTTTTTCGTGCGCGGCGGCGGAGAGGAGCGCGTTGAGCGCCTTGGGGCTGTCGAGGCGTTGGGCGCGCTCGGGGCCTGCGAGGCGGAGAGCTTGGAGGCGGGTGACGTCGTGCTTGGCGAGGACGGCAGTGCTGAATTGGTGGACGTCGGTGATCGCGTCCCATGCGGCGATCAGGCTGGGCACGTCGACTTGCGCGTCGGGGCGGATGGGGTCGGCGGGTTCTTCGGGCGTGAGGACGATTTCGGAGCTTTGGGTTTCGGCGCGGAAGTCTTGGATGATTTGCTCAAAGGCGGGGATGCCGTCGAGGGTGTCGATGATGAGGCGTTGGACGGCGCGGCCTTGGTTATCGAAAAAGGTGAGGCTGCGTTGCACCTGGCCGTCGCGGGTGAAGGTGATTTGGGCAAAGGTGAATTGCCAGTTGGAGAAGTCGGGGCGTAGGTCGATGGGCGGGCCAAAGTAGCCTGGGAAAGTGCGCGCTTCGCGTTCTTCGGTGGCGGGGATGAGACGTGGCGGGCGGGGGGTGCCGATGACGCTGAGGCTGACGTCGTCATTGCGAGCGGAGGCGCGCAGGCGGCCTAGCTCGTGGAGGCGGCGGTTGAGGATCTCGAGGGCGGTCTCACGACCGTCTTTTAGGCGTATCACGTTTTTACCGACATCGGCGGCGAAGAGGTGCGCTTCGGAGAGACCGAGTCGGGTGGCTTCGCGGACGCGCTCGTGGCGGCCGACGGTTTGGAGGTGGCCGATTTTTTCGGCGGTGGAGCGCGTACCGGCGGAGAGAGTCGAGGCGGCGGGTAAGTCGAGACTCGTCTGAGCGGGCGCGATAGCGTCGCTCGTGCCCGCAGTGCTCGCTACTTGGCTCGGGGCGCCCGTGGTGTCGGTCGTGTTGCAGGCTGTGAGGAGCAGGGCGGCGGCGGACAGGCTGGCGAGTGCAGCGAAGAGATGGCGGGAGCGGGTCATGACAGAAAGCTAGGATGGGGAACTAAGGCGTGATGTTCCATGTTTTAGGCGGTGGCGAGGAGGGCAAGTCGCTCTTCGAGTAGGGGGAAGATTCCGGCTTCCCACTCGGCGTAGGTATCGTCGAAGAAGACGTCGGCTTCGGCGCGTTCGTAGAGGGCTTGTGCACCGAAGGAGGCGAGCCGCTCGTCGAGGTTGCGGGCAAAGCCGTTGAAAATCGGGTAGTCCCGGTCGCCGAGGCCGAAGATGGCGTAGCTAAGGTTACTGAGATCGAGGTCGGAGGCTTCGAGGTCGTAGTAAAACGTTTCGACGTCCATCGGAGGTTCGCCGTCGCCCCAAGTGCTCACGACAAAGAGCGCGTGGCCTTCGGTGATGAGTTGGTCGGGGCTGATCTCGGCGAGATTGACGAGTGTGGCGGAGATTCCGGCGGCTTGGGCGCGCTCTTGGGCGCGGAAAGCGAGCGACTCGGCATTTCCGGTGACAGTGCCAAAGTAGATGGTTAGGTCGGAGCTCATGGTGTGCGGGGGAGGGATTGGGTTCTTTGTGAAGGTGAGTTGAGAGGGAGAGGTGGTGGGAGTGGCGGGCTGTGCGGCGCTGCGTTTGGGTTACGCGTTACGCAGCCTTGCGGCGGGAGCGGCGTTGGGTTCTGGGGGCAGCGGCCTTCGTTTTGTTTTTGGTGAAAAGGTCGCTCGCGCTGACGAAGACGCTGACGCGGGCAGAGGGGCAGAAGCAGGCGAGGCGGCAGGCGAGGCACCAGATTTCGTGCTGGGTGGCGGCCATCTCGACGGGGAGTTGTAGAGTGATGAGCGGGTCTTGAGTGCTCGGGCCGGCTTGGATGGTTTTGACGAGGAGGGGTTGCGCCAGCTCCCGCGCACAGGTTTTAGCGATTTCGGCGAGGATCCCTGATTCGGAGGCGTGGGTGCTGCGGATTTCGCAAACAACGGGCGCGTTTTTGAGGGAGGGAGGCGCGGGGGCTGGCGTGTGTGTCATGGTTGGTCGAGTGGGGTAAGTTCGAGTTGGGGTTGATGGGCGGGAGATTTTGGGGGACTGAGCGGGCTCCTAATTAGAAGCCGATGCTGAGGCTGACGTAGAAGTTGGCTCCGGGCTGGACGTAGCGCTCGACCTCAGCGATTTGCGCGGCGGTGACGGGGGCTGCTAAACCGCGTGCGTTGTAGTAGTCCCAGTGCTTCTCGTCGGTGAGGTTGTAGGCTCCGGCGTTGAGCGTCGTGTAGTCGTTGATTTGCCAGTAGATGGCGAGGTCGAGCGTGGTGACGGAGGGGACGTCAAAATAGGTGGTCGTGAAGGGAGGGCCGGCGAGGGTATCCGCTCCTTGCTGCTGGCCGTTTACGCGCGTGGCGGTGAGTGCACCGCCGAAGCGTTTGCTGGGCGCATCGTAGGCGAGCGTGAGGCTGCCCTTGAAGGGGCCGACCGAGCCGAGGCGGCCTTTGACTCCCGCGACTTTGTTATCGACGGAGCTTTGGGCGCGGCCCGCAGCGAGGATTGCGCTGAAGCCGGTGAGCGCAGGTTCCCATGCGCCGAGGTCGGCTTTTAGTGTGCCTTCTACGCCGTAAATGTCAGCGTCACCGACGTTTTCGGGGCGGACGAGTAGGAAGCTGATCGTCGGGTAGTTAATCGGGTCCAGCGGCTGAGTCACATACTCGATGAAGTCCTTGTAGGCGGTGTAGAAGCCGGAGACTTGGAAGCTGAGGCCGTTGAGGGCTTGGCCTTTGAGGCCGAGCTCGAAGGCGTCGCTGGTTTCTTTGTCGAGATTCGGGTTGCCGAGGATGGCGTAGCCGTTGCCCGAGCCGGTGTAGCTGAAGGAGTCGTAGGTGCCGGTTTTCTCGACGGGACGGGGGAGCCGGTTACCGCGTTTGTAGCTGCCGTAGGCGGAGAGCTTCTCGGTAAGCTCGAGTTCGGCGGCTATACTGGGCGTTACGAAGTCGTCGCTCTCAGCTTTGATTTCGTTCCTCGCGGCGGGGACGCCATTGATGTAGCGGGAGAGGTCGGTCGGCTTTACGTCAACGGAATCGAAGCGCAGGCCGGGCGTGAGTGTCGCGCGGTGGCTGCCGATGTGGAACGTGATTTCATCGCTGAGGTGGGCGACAAACTCCTCGGTCTTCATGGAGGGCATCCGATCTTTGGTGCCGGTAGCCGCAGGAACTACGGCTCCCGTGCTACGGTTGGTGCGGATTTCGCGCCAAGGGCGGTTGGTTTTCACCTCGGAATAGCTGAGGCCGTAGCTGAGGGTGTGGTGGGCGCCGATGCGCTTGATGGCGTCGATTTTTCCGCCGAGCGAGTCGTTGTTGAACTTGGTCTTAATATCGCGGTTGAAGTCGCCGCCAAAGGTGTAGCGAGCGCGGGTGTGGTCGCCGTTTACGGCGTCCTGCCAGTAAGCCATTGTGGTGAGTTGGTCGAAGACGGGCAGGCCGCCAACAGGCACAAAGGTGTGCTTGAGGTTTAGTGTGAAGCGCTCGGTCTCCGAGTGCTGGAGGGGGGCTTCGGGGTAGAAGCCGCCGATCTTGTTGATCGCGACGAGGTCGCGCTCGCGCTTGAAGTGCTCTACGGTGAATTCGAGTTTTTGGGCGGTGGCGTTGTCCCAAACGAGCTTGGTGAGGATGGAGTCGGAGCTCCAGTCGAGCGGGTTGACGATGCCCGTGCCTTTCGAGCGTCGCTCCTCGCCGTCGCGGCGGGTGTAGATGACAAGTGCGGACACTTCGCCCTGACCGACGGCACCGGTGACGGTGTGCGAGAGGCTTTCGTCAACCGAGGCATAGGCGGCTTTGTAGCCGAGGTAGAAGGGGCGATCGCTGCGCCCGAGGAGGTCGGCGGGCGACTTAGTGGCGAAGCTTACGCCGCCACCGATGGACGCGTTTCCACGTCCGGCAAAGGTCGTGCCCGAGGCGATGCCTACGCTGCGGTAGTTTTCGATTTCGTAGTAGTCGCGGCCAATGCCGAAGCCGTTCATCGAGGTGCCATCGGGGCGTTGCGCGGCGTCGGGAATCGGGATGCCATCGATGTCCATGCTGACGCGGTTGCCTTCGAGGCCGCGGATGTTGTAGCCCGAGTAGCCGCTGCCGTCCCAGAGCCCGCCTTGGCCGCTGGCCATCGAAGGGGCGTTAACGAGCGGCTCGTAACGGACGACGCCGCCCATGTCAGTGGCGCCGCGTTGGGCGAATTCTTGGGCCGAAATACTGGTAAAGGTGCCCGCCGGTGGCTCGGTTTGGACGACGGCGAGAGTCTCGCGTTCGGCCTCGACTTGGATTTCAGTGACGTCGACTCCGGGCGGATTGGTGGGCGCGGTTTGGGCCACTGCGGCTTGGGCGCAGGCGGCAGCTAGCAAGGCGGCTAGCGCAGATAGTTTTGCTTTGTTCATGGTGTGTAGGTGCGGAAAGGGGCGGGGAAATCTTGAAGCGGCGAAAGAGGGGCTTGGATTTCGAATAAATGAGGTTGCGCGGTAGAGGAGGAGACTCATTCTCACCAATTCGCGAAGCTTACCAACGATCTGGCTTCGTCAACTTGATTTTGAGATAGATTCCCAAATAGAAAATTAAGTCACTAATAATAAGTGAGATAAAAAAATAGATTTTGAGAAATGAGCCCCGTGACTCGCCAAAACTTGGAAAGTTGTGGATTGCCTAGCGTCACTGCGCGGGAGCTCGAGGGCTGTGCGAATGAAGGCGAGTTGACGGGCAGCCATTTGGGCTGCGGAGGGCGTAGACCCTCATTTTGGGCGCGCTACGGCGTAGCGGGCGTAATTGCGCTAGGACTACATGCTGCGCTGGTCGTGCTGTGGCCGGAGCCGAGTGCTCAGCCTTTGTCGCACGGCAACGGCGGGCTCCGAGAGGCCTTTGCTGGGGTGGGCGAAACGATGGAGCTTTCGCTTATCGATGACGACGACTCGCTCTTTGGCGAAGTCGCGGAGCAGAGCCCGTCGCTGCAAGAGCAACGTCCGATGCAGGAGGATTGGGTGGTGGCGTGGGACTTCGACCCAAGTACGTTTACGCAGGAAGTCGCACCCGATGTGTCCGGCTTGTTGGCGGCTTCGCTTGCCGGGCAGATGGACGATGCGGTGAGTGCAGCCCTGCGTGCGATGCAGGAGAGTTTGGGCCAAAGCGGCGGTCGGCGTGGGCAGGGGCTTAGTTTTGGGAAATCGGGAATCCTCTATGCGCCGAATCCGCCTTACCCGCCTGCGGCGCGTCGCGAGGGGCGCGAGGGGATGGTCGAGTTACTCGTTTTGGTCGATGGACGGGGGCGCGCGAAACGGGCGGAGGTGTCTCGCTCTTCGGGCTACGACGATTTCGACGAGACCGCGCGCAATACCGTGATGACGCGTTGGCAATTCCCCGCGCGGGAAAACGAGCTCCAAATCGTGCGCGTCGTTTTTACGCTTACGGACAAGACTCGGCCCTCGACACCGGCCTCACGCCGCGCTGGGCCGACTGTCGCCTCGGCGCGGTGAATCGCTCGCGTAGTGGAGAGGGCTTACTTGCCGCAGCCGCCTTGGCTCAAAATAGATAAGTAAAGAGTAGGTAGGCGACTGGTGCGGGCAGGAGCAGCGAATCGCTTAAGTCAAACATCCCACCGATGCCCGGAATGAGGCCGCCCGAGTCTTTGAGTGCGGCGCGGCGTTTAATAATCGATTCGACCAAGTCGGAGAGAATGCCGGTCGCGGCGATTGGGGCGGCGAGTGCGGCTGCGGCGAGTGGCGTGAAGTTCGGCGGAAGCACCTCGCGCCCGAGCCAGGCAATGAGTGCACCGAGCGCCATTGAGGTAAAGATGCCGCCCGCTGCGCCTTCCCAAGTTTTCTTTGGGCTAATGTTTGGCGTCATCTTGTGCCGTCCAATAGCTAGCCCAGTGAGGAGTGCGCCCACATCGCAAAACTTGGCGACGGCGACAAACCACAGTCCGAGCACAAGCCCGCGTGCCGGTAGGTCGGGCGCGATGACGAGGATGCGCACGAGGTAGTGGAGCATGAACGCGACGTAGAGTAGCCCGAAGAGCGTGGAGGCGAGCGCTTCGACGCGCAGATCGGCGCCGCGCTCGCGCAAAATCCGTATTGAGAAAAGGACGACGGCGAGGGCCAATAAGTGCTCGGCGTGGAGTCCGAAGCGTTGCGCGAGCCAGGGGGCGAGCGTAATCAAGCCGCCGAGGATTGCACCGAGCCGGGCAAAGGGGGCGAGCCCGGCCCCTGCGAGCAGTCGGTAAAACTCGAGCAAGGTGAGCGCAGAAATGGCGCTCACGAGCAGGACGGCTCCCGTCGTCCGAAACTGCCACAAAACCGCGCCGACAATCAGCCAAAGAAGGACGGTGCTTAAGATGCGCTTAGTCATAGGTCGGGAGCAGTTGAGTGAGTGGGCAAGCGATAGTTGGGGGAATTACTGCTCATCGGATCCGCCGCATTGGGCACTGGTTTTCCCGTAGCGGCGTTCGCGACGGCTGTATTCAGCGATGGCTTGCGCGAGGTCATCTCTCCCAAAGTCGGGCCACAGGACAGGCGTAAATACAAACTCGGCGTAGGCGGCTTGGAGGAGCAGGAAGTTGCTCAGGCGCGTCTCGCCGGAGGTGCGGATGACGAGGTCGGGGTCAGGCAGGTCGCCGGTGTAGAGGTGGCGGCTAAAGCTCTCCCAAGAGCGGTCGCTGGGCGAGATTTCCCCGGCGGCAAGTGCGGCGGCGTAGCTGTGGGCGGCATCGACGACTTCGCTGCGTGAGCCGTAGTTTAGCGCGAGCGTGAGGGTGTAATCGCTGAAGTCGCGTGTGGCTTTGATGGTGCGTGCCAATTGGCGTTGGGCGCCGGGCGGTAACTCGTGTGTGCGGCCGATAGTGCGGAGTTGGATACGGTTTTTAACAAAGGTCTTGAGCTCGCGTTTTAGGTAGAGCTCGAGGAGCCGCATGAGTGCACCGACCTCGTCTTGTGGGCGTCGCCAGTTTTCGGCGGAGAAGGCGTAGAGCGTGAGCATGCGCACGCCGAACTCGCGAGTGGCATCGATGATGCGGCGCACGGTCTCGACCCCGCGCCGGTGGCCCTCAATGCGAGGGAGCCCACGTTGCTGTGCCCAGCGTCCGTTACCATCCATAATGATAGCGATGTGGGCAGGGACTTGGTGGGTGGCGTGAGGGACAGCGGGCTCGGCCATAGAAGAATCGGCCGAGTTAGCCATGTGGCATCGGAGGCTTCGAGTTTTTTCCAAGCCGAGTCATTTAAAGCAGTGGCGCGAGGAGGCGGCTCAGGTCTTCGAGGAGGTGCTGGACGAAGCGTTGGTGGCGTTTGGGGGCGGTGGGCGAGTGGGCGGCGTTGGCGAGAAGCGAGTCGGCCCAAGCGGCGATTTGGGCGACTTCGGCTTGAGAGTGGACAAGGACGCCGATCTCGAAATTCACAAAAAGGCTGCGCAGGTCGAAGTTGGCCGAGCCGAAGAGTGCGATCGCCCCGTCCACAATCGTGGCCTTGCTGTGAAGCATGCGTGGGCCGTGGAGTTTTACGGTGACGCCTGCTTCGCGCAGTTCGCGCAGGTAGTGGCGGCGCGCGAAGTCGGTGATCGGGTGGTTCGACTTGGCGGGGACGAGTAGGGTGACCGCGACGCCGGAGCGCGCTTTTACGATGAGGGAGCGTTGCAGCACCTCGTCGGGGATGAAGTAGGGCGTGATGATGCAGATGCTTTGGTTCGCCGACTGGATCATGGCGACTAGCCCTTCGTAGAGCGGGTCGCCGTGGACGTCCGGCCCGCTGGCGACGACTTGCAGCTCGGCAGGGCCGCAGACCTGGGAGGCGGTTTCCGGTGGGATCTCGGCGCGGATTTTCTCAATTGCCTGGTGGCTGGCGAAGCACCAATCGGCGATGAAGACGTCGTTCAATAAAATCGCCGCCGGGCCACGTACGACCGTGCCGAAGTCTGTCCAACGCCCGTCGTGTGCGTCGGGCCCCATGTAGTCGGTGGCGAGGTTGTGCCCGCCGATGAGGGCGGTGCTGTGATCGATGACTGCGATTTTTCTGTGACTGCGCAGGTTGGCCGAGCTGCGGCGCGAAGAGAAAGGAAGTACGGGCATGAACCACTGGACCTCGCCGCCCGCCTCGACGAGCGGGCGCACGAAGTGGCGTGTGATAAACATAGAGCCCACCGAGTCTAGCAGGAGCCGCACCTTGATGCCGTCGCGGGCGCGCTCGGCGAGTAGGTCGATCAGCCGACGGCCTGTGTCGTCGCGCCCTAGGATGAAGGTGGTGATATGGATGTGGTGTTGAGCATGGCGGATTTGCTCAACGAGTTGCCGGTAGGCGTCTTCGCCGGTGGTGACGAGTTGCAGGGAGTTGCAGGGCAGCGGTGGGGAGCCGCCGGCATGCGAGACGGCGCGGGCGATGGGGCGGTTTGCGTGGTGGCCGGGCGTAAAGTCGGTGACGGGCAGTGTGGGCTCGACGGGCGTCTTACGCGCCATGAGTCGGCGCAGCTTTCGCCCGCCAAAAAGGAAGTAGAGCGGCACGCCGATGTAGGGGACGAGGACGATGCCGAGTAGCCACGCAAAGGTGTTTCCGGGTTGGCGTTTTTCGCTGAGCAGCCGCGCGATGAGAAATAGGGCCAAGAGGAAGCCCGCCACCGTGAGTAGGTGAGAGAGGGCTCCTTGCAGAAAGGGGTGTTCTTGGAGCTCATCCATGAGAGATGTAGAGGAAGCGCGAGAGAGTCTAGATGGGCTGTGGCGCCTTAGGCCAGAGCGTTGCGCGGCATAGTGCTAAAAAAAACTTGAAGCCGTCGCGCCCAGTCACGAGCATCCGCGTTTCCGTTTTTGGTAGGATACTCAAGTGGCCAACGAGGGCAGACTGTAAATCTGCTGGCTTACGCCTTCCCTGGTTCGAATCCAGGTCCTACCACCACGGCAGCGGCCTCTTAGAGGTCAGTGATCGCAGCCAATTGGCTGGCTAGAGCCTGTTCCCGTTTTAAGCGCGAGGCATCTGGCTCGCGGCTCGTCACTCACGTGTGCTGCGCACGCTCGCGGCGGCGACGACGTGTCGCTAAACGAGTTGGAGCTTTGAGCCCTTCATGCTTGCAGAGACGAGGGTGAGGGTGAGGAGCGAGTTTATCGGCATGAGGATTGCGGCGATGAGTGGGTTGATGAAGCCAAGGGCCGCGAAGCCGACGGCGAGTAGGTTGTAGCTCACCGAAAAGATGAGGATGACGCGTTCGGCGCGGCGGCGGATTGCGTTGACCTCGAAAAGGGCGTGGATGCCGCCAATGCCGCGTCCGAGATAGTAAAAATCGGCTTTTTGCGCGAGGGTGCCGCGATGGATGACGGGCGTGCCGCGTAGGAGCGCGGCGTCGAAGGCGAGGCTGTCGTTGAGTCCGTCACCGAGCATGAGGGCGTCGCTGGGTGCGTGGGTGCGGAGCCAGTCGGCTTTGTCTTGTGGGCTCATTTGGCCGTGGCCGTGTGCGGGCGCTAGGCCGAGTTGGGCGGCGGTGGCTTGGACTTTGTTCGTCGCGTCGCCGCTGAGGATGTGGGCTTCGAGTCCGAGGGCGCGGAGTTTGGCGATTGCTTCGGGTGCGTCGCTGCGAATCGAGTCGGCAAGGTGAAAGGTCGCGAGGGGAGTATCGTTATAGGCGAACAGGGTCGCAGACCCTTTTGCTTGGGGGCTCATCGCGGTCGCAGATCGAGCGTTGCCGTCGGCTTCTTGTGCTTTCCAGCCTGCTTTACCGAGTGACCACGGGCCGAGGGAGACGCCGCAGCCGATTTCCTCTAACACGTCGCCTTCGAGTGCTGCGGGTGTCGGGCCGCTGGCAAGAAGGGCTTCGAGCAGGCACTGGCTGACGGGATGCGGGTTGTCGCGAATAAGCGAATACAGGGCGCTGCGGGCTTCCTCTGAGAGCGTGGCGATCTGCTCTGGGTTTTGGAGGATTGGGGTTTCGAGGGTGAGGGTGCCGGTTTTATCGAAGACGAGTGTGCGGACTTTGTGGAGGAGCGACCAGAGCCGTGGGCTGCGGACAAAGACGCCTCGGCGGCGCAGTGCGACGGAGGCGATTTCTTCGGCGAGGGGGAAGGCCAGTCCGATGGCGCAGGGGCAGGAGACGACGAGGATGGCGGTGACGATTGCTCCGGTTTTAAGGAGGTCGCCGCCTGTGTGGAAACCCCAGAAGAGCGCGGCGAGTGCGGCGATCCCGAGGATGCCAATCAAGTAGCCTTGGACGATGCGTTCGAGGAGCGGATTGCGGTGCTCGGTTTCGCTTTGCGTGGCGGTGAGTTCGGCGAGAAGCGAGTGCGCCCAAGCTTGGGTGCTGCGTAGGCGAATGGGCGTGCGGCTGAGGTTGAGTGCCCCGGCAGGGATGCGTTGTCCGGCGGTGAAGCGGCGCGGGGCGGACTCGCCGTTGATCGAGGCGAGAGAAAACTCGACTTCGCGGGCAGTGCTCGCTGCCAAGCTGGCGGGGGATAGTGCCCGATCCGATTCGGGCGCGGCGCTTGCGTGCGTTTCAAGGATGGCCTCGACGGGGAGGATTTGGCCGGAGCGTAGTTCGAGGATTTGGCCGGGTTGGAGGCGCTCGGGTGGGGTGGGCTGGAGCGTGCCGTCGGGCTGGAGGATGGGGATGTGTTGCGGGCGGGGTTGGAGGGAGAGGAGGCGGCGGCGGTTGCGCTCGACGGCGCAGACTTGAGCCCAGCGGCCGATGAGCATCAGCACGATGAAGGTGCTCACGAAGTCGAAGTAGACGTAAGTCTCTTCGCCGATGGCCCAGCCGTAGAGTGAGCCGAGGTAGGCGCCGAGGATACCGAGCGAGATCGGCAGGTCGATGTGTAGGAGCCCGTGTCGAAGGCCGGCCCACGCGCGTCGCACGAAATAGCCGCCGCCCGCGAGCATGCTGAGCGTGCCAAAGGCGAGTGAGAGCGTGCCGAAGAGTCGTGCGTAGGGGAAGTCGGCCTCCATGCCGAAGTAGGTCGGCAGGGTGAAGAGCATGGTGTTCATCACAAAGGCCGTGCAGAGGCCGATGCGGCGGATGAGGGCGCGGCTTTCGAGCTCGGCGGTGCTGGAGTCGTGTGGGCCGACGAGGTAGTTAAAGGAGGCGAGTTTTTGGGCGAAGCCGGGCAGCGAGAGCTCGCCCGCTGTCCAACTGATTTCCATGTGGCCGAGTTGGGCGTTTACGGTGATGCGGCGTGCCCCGGGGATTTGGCTGAAGAGTTTTTCAATTAGCCATACGCAGCCCGCACAGGAGATGCCTTGAATCCCTAGTTTGGCGGTCGCGCTCGCCGAGCGTTTTACTTGGCGAGGCGTCGTTGCCGCCTGGTTATGGGGAGTATGGGGCGAGCCCTTTTCGTCCGTTTCGGCCTCGGCGTTTTTTTGGAGTTCCGCGAGCCAGTCGGCGTTTTGGGGCTGGAAAACGGTGGCGTCTACGGGGGCGGTGATGGGGTCTTTGATTCGGTAGTAGGCGTCGAGTCCGCTTTCGTGGATGAGTCGGTAAACGTAGGCGCAGCCCGAGCAGCAGAACCCTGTTTCGCGCATCGCGTGGTCGGTGAGTGCTGTCCCGCAGTGGTGGCAGCTGGGGGCTTTTTTTCGTCTGCGGCTTACGGCCTTGGTCGGCGTATCGGCTTCGGCGCGAAGCGGCGTGTCAGCGAGCAGATCAATTTTTAGTTCGGCAGCGTTCATCACCAGAAGCAGATGAGTGAGTTTACTTCAGGGCCTTCGAGTCCGAGGGTGCTGCGCAGTCGCCAGCTAATGATCAGTGCGCTGGAGAGCGCGAGTGTGATACGCACGCGGGCAAACCAGAGTGGCGAGAGTCGGTGGCGCAGCCATTGGAATTGCGCTTGGGCGAGCCAGAGCAGAGGCACCGTGCCGAGCCCGAAGGCGAGCATGAACTCGATGCCGCGCAGTGCGGAGCCGGAGAAGAGCGCGAGTGCCAAGAGGAAGTAGAGCGGGCCGCAGGGGAGCAGCGGTGTGGCGAGTCCGAGTGCTGCTGCACTCTTGAGTTTCGAGGGCGAGCGCAGGTGCGGGTTTAGCCGGATGAGGAGTCGCGAGAGGAAGAGCGGGCGGGGGAGGTAGCGGTCGAGCCGGAGCCCGAGCGCGATGAAGAACAGGACGCTTACCCAAGGCAGCCAGCGGAAGAGCGCGTCGTTTTGCAGCCACTGGAGGGGGAGTTTCCCAAGACCGCCCGCGACTGCGCCGAGGACGCAGTAGCTGAAGAGGCGCGTGCCGTGGTAAATGCTGCTGACGAGTTGGGCGTCCGCGCGGTCGCCTTTGACGGGCATTAGCGTGCAGGCGAGCGGGCCACACATGCCTGCACAGTGCAGGCTGGTGATGAGTCCGGCGATGAAGGCCGAGGTGGCAGAGTTGATGGACGCGGGCTCAATCAAGGTCGTGGACCTGGGTTTATTAGGCAGGCCGCGGGTTGGCGGCCTGTCCGGGTTTAAGGTTTTTTTGGAATCGGTTGCGCGGTGACGAGTGGGACTTCTTGGACGGGGTGTTTGGAGGCGAGTTTTACCCAAAAGACCCACGCGGCGACTTGCAGTGCGAAGGCCAGCCAGATGAGCAGCCAGGGTCTAAAGCCCTTTTTGCGACCAACATTGGCGGGCTTTCGTTGCTCGCCTGTTGGGTTTTCCGTGGTCGGTAGCGGTGTGAGCGCGTGCTTCATCATTCGTCCTCTTCGTTTAGCAGGCGTGGGTCGGGACCGAGGAATTCGATTTCGCGGGTTTGGGCAAAGCGGCCTTGGGCGTCGCGTGTGGTGATGCTGACTTTAAAGGGGCCGGTGTAGTGGCTGCGCGGGACGACGAGGACGAGGGGGCGGATTTCTTCAGAGATTGCGGGGACGCTGAGTGGTCCGTCGAGTCCGCTGCGTGTGAGCGGGGTGGGCGAGTCGACTTCTACGATGAAGTCAGTGGGCTCGGCACGTTTGTTGAGGATGCGCACGAAGAATTGGTTTCGGATCGTCTCGTCGGTCACGACGTAGGGCGTGCCGGTGATGCGGGTGACGCTGATGTTGGCGGGTTTGACGGTGGAGATGGCCTTGCTGGCAACGCCGATGCCGATCGCGAGCATGACCGAGTAAAGGTAAACGCGGGGGCGCAGCCAGCGGGTGCGGGCTCCGGCGAGCGCCGCTTGCGAGTCGTAGCGGATGAGGCCGGTGGGGCGTTTGAGTCGGCGCATGACTTCGTCGCAGGCGTCGATGCAGGCAGTGCAGCCGATGCATTCGAGTTGGAGCCCTTGGCGGATGTCGATGCCGGTGGGGCAGACTTGGACACAGCGCGCGCAATCCACACAGTCGCCGCGTTTGGCCTCTGGCTCGCTCGACGAGCCGGTTTTGACGAATTCGACGCTGCCTGCCGCTGCATTTGGGCTCTTCGCCAAACCGGGTTTCGCGCCCTTGCCGCGCGGTTCGCCGCGTCGGGTGTCGTAGCCGACGACCATCGAGTGGTCGTCAATCATGGCGGACTGGAGCCGTCCGTAGGGGCAGATGACGATGCAGAGTTGTTCGCGAAACCAAGCGAAGTTGAAGTAGAGGATCGCGGTGGCGACTGCGACAAAGAGGAAGGCACTCCAGTGTTCGCCGGGCGCGGTGCTCACCATTTCCCAGACGGATTTGAGCGAGACGTAGTAGGCTAGGAACAGGTGCGTGATGACCAGCGAGACGAGGAGGTAGAGCGCATGTTTGAGTGTGCGCTTGGCGATTTTAGCGCCTGTCCACGGGGCGGCGGCGAGCTTGCGGCGGGCGACGGCGTTACCGTCTATCCAGCGTTCGATGCGGCGGTAGACGTGGTCGAGGAAGACGGTTTGTGGGCAGGCCCAGCCGCACCAGATCCGGCCAAAGAGTGCGGTGATAAAGAAGAGGGCGAAACCTAGGCCGGTGATGAGAAAGAAGGACAGCCACATGTCCTGCGCGGCAAAGGTGAGCCCGAAGAGGTGGAAGCGGCGGGCGGCGATATCGAGAAAGACGGCGGGGAAGCCGCCTACCTGTATCCACGGGAGCGAGAGGTAGAAGACGATGAGGGCGAGCGCGGAGAGCTTACGCGCAGTGGTGAAGCGGCCCTTAACGTCGGCGGGGTAGATGAAGGGGCGCGAGCCGTCGGCACTGATGGTAGTGACCGAGTCGATGGTGGGCCGCACGGGTTTGAGCATTGGGAGGGCTCCCTTTGTGTGGGTCGTCGTTGTTTTTGGTGCCCGTGTTGTGGGGTTAGGCGAGTTTTCGTGAGAGAGTGAGTGTGGCCAAGTGGCGGCTAGGCAACGGCCCGTGCGCGCGAGTGTGCCGCTTAGCTTTCCTCGTGAGCGGGCTCGGTGTGGTGGCTAAGAATGTAGGCGATGACTTCGGAGGTCTTTTTGGCGCCAATGACGGGGCCCCAAGCGGGCATGCCTTTGGCGAGGACGCCGTTGTTGATTACGGCGAGGATGTCGGTGGGGTTGCCGCCGTGGGCCCATTCGTCGTCGACGAGGTTGTGGCCGATGCCGCCCTCGTCCACGCCTTTGAGGCTTTGGAGGTGGCAGCTCGCGCACACGGAGTTAAAGGTTTCGCGGCCGGCGTTTACGAAGACGGCGTTGCGGCTCATTTGCCAGAGTGTGGCGTCGTCGAGGTTGGCGGAGTTGGCGGCCAGTTTGGCGGCTTCGATACGACTGAGTTCGAGCTCAATTGCGGCCTCGGGGGAGAGAGCGATCTGCGCCTGCTCGACGTAGAACCAGTAGCCAATCCAGAACGCAATCGCGCCGTAAAAGGTGGCTAGCCACCAGTTGGGGAGGCGTTTGTCGTATTCCTCGATGCCGTCGAAGGTGTGCTCGCGAATGATGTCGTCGGTGGCTGCGCCCGCGTGTGCGGTGGCTGGTGCGGCAGCGTACGAGTGGGGCGAGGCGTTAGTTGCGTCGTGGGTGCTCATTCTTCGTGGGCTTGGTGCAAAGCGGTGTTTGGGGAGGTGTGAGGGGAGGGCTCGAAGGGGAGCGCGGCCATGTGTTCGGATTGGCCGCGTGTCATGCGTAGGGCGCGCCAGATCGCGCCGAGGAAGACGAGTGCGACGACGGCGAAGGCGATTAGCGTGCAGAGTGCCGCGTAGTCTTCGAATACGAGTCGTTTAAACATTGGGTCGCGGAGTCGCGGACTACTCTTTTACTGGGCAAAGTGCTGCTGGCACTTCGTCCAGTGTAGGCCGCTTGGGAGTGTGAGTTTCGATGTGGGTAAGTGGCTTGGTTTGCCGGTTTTAGCGCACCGACGCGGTGCGGGTCGCCGCCACGTTTTCGGATTGGCCGAGTTTTTGGAGGTAGGCGATGAGGGCGATGATCTCCTTCTCGGGGGCGACGTAGGCACCGGCTTCGCGCAGGCCCTTGGAGATGGCTTTGGCTTGGGCGTTTACGTCGTCGAAGATTTGCTGCGGGCTGAGCGGGCCGTAGGGCACGCCGAGCATGCGCTGGACGTTGATTTTGGAGGGCAGCGCGGCGACGTCGGTGTTGTTGGTCGAGAGCCACGGGTAGGAGGGCATGTTGGAGCCTGCGGAGATGCTGCGCGGGTCTTCCATGTGGCGCAGGTGCCAGACATCGGGATACTTACCGCCGACGCGGGCGAGGTCGGGGCCGGTGCGCTTAGACCCCCACTGGAAGGGGTAGTCGTAGATGGACTCGCCGAGTCGCGAGTAATCGCCGTAGCGCAGGACGTCGGGCACCATCGTGCGAATCATCTGCGAGTGGCAGTTGTAGCAGCCCTCGCGCACGTAGATGTCGCGGCCCGCGAGTTCGAGCGGAGTGTAGGGGATTTGGAGCCGGTCTTCGACGTTGTCGGGTTTGCTGACGAGGACGGTGGGGATGATTTGCACGAGTCCGCCGGCGGCGACGGAGATGAAGACCAGCACGCTAAAGGGGAGCGCGTTTAGGAGGAGTTTCTCATACCAGTCCTGCCAGTCTTTGCCGCGCGAGTAGAGCAGCGCGTAACCGGCTATGAGCGTCACGAGCGAGCCGGCAATGCCGAGCGCACTGACGATGCCGCTGCCCATCATCCACAGCGACGCAAAGCCCACGAGGAAAACGGAAAGGATCACGGGGCCGTTACCAAAGGTCGGGAGCCAGCCTATGCGCTCCTTGTCTGCGGCGGCGGAAGCGCTATCACGCGAAGCGGCAGGCGTCTTGGCCTCGACGTAGATGTCGATGGAGCCGTTGACGGGCTGGGCACCGCGCACGGTTTGCCAGAGGTTGTAGGCGAGGAGCAGCCAGCCAACAAGGTAGAGCCCGCCGCCGATGACGCGCATGAGCATGAGCGGTTGGATGGCGTGGAGCGCGTCGAGGAAGTTGGGGTTACTGAGGAGAGTGCCTTCCTCGGCGGTGGCGTTGAGCATGAGGCCCTGGGTGATGCCGCTGCTCCACATGGCGGCGACGTAGAGGAGGATGCCGAGCAGGCCGGTCCAGAAATGGATGTTGGCGAGCGAGGTCGAGTAGAGCGGCTTGCTCCAGAGGCGCGGGATCAGCCAGTAAATCATGCCAGCGGCCATAAAGCCGTTCCAGCCGAGGGCTCCGGCGTGGACGTGGCCAATGATCCAGTCGGTGTAGTGACCGAGTGCGCTAACGGCTTTGATCGAGAGCAGCGGCCCTTCGAAGGTCGCCATGCCATAGAAGGTGATGCCTGCGACGAAGAACTTGATGACGGGCTCGGTGCGCAGCTTATCCCATGCCCCGCGCAGAGTGAGCAGTCCGTTGAGCATGCCGCCCCAAGAGGGCGCCCAGAGCATGAGCGAGAAGGTCATCCCCATCGTTTGCAGCCAGCCGGGGAGGGCGGTGTTGAGCAGGTGGTGCGGGCCCGCCCAGATGTAGATAAAGACGAGCGACCAGAAGTGCACGATGGAGAGCTGGTAGGAATACACGGGGCGCTCGGCGGCCTTCGGCATGAAGTAATACATGATGCCGAGGATCGGCGTGGTGAGAAAGAACGCTACGGCGTTGTGCCCATACCACCATTGCACGAGGGCGTCCTGCACGCCGCCGAAGATGGGGTAACTGTGCAGTAGCGAGGTGGGGATTGAGAGGTGGTTGACGATGTAGAGCATCGCCACGGTGAGAATCGTCGCGATGTAGAACCAGATGGCGACGTAGAGGGCGCGTTCGTTTCGGCGTGCGAGCGTCCAGAAAAAGTTGACGGCAAAGACGACCCAGATGAGCGCGACGGCGATGTTGATGGGCCAAATCAGCTCGGCGTATTCCTTGCCGCGCGTGAAGCCGAGAGGCAGCGTGATGGCGGCGGCGACGATGATGAGTTGCCAGCCCCAGAAGTGCAGTTGGGAGAGGAAGTCGCTGGCGAGGCGGGCTTTTACCAGCCGCTGGGTCGAGTAGTAGACGCCCGCAAACATCATGTTGCCCACGAAGGCGAAGATGACGGCGTTGGTGTGCAGCGGGCGCAGCCGGCCAAAGGTCAGCCAAGGGAGGTTAAAGTTGAGCCGCCAGAAATTGAGCTGCGAGGCCACAAAAACGCCTACTAGCATGCCCACCGCGCCCCAAATCACGCAGGCGAGGATGAACTGCCGGACGACTTTGTCGTTATACTCAATGGTTAGTTTTTGTTGGCTCATCGGAGGGGAAAGGGGAATCGGAGTGGCGGGGCGGAGGAGGGCTAACGACGGGGTTGTGAATCGCTGGGGAGTGGCGGGAGGTTTGCCTGGTGTTAGGGCCGGGGTTTGGTGCTAGGGGAAGGCGTGTGGGCGCGTGTGTGTGGGCGGTGCTGGGGGCCTTGCTTGAGCGCGCGCTAGATTAGTGCACAGCCTTGGCGTGGGTGTGCATTTCTTGGCCTCGCGCGGACTGCGCCGTGGGGACGGTCGAGGGTTTTGCGATGGCGGTGAGTGGGGTTTCGTCAGCTAGCGGCATGAGTGCGTCGCGCTGCGCGTCCGAGTAGTGCTTGCGCGAGGTCTCGCGCAGAAAGAACACCACAAAGGTGAATACTAAGCACAGGCTGATGGTGAGCGTGAGGGGGATGACGGCCATGAGGGAGTTGGAAGCGGCGAAGTGAGTGGCGCGGCCTGCCGAGCGACAAGGTGCACTGGGCAAAAACTGAGCGGTATAAGGAAAGATACACGGTATAAGATAAATTCATTATACGTGGCGAGGCCGATAAGTGCTCCGCGTGTGTTGGCAGCCACTGCGCACATCTTGCGGAAGGAGGCCGTTCTTATTGGGCGTGCTCCTGTTAGTCGCAGGTCTGTGGAGGCGTTTTGTTGGGTGAAGTGCTGATAGCACGTTGCACAAAACGTGAGAGCGGCTTGGCTCTGTGCATTCCCCGAACCCGAGCATCGATGGCTAAAGATAAGGAGCCCAAGCCCGACCTGGTCCGCTCTTCAGCGGCGCAATACCTGACCACGCACCAAAGCGCGTACCTCGCCGTTTACGGCGAGGTCAAGCGAGGTCATCGTCATATGGAGCCGAAGGCTCCCCTAGCTTGTGGAGGAGAAACTCCGACCGCAGGGGCGGAGTTCTTCAGCTTCGTCGCAGCGAGTGCTTTGGGAGAAGTCAGTGCGCAGATGTGTTATGAGGATGAGGACATCTGGCGTCGGCTAGCGCGTAGAGGCGCAGGCCGCCAAACCCACCGCTAAAAAGATGAGCCACGAGTCGCTGCCTTTGCCGGAGTTGCCCAATCGCTTACTGGAGACGGTGCAGGCGGAGCGGCCTCAAGAGCGGCTGGAGCGCGAGGGCGCCGGGGCACTAAGCGACACAGAGCTGTTGGCGATGTTGCTGCGTAGCGGGACGCAGGGGATGGATGTGCTTTCGCTCGCGGCGCGGCTGATTGAGGAGGCCGGCTCATTGGCGGGATTAACCGAGTGGCTGGAGGATGACTTTAGGCGCTTTAAGGGCGTGGGGCGAGTGAAGGCACTGCAACTCCTCACAGTGATGGAGGTCGCTAAGCGGATCCTGCGCCAGTCGCAAGGGGAGTCGCCACGCATCGAGAGCGGCGAGCGGGCGGCCGCGTATCTCGCACCGCTGGCAGTGGGCTTGCGCGTGGAAAAGTTCTGGGTGCTCTCGCTCAACGCACGGCAGCACCTCATCCGCTGTCGCGAGCTCAGCTCGGGGACTGTGGAGGGGACGCTCGCACATCCGCGCGAGGTTTTTCGTATTGGGATTCGCGATGGGGCGAGCGCGCTGGTGGTCGCGCACAATCACCCGAGCGGCGACCCTACAGCGAGCCCCACGGACTTGCAGCTGACGGCGAAGTTGCGCGATGCATCGCATGTAGTGGATATACCACTACTCGATCATATCATCCTAGGAACGAAAACTGCTGATCCCCTTCAGCGTGGCTACTATAGTTTCAGAGAGTTAGGTTTGATTTGATGCTTGGAGGGTCTTCGCTTTAGTGGTTCTTCTGAAAGGACTTGCCATGCCCTCGACCACCCCAGCAGCTCCCCGTCGCAAACAAGCAATCGTCGAGCAGTTGCGCAATAGCCGCATCTATCGAGACTACGAGCGAGCGTTTCGAGATATGACGGGGCTACCGATTGCGCTGAGTGGGCAGGGGCTCGGCGAGTACGCGCCGCCGCATCGGGGAGACCCTAACGAAAATCCGTTTTGCGCACTCATGGCGCGCAGTAATCGCACTTGTGCGACATGCCTGCAGATGCAGCGGCGGATGGAGGACGAGGCGCAACTAGAGCCGACGACGCTGCGTTGCTTCGCGGGGCTGTGCGACTCGGCGGTGCCAGTGCGCGTGGGGGAGAACCTAGTCGCGTTTTTGCAGACGGGTCAGATTCTGCTGCACGAGCCCACGAAGCAGGAGTTTAGCAGGAGCTCCCAACGGCTGCTTAAGCTGGGCAGCGATATTGATGTGCGGCGGCTGGAGGAGACCTATTTTCAAACCCGTGTGCTCGATAAGCAGCAGTATGAAGCAGTTTTGCGGCTCCTAGAGGTCTTCGCTCAGCACCTCGCGATGTTGAGCACCGAGTTGATGGTAAAGGCGGAGGAGCCCGAGGTATCGCCCGCCGTCAGCAAGGCCTGCGACTTTATCAGTACGCGCCACAACGAGGAGCTTAGCCTGCCTCAAGTCGCTAAGGCAGTGAACATGAGTTCGTTCTATTTCTGTAAAATGTTTAAACGCTCCACCGGGCTGACGTTTACGGATTACCTCGCTCGCGTGCGTGTGCAGAAGGTCAAAAATCTGCTCCTCAACCCGCACAAACGGGTCAGTGAGGCGGCCTTCGAGTGCGGCTTCCAGTCGCTCTCTCAGTTTAACCGCGTGTTTAAAAAAATCACTGGCGAGTCGCCAAAACGCTACCGCGCCCGACTCACTGAGGAGTCGGGGCGCGCTGCCCCAGCTACTGCTCCGTGAGTTGAGGGCTGCGTTTTTTTCCACTACGCGTGGGGCGGTGGCATGCTGCCACTCCCATTTAAATCACGATTTGGCTCGGTCGCTTCGCAACCGAACACAAATCGTGATTTTAAATAAGCCCTCCCTCCCTGTCGCAACGCGACAGGGGGAATTCTTTCAAATTTGGGATTTCGCTTTCGCGCGATAGCGCGATGAGAAATCCCAAATTGAACGGGTGCAGCGACACGCTGCCGCTCCACGCGTAGTGGCACTCAGTGAGATTTGTCTGAGGCGAAACGCGTTAGAACGCGTGAGTAGATCGCTTCTGGCGAGAGGCCGTGTGCGGCGCGGAGTTGGGCGACGCTGCTTCCGTGGCCGACGAATTGGTCGGGCCAGCCGATGCGCTCGACTGTGGTTTTTGTGCCTGCGTCTTGCAGGGTTTCGAGGACAGCGGTGCCGAAGCCGCCGTTTACGACGTGGTCTTCGAGCGTCACGATGAGGGGAATGGTGGCTGCTTGTGCGAGGAGCAGGTCGCGGTCGAGCGGTTTGGCGAAGCGCGCATTGACGACGGCGACGCTGAGGCCGTTTTCGCTCTCCAGTTTTGCGGCGAGTGCGAGTGCATCTTCGAGCATGGGGCCGAGGGCCCAGAGTGCGAGGTCGCTGCCTTCGCGGAGGAGCTCGGCCTGACCGATGGGCAGTGCGGCGGGGTTTTGCTTAAGTGTAGTTTCGGGGCCAGTACCGCGTGGGTAGCGGATGAAGCTGGGGCCGTCGTGCTGGAGTGCGGTGTGCAGCATGTCGACGAGTTCGTCTTCATCTTTGGGCTGCATGATCGTGGCTCCCGGGACGCAGCGTAGGTAAGCGATGTCGAAGAGGCCGTGATGGGTGGGGCCGTCGTTGGCGGAGAGGCCGGCGCGATCCATGCAGAAGACGACGGGCAGTTTTTGCAGGCAGATGTCGTGAATGATCTGGTCGTAGGCGCGCTGGAGGAAGGTGGAGTAGATGGCGACGACTGGTCGTAGGCCCTTGGTCGCGAGTCCGGCGGCGAAGAGGACGGCGTGTTCTTCGGCGATACCGACGTCGAAAAATTGAGCGGGGAGGGCGCTTTGTAGGTGGGTGAGGCCGGTGCCGCTGGGCATGGCGCCGGTGATGCCGACGATGCGTGGGTTACCGCGCGCGAAGCGGACGAGTGCGTGGCCGAAAACGTCTTGTAGGTTTTGGCGGGCGGGGTTCTGGGAGCCGGAGCTTTGTGCTGGGTTCTCTCCCGTCTTGGGGTCGTAGGGACTGGAGCCGTGGAATTTTTCAGGGTGGTCGAGAGCGACTTGGAGGCCCTTTCCTTTTTTGGTGAGGACGTGGAGAAGGACGGGCGTGTCGGAGTTTTTGGCGAACTCTAGATTCTTAATGAGCTCGTCGAGGTCGTGCCCATCAATGGGGCCGAGGTAGCGCAGCCCGAGTTTTTCAAAGAGGCTGGATTCGACGAAGAAGTCTTTGGTCTCGCGTTTCCACTTGGTGAAGAGCCGGTGCATGTCCGGCCCGCCGGGCAGGCTGGTGAAGAACTTTTCGAGGTCGTGGTAAGCGCGGTTGTAGGTGCGGCTAGTAGAGAGGCGGTTGAGGTATTTGGCGATTGCTCCGACGTTTCGCGCGATCGACCACTCGTTGTCGTTAAGGATGACGATGAGGCGCTTGGTGGAGGTGACGACGTTGTTGAGTGCCTCCATCGTGATGCCGCAGGTGAAGGCGGCGTCGCCGCAGAGCGCCACGACGTGTTCGTCGGTGCCGAGCAGGTCGCGCGCAGTGGCCATGCCGAGTGCGGCGGAGAGGGCAGTGCCCGCATGGCCCGCGCCAAAGGCGTCGTGAGGGCTTTCGTCACGTGAGAGGAAGCCACTCGCGCCGTCGGTTTGCCGCAGCTTTTGGAAAAATGAGCCGCCGCGTCCGGTGAGGAGTTTGTGGATGTAGCCTTGGTGCGAGACGTCGAAGACGAACTGGTCGCGTGGGGTCTCAAAAACGCGGTGTAGGGCGATCGTGAGTTCGACGACGCCGAGGTTGGGGCCGACATGGCCGCCGCTCGCTGAGGTGACGGCAATGATCTCGTCGCGGATTTCTTGGGCGAGGGCCGGGAGCTGCACGGGGGCGAGTGCTTTGAGGTCGGCGGGCTCGCGGATGCGCGCGAGGAGCGATGAGCTTGGGGAGGGGGTGGTTTCGCACGGCTGTGCATCCGTATCGGCAGCGGCATCGGTACCGAGGGCGGCGTGCATGGGGGCGAAGTGAGAGACGGAGTGACTCATCGAGGGTGTGGAGCAGTCAGCGGCGGCGAGCCGGCGTGGGGTGTTCGGGAGGTGGTGCTGGCGAGGCGAGTGTGAGTGTTGCGTGCAAAGGGGGATTAGCTCTCGCGGCCGATTTCGAAGGGCTCGAACTTTGCCGACTCGGCCTCTGAGGCTTGCCTGAGTTGCTCGACCTTGAGTTCGGCGTCCTTGAGCCGGTTTTGGCAGAGTTTTAGCAAGCGACTGCCTTCCTCAAATTGGGCAACGAGTTCGCCCAACGGCACTTTCCCGCCTTCCATTACGGCGATGACCTGCTCGAGGTTTTGGAGCGCGGTTTCAAATGAGGGGTCTGGCTGCTTGGTATCATCCACGACGGCGCACGATGCGGCGGGGCGAGTCCATTTCAACTCATCTTTGGTTGAGTGAGCTGTGCAGGACACGCGAGTGCTGGGCCCGCCGCCCCTTCCGTGTGTGCGTCCGCCGCTCAGCAAAAAAAGCGCTTCTGATTTCCGCTTTGGACTGGCGAGCGGTGCAGTCGCGGCCTGCACTGCGCGCCCATGTCTTCGGTGCTTTATATCGCGGTCGGGCTGCTCGGGTTGCGGCTTATTGCAGAGTCGGTTTTAGCTGCGTTGAATTGCGCGGAGGTGCGGCGGTATGCGCAAAAGGCCCCCGAGGCGGTCGCCGCAATTATGGATGAGGTAGCCTATAGGCAGTCGGTCGCATACACCTTGGCGCGTGCGCGTTTTGGGCGAGTCGCGGAGTGTTATGATTTTGCCGTGCTCGTCCTCGTCTTGTGCGGGGGCGTGCTGCCGGTGCTTTACGATTGGGTCGTGAGTTGGGGAGCCGCCGAGGCGGCGTGGACGCGGGCGGTGTTTTTATTATTGGTGGGCGTGTTGTTGGCGATTCCCGGGCTGCCGTTTGATTGGTGGGGTCAGTTTCGGCTGGAGGCGAAATACGGGTTTAACAAGGCGACTCCTGCGCTCTGGTGCGGCGATAAGCTCAAGGGCTTGCTGCTCATATTACTTATCGGGTTTCCGCTCCTGTGGGTGCTGCTCTCACTGGTGGAGTGGGTAGGGGCGGGGTGGTGGATTTGGGG
>NZ_LSZP01000006.1 GCF_001580045.1 Cephaloticoccus capnophilus
ACCGCTCGCCTCAAACACCTGTTGCTTTAACGCCGCCTTCTGCTGCTCCGCAGTCGGACGATTCACAGGCCGAAGCTGGCGGGTCGTGTCACTGGCAGCCGATTTTACTTCAAGGTTAATATCTGCCTTGACATCCGAAGCGGAAGTGTTTTGCTCCTGTCCATAGGCCTCGGGCTTAGTTCCAGCCCCCCCATTGTTAGGGGGTACGCTCAGTTCTAAGTTCCGGGCCTTTTCTATTGGGGCGGGATTTTGGTTGCGTTTCGCGATGGCCTGTGCAAGCGTTTGCACGTCCCCAGCGGAGAAACTTGGCGCGTCTTCGGACACGTCACCCCGAGGGTCAATGTTATTGGGGGGCAATCCATTTGGGTTGCTTGGCCGACCTACTCCAGCCGCTGGGGAATTTCTTTGCCCAAAAAAAGAAACCCCATCTTCGCGCGCGGACGCTTCAAGCCACGCCTCCCCATTCTCGCCATTGTCAAACTCCACCGCTTCCACCGTGTAGAGTTGATTGCCATACGCCGATTGAGGTCTTTCCTTTACGGTCAGCTTGACCAGCTTCACGCGGCCTTCGACCTCCAACGGGGCAAAGAAGCGATGAATCGCTTTAATGGTGGGGTCTGCGGCTCTGTCCGGTTTGCTCCATCCCAGCACAGCGCGAGCAAACAAGCTGTCTACATTGGCGACTGCCGCTGAATGAACGGCGGGGCTTTCAGACTTGGTTATCGCTGAAGCAGATAACATTTTGTCCAGCGAGTTGCGCGAGACAACCGCAGTCATGCCGGTTTGCTGATTGGTCAACGGCTGGCCCTGAAAGGTTTTTGCGGCATCTCTGGCCTGCTTGAAGTTGGTCGCGGCACGCATAGGCGCAGAGGCCGCTTGCTCCATGCTCCAACTCACCCAATCGCGGGATTCGTTAGCCTGGTCGAACTTCGCCCCCTTGGCCCCTTCGCGAGTCTGCGAGAACATCACGCCCTCCAAGTCCCCGATACCGCTAGCCCGTCCGCCTGCGATTGCGCGCACTTCGTCCCCACCGGCCCAGCCTTCTTGCCGCAGGGCCGCGACCGTTGCCATATCTAGGCCCACCGCTTCCGCTAACGTCTGCTTAAACCCAGCGTCTAGTTTCCCCTCCGCTTCGAGCTGCATCAAGTGCCGCCCAGCTCGGAACAACTCGCTTAAAAACGCGCGAAACTTCTCCAGCCACGCACGCACCGATTGCGGAATAGGCACATACCAGCTTTCGGACTTACCCACGAAGTACGCCTG
>NZ_LSZP01000007.1 GCF_001580045.1 Cephaloticoccus capnophilus
GGGGGGGGGGGGGGGGGGGGGGGTAATTGCGTATGCGGTATTTGAATAGAGGAAGAGTAAATAGAGTGTTATATGCGAACAGAGCGACTTCATACTATCCCCCTACGTCACCCGCCGGCACCGTTCCCTACACGTAAACCGGACAAGTAACTTCACTCGCAAGGGAAGTAGATCCGCCTAATCGAAAATCAAAAGGCCCCAGCGGTTATAACGGTGCGAGCCCAAACGCACCGCTCAAATTGGCAGCAGTCACCACAGGCTCCAACATGCGGCTATGGACTTACGCCCCCAGTTCGCGCTCAAAATCGCGCAACCGTTGTGCGACGCGCTCACGGCCCAGCAGGCGCATGATTGCAGTGATGCTCGGGCCTGCATTCGTGCCAGTGAGGGCCAGCCGTGCCACCGATTGGTAGGCCCCAAAGCCTTGGCCCTGCGCTTCGGCCATCGTTTTGAGCGCGGCCTCGATTGACTCGTCACTCGCAAAATCAACGCCCGGCAGCACCGCGATGAGTTCGGCCAAGCGGGCGCGCGGCTCGCCTTTGCCTAAGACTTTGGCGCGAACTTTTTCGTCAATCGGATACGCCTCGCTAAAGAAATAGCGCGTGTAGATCGGCAGTTCCTCAATCGCCTTAATCTTCGGCTGGCTGAGCCGCACCACAGCGCGGAAATACGCCTCGGGCGCGGCAAGCGCCACCCGCGCGAGCTCGCGCCGCGATTTGGCTGCGGCGCTTGCCTCTGCGTCCTCTGGCTTCCCGCTCTCGCTCAGCTCAGCGGCCTCGGCCTGAGCGTTAAAATAGCTCCGCGCCCGAGTGACAAAGTCCTCCTCCGGCAGTTCCAGCAGGTAGAGCATATTCATGTGCGCGAGCTTCCGGTCGTCGAAACGCGCGTTGCTCTGGTTGACGTCGGCCAAGTCAAAAAGCCGGACGATTTCTGAAATCGGCATCTTCTCGCGGTCATCGCCCGGGTTCCACCCGAGCAGCGCGATGAAGTTAACGAGTGCCTCGGGCAGGTATCCGCGCCGTTGATACTCCTCTATCAGTGCGCCTTGGTCGCGCTTCGACATCTTCCCCGGTCCCTCCTGTTTTAGGATGAGCGGGATGTGCGCAAAGGTCGGCAACGCCGCGCCCAGTGCCTTAAACAACTCCACGTGCCTACTCGTATTCGAGAGGTGGTCTTCGCCGCGAATCACATGGGTGATGCCCATCGTGATGTCATCGACCACATTCACGAGGTGGAAAACAGGGCTGCCATCCGAGCGTACGATTACGAAGTCTTCGTCCTCCGTGCGTTCGACACGCCCGCGAATCGCATCGTCGATCACCGCCGGCGTGTTGCGCACTTTTTCCACCGTCTTTTTGCGATGCGGGTCGTAAGCCTCGTAACGCTCGCCGAGCAGCCGAAACCACAACGCGCCGTCCTTTTCGTAAACACGGCCCGCCTCGCGCAACCGCTCCACATGCGCCGCGTAGATCGCGCCCCGCTCGCTCTGCCGATACGGCCCGTAATCGCCGCCGCCCGCGCTACCGCGCCGGTCGCCGCCAAAACCGCCCACCACCGGCCCTTCATCCCAATCCAGCCCGAGCCAGCGCAGGCTTTCGTAAATCACGTTGAGGAACGCCTCGCTGTTGCGCTCCTTGTCTGTGTCCTCAATTCGCAAAATAAACCGCCCGCCCGTGTGCCGCGCGTAGAGCCAGTTAAAGAGCGCAGTGCGCGCACTGCCGATGTGGAAAAACCCTGTGGGACTGGGAGCGAAACGAACGCGGACTTGTGACATAGGAGTGAAAAGGCGGAGAGTGCGAAGACAAAGGCCCCTTAACAAGGCGACAGAAGCCCCTTGCTGCACACAAAATCTGCCTCCGTCGCGACCCCGTTTAAAACGGGAACAGACCCCAACAGGGTTTGCGCCCCGCTTCCCAGCCCTATGACACTCTGCCCTCGTGAGCACCTGCACCTCCCGCCCCTCCCGCCTCTCCCGACTCCTCTTCCAGCCCGCGACGGCACCGCTCCCAGCACTCACTCACATCGCCGACTTTCTCGCTGAGTTTCGCACAGTCGCCGCGTCCCTCCAAAACAACGGCAGGTCCGCCAGCCTTGGCGGCGGCGCGAGCGCGCTCGGCGGCAAACTCGAAACAATCGGCGAAGTCAGTGGCCACCCGCTCTTTGCGTGGACGCGCCGAGTTCCGGCGCACTCATGGTATCCGGCCGAGACGGGCGACCCACACTTGACGCCACCGCTGCATCAGTCCGGGCGGCGACAAGGGCTCAAGCCCACGCGGCCAATGCCGTCCAGTGCACGTCGTCAGGACGCCCGCCAAATAAAACAGCCAGCGATCCCCAAAATCTATCTCTCCGCTGGCGTCCACGGAGACGAACCCGCTGGGCCGCTCGCCCTCCTCGAGCTCCTCGCCGAAGGCTTTTTCGACGATCGCGCACACTGGTTTATTTGCCCTGTGCTCAACCCGCTCGGCTTCGTAAAAGGCACGCGCGAAAACGCCGACGGCATCGACCTAAACCGCGACTACCTCGCGTGCCACAGTGCCGAGGTCCGCGCACACATCGCTTGGCTGCAAAGCCAGCCGCCCTTCGACCTCACCTTTTGCCTCCACGAAGATTGGGAATCGACCGGCTTTTACCTCTACGAACACAACCCCAAGGGCCGCCCCAGCCTCGCCCCCGCACTGCTCGACGCCGCCCGCCCGCACATGCCAATCGAGCCCGCACACATCATTGATGAGCGCCCAATCGACGAGCCCGGCATCCTCCGCCCCGAAATCAAAGCCCAAGACCGCGACGACTGGCCCGAGCAACTGTATCTGCGCGAGCACTTCCACTACGACCTAGGCTACACGATGGAAACGCCCTCCTCATTGCCACTCGCCCCCCGCATCGCCGCACAAAAAGCCCTCGTCGCCACCGCCGTCGAAGGCCTGCTCAAAGAGCTAAACGCTTAGCCCGCGCGGTCAGTGTCAGAAGTCACAGACATCCACTACGCGTGGGGCGGCGGTCAGTGACCGCATCCGTTCAATTTGGGATTTCGCAACGCGCTATCGCGCGAAAGCGAAATCCCAAATTTGAAAGCACTCCCCTTGTCGCGTTGCGACAAGGAGGGGAAAGTAGAGTGATAACCCGTTTGGGCGAGGTGGGAAAAATCACTCATAAACTCGCGCCTCCAAGTTTGGGCTCCTTTTCACAGAGCCGCTTGGCTGCTGTGCGAATGCACGGCAACCAAGCGGCTCTGTAAATGGGTGCAGCGATGGACGGTGGGCCAACGAGCCCGCCGCCAAATAAAACAGCCTACGGCTGCGCACCACGCGTAGTGGAGGTCTGTGGCAGCAGCCCGTGACTCTGTGCAAAGTCCCGCATATCCTCGGCGAGTGCTGCAGTGAACACTTGGGGCAGACCCGCAGCGCGAAAGTCGATTTCAGCACAGTGTAGGGCTTGGCGCGGCAAGAGTAGCTTGGCCGCCAATTCCGCGCTCCAGCCCTTGTCGATAAACTCCAAGTAACACCGCTCGTCCGGGCCGTAAATTTTATCGCCCACCAGCGAATGCCCGAGCCACTGCGCATGCGCGCGGATCTGGTGCTTGCGGCCAGTCTCCGTAACCACGCGCGCTAGCGTAAACCCTAGCGCCCCGCCCTGCCCCAGCGCTCCGCTCACAGCACTCGCCCTTCCCGCGTCAACTGTGACTCCCGAGTGAGCGAGCGGCTCGAAATGCGTCCGCGCTGATGCACCATCTGCACGCACCGCAGTTTTGATATACACGGAGCTGCTCAAGTCGTCACCCAGCGCTTGGTCGACGGTCTGCGGCGCGCGCAACTCGCCTGTAAGGATTGCCCAATACACCTTCCCCACACGCCGCTCTTGCATCGCGCGTTGGAGGCGGCTCGCGACAGCAGGCGTCTTCGCGATGACGACCACCCCGCTCGTCTCGCGGTCGAGTCGAAACACGAGGTGCACTTGCGCCAAGCCCAGCCCTTCGCGCACCGCACCCACGAGACTCGACCACGGGCCCGCCTTCGACGGATGGCAGACCACATCTCCGGGCTTATTGAGCACGACGACTTCCTCGTCCTCGTGCACAATCCAAGCGCGTAACTCCGCCTCACTGATCAGCCGCACATGCTCCTCGCGCTGCGGACGCGGAGGCCACGCGCAGGCCCGCCGCGCAAAGCGCATTTTTTGGGATTCACTCATTTATCGAAAGTCAAACGAAGTGCGGCTTATTTGGCACTAATCGCTATTGATAGTGCGCAACTTAAGCAGGGCTAATTGAAGCGAAAAATCGCACTTTGAGGGGTTGCAAAAATTACACACTCGGCCAACCCTCTGCACCATCGTGATGAACGGAATCCGCGCATTGGGAAACCCCTTCCCCGCCGATCACGGCAGCCCCCAGAGGCGATACTTTGCTTAGCGAAGTCATGGCAGGAAAAAGCGGCAAAATTTCTCCCGTTAGTAACCTCAAAAATAGGGAAGATAACATGAATAGAACAAATGCCCACGAAGTGATCATCTCCGGTATCCACCTCGACCTCACGCCGTCGCTCAAGACCTACGTGAACGAGAAGACGGAGCGATTGTTTCGTCACGAAGAGCGCATCATGCGCATCCGCGTAGAGTTGGAGTGCGACTCGAAGGCCTCGGTCGACAGTCGCTTCATCGCCAAGGGCCACATGTCCATCAACGGCCCCGAGCTCACCGCCTCCGTCGCCTCCGACGAATGTCACAAGGCGATCTCGCTGCTCACCGACAAGCTCGACCGCATGCTACGGCGGCGCGCGCGCCTCTTTAAAGAGAAGCGCAACCACCCGCGCGCGATCGACCTCCCCGACGTCGAACTCCCGAAACTCCAGTTCGCGGGTACCTAGTTATCGCGACTTTAGCGACTGCCTGTGCGGGCTCGCTCCCTTAAGCTGTCACGCTGAGCCTCCCGCACTCGCCACAAGAAAACCCGCTGGCCCAGCCCAGCGGGTTTTTCTGTGTCCGTTTTTCCCCGCGTCCGCGCGGTCAGTGTCAGAGGTCACAGACCTCCACTACGCGTGGGGCGGCGGTCAGTGACCGCTTCCATTTAATTTGGGAATTAGCCCCGTCGCTTCGCGACGAAACCAATTCCCAAATTTGAAAGCACTCCCCCTGTCGCGTTGCGACAGGGAGTAGAGTGATAACCCGTTTGGGCGAGGAGGGAAAAATCACGAATAAGCTCCCGCCTCCAAGTTCGTGGTCCTTTTCACAGAGCCGCTTGGCTGCCGTGCTTATGCACGGCAGCCAAGCGGCTCTGTGAATGGGTGCAGGCACAGCCTGCCGCCCCACGCGTAGTGGAAAAAAGGCGTCCCTAGCAGCAGTGAGAGACGCCCGCCTCACTCCGCCTATCACTTTGCGCAGAGGGCGGCATGGGCACGGGCGACCTCTATGTATTTCTCGGCGGATTGCTTGAGAAAGCTTAGC
Source organism: Cephaloticoccus capnophilus (assembly GCF_001580045.1). GTDB lineage: Bacteria > Verrucomicrobiota > Verrucomicrobiia > Opitutales > Opitutaceae > Cephaloticoccus > Cephaloticoccus capnophilus. The sequence continues at coordinate 5,446 of NZ_LSZP01000007.1, forward strand.
TCCTCCTCGCGCAGGGGGCGGATGACTTTTGCGGGCGAGCCGTAGACCATCGAGCCGGGCGGGATTTGCATACCTTGGGGCACGAGCGCGTTGGCCCCAATAATGGAGCGCGCCCCGACGACTGCGCCGTCGAGCACGGTCGCGCCCATGCCTATCAAGCATTCATCGCCCACGGTGCAGGCGTGAATAATCGCGGCGTGGCCGATTGTGCAGTAGTTACCGATATAGGCCCCAAGGTCATCAGCGAGGTGCACGATCGCGTTGTCCTGAATGTTCGTGCCTTCGCCGATACGGATTTCGGCGATATCGCCGCGCAACACCGCGCCGTAAAACACGCTGCTCTTTTCGCCCAAAACAACGTCGCCCTGAATATTCGCGTTGGGCGCGACAAAAAGCGCACGCGCTGTATCGGGCGTACGGCTCAAGTGGCGGGCCAGCCGCGCCCTAACATCTGCTCCAAAATCGGCAGTCCTCGACTCGTTATTCGTTTGGGCAGTGCGTGTGTCGCTGCCCGTAGTGGTTTTGGAAGACATAACCAAAGTGCTGAGGAGTCACGGGCGGCAGCAGCTCGGTCTGTGGCCGCGCCGCCGCCGCAAAATAAACGGAGAGCAGTACTACTTTTTATACCACTCGCCATTATCGCGTTGGAGCCAGACACCGGGCGCACTGTTAGCGGCGATGCGGCGCGCGCGCGCGCGGCCCACTTGATCGGCACTCGTGTTATTCTTTTTGGCGATCTCGGCGTAGACGATTTCGCGGTCGCGATTTTCGGCAGAGGCGACGCTAGAGGCGTTTCCACCGCCACCGCGCACTTCGAGTAAACCGCGATTGTTTTCACCAATCGCGCCTTGAGCCTTGAGCTCGTCAATGGTCGGCAAGCGCTGCTCCATCCGTGTGCGAACGGCGGCGAGGTCTTCGGCAGCTTGGAGGGAGCTCGCGGGCGCAGCGAAAAACAGCGCGACGAGCAGGAGGAGTGAGGAAAGTGTTTTCATGGTGGGAGCGTGAGGAGTTGGGAGTAGTCGGCGGCGGAGGACTCGTGTTTCAGAGCGCGGTATCGGGGCGAAGCGTCGTGGATTTCTTATCGAGGTCGCCGAAGAAATCATCGAGCTCGCGGTCGATCTTCACGTTCACATCGACCGTCGCGTGAATCTCTATCGGCTGCATTTTTACGTTAATGCAACTCACTGCAAAGAACGGCACGAGGCAGAGCAGCAGCAGGGTTTTAGGGAAAAGCATGGGGCGCATAGAAGCCGCTATGACTCATGTTTTCAACAAAGGTTTCACCTCGTAGGCCCCAAAGGCCGGCAGGTGCAGAACTCGAAACCGACATCAAAGAAGTCTTCAGACACAGAAAAAGTCTGCAGCGACAGGAAAGCTCAGTGCCCGCCGCCAAAGTTGAGCCGGATGGCGTCGCTCGCGCCGATCCGCAGGACTTGGTCGAGCGGGCCAGACACGTTGATGTCGAAGCGCAGTTCTTTGACGACTGCGCCGCTAAGGGGCCGGGCCAGGAGGCTCACCGCCGCCGATCGCGGGCCCTCCGGCCCATCGGGGTAAAGCGCGACGTGCAGCGCCTCGACGTGGAGCGGCTGCGCGCCTTCCTCGATTTCCGCGAGCGTATCGTAGGCAGGATTCTCGAGCGAGAGCCAGCGAGCGACTCGGCCCAAGCGCGCCGGCAGCCAGAAAAAGCGCGGCGTGGTACGCTGCGTAAGGAAGCCAGGCATGGCGGTGAGCCGCAGTTGCGCGTGCGCGTCGGGCTCGATGAGGAGTGCGCCAGAGCCGACTTGTAGGCCGCCCGCCTCACTCCAGCTCAAGCGCACTTCGCCACTCACGCGCCCGCTCGCCTCACGGACGGCCTCAGGGACGAAGCGGGCGAGTTGGTCGAGCGCGAGCCCGCGCAGCTCGGCAGTCACCCCGACGGAAATCGCCTCAGCATTGCCCAAATTAATTTCAAACGGTCGCAGGGCGACTCGCCCGCCGAGGGCGTTAAACTCGGCCACGCGGAGGCGAGCGACGTTTCGCGGCCACTCGATCTCCGCCTCAATCTGCAAGTCGCTCAATTCCAGTTCAGGCAAGGGGAGCTCTGCCGCGCGAAATGAGAGCTTCGCCACCACTGACTCGCTCGCGTCATCCGCCTCTCTCCTCACGGCCAACTCGACGTGAAATGGCCCGTTCACCGCCAATTCGCCCGAACGGAAATGCAGCTCTCCTGCAAACTCCCCGCCAAGTGCCGGAAACCCGCTTGGGCGAGCTGCGCCGTTAACAGGGCTAGGGCCTGTTCCCGTTTCAAACGTGGCCGCGACGGAGGGCAAAACCGTTTCGGTGTGTGCCGCAAGTGCCCCAACCCAAGCGAGAACGAGCCAAGCGATAAGCCGCGCGGTGTTCATTGTAGGGGACTCCTGGGCTATGGTGGCCCGCCGTGGCGTATCGACGGACGAACTACGCCATAGGTACGGCGGGAAGCCGCCAGATGTCGCGTGCGTATTCGCGAATCGTGCGGTCACTGGAGAAGCGCCCCACGCGCGCAACATTGAGCAAGGCTTTGTGCGCCCACTGCGTAGAGTCGCGGTAGCAGGCTTCCACTTTTTGCTGCGCATCGCTGTAAGCGCGAAAATCGGGCAGCACCATGAAGGGGTCGCCCCCGCCGAGCAGGCTGTGATGCAGCGGCGCAAAGGCCGCGTGTTCGCCGGGCGTGAAGAAGTCACTGCCAATCCAATCAACGAGTGCGCGCAGCTCCTCGTCCGCATCGTAAACGCTGCGCGGGTAATAGCCGCGTGCGCGCAGCGCAGCGACTTCGTCGACAGTCATTCCGAAAATGAAACAGTTCTCTGCGCCCACGGCCTCTTCGATTTCGACGTTGGCCCCGTCGAGCGTGCCGATGGTGAGTGCCCCGTTGAGCGCGAGCTTCATATTGCCCGTGCCCGAGGCTTCCTTTCCGGCAGTCGAGATTTGTTCGGAAAGGTCGGCGGCAGGGATGATTTTTTCGGCAAGCGAGACGCGGTAATTAGGCAAGAAGGCGACTTTGAGTTTTCCGCCAATCCGCTCATCTGCGTTGATTCGGGCGGCGACCAGGTTGATTGCGCGGATGATATTTTTGGCGAGGTCGTAGCCCGGTGCGGCCTTGGCCGCGAAGATGAAAACGCGCGGCACGAGGTCGAGCTGCGGGTTTTGGAGCAGCCGCCGATAAAGCGCGAGGATGTGCAGGAGGTTGAGGTGCTGGCGTTTGTATTCGTGCAAACGCTTTATCTGCACGTCGAAGAGCGCATCGGGTGACACACACAGCCCGCTGCAATCGCGGGCGATTATGTCCGCGAGCTCGGCTTTATTGGCACGCTTGATTGCCAAGAACTCACGCTGCACGTCGGGCTGCGCGGCGTGGGCCTCGAGCTCGCGCAAACGATCGAGGTCGCGCACCCAATCGCCATGCCCGAGTGTGCGCGTGATGAAGGCCGCCAGACGCGGGTTGCACTGCAGGAGCCAACGGCGGGGCGTGATGCCGTTTGTCTTGTTTTGAAATTTGCCCGGATAGAGTTCGGCAAACTCGGGAAAGAGCTCGCGCTTGAGAAGCTCGGTATGCAGCGCGGCCACACCGTTAACCGTGTGCGAGCCCACGACGGCGAGGTTCGCCATGCGCACGCTTTTTGCGCCGTTTTCCTCGAAGATTGAGCAAGTGCGCTGCTTCTCGAGATCCTGCGGCCAGTGCGCGACGCAGTGCTGCATGAGGCGGCGATTGATCTCGTAAATGAGCTGGAGGTGCCGCGGCAGGAGTCGCTCGAAGAGCGGCACGCCCCACGTCTCTAAAGCTTCGGGAAGCAGCGTGTGATTGGTGTAAGAGAGCGTGAGCGTGGTGAGTGCCCACGCCTCGTCCCAGCCAAGCCCGTGCTCGTCGAGCATGAGGCGCATGAGCTCGACAACGGCGATTGCGGGGTGCGTGTCGTTGAGCTGGATGGCGGCCTTATCGGCGAAGTTGGCCCAGCTATTTCGCGGGTCGCGAAAGTGGCGGCGCAGGATGTCGCGCAGCGAACAGGCCACGAAAAAGTACTGCTGGACGAGCCGCAGCGCTTTCCCGTTTTCAGTCTTATCGTTGGGGTAAAGGACTTTAGAAATGGACTCGCCTGCCTGCTTTTTGCGCGAGGCCTCCGCGTAGCTGCCCTCGTTAAAGGCGGCGAGGTCGAAGTCGTCCGGCGCGTGCGACGACCACAAGCGCAGCAAGTTCACCGTGCGAGTGCCGTAACCCGCCACCGCGATGTCGTGAGGAAGCCCGAGGATGGTCTTCGTATCCACCCAGCGCGGCGTGCTGTGGCCTCGATCGTCGAAGTGATTTTCCACACGACCGTAGAGCGGGATTTCTTGCGCGTAATCGGAATGGAGCACTTCCCACGGGCTGCCAAAAACACGCCAGCGATCGGGATGCTCGACTTGGTGAGCGTCGACAAACTCCTGCCTAAAAAGGCCAAACTCGTAATACATCCCGTAGCCGATTGCCGGATAGTCGAGCGTCGCGAGCGAGTCGAAGAAACAGGCGGCAAGCCGCCCCAGCCCGCCATTGCCGAGCCCCATGTCGAGCTCCGCGTCGAGCGTCTGCGTGTAGTCAACGCCGAGCTCGGCAAGCGCAGTGCGGGCAACATCGGCGAGACCGGTCGCGTAAAGGTTACTCTCGAAGAGCCGCCCCACGAGATACTCCATCGAGAGATAATAGAGGCGGCGGACGTTGTCCTTGATGTATCGATCCTGAGTAGCGATGAGCCGCTCGTGGAGGGAGTCGCGTACGGCGAGCGAGGTCGCCACCCACCAATCGTGGGGAGTCGCCGCCTGCGGCACACGCGCCAAGGTCGAAACCAGGTGCCGTAAAATCGCCTGCTTAAACCCCTCGACCGTAGGCACGCCGCTCGTAGGCACACCGCTCGCCCCGACCTCAGCGCTGTGAGCTGCCGCTGGGGCTGGCTTTGCGCCGCGGCTGGACTTGGTTTTGGTCGAGGCAATTGGCTGTTTGGCAGTGGCAGGAGGCTTGGGCATGGCGAAAGGAAGCTGGGGGGAAACGCGCAGGGAAGGCGCAAGCCAATCGCCCACACCGAAGCCCGTCGAGGCTCTTCGCCTCTTTAAAATCGCCCAAGGCGCCCTAGGGGCTGTTCCCGTTTCAAACGCGAGCCGCGCTCCGCCGCGTCTGACGGGCCGCCAACACTTGACGGCGGCTCGCAAAATGGAAGCGGTCACTGACCGCCCCACGCGTAGTGGGAGAGAGCGGGGAAGCTTACTTGGCGTGGGCTATTCTGTCCGCGAGTGAGTGGTAGCCGTCACTCGCCTCACGCCTAGCAACTGGCGCAGTTTGCTAACAGTGGGCGGCCCATTTCCCGCGATGCAAAAGATTCGGCCCATGTTGACGTCGAAATTGCGCAGCGGAAAAGGCGGCGGCGTCAGGTAGTGCACGGCGCCCCCCGTCGCCAAGATCATCGGCACAGCAGCGGCGATATCCCAAATCTTTACGTTGTGGTCGACGACCGCATCGAAAAGCCCCACGGCCACATAGGCCATGTGCAACGCACTGGCGCCCAGCGCGCGCAGCTTGGCCACCTCGGCCAACACCGCTGCTTGGACGGCATAGCGCGACTCATAAGGGCTGTGAAACCCGATAAGACTGGCCTCGCTAAGCTTGCGCTCGCCCTCCGGCTTCGGCTCGACGCGCCGCTCCCCATCCCACACGCCGAAGCCCGGCCCGCCATGCATCAGAACGCGGCGTGCGCCGTCGTAAATCACGCCATAAACAGGCACGCCGTCGCACAACAGCCCGAGCGAAATCGCGCTATGCGAAAGCCCCAGTGCGTAGTTATTCGTGCCGTCGATCGGGTCGAACACCCAGCAATACTTGGCCGTCACGGGAAGCGGCGCAGTCGAGTCTTCGAGCTCCTCGCTAAAGCACTGGTCCTGCTCGAAGCGCGAAAGCAAGGCGCGGGCCACATTTTCCGAAATCGCCAAATCCGCAGTCGTTACGCGTGACCCATCCGCCTTCCAACGGCTCTTGGCTCGGCCAAACTCGCGGTGAAAAAACTCGACCTGCGAGAGCACCACGGCCCGCGCCGCTTGGATACGGGCGAGTAACTCGGGTGCGGCCTCCGTCGATGTCGAGGCTCGGGGTGCACACGCCAGAGCCGATTCCAGAGCAGTGGGAGTGAGGGAGACGGACATCATGCTGCGGCGAGTTCTTTGGCACTTGGCCGCCCCTTGTCAAAGCCGCCGCCGAATCGTCACCCAAATGGCGCACAGGAGCAGATCGCTTCACTCTCGCCCGCGGCCTCCCGCCGTCGCCTAGCGCTGGCTGATACGCTTTTCCCACTACGCGTGGGGCGGCAGGCTGTGCCTGCACCCGTTCAATTTGGGAATTGGCCCCGTCGCTTCGCGACGAAACCAATTCCCAAATTTGAAGTCCCCTTCTCTTGTCGCGTTGCGACAAGGAAGGGAGGAGGGAGACGGAGAGAGCCCCGGCTTCCCGAGACAGGAAGAATCACAGATAAACTCCCATCTCCCCACAAATCGCAAACGATGAACTCGTGATGCGCACTTCGACAATGTAGAGCCTACGTTTCCATCCTACGCCATGAGCTACTACGCCATAAGCTGCGAACCCGTTGCATTATTTTGAGTAACGGGTTTCGTTTTAAGCTATAACGCGTATCCATTTTTAGATGCTCTATAATGCGCTATAACACTCATGCAATAGGTGCCTTTACATTATATATATCGATAATTATAAACGCTTTATGCAGCCCCCCCCCCCCCCCCCCCC
>NZ_LSZP01000008.1 GCF_001580045.1 Cephaloticoccus capnophilus
GCGGCGGTCAGTGACCGCTTCCATTTAATTTGGGAATTGGCCTCGTCGCTTCGCGACGAAACCAATTCCCAAATTTGAAAGCATTCCCCCCTGTCGCGTTGCGACAGGGAGGGGAAAGTAGAGTGATAACCCGTTTGGGCGAGGTGGGAAAAGTCACCAGTAAACTCCCTCCTCCAAGTTTGGGTTCCTTTCTACCGAGCGCTTGGCTGCCGTGCGCATGCGCACGGCAGCCAAGCGTTCGGTAAATGGGTGCAGCGACACGCTGCCGCCCCACGTGGAGTGGAAAAAGAAAGCCAGTTTGCGCTAGTTTAGCGCTTGGCGACGGCGGTTTCGGCGCGACCACGTTTAAAACGGGCACAGGCTCTGTTGTTAGGCGGGAGAAATGGGTTGCATGCCTCATCTTGTCGGCGACGTAAATGTCGGTGGTCACAGACCGCACACCATGCCCGACTTCTACATCACGACTGCGATTGACTATGTAAACGGCCCGCCGCACCTCGGCCATGCTTATGAAAAGGTGCTCACGGACGTCATTGCCCGAGTCCGGCGGATGAGGGGCGACCGCGTTTACTTCCTGACGGGTGTCGATGAGCACGGGCAAAAAGTCCAACAAAGTGCGCGTGCGCGTGGCGTGGCGCCCCAGCAGTTTTGCGACGAGATCGCCGCCGAGTTTCGCGCGCTGCTTCCGCGCCTCGACGTGAGCAACGACGACTTTATTCGCACGACTGAAGCGCGGCACAAGCGCGTGGTCTGCGACCTACTCCAACGCCTCTACGACAAAGGCGAAATCTACAAAGCCGAATACCGTGGCTACTACTCGACGCGCCAAGAGCAGTTCCTCCAAGAGAAAGACCGCAACCCCGACGGCACTTGGCCGGAGCTATTTGGCGAAGTGACTGAAATCACCGAGTCGAACTACTTTTTTAAACTGAGTGCCTACCAAGACTGGCTCGTGCGCTTCCTCACGGAAAACGAAGCCTTCGTCTTCCCGAAATTTCGCCAAAAGCAAGTCCTCGAATTTTTAAAAGAGCCGCTCAACGACCTGTGCATTTCGCGTCCGAAAGAGCGGCTAGAGTGGGGCATCCCGCTGCCCTTCGATGCCGACTTCGTGACCTACGTGTGGTTCGACGCGCTGACCAATTACTACTCCGCTGTCGCGGATAAGGAGCCCGCCATCTGGCCCGCGACTTGGCACGTCATCGGCAAAGACATCCTCGTGCCGCCGCACGCCGTGTATTGGCCGATTATGCTAAAGGCCGCCGACATCCCGCTGCCGCGCGGCATCATCGCGCACGGCTGGTGGTCGATTAGGGGCGATAAGATGGCCAAGAGCACGGGCAACTTCGTCGAGCCAAACGCCTTCGTGGATAGCTACGGCACGGACGCGCTGCGCTACTTCCTGATGCGCGAGATGGTCGTCGGCCAGGACAGCGATTTTTCCGAAACCCAATTCCAAGCGCGCTACAATGCCGACCTCGCCAACAACCTCGGCAATCTGCTCAACCGCACGCTCAATATGATTAACCGCTTCGCCGACGGCGTGGTGCCTGCGCCCGAGGGTGCGGCTGAGGCTGCGGCGCCCGAGGCCGAGCTGCGCGCACTATGGGAAGAGACCCGCGCGGCGATTCCCGCGCATTGGGACGGCTTTCAATTCCACCTCGCGCTAGAGCGCACGATTACCTTCGTCAGCGCGACCAACGCCTACATCGAAAAACGCGCACCGTGGAAGCTCGGCAAGTCGAGCGAGCCTGCTGACCGCGCATTGCTGGTGAGGACGCTCGCCACAATGGCCGAGGCTCTGCGGCTCGCCGCCGTGCTGCTGCGCCCGATTATTCCGGGCTCGGTGGCCAAGATCGAGGCGGCACTCGGCTATACGCCGCCGGAGACCGACTGGGCTGCGGAGTGCGAATGGGGCACGCGCCTCAGCGGCGCAAAAGTGGCCGAGAGCCTCGTCCTCTTCCCGCGTATCCAAGCGACGACGAGTGCGGAGGCTGCGCCGAAAAAATAAGGGGCTTTGCGGTGTCGCGAATTTTTTGGGTAAACGCGCTAAACCCGACTCGTATTGTGGTTAGCGCTCGCGCCCTCGCGCCCGTGCCTCCTCTTTTCTTTCTGCTGTGACCTCTCCACTCTCCGTCGATCCCGAGACTAACCAATCGCCGACCGCACTGCTGGGCTTTTTGAAGCAGTGCCGAGAGGCGGCGCGGCGTGCGCGGCGTGCGCAGTTGGTGAGCATCACGATCCGCGTCCCGGCACTCGATCCGTTGGCCGTGCTTGCGACGATTTACGAAGCGGGCGAACGGCATTTTTACGTCGAGCGACCGAGCGAGGATTTGGCAATCGCGGGAGCGGAGGCGGTCCTCGAATTTAATGCGAGCGGCCCGGGGCGATTCGCGGCGGTGCAAGACTTCGTCGACCAAACACTGGCCGCCGCAATCGTCGTCGGCGGCCAAGGGCTGCCTTATTCGGGGCCGCATTTCTTTACGGCGTTTTCGTTCTTTAACGAAGTCGGGCCCGATGAGCCCTTTGGCTCGGCGAGTGTTTTTGTGCCGCGCTGGCAGGTCGCGACTCGCGGGACAGGCGCAGCCCGCAGCACGGTCGCCGTGGCCAATCTCGTCCTTGCCGAAGACAGCGATGTAGAGGCGGCCTGCGAAAAAGTTTGGCGTGCGCATCAGCGCTTTAAAGGGCTTGGTGGGAGTATTGGGAGTCGCTTGTTCCCCGAGCACTTTAGGGACGGGCCGCCAACGAGTGGCTCGCAAGAAAACGGGAGGAGCGAAGGGGAGGGCGCCCTTTACGTGAATGCCGTGCGCAGCGCGGTGGAGCGAATCCGCGCTGGCGAGTTTCAGAAAATCGTTTTGGCGCGAGCGAAGGACTTGCGCGCGGCGGAGCCTTTGCACCCGATGGAGGCCCTGCACCGGCTGCGCCAGCGTTTCGAGCAATGCTACGCATTCTCGCTGGCAAATGGCGCTGGCCAGAGCTTCATCGGCGCGAGCCCGGAGCGACTTCTTCGCGTGCACGGCGGGCTCTTGCAAACGGAGGCACTTGCGGGCTCGGCGCCGCGCGGGAAAACGCCCGAAGAGGATTTTACTTTAGGCGAAGCCCTACTGGGCAGCGAGAAACAGCGGCACGAACAACGGCTCGTTCTCGATGCGATCGTGCAGAGTCTCTCACCGCTTGGGCTGCAACTGGAGTTTGCCCAAATGCCGGAGCTACGCCGCCTCGACAATGTGCAACACCTGCACACGCCGATTCGCGCCGCGTTACCAGTGGGGATTCGCGCGCTGGATGTGCTTTCGTCGCTGCACCCGACACCGGCAGTCGGCGGCGTGCCACAAGCGGCAGCCTGCGCAGGGATTCGCGCGATCGAGGACTTCCCGCGCGGGCTCTATGCCGGGGCGCTCGGCTGGGTCGATGGTCGGGGCAATGCGGAGTTCTTCGTCGGGCTGCGCCCGGCCTTAATTGATGGGGAGAGTGCACGGCTTTATGCGGGCGCGGGGATCGTCGGCGCATCTGTGCCCGAAGAGGAGCTTGCCGAGACCGAGCTGAAATTTGCGGCGATGGAGCATGCGCTCTTTGCCAAGTCTTGATGCGTCTTTCCGATGTCCATGATCGCTCCCCAACTCGACTCGCGAAACGCCAATACGCTTTGGGCGAGCGTGCTCGTAGAAACACTCTACCGCTGCGGCGTGCGGCAGGTCGTTATTTCGCCTGGCTCGCGCTCGACCCCGCTCGCCTTTGCCTTTGCGCGGCACGCGACGATTGAGGCGATTCCGGTTTTGGACGAACGCTCCGCGGCCTTCTTCGCACTTGGGCTGGCGAGGCAAGCGCGGTCTGCGACGAGCCGCCAGCGAGTGGCTCGCCAAGTAAGCCGGCCTGCGACCGCACTTGTTTGCACTTCGGGAACGGCGGTGGCGAATTACCTCCCGGCAATCATTGAGGCGCACGAAAGCGGGGTGCCGCTGATCGTGCTCACTGCGGACCGTCCGCCGGAGCTGCGTGACTGCGCTTCGGGGCAAACGATCGACCAACAAAAAATCTTCGGCGGCTTCGTGCGGTTTTACCACGAGCTCGCCGTGCCCGAGCCGCGCTATGCGTTACTGTGTTACCTCCGCCAGACCGTGGCGAACGCATGTAAGCTAGCGAGCGACCAACACGGGCCGGTGCACCTCAATATCCCCTTTCGTGATCCACTGGTGCCGAGTGAGGACGGCGGCGAGGCGGCGCGCGTTTTTGGGGAAATGCGTGAATCTTTTTTCGAGCATCTCCATGCGGAGCAGTCGCACTCACTCGAAGTCGTTGAGCTCAAAACCCTGACCGCCGCGCGTGGCGTGATTGTCGCCGGGCCGGAGTGGGGGAGCGACCCGCGCGAGTATGCGGCCCAAGTTGGGCGGCTAGCGCGTGAGCTGGGCTGGCCGGTGCTCGCTGACGGTGTCTCGCCGCTGCGGCACCATCCGGTAGAAGGGGCGGTAGTGGTGACGGCTTACGATGCGATTTTGCGAAACGATGCCGCCGCCCGCGCGCTCATGCCCGATCAGGTGCTTTGCTTGGGCGATTGGCCGACGAGTAAAGTGCTCCGTGCTTCGGTTGCAGCGTGGGAGCCGGAGATTATCCAAGTCACTTCGCCCTCGCGAAACCGCGATGCGCTTCATGGTCGGACGCGGCAAATTACTGCGCCGCTTGCCTCGCTTCGTGTGGCGCAGATGCCGCCCACGCTCGACTATCTAAACGCGTGGGCGAAGGCCGAAGCCTCTTCGAGGCGCTTACTGGATACGCTGACCTTGTCAGCGCATCCGCCGCAGCAAGAGGCTGAAATCCTTGAGGCCGCGATTGTGCCGACTTTAGCCCGTGCGCTGCCTGAGGGCGCGGTAGTTTTTGTCGCCAGTAGCATGCCGATTCGAGACGTGGAGTCCTTTTGGCCGAAGACGGAGCGCGGCTTCGAGTTTCACTTTAACCGCGGGGCCAACGGGATTGATGGCACGCTCTCGGCTGCGCTCGGCGTCGCGCACAACGCCTCCGCCGCGCTTGCCCCGACTCCACGCCCGACCTTTCTGCTCTGTGGCGACCTTTCATTTTTACACGATAGCAACGGGCTACTGCTTGCCCAAAAGCTGGGCGGCTCGCTGACGGTCATTTTAATCAACAACCACGGCGGCGGGATTTTTGAGCATTTGCCCGTGGCGAATTATGAGCCGCCCTTTGAGGCGTTTTTTGCAACGCCGCAGGAAGTCGATTTCGGAAAACTCTGCGCCGCACACGGTGTCGCGCATTGCTCGATCGCTACGCTCGCCGAGTTGGAAACCGAGCTTGGCCACTCTCCGCAGCAAGGCTGCCGAGTCCTCGAACTAAATACCGATCGCAAACGCTCCGCCGCCCACCGAAAGGCGCTTTTAGCACAGGTCTCGGCATCGGTGATTTAGACTCGTGCCTCGAATGGGTAGGCATTGGATGTCCTCAGCTGCGGCAGGCTTTCTGAGCGCAGGTTGACATGACCTCACATTGAGCGAGTGTAGGGAAACAACGAACCCTCAAACCCGTACAACAGCATGAACACAGTAACAGACCGCGAGTATGCCGAACTACGAAAAATGATGGTCGAGACTGACGCTATTATAGCTCAGATGCGCAAAATGAATGATGAGCGCGAGAAGCTGCGGGCGGAGACTATGAAAATGCAGACGGAAACGAAGTGGCATCCCGTCCGCTACGTCGGCGGAGTAGCCATCGGCACAATTCTGTTCGTTGCTGCGCTTGTCGGAATCTTGAAAGCGTTTCTGCAATGAGCCTCACTGCACGCGACGAACTCATGAGCGCGGAGGCATTCGCAGCCCACCGGAAGTCTGTCCTCGCGAAGGCCGCTGAGTCGGTGATTTAGATCTGTCTTTCGGCCCATTTTTCCGAGCTTAGGAAAAGGGTCAGCGGGCTCGGGGCTCCCCTAATCGTCGTCTTCGTCGTCGAGCCAGTCTTCGACTTCTTGGCGGCATTCGCGGATGACTTGCAGCCAGATCGCGCGCAGGTCGAAGAGGCTTACGCGCATTTCTTCGGCGTAGCTGCGAGCGGCGGGCGTATCGGCGGCGTTGAGCAGCGCGTGGCTTTCGTTGAGTGCGGCGAGGCCCCGTTTAAAGAGGCTTATGGCGAGCGCGTATTCGCCGCAGTCCATCGACTGGATGGCTTGCATGGCGTGGTCTTCGCCGCGCTGGAGTGTAGCGAGGTAGCGAATCGCGAGCGGTATGGAGACTTTGTCCGGAGTCTGGGCAAGAAGCTCCCAAGTGCGGCGGAGCCGTAGGTAGAGGGCGCGCGTGGCGATGAAGAGCGGGTTTCGCTGCGGGGTGTAGACTTCGTAGTAAGCGTCCGAGTCGGGCGCGGCATCGTCCGGGGAAAATGGCGGCAAGTGCGTAGGCCTTGACGGCGGGCGCTGCGCAAGCGCGTCCGCCGATTCGTGCTCTGGCACGGGCGGCGACTCCGGTCCCTGCGCAGCCGCCTGAGACTCACTCGGCTTTTTCACGCCAGCGTTTACGTTAGCAGTTGGCTCGGGGGCGGCCTCGGCGGTGGATCCGTGGGCATTCTCGCTATCCTCATCTTGCCGGTTCCACGCGGCCCATCCCATGCAGCGAGCGACTTCGTCGGTGCGCTTGGGATGCTCGAGGAACATCTCGTAGAGCGCGAGGTAGCGATGTGGCTGCTCGTCTTGCTCGCGTAGGTAGCGCTCCCAGTGGAATTCGTTCCACTCTAGGTCGTCGAGATCGCCGCTCCACTCGCCATCGAAGAACCCGTTGAAGTCGTTCATTTGTAGAGTGGAAGGCTGCTCGTTTGTGAGGCGAGCGCAAGTCTCATTGGAGCGTGTCGCGCGCGCGTGGCGGTGGCGTGAGCTGCCGAGCGGCCACCCTTGAGTGCGAGCATATCTGACTGTCCGCGCTGGACTTGTGCGGAGCAGCCTACGTTTATCTGCGCCCATAATGATGGATAATATGCAGTACGAGCAGGTTTACTTCTCTGGGCGGGTGCAGGGCGTGGGTTTTCGCCAAGCGGTGCTCCAAGCTGCGCGCGAGTTCGAGGTGGCCGGTTTCGTGCAAAACTTGAGCGACGGGCGGGTGTTGCTTGAGGTGGAGGGCAAAGCGGCGGAAATTGACGGGCTAGTCAGCGCGGTGGAGGAGCGGATGCATGGCTACGTGCGCCAAACTGAGCGAGGTGAGCCCGAGCAACGGGAGGCCGTTTACGCCGGTTTTGAAATTCGCTGAGGCGAGTGTCGCTGAATACGAGAAACAAAAAAACGCACAAACGACGCCTCACATATGGACGTAAGTAATGAAAGCTCGGGCCCTTCAAAATGGCAGGTGTGGAGCGAGGCGGCCCGCCCAAAGACACTGCCTGCGGCGATTGCGCCGGTGCTCGCCGCCTCGGGGCTGGCTTGGCACGAGGGCGCCTTTGACTGGCGGGCGGCTCTCCTGTGCGCGGCGTTTGCGCTACTGATGCAGATCGGCGCGAACTTCGCCAACGACTACTACGACGGTATCAAGGGCAGTGATACGGCAGAGCGGCGTGGACCGCGGCGGGCAGTCGCCTCGGGCTTCGTATCGGCAAAAACGATGCGCGCGGCGATGTGGGCGGTGTTTGTGCTAGGGCTTGCGCTGGGCCTCGGGCTCGTCGCGTGGGGCGGGTGGTGGCTCGTCGGAATCGGTCTCGTAAGTATCTTGTGCGCAGTCGCCTACACAGGTGGGCCGTATCCGCTCGCCTACCACGGCTGGGGCGATGTGTTTGTGTTTATCTTTTTCGGGCCGGTGGCAGTGGGGGCGACTTATTATGTGCAGGTTGGCGAGTGGGCTTGGACGGCGGGCGTGCTCTCGGTTCCCATCGGCCTGCTCGCGGCAAATATCCTCGTCCTAAACAACATTCGCGACGAGGCGGAGGATCGCCGCGTGGGCAAACGCACGACGGTGGTGCGTTTCGGCCAAGGCTTTGCACGGGTGCAGTTTGGCACGGCCTTTGTGGTGAGTTTCGCGTTACCCCTGCTCGCGGTCTTCGTTGGCGGGATGAGTATGTGGCTGCTTGGGACATGGCTGCTTTTGCCCGAAGCATGGCGGCAACACGCACGGCTAGAGGCGAGCCAAGGCGCGATAGAGTTGATTAAACTCCTGGGCGCATCGGGACGATTCTTGGGGGCCTATGCGCTGCTCGTCGCGCTGGGATTAGTGATGAGTGCGCCGGGCGTGCCGCCCGTGGAGCAGTTTGATCGGGAGGCACTCGTCCGACAGTACTCGCCGGTTCTGCGCGAGATTGAGCCGAGTGCCGCGTTGAGCGTCGGTAATGGCCGTTTCGTCTTCACCGTCGATGTGACGGGGCTGCAAACCCTCGCGGCTCATCACCGCGAGTTGGGCGACCTGCGCTTGGAGACACTGGCGAGTTGGGCCGCGCTCGATGCGTCCGATGAGTGGGTGGCTGGCAGGGCGGGGGCTCTTTATCCCTTAGGCCAGCTCGGGCTTGTGGATGACCGGGGCCGTACGCTGCGTGCCGAAGATTTTGAGGGAGTTGAGCAAACGCTAAACCTGTGGAGCGGCGAGCTACTGAGCCGTTTCGAGTGGAAGGGCTTTCCTGTAGAGGTCAGCACAGTCGCGCACCCGAAGAACGACGCCGTAGCGATACGGATTAAGTCCACTGCGCTCGCCCAAGGCCGCTTGCGAGTGATGCTCGCGTATCCGAATCCGTATGACATCGAGGGCCTGAACAGTCCGGTCTTAGTCGATAACTCCGAGCCCGTGCCGCACACGACTCAGCGAATCGACCGCGGGCGACGGCGCGCGGATTTTCTCCGCCGAGGCGATGAGTTGAGCTACTACGCTGCGTTTGGCTGGAGCGAAGGCGGCCGACTCGAAAACGCCCCCGCACAAAGTGCGGCGACCACTCCGAGCAACGGTGCGAGCGACCAAGACGCCCACGGCTTCGTGCTGCGGCCCGCGCATCGCGAAGACGTGCTAGAAATCACGCTCGAGTTTTCGCCTGTCCCGCTCGGCCCAGCACACCGAATCGAGACTTGGCGGATGACTCGCGCTGCCGCCGCTCGGCATTGGGAAAGCGTTTGGGAAACAATCGCTGAGACTGACTTTGCTGATAGCGACGGGGAGTCAGAAAAGGTTCGCGACATCCTTTCGGAGTATTTGAGGGCGATTCAGATTCCTTTGAAAGGAGACTAAAGGGAGGCGGAGACTCGCCTCTGAGTCGCCAAAAAAGGCCGCCCTAGTTAGGCAGCCTCAGTGAATGGACGGCGCGCCAACGGAACGGACGCGCCGCAAAATAAGAAGGAGCTATCGAATCGGCTGTGTGTCGTGCGCCCTTAAATATGTGCGGTGAGTTTTGCCTTGAGGGCGTCCTTCGGGGTCATGCCGACGATTTGCTCGACGACTTGGCCGCCCTTGAAAATCAGCATCGTGGGAATTGCGCGGATGGCGTATTCGGCGGCGATTTGCTCGTTTTCGTCGACGTTGACTTTGGCGATTTGCACGCCGTCGAGTTCGCGAGCGAGTTCGTCGAGGATAGGCGCGATGGCTTTACAGGGACCGCACCAAGGGGCCCAGAAGTCGACGAGCACGGGTGTGTCTGCTGCGATCGTCGCCTTAAAGTTATCGGCGTTTAGTGTGAGGATTTTGTCGGACATAGGTTTAAGAGGGGGTGGGATGAGGTCGTTTTTTCCAAAAACGCAAGGGGACTAGTCCCTTTTTTTAGCGGCGTTCCAGCGGCGTGCCGTTGGTACGCCGTCGTCAGGGAGTTGAGGCGTTAGCCTATCTTGGCGTCGCCTTGTGGATGATTTCGGCGAGCTCTTTGGGGCCGACTTGTTGGAGTTTCTTACTGCGTTTTTTGAGTTCCTCGAAGGTTTTTACGAGTGTCTCGGTCATCCGGTCGTGGGTTTCGGAGGAGCCGCCGATGATGGCGAATTCTTCGCCTGTGGTGATGCGTTTGTGGCCGTCCTTGTTGTCGAAACCGATGCCGAGCAGTCCGGCGCGTGGGCCAAGGGGCGAGCGTTGGTTGGGTTGCGGGATCACAGGGCTTACGGTGGAGGGCGCTTGCAGGGTTTCAAGGCTGCTAAGTCGCTTTTTTTCTGCAAATAGCGCGACTCGCCCACGCGGGTTTTTTCGTTGTTTGGCGTTGGGGGAGGGCTCGACGCAGTATTATGCGGCTTCGTCTTCGGCTGCCGATTCGCTGGCAGCCTCACTTGCCTCGTTGTCTTCGACTGCCGTGCAGAGGATGTCGGCAAAGGCTTCGTCTTGAGTGAGGCGTAGGCGTTTGAGGCGGGTCAGCTCAAGGACGGCGAGGAAGGTGGCGACCAAGTAGCGCAGTGTGATCTTTTCGGGGAGCAGTGCGGAAAAGCTGAAGCGTTTCTCGGTTTTTAACCGCGCGAGGAGGTCGTCCATCCGGTCGGAGACGGTGACTTGCTCTTCGTGAATCTCGCCCACCACGCGGGTTTCGGCGAGGCGTCGCAACACGGTGTTAAAGGCCTGCCAGAGCTTGATTCGGTCGATGGGTTGCAGGGGGCGTTCGCTGGGCTCGGTGAGTGAGTGGGCAGGGCCGCTACCGAGTCGCTCTATGAGGTCGTGCCGCTGGGTGATGAGTGAGTCGAGCTGTTCGGAAGCTTCTTTAAACTTTTTGTATTGGACGAGTTGGTGGACGAGCTCCCAGCGCGGATCCATATCGTCTTCGTCGCTTTCGGCGGCGACTGCGTGCTGGCCTTTGGGCAGGAGCAGGCGGCTTTTTATCTCCATGAGGGTCGCGGCCATTACGAAGAAGTCGCCCGCGATTTCGAGGTCGAGCTCCTGCATGGCGTGCAGCGCGTCGATGTATTGGCGCGTCACCGACTCGATAGGGATGTCGTAAATATCGAGCTCGTTTTTCCGGATGAGGAAGAGGAGCAGGTCGAGCGGGCCTTCAAAGACCGGCAGTTTGATGCGGTAGTCGGAGTCGGGAACCACGGGGTGGGATGGCGGTGAAGGGTTGTTAGGAAAGAGAGCTTGGAAGGGGAAGAGTGAGGCGGGCTACAGCGCCGTGGCACGACAAAAGCTCTCTGTGCCGAAGGTGCTGTAGGCGTTTGCTGCACGGTTCATTCTGTCGCGCGAGCGTGAATGGCTGAGGCGACATGCCTCCGCCTCAGCAGCGGAGGCTTACGCAGACGAAAAAGCCGTCGGTGTCGTGCTGGGCGGGCATGAGGGTGTGGGAGGCCCACTGCACGAGGAAGTCGCTGCACTCGGCTTGGAAGCCGGAGATGACCACTTCGTTTTCGCTGCGGCACAGCGAGCAAGTCGCGTAGACGAGTCGCCCGCCGAGCTTGGCAAACTCCTCGTCGGTCATCTTACCGCCGCGTTTGGCGTTGGGCGAGCCGGTGCCGGGCCGCACATAATTGGAAAACTGTTTGAGCAACTCTAGCTGCTGCTTGGCGTGTTCACGGACGCGCTCGTGGGTCGTCACCCACTTAAGGTGTGGTGCACGCCGCCAAGTGCCGGTGCCGCTGCACGGCGCGTCGACGAGCACGCCATCGAAATAGGTGCCCTCGGACGGCAGTGTATCGATAATTTCGATATTGGTAAGCCGTGCGCGGGCGGCGCGTTCGCGCAGCTCGACGAGGGCTTCGGGGCGGATGTCGTAGGCGGTGACTTTACCGCTCGGGCCGAGGATTTGGGCTAGCTGGAGCGTCTTGCCACCCGCACCTGCACACGCGTCGAACCAGTGGCCGCCTGCCGGAATGCGCTGGGAAGCGAGGACGAGTTGCGAGCCGAGATCTTGGACTTCAAAGAGCCCGCGGCGGAAGCTTTCGGTGTTCGTTACGTCGGCATCGGTGGGGGCACGCAGCGCGTTGGCGAGGATCTCGGATTGCTCCAGCGTCCAGCCGCGCGCCGCGAACTCGGTCTCCGTGTCGTGCAGCGCGTGCGCGAGCTCGCCCTCGGTGTTGCCTTGTAAGCGCAGCCAAAGCGGCGCGCGCCGGTGTAGCGCGGCGCATTCCTCAGGCGCGTAGGCGGTGGGGCACTCGTCCCAAAACCAGTCGGGGTAAAGCTTGTCTGGGTTTTTAAAAGGAGACTCGGCGGGGGCCGCGTTGGCATTGCCCAGCAGCCCCTCGCGAAACGCGGCAACTGCGGGCGTATCGCCGGCGAGTTCGGCAACCCGTTTTGCTGCGGCGGTGCCGGCCTCTTCTTCTGTATCGAGTAGCGGCTCGATTAACGGCAGGTAGCGCAGGGTCGTGTAAATGAGTTCGCGGTAGAGCCGCCGGTCGCGCGATCCGAAGCGTCGGTCGCTGGCGAGGAGCCGCTGAATCCGCTCGGGTAGGGCGGTGTCGCGCCGCCAATGCGGGCGCAGCTCGGCGAGGAGTTTTAGGAAGATCTGCGCTTGGTTTTGAGCACGGGGCTGAGCAGTGCCGCTTGCCTCTTTTGGGGCGGCGTTGCGGTCGCAGGCCGGGCCGCCGCGTCCATTTTCTTCGGGATTCATGATGCGTGCTGAAATTGAGGTTTGAGCGTGCCGATGTAGCGCAGGTTTCGATACTGCTCGGCAAAATCGAGGCCGTAGCCGATAACGAATTGATCGGGGATAGAGAAACCCACGAAATCCGCCTCGAAGTCCACCGTGCGCCGATCCTTCTTATCGAGCAGCACGCAGACGCGCAGGCTGGTCGGGCCGTGCTTGCGAATCATCCGGGTGACGAAGTCGAGCGTCTTGCCGGTGTCTAGGATGTCGTCGATTACGAGCACATGTTTTTTTGCAATATCGAGCGTGAGCTTGCCCAAGACTTGCGGCACACCGCGCGACTCGACCGCGTCGCGGTAGCTGGAGATGCGGATGCAATCCAGCCGGATCGGGTTCTCCAACTCGCGCAATAAGTCGGCAGTGAACACGAGCGCACCGTTGATTATCGAAATAAGCGTCAGCTCCTCGTCGGGGCCGTAAACCACCCTAATCTCGCGCCCAAGCTCTGCGATTCGTGTGCGTAGTTGTTCTTCTGTGACGAGCACGCTTTCGACATGCGGATGGAGGCGCTCGCCATCTGGCGATGGCGGAGCAACGGTGTCGGGTCGGCTTGGCGGCATGGAGCCATTTGTAAAGCCGCAGGCCGCGCGCGGTGGCAATGCCGTTCACTGCGCGCAAGTTGCGCGTGCCGCCGAGTTTGGGCGACTGCCGACAACTTACTGCGGCCAATTCCTTTGACTTAAAAACTGACGCTGCACTTTTTCGCGACGCACAGCACTCCTGTGCCTCTTGCGTTCCGAGTGTGCACCTTCCCTTCGCTGCTCCCCGCTTTCTCCACATGATTTCCATACGGATCGACAAGCTCACGAAGCGTTTTGGCGCGGTGACTGCACTGGCCGGGCTCGAGCTCGAAATTGCCCCTGGGGAGTTGTTTTTCTTGCTCGGCCCGAGCGGTTGCGGAAAGACGACGCTGCTGCGCAGTCTCGCCGGTTTTTACACGCCGGAGGAGGGCCGCATCTTTTTTGATGCGGAGGAGGTGACATCACTCGCCCCGCACAAACGGAACACGGGGATGATGTTTCAAAGTTACGCACTCTGGCCGCACATGAGCGTCGCCGAGAACGTCGCCTTCGGGCTTCACGAGCGAAAAATCCCTAAGGCCGAAATCGCTGTGCGTGTCGCCGAGGCCCTCCGGTCGGTGCATATGGAGACTTACGCCGACCGCCGTCCTCAACAGCTCTCCGGCGGCCAACAACAACGCGTGGCACTCGCTCGCGCCCTCGTCATTCGCCCGCGCTGTCTGCTGCTAGACGAGCCGCTCTCAAACCTCGACGCAAAGCTCCGGCTAGAAATGCGCACGGAGATTCGCCGTGTCTGCAAAGAGTTTAAACTGACCACCGTTTATGTGACGCACGACCAAAAGGAGGCCCTCTCTATCGCCGATCGGATGGCGATTCTCGACGGCGGGCGCATTCTCCAAGCCGGTTCACCGCGCCAAATCTACAAACGCCCAACCTGCAAAACGGTCGCGGGCTTCATCGGTGAGACGGACTTCCTCGAAGGCCAAGTGCTCGGGCTCGACACAGACGCGACGAGCGGCGAGACGGTGGCCACAGTCGAAACACCCCTGGGCCGCTTTGAGGGCGTGCTCGGTGCGCCCGAAAAGCCGCCTGCGCTTGGGCAAACGGTGACGCTCTCAATCCGGCCCGAGTGTTGGAACTTGAGCGAAGCGACTGCGCGGCTGAGCAGTTCGGAAAAATCGGCCCACCCGGCTGGGCGAGCGGATAAAATCAACAGCTTGCGTGGGCGAATCGGCGGCTGCGTCTACTTGGGCGAGGTTGCGCAATACGACTTCGTCACGGAGGGCGGCCGGGGTGGTTCCCGTAATGCCCTGCCAACTACGCTCAAGGTTTTCGAGAAAAACCCACGGCGCTTTATCGACGGAAGCGACTCTGGGAAGGCGGCAGGAGAAGTCCTAGCGACGGTCGAGCGGGAGGACGTCGTCGTCCTTGTCGAGTAAACGGTAAACCGAGCCGCGCGCCCAACCGGAAAATCCATTCTTCGCCCCATTTCTGATGCTCAAGCGCAGTTTCATTATCGCCGCACTCGTCCTCACGCTCGCGTTACCCTTTGCGTTGCGCCCCCCGAGTGAGAAGTCGAGGCGCGGCGAAAAAGCGGACGACACACTCGTGATCATTAGTCCGCACAATGAGGCGATTCGCTACGAGTTTGGGCGTGCGTTTCGGCATTGGTATCGCGAGCGGACGGGCCGGAGCATCACTGTGGATTGGCGAGCGATCGGGGGGACGAGCGAGATTACCCGCTTCATTGAGTCGGAGTATCTGACCGCGTTTCAAAACCACTGGACGAAGACTCTTGGCCGCCCGTGGAGCGCAGAGGTGCAGGCGGCATTTGCGAATCCGCAGCTCGATAGAAATGACGAGTCGGGTGACGACGCCGCCTTTGACGGCGAGGTAAAAAATGGGTCTGTGACCCCACGCGTGGCGAGGGCGGCCTTTCTCGCTTCCGAAGTCAGTTGCGGGATTGACCTGTTTTTTGGAGGCGGTGCCTACGACTTCATTCGCCAAGCGGCGGCGGGGCGGCTCGTGCCTTCGCGGATTTTTCAGACGCATCCGCAGTGGTTTGCTGACGACGTCGTGCCACAGCACTACGCGGGCGAGCCGTATTGGGATGCGCAAGGCCGCTGGGCTGGCGTTGTCCTCGGGGGCTACGGGATTCTCTACAACAAGGACGCACTTGCGCGACTCGGCGTTGAGGAAGCCCCGCAGCAATGGGCCGACCTGTGTGATCCGCGCTTTTTTAGGGAAGTCGCGCTTTGCGACCCGACGAAGAGCGGCTCAATCGCCAAAGCCTTTGAAAACCTTATCCAGCAGCAGATGCAGGCGCGGTTGGCGGAGCTGCTCCGTGCGAATGCGAGTGCGGGAGCGAGTCTTGTTAACCCGCAGTTTGATGGAAATGAGACTTTAGGCGTGAACACGGCCTTTGACGGCGAAGCAAAAAATGGGGCCTCGACCCTGCGCGCCGTGCGCGAAGGTTGGGAGGCGGGCTTGAGGATTATCCAACTGATGGGAGCCAACGCGCGCTATTTTACGGATTCGGCGCAAAAGCCGCCGATTGACGTTTCCCAAGGCGACTCCGCAGTGGGTATTTGTATCGACTTTTACGGACGCTACCAAGCGGAGGCGACGACTCGACGCGACAACACCGACCGCCGCGCCGCCCCGGTCAGCGACCGCGCTACGCCACTGGCTGCGGGGCGCCTCGTGTATGTGAGCCCGCGCGGTGGCTCTGTGAGCTCGGCGGACCCGATCGGGCTCTTGCGCGGTGCGCCTCATCGCGAAGCCGCCGAGTTGTTTATCGAATTTACGCTCTCGATGGAGGGGCAAACGCTCTGGAACTTTAAAGTCGGCACCGAAGGCGGCCCCACGCGCTTTGCGCTGCGACGAATCCCAATCCGCCGCGATTTTTACGCCCGCGAAGAGTGGCGTAGGCTACGCTCCGACCCCGATACGCGGCCCTACGCGCAGGAAGACGCACTCGTTTACAATGCGGCGTGGACGGGGCCGCTTTTTCGAGAAATGGCCTTCGTCATTCGGGTGATGTGCCTCGATACGCACGACGAGTTGGTCGCAGCGTGGCGCGAAATCATCGCGGCAGGAATGCCAGCCGATGCGCTCGCCGTGCTGCAAGATATGTCGCTCCTTAGTTACGACCGAGTAGGCGGAGAGATCCGCGCGTCTCTGCGCTCAAAAAACCGCGCCGACGAACTGCGGCTCGCTCGCGAACTGGGCGCGCAACTGCGCACCCAATACGCTAAAGCCGCCGCAATCGCGCGGGCAGCTACACCAGAACGCTAGCTCCGCACGGAGCAGGGCGTCACACTGACGAAGTCTTAGCGCGAATGACTCCCGAGCGCGGGTGGAGGCCGAGCGCTTACGCTGAAAGGGTTTTTGAACGGGCGGCGACGAAGTCGATGATCGCCTGGTCATCGTCGCCAGCGCGCCAGACGAGATTCATGAACTCACTCGGGTGAATGTTATTCTTCGCGAGGAAACGCCGGTCGCCGGCGCAGCAAAACATTCCCGAGTCGGGCAGTTCCCCATGCAGCTTGGCACGCGCTTTTGCCAGAAGGCGCGGCAGCCAAATTGATTCGTCTTTAGTGGGCCAAGTTGCGGGATCGTCTTTTTTTCCCGTCCATTGGCCGTTTTGCACATTGAGGAAATAGTCGCGGCGGATGATTTCGATGCTAAGTGCCGTGTCGTAGTCGGGACCGCCTTCGTCGTGCAGGTCTTCGACGTAGTCGTAAACGTGCTGTGCGGTGATACCGTTGGCCGTCAGAAAGGCCAGTTCTTCGGGCGTAAAGTAGCTTTCCGCTCCACGCCGACCTTCGGTATAAAGTGCAAGCGCACGGTCGTAGATTTCGCGGAACTGTTGGGTGAAGGTGAAGTGATTCATAGTGCTGGTATGTTGCCACTGCGCTGAGTGAGCGCAACGGCTTGTCTCACGGACAAAAGAGGCCGGGCACTTACGCTGAAAGGGTTTTTGAACGGGCGACGACGAAGTCGATGATCGGCTGGTCGTCGTCGCCAGCGCGCCAAGCGAGATTAATGAACTCACTCGGGTGAATGTTATTCGCCTTGAAGAAACGCCGGTCGCCGCCGCAGCAAAACATTGCCGAGTCGGGCAGTTCCCCACGCAGCTTGGCGCGCACTTTTCTCAGAATGCGCGGCAGCCAAACGATGCCCGCAAGGGACTCGGGTTTGGCGGGCCAAGTTTCGGGATCTTCTTTTTTCCCCGTCCATTGGCCGTTTTGCACATTGAGGAAATAGTCGCGGCGGATGATTTCGATGCTAAGGGCCGTGTCGTAGCCAGGGACGTCTTCGTTGTGCTGGTCTTCGACGTAGTCGTAAATGTGCTGTGCGGTGATGCCGTTGGCGGTCAGAAAGGCCAGTTCTTCGGGCGTAAAGTAATTTTCCGCGCCGCGCCGCCCTTCGGCATAAAGTGCAAGCGCACGGTCGTAGATTTCGCGGAACTGTTGGGTGAAGGTGAAGTGATTCATAGTGGGGGTATGCTACCACTGCGCGTAGTGAGCGCAATCGACTACTGGGAAATCGTCCCCGGATTTCCTGAGCCTCTAGGGTCTGTTCCCGTTTCAAACGTGGCCGCGACGGAGGCCGGTTTCGTCGCTTGTCGCACTTGGCTTAGTCGGTCTGCGTGCGGCGAAGTGTCGTGCGAAGCTCAGCGGGCGTGGGGGCTTACGGTGCTGCGCGAAAGTCGATCGTGCGGCGGAAGCGGTCCACTTTATGCACGACGACTTCGAGCGGATCGCCCGCGCGAATCCGCGCGGCGAGTTTTCGTTTTTTGCCAAAGTTCGCCAGCGGCAGGAAGCCAAAGGTGAGCGACTCGGTGAGTTCGATGAAGAAGCCGGTCGAGCGGACTTCCGTAACGATTGCGGCGAAATGAGTGGGCACCGGTTTCGCCAGTTCGCGCTCAAAGAATTCGAGGGTTTTGATTTTTACCGATTCGCGTTCGGCGGCTTGGGCGTTGAGTTCGGTTTGCGAGAGGTGTTCGCCCAGTGCGGCGACGACGGCGGCAGTGTAGCGGTGTGCGGCTATGTGCTGGCCGCCACGGGCTCCCGCACTCGCAGTGCTGATGCTCAGTGTTTTCCCCGTGATTTTTTCTCCGCGCCCGGCCGGGTGTTTATTTTTTTGCGCGAGGTGGCTCGCTAGGACGCGGTGGACGACGAGATCGGCGTAGCGGCGGATAGGCGAGGTGAAGTGGGTGTAGTCGCGTTTGTGTAGTCCGTAGTGCCCGTCGGGTTTTTCCCGATAGCAGGCTTTTTTGAGGCTGCGCAGGAGTTGGCTGCGGAGTAGGTGGCCTTGTGGATGAGTGGCGAGTTGGGCAAGGAGTCGGGTGAGCTCGGCACGGACGGCGAGGTTGCCGACCGAGAGGCCGTGTGTGGCTAGTTCGCTGCGAAGTTCGTTAAGCCGATCGGGTTCGGGATCGTCGTGAACGCGGTAGAGCGAGGGGAGGCGTGCGCTGCGGGTGAGCTGGGCCACGGCTTCATTGGCGGCGAGCATGAACTCCTCAATTAACTGGTGGCTCTCGTCGTTGTCTACGCGTTCGAGGCGATCGGCATAGCCTTGCTCGTCGACGTAGATTTTGGTCTCCGGCATATCGAGGTCGAGGCTGCCGTGGGCCATGCGTTCGCGGCGCAGCGCGGAGGCGATTTTCCAGAGGCGGCGCACCCAGATTTGGAGCGCGGCGAGTTCGCGTTGGGGGAGGGTGGAGAGTGCGCGGCCGGTAGAGCCGGTTTGGTGCTTGGGCGGGAGCGGGAGGCTGCGGACTTTTTGGAGGTCGTCGGTGAAGAGGAGCGCGTAGGCTTGTTTATAGGTGAGGCGTTTGCGGCTGCGGATGACGGTAGCGGCAAAGTCTTTTTCTAAAATCGCACCCTGCGCATCGAAGGTGAGGAAGACGGCTTTGCAGAGCCGGTCTTCGCCTTCGACGAGCGAGCAGAGGCCGTTAGAGAGTTTTTCGGGGAGCATCGGGATGACCGTGCCGACGAGGTAGGTGGAGTTGCCGCGTTTTTGGGCTTCGCGGTCGAGGGCAGTGTCTGGGCGGACGTAGGTGGCGACGTCAGCAATGTGGATGCCGACGCGTGTGCGGCCTTTGGGAAGCGGCTCGATGGAGAGTGCGTCGTCGAAGTCTTTGGCGTCGTCAGGGTCGATAGTGAGGGTGGGGATTTCGCGGTAGTCGAGCCGGCCGATGAGTTCGGCAGGGCGGACTTTGGCGGGGAGTGCGGCGGCTTCGGCTTCGACCTCGTGGGGGAAGGCGGGGCTGAGTTTGTAGGTTTCGAGCACGCCGAGGAGCTCGGCTCGGGGCTCGTGGGTGCGACCTAGGCGGGCGACGAGTGTGCCGGTGAGAGGGGCGTTGCGCGTGTCCCACGCGTCAAGCCGGACGACGACTTTATCGCCTTCGGTGGGCGCGGGCGTGAGGGAGTTTTGGGCGAAAGAGGCAGTGCGGGAAGCACGAGCGATGCGGTTTGGTGCTTCGACCAAAACCTCGCGGGCAAAGCGCGGGTCGTCGGGAGTGACGAACCAGTGTTTCCCGTTTTTGCGAAGCTCACCCACGAGCGTGTCGCGCGATCGGGAGAGGACGCGGAGGACTTCGCCGCGCAGTTCGTCGTCGCGCTCGCTCGGAGAATCGCGGCGGTGCTTCTTGCTGCGCGCGGCGTAGCGGGCTTGAGGGCCGCGGCGCGGCGTGTTGCCGATTAGCCGCAGCGCGACGCGGTCGCCGTGGAGCGCGGTGCCTGCGGCGGTGGCCGCGATTTGGATGGTTTGGGCGGGCGCGGAGGCGGGCAGACCGGCTGCGGCGCCGTTAGCACTATCAATCACGACGTAGGCGGAGCCGCCGCTGCGGAAGCGGATTTCGCCGCTGAGCTCGTCGTGTGTAGAGGTGGGCTGCGAGTGCTGTGCAGATTCCGTTTTGCGCGCGGCTTTTGATGCGGGAAGGCTAAGCAGCCCTGCCCGGCTACGATGAAGTTTGCCTGCATTGAGGAGGCGTTGGATGGCGGTCGAGAGGGCTTTGCGTTCGCGTTTGGGTAGGCCCAGTTGGGAGGCGATTTCCGAGGCGGAGAGCGGGCGTGATTTCGCCTCGCGAAGGAGTGCGATCAGGCGTTCGTTGAGTTTCATAACAATCAGTTTGGCGCGCAGATCCGTAACAAGTGGCCTCTGGGAGGCGCTGCGATTCTTGAGGTTGCAGGCGACGCAAGCGGTGCCCCAGGCTACGCGCGATGAAAATCGTGCATGTGACCAGCGAGCTGTTTCCTTACATCAAAACGGGTGGGCTGGCTGATGCGGTGGCGGCACTCGGCGCGGCACTGGCGGACAAAGGGCACGAGGTCGCGGTGTTTTTGCCCGGATATCGGGCGGTGCGCGAGCACCCTGATGCGGTGAAAGCGGAGCGGCGGCACGAGTTGAGGGTCGAGCTGGGCGAAGAGTTTCTTTCGGGCGAAGTGCGCTGTTTTAGCCCGAGGCAGGGGCTTACGGTTTACCTCGTGTGCCGGGATGAGTTTTTTGACCGGCGTTTTCCTTACGGCACGGCGGATCGCGGCGATTACGAGGACAACGCACAGCGGTTTATCTTTTTCGCCAAGGCGGTAGTGGAAACGTTGCGACTGGAGGCTGGTGAGGGGGCGAGCGGGTGTCGTGCAGATGTGGTGCACGCGCACGATTGGCAGGCCGCGCTTGTGCCGCTTTTGTTGCGCGTCGCCGAGCGGCGGCATGGGCAGCGACTCGCGGAGCGCACGGTATTTACGATTCACAATATCGCGTTTCAGGGAATCGCGCCTGCATCCAGATTTGCGCTGACAAACTTGCCCGCCGAGCTGCGCGGAATTGAGGGTCTAGAGTATCACGGGCAGATTAGCACGATAAAGGCCGGTATTCTTTTCTCCGATACGGTGACGACGGTGAGTCCGCGTTATGCACGGGAAATCCAGACGCCGGAATTTGGCTGCGGGCTCGATGGGGTGGTGCGCACGCGGGCTAGCGTATTGCGCGGGCTGCTCAACGGTATTGACCCGGCGGTGTGGAATCCTGCGACCGACCCGCTGCTGCCCGCGCAATACTCGGCGGATGGGCTCGCTGGAAAGGCGAAATGCCGCGCCGCGCTGCTCGCTGCACATGGGCTCGCGCCTGCCGAAGACGGAGTGCCAGTTTACGGGATGGTGTGCCGGTTGACCGAGCAAAAGGGCGTGGAACTGCTCTTGGCCAATGCGGAGTTTTTTCTGCGCGAAGACTGTCGGCTCGTGATTCTGGGGACGGGCGCACGACATTTTGAAGAGGCGGTCGCGGCCCTCGCTGCGCGCGCTCCGACTAAGATCGCTGTCAGCCTAAAACTCGACGAGGCCGCGAGTCACCTAATCGAAGCGGGGGCGGATTTTTTTCTCATGCCGTCCTTGTTCGAGCCCTGTGGGCTGAACCAAATGTATTCGCAGGCTTACGGGACGGTTCCGATTGTGAGCGAGGTTGGCGGGCTCGCCGATACGGTCGCGGATGCCGACCGCGACGGCGAGCACGGCACGGGGCTTACGCATTCGCCAACGGCGGCAGCGATGGCCGACGCGCTGCATCGCTCGCTCGCGCTGTTTGCGGATAAGTCGCGCTATGCCGCCGTGCAACAACACGGGATGCGGCGCGACTTCAGTTGGGCGCAGGCTGCCTCCGCTTACGAAGCGTTGTATAACGGCATATGAGGTTGAGGCTCCGCGTGCCGCATCGGCGCCGTCGGCGTGCTGGCTAGGCAGGCGGCGGGCTAGGCGGAGAGTTTAGCCTTGAGAGGGCGGGAGAGTGGGGTAGCTTTCGCCGTATCATGGCTACGGCAACGACCCCAGAGCACATTGAGGCGCAGCCCGCACCGGTCGCAGAAAAAGCCCCACGGGTGGAGGTGCGCAAGATCGCCATCGACAATAGCACCTTGTCCGTGCTGGCAGTCGGCGTCGCGCTATTTGCGCTCGCGTTTGGGGCCTTTACCCACTTGAGCGGGCGCATAGACAGCCTGGATGCGAAGATTGAAAAGGTCTCTTCAGAACTTAACGCGAGAATAGACAGGCTGGACGCGAAGATTGATCGGGTAGACGCGAAGATTGACGTGGTGAATGCGCGGCTTGACCGGCTCTTTGAGCTGATTGCTTCGCCGGGGCGTAGAGAGTCTTAGGCGCAGGACTGCGCGGGAATCGAGCGCGGGAAACTGAGCAGCCGGGGTGTTTTTACGACGTCCGTTTTTTTGCGGGCGGAGTCGGCGCGGCGCACCGGATAAAACGCAACGCGTTGAGTGGTTTTCTGACGCGACAAAGGAAGAGGCGCTGCAGTGGCAGGCAGGTGCTGGGCTAGGCGGAGAGTTTAGCCTTGAGAGGGCGGGCTAGTGGGGTAGCTTTCGCCGTATCATGGCTACCGCAACAACCCCAGAGCACATTGAGGCGCAGCCCGCACCGGTCGCAGAAAAAGCCCCACGGGTGGAGGTACGCAAGATCGCCATCGACAATAGCACCTTGTCCGTGCTGGCAGTCGGCGTCGCGCTATTTGCGCTCGCGTTTGGAGCCTTCACCCACTTGAGCGGGCGCATAGAAAGCCTAGATGCAAAATTTGACGCGAGAATAGACAAGCTGGATGCGAAAATTGAGCAACAGGCCGCACGCACCGATGCGAGAATAGACAGACTGGACGCGAAGATTGAAAAGGTCTCTTCAGAACTTAACGCGAAGATTGATCGGGTAGACGCGAAGATTGACGCGGTAAATGCGCGGCTTGACCGGCTCTTTGAAGTGATTGCCTCGCCCGGACGCAGAGAGTCTTAGGGGTAGGACTGCGCGCGAAACGATCGCGGGAAACTGAGGAGCAGGGGCGTTTTTACGACGCCCCTTTTTTGCGGGCGGAGGACGGCGCTGCGAGTTCTTCTGGCGTGCTCTCGTCACCGCCCAGCCACTCTCTAGAAAATGATTCCCCGTGAGGGTATCAGGGGTGGAAAAGGATCGTTGGTGCCCCTTACGATACGAAGGAGAAGTTGGCGCGGTACCCGCGCATTTGGGGTTTAGTAAACTGGGTGCTTAGTAAAATAGCTTCCGGTCGAGGCTGCGGTACTGGATGGCTTCGAGTAAATGCGGCGGCTCGATGTGTTCGGAGCCGGCAAGGTCGGCG
Organism: Cephaloticoccus capnophilus; assembly: GCF_001580045.1. Classification (GTDB taxonomy): domain Bacteria; phylum Verrucomicrobiota; class Verrucomicrobiia; order Opitutales; family Opitutaceae; genus Cephaloticoccus; species Cephaloticoccus capnophilus. The sequence goes on from NZ_LSZP01000008.1 coordinate 23,151, forward strand.
ATCGTGCGGGTGACTTTGAGGATCCGGTCGTAGGCGCGTGCAGACAGCGACAGTTGCTCCATCGCTTGTTGGAGGAGGTCACCGAGGGTCGAGTCGATACGGCAAAACTGGCGAATCTGAGTGTGAGTCATTCGCGCATTACTCGTGGTGCGCGTCGCCGCAAAACGCGTGTGCTGGCGTGTACGCGCAGCTTGAATCCGTTCGCGCATTGCCACCGAGCTTTCGCTTGCGGACTCGGTACGCAGTTCGCGAATCGAGAGCGTGGGTGCGTCGATATGGATGTCGATACGGTCGAGGAGTGGGCCGCTAATGCGGGAGCGGTAGCGTTGGATTTGGATGGGCGAGCAGCGGCATTCGTGCTGTGGGTCACCGAGGTAGCCGCAGGGGCAGGGGTTCATGGCTGCGGTAAGCATGAAGGCGCACGGAAGCGTGACCTTGCCTGCGCTACGCGAGATGGTGACTTCGCCGTCTTCGAGAGGTTGGCGCAATACTTCGAGGGCTGAGCGTTTGAACTCGGGCAGTTCGTCCAAAAAGAGAACGCCGTGGTGCGCGAGCGAGATTTCTCCTGGGCCGGGCATTGTGCCGCCGCCTAGTAAGCCGACATCCGAAATGGTGTGATGTGGGCTGCGAAAGGGACGTTCGCACCACGGGGCTTCGCCGCTGATCGTGCGCCCGGCTGCCGAGTGAATACTCAAGATTTCGAGCGACTCATCCAGTGTGGGCTCGGGCATGATGGTCGGGATGCGCTTGGCGATCATCGACTTCCCCGAGCCAGGCGGGCCAATCATGAGCAGGTTGTGGTTGCCTGCGACGGCGACCTCGACTGCACGCCGAAGCGCGTGCTGACCTTTGATTTCGGAAAAATCTCCGCTGAGTGCCGAATCGCTTTTTCTCAAAAAATGCCGGTCGCCGCGCAATGGGGCGAGCGCGAGCGTGCCACTGAGAAAGCGATGGGCTTGGTCCAGCGACTCGACGCGATAGACGGCAATTCCTTCAACGAGCGCGGCTTCTTCTGCCGAGCGTGGCGGAAGCAGTAGGCCCGTTTTGCCAAGTTTGCGCGCGAGCTGGGCAATGGCGAGTGCACCGCGTATGGGACGGGTGATGCCGGAGAGTCCAAGTTCGCCTGCAACCAAATAGTCCGCTGGATTGAGTACTGGGGTGAGTTGGCCAGTTGAAAGCAGGATGCCCAGCGCAATGGGCAGGTCGTAGAGCGGGCCTTCTTTGCGAATGTCAGCCGGGGCGAGATTGATTGTCGTACGCGTCTCGGGCATCGCGAAGCCGCTGTTGCTAAGCGCGGAGTGCACGCGGTCTTCGGACTCTTTGACGGCGGCATCGGGCAGGCCGACGAGGACGAGGCGCGGGTCGCCCGACTCGCCGGAGTTCACCTCTACTTGCACAGGAGCGGCGACGATGCCTTGCAGCGTGGCAGAATGGATGGAGGCCAACATGGCGAGCGAGCGGCGAAAAGTAAGCGCCAAGGGGAGGGGGGCGCGTTTCTTTCGGTTGAGGTGGGGCGGTTGGGGGCAATTTGCTCTGGAGTGGAGCGTTTTTTGTTGATGAAAACAAAGGTCTTAAGGATGTCTAACCCGAAGTCCGAATCGGCACTTTTAGGGATTTTATGATTATCGGCATTACAGGTGGGATGGGGTGTGGGAAGTCGACTGCAGCGGCACTGTTTGCTGAGCACGGGTTTGCGCGGTTGGACTCCGATGCACTTGTGCGCGATCGGATTTTGCGCGAGCCGGAGGTGCTGTCGGCAATTCATGAAAAATTCGGCGATGGGGTTTTTCTCACAAATAGTGCCAACGGCACTACAGGCATGAGCGGCTCGGGAGCAGGTTCGGAGAGGTGCTTCGGAGAGCTTGACCGTGCATGGCTGGCGGAGCGTGTGTTTGCCTGCGATGACGCTCGACTGTGGTTGGAGGCGCTCACACACCCGCGTCTTTTTTCGCTTTGGCGCGAAGCGCTTTGCTGCGCTCCACCCAGCACACGCTGGGTGATTGAGGTGCCGCTGCTTTTTGAAAAGCACTTGGAGAATTGGTTTGATCTCACGGTTTGCGTGGCCTCCTCTTCGCCCCAGCAAATCGCACGGCTGGAGCAGCGAGGGGTTGTCAGGGAACTCGCCGAACAACGCATTCTCAAACAACTCCCTCTCGCGACGAAACTCTCTTTGGCCGATATCGTTTTGTGGAACGACGCTGCGCTTAGCTCCCTCCAACACCAAGTGGAACACGTAATAGCCCAGCTTCCCCACAGTCCGCATAATTGAAGGACTGCTCACTTCTTCTGTCATACGCGGCGCAATACATTCCGTCCTTTTCTCAACACCTCTCGCCTATCCCATCCCCTATGGACAATGACCTCCTCCCTGAAGTGGAGCCTGTAAAGAAAGCTGTGACGCGTAAGCCGCGCGCGCCGCGCACCAAGAAGACCGACACTGTCGATAGTTCGCAGACCTTGCTTGAGGTGCTCGTGCCCCAAGCTGCCGCGCCTGCTGAGAAACCGAAGCGTGGTAGGCCGCGCAAGAAGCCTGCCGCTTTGGGCGCCGCAGAAACGCAGCCCGAAGCGTCCGCACCGAAGTCCGCAAAGGCGGTATCGGCCTCGACGAGCGCAAGTACCGAGGCGCAAGTCGCTTCGCCGTCGTCGTCACAGGACTCAGCCCCGCGCGCTGAGCGAAGCACGTTTTTTAAGCCCGAGCCGAATCCGGCTGCCGTTGTCGAGTGGTCTCTGCCCGAGCGGGAAAGGCCGCTTGAGCGGCCCTCAACTCAAGCGGTAACCGAAGTGCCTGCTTCGCCCGAGGCTCCCCTTCCCGAAGCTCCGGTTTCCGCGCCGGAGTCGGCGAGCGGAAATGGCAATAGCAACGTAAATGGAGGAAACGGCCGAAAGCCGCCGTATCAGCCGAACCACTTCAAAAATAACGGACAGCAGTCGGGCGCCCAGTTCGACCGTGACCGCGATTCGTGGAAGAAGAACAAGCGCAGCCGCAGCAAGAAAGGCGGCAAGTGGCAGCCCGGCGGTGGCGGCAATAACTCCGGCCCTGCGCACCCACAGCAGCCTGGGCCCGCTGCACAGCAAGTTGGCGTTCAAGGAGACTTGCCCGATCCGTCACGCTTCGAGGACCTTGCCGCGCTCGACGCACTTGCTGCCGGGCTTGCCGAGTCCGCGCACGCTCCGATTTACCTCGACCACGTTTACGCACTCGCACTGGCCGAGCTAAACACCTTTGCCCGATCACTCGGTATCACTTTCGAGGGCACCCTCAACCGCGCGCAACTCATCGAGCTCATTTTCAAAAACGCTGCGGAGGCGAAACGTCCCCTGCGTGATCGAGGCTACATCGACATCAACGCGCAGGGCGCCTTCATCGTGCACACGCACGTCAACTACCGGCTCTACCCCGAGGACGCGTGGCTGCCCGAGTGCCTCATCAAACGCTACGGGCTAAAGCGCGGTCACCGAGTCGAAGTGCTCGTCGCCCCGCCGAGCGAGGGCGAGCGCTGCCCGGCCGTCGTGCGCATCGAGAGCGTGATGGGTGGCGCCCCCGAGGAAATTTCAAAAGTCACGCCTTTCGAAGAGCTCGTGCCTTACTACCCGCTTCAGCGCATCTTGCTCGAAGCCCCCGCCGTGCAGCGCGACGTGTCGATGCGCGCGGTCGATATTTTGACGCCGATTGGATTTGGGCAACGCGGGCTAATCGTCGCACCGCCGCGCACGGGTAAGACGATCCTGTTGCAAAACATCGCCAACTCCGTCGCGGAAAACTTCCCCGACTACACGCTCATCCTGCTCCTCATCGACGAGCGTCCCGAGGAAGTCACCGACTTCCGCCGTCACACAAAGGGCGAGGTCGTTTCCTCGACCTTCGACGAAGCCCCGGAGAGCCACGTCCACTGTGCCGAGATGGTTGGGGAAAAAGCGCGCCGCCTCGTCGAGCAGGGTAAGCACGTCGTCATCTTGCTCGACTCGATCACGCGGCTTGCCCGCGCCTACAACGCGCTCGCCTCTAACTCCGGCAAAATCATGTCGGGCGGCATGGAGGCGACCGCGCTCCAAAAGCCGAAACGCTTCTTCGGTGCCGCGCGCAACATTGAGGGCGCGGGCAGTCTCACCATTATCGGCACCGCACTCGTCGATACGGGCAGCCGCATGGACGAGGTGATTTTCGAGGAGTTCAAGGGCACTGGTAACATGGAGTTGCACCTCGACCGGGGACTTGTTGAGCGGCGGATTTTCCCCGCGATCAACATCGACCGCTCCGGCACGCGTAAAGAGGAGCTCATCTACCATCCCGAAGAGTTGCAGAAGATTTACGGGCTGCGCCGCGCCATGCAGGGGCTCGGGCCAATCGAGTCGATGGAGATGCTCATCAAGCGGCTTAAAGCGACCAAATCCAACGCGGAGTTCTTGCTCGGCCTGCGTTAAGGAGACCAGTGCCCTTTGCCCACTGCGCGTGGGGCGGCAGCGTGTCGCTGCACCCATTTACCGAACGCTTGGTTGCCGTGCATTCGCACGGCAACCAAGCGTTCGGTAGAAAGGAACCCAAACTTGGAGGCGGGAGTTTACTGGTGATTTTTCCCACCTCGCCCAAACGGGTTATCACTCTACTTTCCCCTCCCTGTCGCAACGCGACAGGGGATTGTCCTTTTCAGATTTTGGTTTCGTTTCTGCGCGTCGCGCAGAGGCGAAACCAAAATCTAAATGGGTGCAGGCACAGCCTGCCGCCCCACGCGTAGTGGGGAAGTATCAGCCAGCGCTAGGCGACGGCGGGCTGTTGTTTTTAGGGTAGGGCTGGACTGGTGTTCTCTCGGAACTTGGTCTAGGTAAGGCTTCCTCTGATGAGTGCTGACGAGCCCGAGTCCGTTGCACAGCTTGCCGAGCAATTGGGGATTGCCCGGGTAGACTTGACGGAGCTTCAAGTCAGCGCGGAGTTGATCCGGCTGATTCCCCACGAGTTGGTGCGGCGTTACGAGTTGTTGCCGTTGCGTTATGAGGATGGCGGGCAGCGGCGGCTTTTCGTCGCAACTGCCGACCCGCTCAATACTGACGGGCTGGATGCGATCGCGCATTTGCTCGGCGTTGAGGTGGTTCCGTGTTTCGTGCCGCGCGAGGAGTTATGCGCGGCGACTGCGAGTCATTACGGCCGCGAAATCGCAGCGGCAGGTGCGTTTCTCGAAAGCGCGAGCGAGCACGCTTCGCTCGACGTATCCGCAGCGTTCCCCGAAGCCACTTCTGAAAACGACGCCGAAGCAGATTTGGACGCACCGATTATCCAGCTCGTGCATCGGCTCATCATGCGGGCAGTGGAGCAGCGCGCTTCGGATATTCACCTAGAGCCGTTGGCGCGGCGATTTCGTGTGCGTTACCGAATCGACGGTGTGTTGATTGAGGCGGAGGCCCCACCGAAACGCTTGCAGGCGGCGATTATTTCGCGCGTCAAAATCATGGCGGGTATCAGCATCGCCGAAAAACGACTCCCCCAAGACGGGCGGATTCAGCTCAAGCTGCCGAGTGCTCGGGGCGACAGCCGCAACAGCGAAAACCAAAGCAGCAGCGCGGTGGGCGGGGCTCGTGCAGCCGCACTCGATTTACGCGTGTCCTCGCTGCCAACCTCACACGGCGAGAGCATCGTGATGCGCATTCTCGACGGGGAAAGTCTGCGGCTCGGGCTCGGTGAACTCGGCTTCATGGCTGACGATCGCGCCGCCTTTGAGCGGCTAATCGCACAGCCAGACGGCATCGTGCTCGTCACCGGTCCAACCGGATCGGGGAAAACCACGACGCTCTACAGTTGCCTTCATGCGATTAACCAGCCCGACCGCAAAATTATCACGGTCGAAGATCCGGTGGAGTATCAATTGAGCGGAGTAAACCAAGTGCCCGTCCGATCGGAGCTCGGGATGAGCTTTGCCGCTGCGCTGCGCGCTATGCTCCGGCAGGCTCCCAATATCGTGATGCTCGGCGAAATCCGTGACGCCGAGACTGCTGAAATCGCGATTCATGCTTCGCTAACCGGCCACATGGTTTTCTCGACCTTGCACACCAACGATTCGCCGGGCGCGGTCACGCGACTCATCGAGATCGGGGTAAAACCCTTCCTCGTGGCGACCTCCCTGCGCGGTGTGCTCGCGCAACGGCTCGTGAGAAAACTCTGCCCCGACTGCGCCCAAGCCCATACGCCAAGCGCGGCCGAGTTGAGCTTGCTCGGGATAGGAGAGAAAGAGGCGAGGGGAGCGACCTTTCGCCGCGCAGCCGGCTGCCCGAAGTGCCACCACACCGGTTATCGCGGCCGGACGGGGATTTTTGAACTGCTGCTAATTGACGAAGCCATGCAGCAACTCGTGCATGCCGGAGCCAGTGCCTCGAAGCTCCGTGCGTACGCCCGCCAAAACGGGATGCGCAGTCTGCGCGAAGATGGGCGGCGCAAAGTCCTGGCCGGACTCACCACGATTGAAGAAGTCCTTGCCGAAACCCTCGGCGACCGCTGAGGCGGGTCGGTCGGCTCCGACATTGACCACTAACCCAAGCGCGCACCTCGCCGTTCACGGCGAGGTCAAGCGAGGTCATCGTCATATGGAGCCGAAGGCTCCTCTAGCTTGTGGAGGAGAAGCTCCGACCGCAGGGTCGGAGTTCTTCACCTCGCGGACACGCGTGAGGCACGCAGCACGTTTCTACCGTGCCTGCGGCACGGGAAGGTCAAAATGTCATCGGCTGAGGGCGGCGCCGACCGTAGGGAGAGGACGACTTGGGCGAGAAAGGTCGCCGAAGCGACTTGGAGGGCTTAGCGCTCCGTTTTAATACTAGGATTCAGATGCATTTACTTGCTCTCCTTGGGAAGAGTCTGTGAGACCACGTCTCTCTAACTACCAAGATGAATCTGAGAAACCTTCACTTTGCCCAAGCGGTCTTTCGCAACGCGCTGTGCTGTGCGCTTTTATGCGCCGCAGTGCCACTCGGCTGGGGGCAAGCAGCACTACAGGAGGACGCCAGTCCCATCCAGCTTGATGCACTTGAAATCGTGGCCGACGTGCTCGACCGCGATGATAGCCGCCAAAAAGTCGTCTCGACTGCGACTAAGATGGCGATGGACGCGCGCGACGTGCCGCAGACCATTAATACGCTCGAAATGAGTAAATATAAAGTCTACGGATTGAACGACTTGAGCGTTCTCCTAGACGGCACACCGGGGCTGGATACCTCGTATGATATGCGCAGCGACGGCATCACGATTCGCGGTTTTGCGGCGGACTCTAACGACATCTACCGCGACGGCGTGCGCAATGCCGGCCAAATCCGGCGCGGCACGGCTAACGTGGAGCGGATCGAAATCGTAAAAGGCCCTGCCTCCGTCCTCTACGGGCGCGGGCTCGGTGGTGGCGTGGTTAATTTGATTAGCAAACAAGCCCGTTTTGATGCCGTGAGCAGCATCGGTGTGCGTGGCGGCTCTTGGGAAAATCGCGGCGCGACCGTCGATGTGAACCAAGTCGTAACTGACAATGTCGTGGTGCGACTGACTACCGATTTTGAACAGTCCGATAGTTTTCGACGCGGAATATCGAATCGAAATCGGATGTTTTCGCCCAGTATCCTGATTGATAATAAACAAGGACTAAGCTGGCTGGCACAATATACCTATGACAAAGTCTGGCGGCGCCCCGACCGCGCTCCGGCTTTTGATGCGCTGCCCGAGGGTGTCTCTAGCCGCACTGCCTATGCGCATCCCGACGATTTTGTAGAAGACATTGCCGAAAGCATCCGCTCGGAGTTAAACTATGCATTCAACAGTAATTGGTCGCTAAAATGGACGGCTGCGTGGAACGAGTCTGCGCAAGACTTCGACCACTTGTATGCGGGAAGATACAATCCTACAAAGGGGACGATGACCTTTACCCGTGCGTGGCAGGAGACGAGTAACACGACTTTTATCAATACGATCGACCTGAGCGGGCATTTTAATACAGGCCCAATCAGCCACACCCTTTTGTTCGGTGGCGAGGCCTCACGCGAAAAACGGCTGCCTAATTTGGCGACCTCGGGAGCGAGTTCTGACCCGGGTTTACTCTATCCTTGGGAAATCGACCCCTATGATCCTGTATTCATTGAGTCGAAAACGCCGCGTGGTGAGGCAAAGACCTCGAATCGCCACCGTGCGACGAGTGAAGCCCTTTACGTTCAAGATTTAATGAGTGTGGGCGAGCATTGGAAAGTGTTGCTTGGTGGGCGTTTCGATCGGTTTCATTTCCGCTCGCACAACCTCATCACCGATAAACAGCGCGGCTACCGTGGGGATACCTTTAGCCCGCGTGTCGGCGTGATTTGGCAGCCTTCGGAGAGCCAAAGCCTGTATGTATCTTATAGTAAAAACTTCGCGCCTTACGGTGGGCGAGGCTTGATGAGTGTTTCTGTGGACGATACCGCAGTATACGACGCTGACCCGCAATATTCCCGACAATACGAGGTGGGGATTAAGAGCGAATGGTTCGATGATCGGCTTTCTTCCCAAGTCTCGGTTTACGAGTTGGAGCTCTATAACATCCGCTATCGTCCCGACCCTGATAACGACCCCTTCCTCTGGGCAGTGCGCGGTAGCGAACGCTCCCGCGGTGCAGAGCTTAGCTTGACTGGGAAAATTCTAGAAAGCGGCTTATACGTGCGCAGTGGCGTCGGTTTGCAGGAAGCGAAAATCATTGAAGACAAGTCGACGCCCGCCAACGAAGGTCGCCACAAGCGCGGCATCGCACGCAAAACCGGAAACCTGTTTCTACGCTATGCACCGAAAAGCCCCTTTTATGCGGAAATCGGTGTGACTTACAAAGGCCCGATTTACAACGACCTCGCAAATACGAGCCAGCGCTCCGGCTACACGCGCTGGGATGCCTCAGTAGGCTGGCGCGTGATGCCGTGGACGGTCACGCTCGCGATGACGAATTTAGCGGGCAAAGACTATTGGCGCTCGAGCAGCATGCCCGGTGCCCCACGTAGCTTCCTCCTTAGCGCTAACTACATTTTTTAAAAGAAGGGGACTCCCGTTTTTCCCACTACGCGTGGGGCGCAGCCGCAGGCTGCGCCCCACACGCGCAGTGGAGGTCTGTGATCTCTGGCATTTATCTCGGGAACAGGCCCTAGGGAGATAGGATAGGGTACCCGGTCGGAAAGCGCATAGCGATTGGGCTATTTTTAGAGCCTGGTTCTTATTTAAGGCGGCGGAGTGCGTATCGCACGTCTGTGCCTATGTCGTGCCGAACGTTTCTGTATATCACTTCTCTACTCGGGTGTTTTCATCTGCAGAGCGCTTATGTATTAGCAGAACTTACCTCCCCCCCCCCCCCAGGT
>NZ_LSZP01000009.1 GCF_001580045.1 Cephaloticoccus capnophilus
ATAGATGATTCTGATGTTAATATAAACTCATGTCACTACCTTGGCGGCGATTGTTATTTACATAGTCTGAATATGTATAGCGGTAATCATGTGGGTATACAAGCCCCCTATAGGCTCACTATTGGTGAGGGTGGGATAGGCGTTTATGCATCGGCACCTGCGGCGTATATTTCAGGATCTGGAGTTCTTACTTCTAGTGAAAGTTTCTTGAATATCTGGCTTTGGGTAACTGGTGGAATGATTGATCCTTTACGGATTAACTCCGTCATTGCTGATAATGGGACAAATAAGGTAGGTCTGCGAATAAGTGGGACTGAGCATAGAAATTGGGTGGCTGCCGTATTGGGTGGAGATAAGAGTAATACCTTTACTGGGCCTGTCGAAGTGTCGGGGCAGTATAATGTGCTTTCGCTAGCTAAGACGAATGGGGCGATTGCGACTAGGGGAGATATTTTTATTAATAATCATGCGAAGCTGAATACGTGGGGTACTAGACAGATTGAGCGTAATTCAACCGTGCGATTGCGAGACGCCTTTTTCCAATTTGCCGATCATTCCGATGCAAGTTTTATAAAGGAGGAGTGCTTTCACAAGCTTGTGGCCGAGGGGAAGTCTTTTCTCCAGTTTAACTGGATAGGCCCACTGGGTAAGCGTTTTCTTTATTTGGACGATTTATCAATTGATAGCGGTGCTGAGCTAGTCGTCAGCGGCTGGGTAGAAGGCACTCACTTTTTCCTTGTTCGGAAGACGAGTAGCGGTCTTGAGGATGCTCTGAAGCGGATTGCCTTTGAGGGATATATCCCCGGGAGAACTCACCTTGAGCACTATAACGAAGATTACTGGATGATTTCGGGAACGCCGGAGCCTGCAACTTACGGGGCAGGCTTAATGTTAGCCGCACTCGGGCTTGTCTGCTATCGGCGGCGGCAAAAACAGCGCTCGGCGCGGCTGGCGGCGGGAGCGTATTAGTGATTTTTCCCTCCTCGTCCAAACGGGTTATCACTCTACTTTCTGCTCCCTGCCGCGTTGCGACAGGGAGAATACTTTCAAAAATTAGGGAATTGGTTTCGCCGCGAAGCGACGCGGCCAATTCCCTAATTAAATGGGAGTGGCAGCATGCCACCGCTCCACGCGCAGTGGGAAAAAGGCGTATCAGCGCGGCTCACGTTTCAAACGCGAACAGGCCCTACTGTCACTTTGCCGCCGCCAGTTTGGCGAAGGCGGCGAGGGTTTCGCGGCTGACGTGGTGCTCGATGCCTTCGGCGTCTTTTTGCGCGACGGCAGCGGGCACGCCTATGGCGCGCAGGAAGGCCTCGACGGTTTGGTGGCGCGCCTTGGATTCGGCGGCGAGTTGCTTACCGGTTTCGGTCAGGAAAATCGCGCGGTAGGGCAGTGAGCTTACAAAGCCGTCGCGCTGCATGCGGGCAATCGTGCGGTTAACGGTGACGTGGCTAACGCCGAGCTCTCGGGCGAGGTCGGTTACGCGGGCTTCGCCGGTCCTGGCGACGAGGTCGGCGATCGCTTCGACGTAGTCCTCGACCGTCTCTCGCGAATGCGCTTCGCGAGTACAGCGCAGCGCGGCGGCGCGCACGGGCTCGCGTTCACTCGCCGCTTTCTTTAACGCAGTAGCGCGGGCGCCGCCGGAAGTTCCGCGCCGTTTTTCGGGGCTTTTTTTGAGATTAGTGGCGGGAGAAATAGCGCGTTTTTCGGTGGCCATAGGAACGGAAGGGAAGGGCGGGGAAATCTGCTCAAAACGTAGCCGTAGATTCTCCTTGCTGTCGAAGTAAATAAAAGTAGCTGAGGCTACATTTAATTTCATGAGATACCTTTTAACATCTATGACTACCAAGTTAACCATACACTCATTTCGGCTAGGGCGAGCGGCCAGGACGCTCGTCTGGGGCGCTGCGCTCGGCGGTTTGGGAGCCGCTGCGTCGCTCTCTGCGCAGTCTGCTGCGACGGCAAAGGGGCTTGAAGTGGCCGACCAGTCCTCGGTCACTGCGCTAGAGCGGCTGCAGGTCGTCAGCACGGCGACGCGCACGGAGCGGCTGCTTTCGGAAGTGCCGATTCGCACGGAGGTCGTCACGCAAGAGGACATGCACATGCGCGGCACGTTTAACTTTTCGCAGGCGGTGGAGCTTTTTAACGGCGTGCGGGTCGAGAGCACTTGCCAAAACTGCAACACCTCGGAGGTGCTGATGCTCGGGCTCGGCGGCGCGTATAACCAAATCCTCTTCGACGGTGCGCCGCTGATGTCGGCCCTCGGGGGCGTTTACGGCTTGGAGCAAATCCCGACGGCCTTCGTCGACCGCATCGAAATCGTCAAAGGCGGCAGTTCGGCCCTCTATGGTGCGGGCGCGGTGAGTGGCGTGATCAACCTCGTACCCATCCAACCGCTGCGCAATGGCGGCTTCCTGCAGGCCGGCGTGGACGTGCAAAAGGGCGAGCCGATTTGGCTAGCCGATGGACGCCTCGACCGCGTTTTTGCGGGCGGCAAGGGCGGGCTCTCGCTCGTGTTCCAGTCCAGCCAAAACGACCCAATCGACTACGATGGCGACGACTACAGCGAGATTACGGAGAAGGAGCTGGGCGTGGTCGGTGCGCAAGTGTGGTTCGCGCCGACTGCGAAAACGCGGCTCCGCGCCAACTATCAATACACTTGGGAAGAGCGGCGCGGGGGTAATCGCTTCGACCAGCCCGAGTATCTGGCGAACATCGCCGAGTCGCTCCAGACCAAATACCATCGCGGCGGCGTGAGCTGGGAGCAGGACGTCACGGCGGACTTCGATTTCTCGATCGGCTACTCCTTTGCCTACATTGAGCGCGACAGCTTCTACGGTGGGCTAGGCGATGTGGTCACCGACCCGAACGCCCCGGGCTACGACCCCGACGAACTCGACCCGACGATTGCCGGCAGCGCGGCCTCCGACTCCTTCGGCCAATACGGCTACACGGAAGACCCGCTGCACTACATCGACTCGCAGTTTAACTACCGGCTCGAAAAGCACGCGTTCGCCGCAGGCATCCAGTACAAATGGGAAAAAGTGCGTGACTATAATCGCGACTTCCTCGGCAAAACGCTCGCGACCTTCGTCGATGACAGCTTCTCCAACGTGGGTTTCTACCTGCAAGATGAGTGGACGGCGACGCCCACGTTGAGCGTCGTACTCGGCGGTCGCGTCGATAAAAGCTCGGAGCTTGATGACGCGATTTTCTCGCCGCGCGTCGCGCTCGCCTACGAGGCCACGCCCACGCTCAAGCTGCGCGCCAGCGTCGCGACCGGCTTTCGTGCGCCCGGCGTATTCGACGAAGACCTACACGTGGACACGCTCGGAGCCGACCAAATCCGCATTCGCAACGACGCCGCCCTCAAGGAGGAACAGACGATCACCGGCATGGTCGGCCTAGAGTGGCGCAACGACCCGGCTAACGCGACCTGGGGCTTCGATGTCACGGCCTCGCTGACCGATATCGACGACACCTTCCTGCTCGGGCCCACCCTCACGGATCCAGTGACGGGCGACCTCTACCAAGTCCGCAGCAATGCCTCCGGCTCGCGTGTCGAAGGCGTCGAGGCGAACTGGGTTTACATACCCAACTCGCAACTCCGCTTCGAGCTGGGCGCGGCCTACTTCCAGTCCCGCTATGACGAAGCCGAAGACATTTTCGACGACACCGACGTTGGCGGCACGACCATCATCTCGACTCGCGATTACCTGATTACCCCGGAGTGGAGCGGCGTCGCCCAAGCGATCTGGACGCCCATGCCGGAGTTCAACGTCTTCCTCGGCGTCAAATACGTGGGCGCGATGGACGCGCTCCACAATCGCCTCGGCGAGCTGCGCCGCACGCCCGATTTCTGGGTGGTCGATTTCGGCTTCACCCGCCACTTCGATACGGGCAAGCACCACATCGATGTCACGCTCGGCGTGAAGAACCTCTTCGATGAGCGACAAAAAGACCTAGAGCGCGGCGCCGACCGCGATAACGACTACGTCTACGGCCCACGCTTCGCTCGCTCGTTCTTTATCACCGCGAAGTATCTCTTCTAGAGCGCGCTCGGGTCATCGCGTAGGGGGCCTCGGTTGCGGTGGCTGCTCTGCCATGTGTCGTCCCGCGACCGGTGCCCCACGCGCGCTCTTGTGAAGGTAAACAGTCGGCTAGCTCGAATGGGTTCTCGGGCTAGCCGACGATTTGTTTTTCGAACTCGCGCCGCAAGCTGCGCAGGCCGAAAAAAACAGAGCCCGGATGCGCCTTTGAAAAAAGCTATGACTACGACCACGAAATGCCCGAAGCCCTCTGTCGCCGCCGTATTAAAGTGCGCGGCGCGCGCGGCGATGCTCCTTTTCCTCGGACTTGTGGCCGCCTGCACGCCTCACCAAGACGATGCGGCCAGCGCGGCTGCAAACAGCGCCGCTAGCACGAAAGCGCCGAGCGCAAAGCTCCGCGTCGTGACGACCTTCACCATCCTCCAAGACCTCGCGCAAAATGTGGCGGGCGACTGCGCAGTGGTGGAGTCGATCACGAAGCCAGGCGCGGAGATCCACGGCTACGAGCCGACACCGCAGGATATTATTAAGGCGCAGCAGGCCGACCTCGTGTTGTGGAACGGGCTCGGGCTGGAGCTTTGGTTCGAGCGCTTTTTTGTCCGGCTAAAGGACGTGCCAAGCGTCGTCCTCAGCGCAGGCGTCACGCCGATCGCCATCGCGGAAGGCCCTTACTCGGGGCGGCCCAATCCGCACGCGTGGATGTCGCCCCGCGCGGCACTCGTGTATATCGAGAACGTGCGTGCGGCCTTAGTCGCGCACGATCCGGCCAATGCCGCCACCTACAACGCCAACGCGGCCGCGTACGGCGCACAGTTTGCCGCGGTGGAGGCCGACCTGCGTGCGCGACTGTCGCGGATCCCCGCCGCGCAACGCTGGCTCGTCACGAGCGAAGGCGCGTTTTCCTATCTCGCGCACGATTTTGGGATGAAGGAGCTGTTCTTGTGGGCGGTAAACGCCGACCAACAAGGCACGCCCCAGCAGGTAAAAAAGGTAATCGACGCCGTCCGCGCGAACGCGATCCCCGTGATTTTCAGCGAGAGCACGATTAGCGATAAACCCGCGCGGCAGGTCGCGCGCGAAACCGGAATCCGCTACGGCGGCACGCTCTACGTGGATTCGCTCACTGCAGCGGATGGGCCTGCGCCCACTTTACTACGCTTGATCGGTTACAACGCGGAGGTCATTTTGCGCGGCTTTAACCTTGATGACTAAAGCCGCCCGCCCGTCCGCCGAGCCTCTCCCGCCTGCCGCTGCTAACGGCTCCACCGCCTCGGCAGCGGGCGCGGGCACCTTGCTCGACCTGAGCGTCGAGGACATCACGGTGTGTTACCCAAATGGGCATGAGGCGCTGCGCGACACCAGCTTCCGGCTGGAGGGCGGGACGATTTGCGCACTGGTCGGCGTAAACGGCAGCGGCAAATCCACCTTGTTTCGCGCAATCATGGGCTTCGTGCGCCCGGCGAGCGGGCGCGTGCGCATCGCAGGCCGCAGCGTCCAATCTGCCCTCAAGGCCAACCTCATCGCCTACGTGCCGCAGTCCGAAGAGGTGGACTGGAGCTTCCCCGTGAGCGTGTGGGATGTCGTCCTCATGGGCCGCTACGGTTATATGAACTTCCTGCGCATCCCGCGTGCGCGCGACCGCGAAATCGCCGAGGAGAGCCTGCGCCGCGTGGGGATGCTGGAGTTTCGCGAACGCCAAATCGGCGAACTCTCCGGCGGGCAAAAGAAGCGCGTGTTCCTTGCGCGTGCGCTCGCGCAGCGCAGCCGAGTCATCCTCCTCGACGAGCCATTTACCGGCGTCGATGTGCAGACCGAGACGGCGATTATCGGGCTCTTGCGCGAGCTTTGCGCGGCGGGCCACTTGATCCTCGTCTCCACGCACAACCTCGGGGCGGTGCCCGAGTTTTGCGACTCGGTGGTGCTCGTGAATCGCACGGTTTTGGCGGCGGGGCCGACTGCGGAGGTGTTTACGCAAGACAACCTCGTGCGCGCATTTGGCGGTGTCTTGCGCCACTTCAAGTTCGACGAATCCACCGTGCAAAAACACGACGAGAAAGCGGTGACGCTGCTCACCGACGATGAGCGACCGCTCGTTTTCGGCAAAGGCGGACACCTCGAATACAGCCACCGCGCGGGTAAGGAAAACGTGATTGCCGAGCGCGCCGAGGAGGAGGGCGACCGCTAACCCGCGCGGGCGTTTGGCTCCATTTACTGTTTTTTTACCGCCGCCTCAAAAAAAGACCGCCGCCGCCCAAGCCCTTCTCTCCACACACGACGACTGCGTCACATGCTCGATTCCCTCCTCACGCCATTTCACTACGATTACATGCTGCGGGCGATTTTCGTCAGCGGGTTGATTGGCTGCGTGTGTGGATTCCTCTCCTGCTTCATCACGCTCAAGGGCTGGTCGTTGATGGGCGATGCCCTTTCGCACGCGGTCGTGCCCGGCGTGGCGATCGCCTATCTGCTCGGGCTGCCCTTTGCGGCGGGCGCGTTTGCGACGGGGCTTTTGGCGGCGGCGGGCATGGGCTTTGTGAAGGCGAAGACGCCGTTGCGCGAAGACGCGGTGATTGGCGTGGTGTTTACCGCCTTCCTCGCACTCGGGCTTTTGCTCATCTCGCTAAAACCGAGCGGCGTCGCGCTACAGACGATTCTCTTGGGGAATATTCTGGGTATCTCCGATTTCGATATTGTGCAGATCATCGGCGTCGCGGTGGGCGCGCTCCTAGTGCTCGGGCTCAAGTGGCGCGACTTGCTGCTCGTGAGCTTCGACCCGCATCAAGCGCGCACGCTCGGGCTCAATGTCGCGGGGCTTCATTTCGTGTTGCTCGCACTGCTCTCGGCGACGGTCGTCGCCGCGCTGCAAGCCGTGGGCGCGGTGCTCGTGGTCGCGATGCTCGTGACGCCGGGCGCGACCGCCTACCTGCTGACCGACCGCTTTGGGAAAATGATAACGCTGGCGATGACGATCGGTGCGGGCACGTCGCTCGTCGGGGCTTACGCGAGCTATTTTTTCAACGGCGCAACGGGCGGCTGTATCGTGACGCTGCAGACGCTGCTCTTCCTCGCGGTATTTTACGCCGCACCGAAGCACGGCTGGCGCGCCCAACGTGCGCCGCAGGCAGGGCGGCCCGCCCACCAAGCGGAGCGCCCGCCGCGATTTTTACCAAACGGAGGCGCCCCCGATGCTACTCGCTGACGCCCTCCTAGAGCCGTTTCGCTATCCCTTCATGGTGGAGGCCATGTTGGCGGGGGCCGCGATTGCGGCGGTCTGTGCCGTGCTCTCCTGCTACCTCGTGCTCAAGGGCTGGTCGCTAATGGGCGATGCGATTTCGCATGCCGTGCTGCCGGGGCTCGTGCTGGCGGCGGTGTTTGGGCTGCCGCTCGCGTTGGGCGCCTTCCTCTCGGGGCTCTTTTGCGCGGTCTCGGCGGGCTTTATCAAGGCCCACAGCCGGATCAAGGAAGACACGGTTTTGGGCGTGGTTTTCACGGGCCTGTTTGCGTTCGGACTGGTGCTTTTCACGAAGCTCCAAGTCGATATCCACCTCGATAAAGTCCTCTTTGGCAACATCCTCGGGCTGCTTCCGGGCGATCTGCACGCGACGCTGATTACGAGCGCAGGGGTGCTTGTCGTGGTCGTGGCACTACGGCGCGACTTGCTGCTTTTTTGCTTCGACCCGGCCCAAGCCCGCGTCATCGGGCTGCGCACAGGGCTGCTCTACTACTTACTGCTTTCACTGCTCGCGGTGACGATAGTCGTCGCGCTCAAGGCGGTCGGTATTCTGCTCGTGGTCGCGATGCTCGTGACGCCTGGCTGCGTCGGGTTTCTGAGTACTGCGCGCTTTGGGAAAATGCTCTGTGTCGCAGTCGGCTGTGCCGTGGGCTCTACGCTTTTAGGGATTTACGTGAGCTTTTTCCTCAACGCGTCCCCTGCGGCCTGCATCGTCCTCGTGCAAGTGCTCGTGTTCTTCGCGGCAATGGGGCTTAGAAAAAAGCGCGGGCTTTCCCCAAAAACGCGCTTTCCGGCTCTCGCCCAAATCCTAAACGCGAAATGAAAGCCTGCCTGAATGCTGGCGAGGGGCTCGCTGGCCACAGGTAGCGCTCGCCATCAATTCACTGGTGTTTGAGCCGCCCCACGCTGTTGAGGTGAAGACCCCCTATCGCCCATTTTTTTAAGAGGATTTGTTAGTGGAGCAAGATCGCAGCGTTACCGCAGCTTATACCGCCCCTAGTTCGCACTATTAGCTCGCAAGCTAAGTAAATCTACTAGGGTGATTTAACTCACTTTTTTAAGCTTCCCCTCAGATTAACTACTTAGTAGCTAAGTGGCTTTACCCACTGGTTAAACATCGTCATTCATGCAATTTTATGTTAAATAAAACGCAGGCACGCAGGCACCTGGTGCGGTGCGTTGGAGTAGTTCTACTTAGCTTTGCCTTATTAGGTTCTGTAGCCAGTGCTCAGTTGGTTCCGCCTGGGGCGACACAGTGGTGGCATAATGGGGATGGGGATTGGGAGACTGACTCCAATTGGAATCCGGGTATAAGCCCTTCGGATTTCCAGAACCCGGCGGACGTGTTGTTTAGCAGTGTGCCGAACCAAGGAGACCTTTCGGCGATTACGGTGAGCATGGAGCCCTGGGACTGGCCGAGAACACGGTCGTTGTGGTTCGATGCGGATTCGGGGATTAACTATACGATTAACGGCAGTACGCTCGATATAGGGTACGGGGTTCCGAGCGACGGGAATCTGGTTACGGTAAACTCCAGCGGTACAAAGGTCGTGGAGACCAATATCAACGGTACAGTCTATTTTTCCGCTAACACGGGATGGGATGGGTTTATTATCAACCATTCCCAAGGTGGGCTGCGGTTTGGGGGCCTGATTCAGGGTAGCCGCTACCTGCGCGTGTCCGGCAGTGGGGCGACGCACTTTGCCGGTAACCTCGATATTGGCGGTGGCATTGAGACGGTGCCCGGTTCTGGGACGCACTTGATCCTAAGCGGCGAAGCCCTCTACTACCTCAATCTCCGAGTGGGGGCAGAGACGCTTGTTTTTGTTAAGCGCAATAAGGCACTCGGCAGCGTGAATAGCTACTTAACCATCGATTACGGCGGCACGCTCGGAATCCGCTCTCACGTGGGAGAGTCGCTCAATTACAGCGAGCAGGCCACGCTCAATGTCAGCGGGCCGGGAGCTGTCCGCGCTTTGGGGCGTCCCGCTGTCGGTGCGATTTACCACGACGGGGGAGGCTCGCCTACCGACCTAAACCAATTCGCCGGCACCATCATTATGACCGGTGACACTACTTTCGGCGCACGCGGCGACGCGGGGGGGCTTCTCCTCAGCGGGGAGGTCTACAGCTCTACTTACCCGAGTAATGATTCGTTCAGCAAAGTCGGCTTAGGACTCATTACGCTGAGCAACCCCAATAACGACTGGACAGGCTCGACCATAATCTGGGACGGCGTGCTGCGCACTGCCATCGACACTACTTTCGGCGCTCCCCCCGGTAGCGCTATCCCTACCTTCAGCACGATATACCTAAAAGGCGGAATTCTCGAACTGGGGGACACTAACTTTAACGGAGTCCTCGGCTCAAAAATTCAATGGGGTGACGATTTCGGCAACGACGCCTCCGGCGGATTCTCCGCTTTCGGAGGAAACCGCTCAGTCGAAATCCAAAACTGGGCAGGCGGCCTCGCCTGGCTGACTTGGGGAGCCGGCGGTTTCGTCGGTAACAACCGCGCCTTGCTCCTCAGCTCCCGCTACGCCAACGCACAAATCGATTTTAAAAACCCAATTAACCTCGGCAACGGAAGCCGCGAAATCCGCGTCGAACGCGGCCACACCGACGCTCATGCGCGGCTCTCAGGGGCAATCACCGCCTCAGGCTTCGGACGCCTCGTCAAAACTGGCCCAGGAATGCTCTGGCTCACCGAACCGATAGACTACCAAGTCCAAGTTAATGAAGGCGTCCTACGCGGAACCCTCGGAGGCGGGTTCGGAAACAGCAATCTCCGCCTCAGCGGGGGAGTTTTTGGCCTAGACTCGGACTTCACAGGCTCCCTTGGCACAGGCCCAGGCCAAGTCATATGGGGCAGCGATTTCGGCCTCCCTGCCTCCGGCGGCTTCGCCGCTTACGGCGGCGATCGTATTGTAAGACTCAACAACACCCCCTTCTGGGCTGATATTGCGGGCCACCCCGGCTTCGTGCAACCAGACCAAGAACTCCGCTTCGGCCACTACACCGCTGACGGAACAGTAATATGGGATAAAGAGTTGAGCATCGAACGCATTCGCGTTGAACGCGGAAGAAATCCCAATGTCGCGGATGTCAGGTTTACCCAAGCAATCTTGCCAGAGTGGTTCTCCGGCAGTGAGATTAGGTTTGTAGGCGACGGACGGGCAGATATCACATCCCATATTGCTAGGACGACCCATGTCTCAGGCGTAGAGCTTCGGCTTCACGATGGAGGTATGATCTCCGGCAATAACGTATTTTTAAACATCCTCAACGGCGGTGTAGTGACCTTAGACAATCTCACCGGAAGTAATCACCCTGATCGACTCAACGACAGCTCCAAAGTTAGTGTCTTTCTCAGCGGCGGCACGCTGCGTCTCTGGGGCCAGCCCAATGGCACGTCCCAAGAGCTAGCAGACCCACTCCTTCTACAGAGCATTTTTCAAAGCAGCCCAGGAACGCTTGCCGCGAGCAACACCATCGAGTTAAAACACAACTCCACAGGCATCAGTGACTTCACCGAACTAAGATTCGCCTTCTTGTACAAAGAGGACTTTTTCACGCTCAACTACAGGACTTACGATCGTTTTAACGCTATCCTCGAGGACTTCAGCAAAGCTCGCTTGTCATTCACCTTCTGGAGTCCAAGCGATGCAATAAACCACGTCGCTACTGGCACGAAGATTACCCCGTGGGGAGTAGTAAACGGGCTAGATTTTATGACGCCCGTCGCAGCTAACGGCGTCACGGAGTTGAGGCCTGTTACCAACTACTATACGAACACCAACTCAAACAATTGGAACCCCAGTATAAACCTTTTTCTAGACGAATACAGCACCAGCACGCTCGTCGGTAACCGCGCCATCAACTCACTAAAGATCGGCGACGGAGCTTCACTAACGTCAAATGCAAACTATACGCTAACGATTAACTCCGGAGGACTCCTCGCGTACTCTGGAGAAGCGAATACTGGCGGGAGGCTCACTATTAGGACGGCGAACAACCGCCCGCTCTACGCTCATATTTACGGGAGTAGCTTAGGACTCACCGGAAGCTCAAGATTCGACGTTCCAAACTTAGTCAAAACCGGGCCTGGGGCGCTTAACCTTGGTTCCGCTGCAACCCATAACGTCCCCAATCTCTACATCCACGAAGGCACGGTAAACCTCAGCCAAGGCACCCTCCACGTAAACAATATATATATCGGCGACGGCGCAGGCCGAGACATCTTGGTCCTCCCTGCCAATAGCACCGACGCGCTCAGAAGGGCTACGGGCAGAACCTTCCCCAACGTATTTTTACGCGGCACACCCCACGGACTCGACCCGAGTAACGTATACGGCGGCGAACAAAGCGACCAAGCCATCCTCCGGCTCAGCGGAAACACCAAACAGCATTTAGCCGTACTAAATGTCATGGAACGCGGGACAATCGACTTCGCCGGTGGCGAGGTCGGGCTCGCTAACATCCTATGGATAGATCAACTGAATTTTCTCAATGCCGCCGGCAATTCTTATGATCCTAGCGCCCGGCTCTTCATCCGCAACTGGTATCAATACGAAGACTACTTACTCATTAGCCGGGGTTGGATTAATACCTACCAGCCCACACAACTCGCCGAATTCCTCAATCAAATCGTCTTTGACGGCTACCAAGACTTCCGGCTCGTAGCACTCGACTACGACTCCCAATACTACGCAATCACCCCCTTCAACCATGTCTCAGGAGTCCCCGAGCCTCAAACCTATGGCGCAATCCTAGCCGCAGTTGGGATCGGCATGGTCGTGTGGGCAAAACGTAGACCGGTGCGCCAAAGGGCGCGCCGGTCAGTAAAACAAGCTGAGGCTTGATTCCCTTAGCCGGCTCGTGCCTCGAGGCGCGGTAGCTTTACTTGCCCGCGTCAAACGCGAGCCGCGAGGCAGCCGCAGGCTGTTTTATTTTGCTGGCGCTGGCTCAGCGCGCGAGCGCAGGCGTCGTGGTTTATCCGGGCGAGGAGCGATTGCCTTTAGTGAAGGACACGGAAGCGATTTCCGTTGGTCGAAGTGATGGCATTATTGCACGAGAGCTAGGCGGGGAATAGTAGCGCCGATGCGGGCTTTTAGAATTGAGTGAGCTGAACTAGGTAGCCTGTTTCTATTTTATATCGGGCGGCCTGGTCGCTTCTTGGGCGCATGTTAACGGCTCATACTATCAGAGGCTTTCTGCTGTTTTTTATTACGCAGTTTATTACTGCCAGCCTGTCATACGCAAATCCCCCCCCCCCCTGGCGGAGATAGCGTAGAAAAGAAGAGCCCGAAGAGTAGTGTTTCTTTACACACTTCTGACGAGGAGGAGGATGAAGAACAAGATCCGCCAGATTCTCATAGGAGTAAATACCGTGAAGACTGGGGTAATATTCCTAATTTCGGCAATGTGACTCTTAATAAGAGAATGAATACGTTTTATCTGGGTAATCATCACACATCTAGGACTCCTTCCCTAGAAGTTTATACAGGGAGAGACGTATTGGCGACTGTATCTTTTGGTAGAGGCCAGAGTGGTGAACAGTGGTTCTATATTGATAATCTTTGGGTAAGTCCTGATTCTTTTTTGGAGTTCGATATTAGAGAAATGGGATATTCAGGAGGAGCCTTTGTTATGACCCGTTATGATTATAGTTCTATTATGCATCGGATTGGTTTTCTTGATAGCGAATTGGGAAGGCGTGGGGCTAGGTCCGAACATTGGCATGCTGGCTGGTATCGGATTTATGTAGATAAAGTTAGAGAGTGGACTCCGCCGATGGTTCCTGAGCCGAGCACGTATGGCGCGGTTTTATTGGGACTTGGGCTTGGGGTAGTTGTTTTAAAGCGACGAAGGGTTAAGAAAGGTCGGAGGGGGAGCGTGCTAGGGTCTGTTCCTGTTTCAAACGTGTCCGCGAGGTAAAGGCTGGCGCTGGCTCAGCGCGCGAGCGTAAGTGGCAGTGGTCACTGCCACGCCACTTGCCATGTTCATCGATGCCCATGTTCATCTGTATCCCGACGGGATTAACGGCGACCCGAGCGGCTGGGCGGAGCGCGCGGGCGAGCGGCATTGGGCGACCTTGTGCACGCGCCGCCGCAAAGGCGGTCAAGCTGTCCAAGGTTTCCCGAGCGTGGATGAGTTGCTGCGTACGATGGACGAGGCGGGCGTCGAGCGCGCGATTTTGCTCAGTTGGTATTGGGAGCACTTGGAGAGCTGCCGTCTGCAAAACCGGTTTTACGCGTCGTGCATCCACGCCTATCCCGACCGGTTTTATGCGTTTGCGAGTGTCCACCCCGGCCCGGGCGGGGCGGGGGAAAGCGCCGCGCTGGCGGAGCTCGACTGGGCGCGCGAACACGGGCTTTGCGGCGTAGGCGAGCTTTCGCCGCACTCGGTCGGCTGGGCGGTCGATGACCCGCTGCTCGCGGCCGTTTTTGAGCGGGCAGGGGACTGGGGTTGGCCTGTTAACCTGCACGTCACTGAGGCCGATTCGCGGCCTTACCCGGGGAAAGTTGAAACGCCTCTGAGCGACTTCCTGACACTCGCCGAAAGGCATCCGCGCACCCGATTCATCCTCGCCCACTGGGGGGCGAATTTGCCCCTCGTCGTGACCGGAAAACTGCCGAGCAATCTCTACTTCGATACGGCGGCTTCGCCCTTAATTTACGGGCGTGGGAAAGCCAGCGGAGCAGCAGGGCGGGGGGACCCGGTCAGCTCGCCAAATGAGTCGCTCGAAGGGCCGTGGCGAAAATTCGTAGACACTGTGGGCGCGGATCGTGTCCTCTTTGGCTCGGACTATCCGCTCAACCTGTATCCCGCGCTAAACGCCCGACCGGAAATGCGCCGGTTTGCAGACGAGTTTCGCGAGCAGTGGGGGCTCACACCTGACGAAATCCGCGTCATCGGCGGCGATAATGCTCGAAAGCTATTGGGGCTGCGTTGAGCGTCTGCGGCTTTCGTTTTATGACCTTTCCCTTGCGACTTCTTTCGTTCGTTTCCAGTTGCGCGTTGCTGGTTGGCTGCGGGCCGACCGATCAAAGCGCCCCCTCTAAAAATGCGGACGAAGCAGCCGCCGGGCTTACGCCGGTTATCATGCAGACGGACTGGTTTCCACAGGCCGAGCACGGCGGGTTTTACCAGGCATTGGCGCGCGGGTTTTATCGCGAAGCCGGGCTCGATGTGGATGTGCGCCCCGGCGGGCCGAGCTCGCATGTGCGACTGCGTGTCGCGCGCGGTGATGCCGACTTTGGGCTGCTGCGTAGCGACGATACGGCGATGGCGATTTCGCAAGGGCTGCCGCTGGTGATGGTCGCTGCGTCGCTGCAGCACGACGGCGAAGCATTACTCGTCCACGCCGATAGCCCCGTGCAGGATTTTAGCGATCTCGACGGGCAGACCGTCATGGCGCCGCTGAGCATGGTGTGGGTTTCGTATATCCAAAAAAAATACGACGTGGTGTTTAAGCTCGTGCCGACAACTTACGGGCTGGCGTCGTTCTTCGCAGATCCCGCGCTCGTGCGAAGCTGCTACCTGACGAGTGAGCCTTTCTTGGCGCAAGAGCGCGGCGTGCCTGTGCGCGCGCTCCCGCTCATCGATGCAGAATACGACGCCTATGCGGGCGTGGTCGTGCGGCGCGAGCTGGTGCGAAGCTCGCCGGAGCTGGTCCGCGCCTTTGTCGCGGCGACGCTGCGCGGTTGGGAGGACTATCTAAACGGCGACCCCAGCCCCGCCGACACGCTGATTTTGGAGCGCAACCCGCAGATGTCACAGGGGCAGCTCGACTACTCGCGAGCGGCCTTGATCGAGCACTCGATGGTCGCAGGTTTCCCCGAAAAAGGGGAGCGCATCGGGGCCATAGATATGGGGCGCCTCCAGCACGAGATTGACCGACTGCGCGAATTCGACGCGCTCGCCAAAGCACTGTCCGCAGAGGACATCGCCACTTTAGAGTTTCTGCCAGCGGCTAAATAACCTCAACGAATAGGCCTCAGCAATTTCTATGAATCCCGAACAAAAACTCGCTTCACTTGGCCTCTCTCTGCCCAACGCGCCTGCGCCTGTCGCCAGCTACGTGCCCACCGTGCGCACCGGAAACCTGCTCTACTGTGCGGGCACGATTTGCATGGTTGACGGCCAGATGACGCACACCGGCCAAGTCGGCAAAACTCAGACGCTCGCCAGCGGGGCCGAGGCCGCACGAGTCTGTGCACTTAATACCCTCGCCAACATTAAGGCCGCTGTCGGCTCGCTCGACCAAGTGGCGCGGATCGTCTTCGTGAGCGGTTTCGTCAATGCAGTCGATGGCTTCGAGGACAGTCCGGCAGTCATCAATGGCGCGAGCGACCTCTTCGTAAACGTGTTTGGCGAAGCAGGAAAACACGCCCGCGCCGCAGTGGCGGTAAACGGCCTGCCCAAAGCCTCGACAGTCGAAATCCAAGTCGTGGTGGAACTTAAGGACTAGGTTCCACTACGCGTGGGGCGGCAGCGTGTCGCTGCATCCATTCAATTTGGGATTTCTCCTCGCGCTATCGCGCGAAAGCGAAATCCCAAATTTGAAAGTACTCTCCCCTGTCGCGTTGCGACAGGGAGGGGAAAGTAGAGTGATAACCCGTTTGGGCGAATTGGGAAAAATCACCAGTAAACTCCCGCTTCCGAGTTTGGGGGCCTTTCTACCGAACGCTTGGCTGCCGTGCGTATGCACGGCAGCCAAGCGTTCGGTAAATGGGTGCAGCGACACGCTGCCGCCCCACGCGCAGTGGGAAAAAGCGTATCAGCGCGGCTCGGAGAGCGCTAACTGGCGCTTAGTATTTTTACCTAACAGATTGTTATTTACTCGGTTATGAAATCGGGATGCGTTTCGGGTGAGCGCTTCTTCAGCGTGCGAGCGATACCCCCGCTAACCCCTAACCCGACCCCTACGTATCCTGCGCCTCGGCGGCATCTCGTGTTTATACCGCAGTAAGCGCTGCTTCCCTTTTTTGGATTTTGAGGCCGCTTCGCACAAGTGGAAGGCTAGCTCCAAGCAACTCAGTAAAATCCCCTAAAACTGACTGTTCTTATGTCCCAATCGTATCTCGAACACTATAATCTCTCAGGACAAAGTGCGCTGGTCACTGGTGCAGGGAGAGGAATTGGAGCGGCTTGTGCGCAAGCGCTCGCCGAAGCGGGGGCCCATGTACACTGTGTTGATCGCAATGCGGAGAGGGTGGCGTCACTCGTCGAGCAGCTGCATGCTGCAGGCTATCGGGCGAGTGCGCATGCGCTCGATGTGCGGGAGACCGATGCGCTCGACCGCTTGGCGGACACAGTCCCAGCACTTGATATTTTGGTGTGTAATGCCGGTATTGCGCACAATGCGCCTGCCCAAGACTTGAGTGATGAGGATTGGCAACAGGTCATTGATATTAACTTAACCGGAGTATTTAAAACGTGTCGGGCATTTGGTCGTCGTATGATCGAGGCAGGACGCGGATCGATTATTAACCTCGGCTCCATGTCGGGACTAATTGTCAATCGTCCTCAATTTCAATCTCACTACAACGCGTCGAAAGCGGCGGTGCACCAATTTACTAAGTCACTGGCGGTGGAGTGGGCCGCGTATGGAGTGCGCGTAAATGCGGTCGCGCCCGGTTATATTCGCACTGCGATAGTGGATATGGTCGCAAGCCAAGACCCCGCAATGCTCGGCCAGTGGGTGGATGGCACACCGATTAAGCGCTTGGGTGAACCCGAGGAAATCGCTTCCGTGGTGCTCTTCTTGGCCTCTCGTGCCTCTAGCCTCCTCACTGGTTCTATCCTATCGGCAGATGGTGGCTATACCGCTGTGTGAAAGCCCAACCCGAGCGCGCGACATCGGCCCGCATCGCCTCCCGCCTTTAACCTATAATACCGTGAAGCAGTCTCTCTCTGGAAAATTCGCCGCAATTACAGGAGCCACTTCGGGTATCGGGTTGGCAACTGCGCGGACTTTAATCAAAGCAGGGGCGACCGTAGTTTTTATTGGGCGCAACGAGCAGGTTCTCAATGAAGTCTGCGATGGGCGAAGCGCGCTTCCTCTAGTGGCCGACTTAAGTCAGCCCGAACACTGTGAGCAGCTAGCGGATCGGCTATTAACGTTAGTCCCGCATATCGATATATTTCATGCCAACGCAGGCGTTTATGTCGGCGGGGATTTGATTAATGCTAGCCTAGAGCAGATCGATCAGCTCCTTCAGGTAAACGTTAATGCAGTAATAAAAAACGTTCGCTCAATAATGCCTCACATGATGGAGCGAAAGACGGGCGATATTATCATAACGAGTTCTCTTGCCGCGCACTGTGCGGTCGCGTGGGAGCCAGTTTATTCGGCCTCGAAATGGGCAATCAATTCTTTTGTCCAAGTGATGCGGCGGCAGCTCTTGCCTTATGGGATACGCGTTGGCGCAGTCTCTCCCGGGCCAGTAGATACGCCTCTGGTTTCTGACGGGCCAGAGGGGACGCTAAAACAAGCCAAGGCTAATGGGAGTATTATCGAGGCGGACTTGGTGGCCGACGCGATTCTCTATATGTTAACTCGCCCGCGTTGTATGACGATTCGCGACATGGTGATTATCCCCAGTCGCTTTGATCTCTGATTTCTTACCCCCAAAAAAAACCTATGAAAGCTAAAACCCCTATGAAAGCTATAACTAGGATAGTTGCCCTGATTGTTCTTTGTATCGCCCCATTGGCTGTGAAGGCAGCCTCTCCAGAAAGTTATCGGATCGCTGTCGTGCCTAAAGGCACTTCGCACGAGTTTTGGAAGTCAGTGCAAGCCGGACTCGTCAAGGCGCAGCGCGAGTTTGCCGAGCAAGGCGTCACGGTGGACATCCTGTGGAAAGGCCCGATCCGTGAAGATGACCGCGAGCAGCAAATCCAAGTCGTGGAAAACTTCGTCGCGCGCCGTGTCGATGCACTCGTGCTCGCCCCGCTCGATAGCCGCGCGTTGGTGCGTCCCGTCGAGCTTGCTGCTCAAGCAAAGATCCCTGTTGTGCTAATCGACTCAGGGCTCGACTCGGACATCCCTATCAGCTCGGCCTCGACCGATAACTATAACGGCGGCGTGATCGCGGCCCGACACTTGGCCAAGCTGCTTGGCGGTAAGGGCAAGGTGATCATGCTGCGCGACGTGGCGGGCTCCATGAGCACGGGGCTGCGCGGAGATGGCTTTGCCGATACCATCGCAAAGGAGTTTCCCGAGATCGTCCTCCTTTCGGGTGATCAATACGGCGGGCCAACCCGCGATACGGCTTACCGGATGGCGCAAAACTTGCTCAATCGCTACGGACGCGAGGTAGACGGCGTGTTCTCGGTAAACGAGCCTACTGTGGTCGGCATGTTGCTCGCGCTGCGCGACTCGGGGCTAGCGGGTGGGCGCGTGCAGTTTGTGGGCTTCGATGCCGCGACGCCCCTCATCGAAGCCTTACACGCCGGCGACATCCAAGGGCTCGTTGTCCAAGACCCGCTCAAAATGGGCTACCTCGGCGTGAAGAGTGCGGTGGCCGTGCTGCGTGGCGAGGCCGTGCCCCAGGTCATTGACACCGGTTGCACGATAGTCACCCCGGAGAATATCAACGAGCCGCAGGTCGATGCGCTGGTTCACCCGCCGCTCTCGGAGTATTTATAGGCGATATTACTAGAAGTGCCGCGCTTCGGGAACGAGTCGCCGTTAATCTGTTCTATCACCGATAGTCATAACAATCATACGCCGCCCTGTCCTTGCTTTCAGCGGCGGCTTCCAACCCTCAAGCAAACCAGTGATGAAAAAACTACCCCTCGCCGCGGCAACACTCCTCGCGCTTTGCGCTATGTTGCCAATTACGACCCAAGCCGCTCCCGAGCGTTACCGAATCGCTGGAGTGCCCAAAGGCACCACCGATGAGTATTGGAAAAGTGCCAACGCGGGCATGGTGAAGGCGCAGCGCGAGTTTGCCGAGCAGGGCGTCACGGTGGACATCATGTGGAAAGGCCCGATTCGCGAAGACGATCGCGAGCAGCAAATCCAGGTGATGGAAAACTTCGTCGCGCGCCGCGTCAGCGCGATCGTGCTGGCCCCGCTCGACGGCACCGCGCTCGTGCCCTCGGTCGAGCTGGCGACTCGTGCAAAAATCCCCGTCGTGCTGATCGACTCCACGCTCGATAAGGACGTGTATGTGAGCGAGGCCTCGACCGATAATTACCAAGGTGGCGTCATTGCGGCGCGCCGCCTCGCCGAGCTACTCGATGGCAAAGGCAAGGTCATCGTCGTGCGCGTGGTCCCTGGCTCGACGAGTGTCGAGGGCCGCGTAAATGGCTTTCTCGATACGATTAAGGAGTTTCCGGAGATCGAGGTGATTTCCAGCGACCAGTATGCGGGGCCCTCGCGAGACACGGCCTACCGCACTGCACAAAACCTCATCAACCGTTACGGTCACCAAATCGACGGCATCTTTACGCCCAACAACAGCAGCACTTCGGGGACGCTGCTCGCGCTCGCCGATGTAGGCCGCGGCGGCGGAAAGGTGAAGCACGTAGGCTTCGACACCGATAAGCAATCGGTCGCGGCGCTGCGCGCGGGCGATTTACAGGGCCTGATCGTTCAAGACCCGCTCAACATGGGCTACGTCGCGGTTAAAACGGCCATCGCTAAACTGCGTGGAGAGGAAATCCCCAAGCTCATCGACACCGGTTGCACGCTCATCACTGCGGAAAACATGGACGACCCGGAGATCAACGACCTGCTGCACCCTCCGCTCGATAAGTATCTCTGAAATCCCCCTCAATGGCGGGCCGCCAGCAAAGGGT
Source organism: Cephaloticoccus capnophilus (assembly GCF_001580045.1). GTDB lineage: Bacteria > Verrucomicrobiota > Verrucomicrobiia > Opitutales > Opitutaceae > Cephaloticoccus > Cephaloticoccus capnophilus. Next base: position 20,095 of record NZ_LSZP01000009.1, read on the forward strand.
CGTGCCCCTGCACCGGCCCGCTAATGCAACAGCCTGCGACTGCTCCTATGTCCCTACGACTCAAACTCACGGGCATCAAAAAAGCCTTTGGTGCGACGCGTGCGCTCGATGGCGTCTCGCTCGAAATCGGCGAAGCCGAAGTCCACGCGTTGATTGGCGAAAACGGCGCAGGAAAAAGCACACTAATGAAAGTGCTCAGCGGCGTCATCCAGCCGGATGCGGGGACGATGCAGCTCGAAGGCCACGCGTACGCGCCTGCGGATACACTCGACGCGCGCCGTCACGGGGTGGCGATGATTTATCAAGAGCTGAGCCTCGCGCCGCATCTCAATGTTTGGGAAAATATAGGCCTCGGGGCGCTCCCCAATCGCGGTGGCTGGATTGACCGCCCCGCCGCCCGCCAGCGCGCGCGCGAGGCACTGGCCCGACTCGCACACGAACACCTCGACCTCGAACGCGCGGTCGCCGACTTCTCGATCGCCGAACAGCAAATTATCGAAATCGCCCGTGCGCTGCTTTCCAACCCGCGCGTCCTCATCATGGACGAGCCGACAAGCAGTCTCACGCAGGCGGATACACGAAAGCTCTTTGAGGTCATCGCACAGCTCCGTGCCAGTGGCGTGAGCATCATCTACATCAGCCACTTTTTGGAAGAAGTCCGCGAAGTCGCCCAGCGCTACACCGTCCTCAAAGATGGGCGGACAGTTGGGAGCGGAGTGATGGCCGACACTCCGCAGAGCGAGATTTTACGGATGATGGTCGACCGCGATGTCTCCGAGCTTTACCCGCAGCGCAGCGCAAAACTCGGCCCGCCGCGCTTCACCCTCGAAGGCGCAGGCGGCCCGCTCACCGTCCACGAAGGCGAGATCCTCGGCATTGCGGGCCTCATCGGCGCAGGGCGCACGGAGCTGCTCCGCGCAAACTTCGGGCTCGACCCGAGCGCGCACGTCAAAGGTCGCCCAAACCCGCGTAAACGCTGGCGCGAGCGAGTCGGCTTCTTGAGTGAAAACCGCAAAGAGGAAGGGCTGATGCTTGTCCTCTCGCTTGCGGAAAACATCGGACTGACGAAATACCCCGAACTCGCCCGGGCGGGCGGCTACCTCGCGCCGCGCCGCTTGCTCGGGATGGCCACGCCCTGGCTCGGCACACTTGGGATAAAGGCGCGCGCCTCGGAGCAAGCGGTGGGCGACCTCTCCGGCGGGAATCAGCAAAAAGTCGCGCTTGCTCGGCTCATGGAGCATCCCGCCGAAGTGCTCCTGCTCGACGAGCCTACGCGCGGGATAGATGTCGGCAGCAAGGCGCAACTGTACCAAGTCATCGCCCGCCTCGCCGAGCAGGGTAAGGCGATCGTCGTCGTCAGTTCTTACCTGCCGGAACTCTTTGGACTCTGTGACCGAATCGCCGTCATGCGCGGTGGCGCGGTCGTCGCCTGCAAGCCAACTCCCGAATGGACGGAGCCCGAGCTGATGAGTGCCGCCGTGGGTGTTTCTGCATAAAAACGCGACTCATGGCGCACGCTGCATCCCATTTTCCACGATACACCTATTTCCCTAAAACCCTGCTTTAGCCGTGAACAAAATTTTAAGCAAATTTGGCCCCTTTCTTGGACTGCTCCTCGTCATCGCCCTGTTCTCCATCCCGGGCGAAGTGCGCGAGTACTTCCTTTCCGTTTCCAACTTTAAAATCATCCTCACCCAGACCGTCATTGTGGCACTCGCCGCGCTCGGGATGACGATGATTATCGTCAGCGGCGGTATCGACCTCAGCGCGGGCTCAGTGATTGCGTTTACGAGCGTCATCGGCGCCTTGGGGCTAAAACACGGTTGGTCGGCTTGGGCGGTCGTGCCCACCGTCGTTGCCAGTGGTGCCTTCCTCGGGCTGCTCAATGGATCGGCAATCGCGGGGCTGCGCATGACACCCTTCATCATCACGCTCGGCATGATGGGAATCGCGCGCGGTGCGGGTAAATGGATGGCGAGTAACGAGACGGTAAACTACACCAATCCGGCAATTAACGGCTGGATGACTACGGCGGATCCCTACGACCTGAGCATGCCGCCGGGAGCGTGGGTGGCGGTCGCACTGGCGATCGCGACGGCGATTTTTATGCGCCGCACCGTCTTTGGCCGGCAGATTTTTGCCATTGGTTCAAACGAAGCCACGGCACGGCTTTGCGGTGTGAACACTGTCGTGACCAAGGCGCTGATTTACACGATTGCGGGTGGCTTCTTCGGGCTGGCTGGGCTGATGCAATTGGCGCGGCTGCGTCAAGGCGACCCCACCGTGGCAATCGGTGTCGAGCTCGACATCATCGCGGCAGTCATCATCGGCGGTGCGAGTTTGAGCGGCGGCGCGGGCAGCATCCTTGGGACGATGATTGGCGCGCTGATTATGTCAGTGCTGCGCAACGGCTCACAGCAGATGGGCTGGCCGACCTATTTTCAGGAAATCATGATCGGTGTGGTGATTATCGTGGCGGTGTTCCTCGACCGGCTCCGCGCCCACAAGAGCGCGTAAGGGTTTTGCCTTACGCCTTACGCGCCCTGTGGTTTTCGCCACTCGCCCGACCGGAATCTCTGCCTATTGAGGGGCTGTGTTTCCGCAGATGCGGCGTGCGCCGCCGGTGCGCTTACAGCGTGCGCGCTAGGACTTTTGCGTTGCGGCCGCTTTCTTCGTGTTGGCGGAGGCGGGCCTCGGGCAGGATAGACTTGTCCACTTCGCTAAAGCCGAGGTTGTTGGTGAAAAAGCCGTAGCTCTGGGTCGAGAGCGCGAGGATTTTCGAGGCCCCTTGTTTCTTTGCCATGAGGCAGGCGTACTCGACCAGTTTGCGGCCAATGCCGCGATTTTGGTAAAATGGCAGGACGTAGAGTGCGCCGAGTTCGGCGAGTTTGGGCGCGCCGGCTGTGTCGGGCGGGTAGAGGATGAGGGTCACGCAGGCGATGATGTTCTCGTCGATTTCGAAGACGTAGAATTGGTCGATCGTCTTATCAATCGCCTGCTGGGTGCGCTGGACGAGCTCTTCGCGCTTCACCGCGCTGCGCGTGAGGCTGTAGATGAAGCGGACGTCGCGGCGGTTGGCTTTGCGGATTTGTTGGTAGTCGTTGCCGTAGATGAGGGTGCCTACGCCTTCGCCGGAGAAGATTTCGTTTAACAGGCCATCGAGGAGTCGCCCGTCGACGATGTGCACGCGCGGGGTGCCGTTATCGATGGCGTAGACCGCGTGGCGGGCCTTTGAGCGGCACTGCTCGGCGAGTTGATCGGGCGCGCGGTCGAGCTGGGCACGCAGGGCTTCGATGGCGATTTGAGGTTGCACGGTGCCGCCGATTTCGAGGCCGGGGTGTGGGGTGAGGTAGATGATCTTTGTCGCGTGGAGGGCTTTGGCGAGCTCGGCGGCGAGTAGGTCGGAGTTGACGCGCAGCGAGCGACCATCGGGGCCGAAGGCGAGCGGCGAGACCACGGGGATGACTTGGCTGTTTATCAGCGAGTGCAGGAAGTCCTTGTCCACGCGATCGACCTTGGCGGTGAACTGCTGGTCGATGCCGCGAATGATGCCGACAGGGAGCGCGCGCACGGCGTTGGTGCTCGCGCCTTTGAGATTGTTTTGCGCCAAGCCTTCGAGGATGAGGTGCGAGACGCGTGCGCTGGCGCGGATGGCGAGGTCGAGAGTCGGGGCGTCGGTGATGCCGGTGCCTTCGACGTCGGAGAGGGGGACGCTGCGCAGTTGGGCGAGTTCGCGCAGCTGCTGGCCGATGCCGTGGGCGATCACGACTTTGATGCCGAGGCTGCGCAGCACGGCGACATCGACGAGGAGGTTGCCGAAGTTATCGTCGGCGACGATGGAGCCGTCGAAGGCGATGACGAAGATCTGGCCTTGGAAGCGCGGGACGTATTGGAGAATGCCGCGCAGGTCGGTGGGCTTAATCGTGGCGGCCAGTGCGGCAGCCTTGGCGGTCGCGAGTGCGGGCGTGGCGGACATGGCGAAGGGCGTCTGTGGGTTGGGGGAGGAGGCTGCGGAGCTGCGTGAAGGGAAACGGGAGTGGGCGGCTTCGGCAAAATGCAAAGTTAGCGCGGCTCAGCTTCGTAGACCTTCAGGCCCCAGAGCATCGACTCCTCTGCACCGATGAGTAGCCCCGTGTAGCGGCCGGGCTTGAGCGGCACCTTGGGGGCGATCAGCCACTTCCGGTATTCGACGTGTTCGGCGTCGAAGTCGTCTTCAGGGGCATCGGGTCCGGCGAGTTCGACGACCAGGAAGATCTGGTTTCCGTGCACGTAGAGTTGCGCGGCCACTGGTTCGGCGCTCGCGTAAAAGCGGGCTTTAAGGACGAAATCGCCGCCTTCGTGGAGGTCGGCGGGGCCGAGCGAAGTGCTCGTCTCTCTGATTAAGTGCGGCGGCTCAATCAGTGCGGCGGCCAAATTTTCGGGGAGTCCGCCTTCTGCGGTTCGCGTGATTAGCGCGTAGAGCGTGCGTTTGTTGGCGGGGTTTTCCGCGTAGTCGGGGAAGTCGGGCTCCTTGTTGAGCGGGCGCGAATCTGTTGCATCGCGGATTTCGAGCGGGATGCGTTGAAAACCGGCTTCGAGGAGTTGGTGGATTTGGGCGCGTGCTTTCAAGTCGTTGTAGGGTTCAAAGGCGTGGCCGGGTTTGCGGTATTGGAGCGTCACAAAGGTGTAGGCGGCGAGGCAGGGCAGGAGTGCGAGGACGATCCACTTCATGGGCCAAGGCTCGGGAGCGGCAGGCGGCGTGTTGTTGGGGGGCGTCTTCATAAAAGCGGCGAGTAACGGGATGCGGTCTTCCGCCGGCAAATACATTTGCTTGCGCTAGGGCGGGCCGCTTGCCTGCGCGGCTTCCCCATGAAGTTTTGGTCCCAGTTTTTCATTCCCACTCTCAAGGAAAGCCCGGCGGATGCCGAAATCGCGTCGCACAAGCTGCTCGTCCGCGCGGGGCTCGTGCGCAAGCTCGGTGCCGGGCTTTACACGTATATGCCGCTCGGACAGCGCGTGATGCGTAAGCTCACTGAGATTTGCCGCGAGGAGATGGATCGGGCAGGGGCGATCGAGTTGTGGATGCCGCACTTGCATCCCGCAGAGAGTTGGGAGGCTGGGCCGCGCTGGGCGGCGGGCCGCGAAATCATGTTTCGTGTCGATAGCGCGGGTGAGGGGGCCGCTGCGAAATTGCCGCGTGAGCCGGAACTCGTCCTCGGGCCGACGCACGAGGAGATCATCACCCCGCTCGTCAAAAACGAGATTACGAGCTACCGCGATTTGCCGAAAAATTTTTATCAAATCGCCACCAAGTTTCGGAACGAAATACGGCCACGCTATGGCCTGATGCGTGGCCGCGAGTTTGTGATGATGGACGCTTACTCCTTCGACGCGGACGAGGCAGGCGCGGCTCAAAGCTACGAGGCGATGAAGCGTGGGTATGAGGCGTTTTTTAAGCGCATCGGGATGCACGCGATTGCGGTCGAGGCCGATACGGGGGTGATGGGCGGGAGCTTTTCGCACGAGTTCATGGCTCCGGCGGAAATCGGCGACGATGACATCATTTACTGCGAGGCGAGCGGCTACGCGGCCAATCGCGAGAAGGCGACGAGTGCGCTGGTGCCCGCCGATTTGGCGGACGCTGCGCCAGTAGGCGAAGTCGAGAAGTTCGCGACGCCGGGAGCTACGACGATCGCCGCGCTAGAGGCTGCGCCCTACGGCGTGCCTGCTTCGGCGCAATTTAAGACGCTCGTCTATGTCGGCGACGGGCAGCCCTTCGTCGTTATTCTGCGCGGCTGCGATGAGTTGGAAGAGGCCAAACTCGGCGCGCTCGGCTTCACGCTGGTGCGGCCCGCCACGCCGGAGGAGATCGAGCCGATCATGGGCGCGAAACCTGGGAGCCTCGGCGCAGTTAAGGGCCGTATCCAGAAACCGGATGCGCTGGCGGGGATCTTTGCCGACCACGCCATTCGCTTAATTGGCAACGGCACGACGGGGGCGAATGAAGACGGCTACCACTTGCGCAATGTGAATGTCGGGCGCGACCTCGCAGTGACGCGCTTTGGCGACTTCCGCCGCGTGCACGAGGGCGAGCCGTGTCCGCGATCCGGACAGCCGCTCAAGAGCCGCCGCGGGATTGAGGTCGGCCACATATTCGTCCTCGGGACAAAATACTCGGAACGATTTGGTGCCGTTTACACCGATGCCGAAAAGCAGACACACCCGATGGTCATGGGCTCTTACGGCATCGGCATCGGTCGAGTGATGCAGGCGCTCATCGAGCAAGACCACGACGGCGACGGCATTCGCTGGCCTTGGGCAGTCGCGCCGTTCCAAGTGCTTGTCACCTTGCTTGACCCGAAGGACGAGGCGGCGGCGGCAGTGGCTAAAACGCTGGCCGAGGCCGCCGAGCGTGCCGGAGCCGATGTGCTCGTAGACGACCGCGACGAGCGACCAGGCGTGAAGTTTAAAGATGCGGACTTAATTGGGATTCCGCTGCGGCTGACGGTTGGCGGGCGCGGCTTGAAGGAAGGCGTTGTGGAGTTGAAGTGGCGCAGCGCCGTCGCGAATCAGGGCTCGACCGAAGCGCGCAAAATCCCGCTTGCTGAGGCCGAAGCGGTAATCGCTGCCGAGGTTTCGGCGGCAGCCGCAGTGGCAGCAGACTGAAGCCAAGTTGTATGTGATGACTGTCATCGTGGAGACTTCCCCCGTGACTCATCCCGAGAGCGATACGCTCACGGAGAGGGCGCCTGCACGCCGCTGGCTGGTCGTCGTCCTAAACGACCCAGTCAACCTCATGTCCTATGTCGTGATGGTGTTTCGCAAGGTGTTCGGCTTCGACGAAACGGCCGCGCGTAAACACATGCTCGAAGTCCACGAACAGGGCCGCTCGGTGCTGTGGAGCGGCCCGCGCGAGCAGGCGGAGGCTTACGCTTACACGCTGCAACAATGGCAACTCACGGCAGTGCTCGAGAGCGAGGAGGGCGACGATGGCTATGCGAGTGATTGAAGTGCGCTTGAGCCTGGAGGTCGTCGTTCCGCTGCTTGAGGTCGTGACCGAAGCGGCAGAGCTGCTGTGCGAGGAGCCTTCGTCGGCAGTGCACTTAGCGAGCTTGCCTGATGATTTGCGCGAGGTTTGGCGCGCGGATTTGGTCGGCTCGCAGAAGAGCGACATCCACCAACTCCTCGGGCTATTTGGCGAAAAGTTTTTTGAAGAAGGGCTCGTGTATCTGGATGAGCAGAATGCAGAGCCTGTGCTGCGCGCTTGCGCAGCCGTGCGACTCCAACTGCACCGACGGCAGCTTCACGGGCTCAGCGAGGACGAGCTAGAATCCGGCGAGATTGAAGTCGCCAACCTCACCGAGCCCCTTCGCCGCGCATTCGTGGCGTATCTGTTTTTGGCGACGCTACAGGAGTTGATTTTGAGTCACCTGAATCCGATCGGCGAGTAGGAGGGGACGGCATGCCCATTTTGTGGGAGTGAGTTGAAAAAGAGTGGCACGGGTAGGCAGGCGACGAGTTCACCGAAGCCGGCAGACGCGGAGAATAAAGCGCCGCCAACCTTGACGCAGTGAGGGCGCCTCCTAGCCTCCGAGATCGACACCCTGTGGTGTGCGAGGTGCTTTCATTAAACAGCTCTTTGCCTTAAGAACCAACGGGAGCCAAGACCGCCGCGGAAGCTGCTAGGCCGTAAACCGGAAAGCAAACGCTGCGGGGGAGGTGCCCACCTAAACTTAAAAGGACGAGAGCCTTTGGGCACACGGCACCGGCGGGGTGTCACTTCTTTCGCCTAACCACTATCCCGTTACATTATTTTTCCACTGAATGAGCGCTGCCGAACTCCATAGCCTGCACATCCTCCACGTTTTCGCCGTATTCGTCCTCATCGGAACAACGTTTTTCGCCTGTGCTGGGCCTGCCGAGACGCGCAAACGGGTGCTGATGTGGAGCGGTATCGCGAGCTTGGTCGTCTTGCTCACCGGCTTTCGGCTTTGGCAAGGGCTTTACGGAATGGCCGGTATGTGGGCCGTGGTGAAGCTAGTCTGCTGGCTGGGGCTTTCGGCCTTTGGCGGCGTGGCCTACCGGCGGCGCGAAAAAGCGAAACTCTGGCTCAGACTTACGCTCGTGTTTGCCGCGATCGCTCTCGTGATGGTTTACCTAAAACCGTTCTGAGCCCGCTAAACCAAAATCCCGCGCAATCCTCCCCACCATGAGTAAAGGCCCACTCTGCGGACTTTGGATAGACGAACAGGGAAGGGCGCATACAGCCCGCGTAGGCGAGGGTGGGGCTCGGATAACAGCAGTTGAGGACTTCCTCCCTTTTGCGTGGCTGCAGTCTGCGCCGCTTAAGGAGTGTCCTTCTGAAGTCGAGATTGAGGCGCTAAAAGGCGGGGGCGTCTTTCAATTTCTCGCGCACGGGGGCGCGGGTACTCTCGCCACTTTCCAAGACTTCCTCAAAACCGTGCGCGAGGCGTCGGGCGGCTTCGCGAGCAGTCTCGATGTCCTAAAACCTTGGGAGAACCAATTCCTCCTCCAAAACCGCGAGCGACTGTTTTCCGAGATGCGCTTTAGCGAAGTCCGCCGCTGCCAACTCGACATCGAAACTAGCTCGGCGGACGGCTCGTTTAGCGATGCGCGCAAGCCCAAGGATCGCGTATTGGCGATTGGCCTACGCTGTGGTGGCGAAACCCGGCTCCTGATCCTCGCCGAGGAAAACGACGCGGCGGAAAAAGCGCTTTTGGAAGAGTTTAACGCGGTGCTCGCCGTGCTCGATCCTGACATCATCGAAGGGCACAACCTCTTTAAGTTCGACCTAGACTTCCTGAAACTGCGCAGCCAACGGCACAAAGTGCCCTGTGCATGGGGCCGCTTTGGCCAAGAGGCACGGTTTCGCTCTAGCCGCCTAAAAGTCGCCGAGCGCTGGGTCGATTTCCCGCGCTGCGACCTGCCTGGCCGCGCTATCATCGACACCTACTTGCTCGTCCAACTCTACGACATCACAACGCGCGAACTCAGTTCTTACGGGTTAAAGGCAGCCGCAGTTTATTTCGGCATTACTTCGGAGGGTGGCGCCGAGCGCACGTATATCGAAGGCAGCAAAATCGCCGCCTGCTACCGCGAAGATCGCGACCGCTTTTGCGCTTACCTCGCGGATGATCTGCGCGAAACCGAAGGCTTGGCGAACGTGTTGTTACCTACCTACTTCGAGCAAGCACGCGTCTTCCCGATTACGCTCCAAGATGCCGCACTGCGCGGTAACTCGACCAAGGTCGATCTCCTCTTTCTCGAAGAGTATTACCACGCCCGGCAAAGCTGCTCGCTGCCCAGCGAGGTCGAGCAATTCGAGGGCGGCTACACACGCAGCTTCCGCGAGGGCGTATTTAAAAACGTCCTCCATTTCGACGTCGCCTCCCTCTACCCGAGCCTGCTCCTCAATCTCGGGCGGGCACCGCACCGCGACACACTCGGCGTCTTCATCCCGCTGCTCACTCGCCTCCGCGAGTATCGCCTAAAATATAAAGCCCTCGCCCGCACTGCGGAGACGGAAGCGCTCCGCGCCGAATACACTGCGCGGCAGAGTGCCTTCAAAATCCTCATCAATTCTTTTTACGGCTACCTCGGTTTTGGCGGCGCGCGTTTTGGCGATGGTGCCCTCGCGGCTGAAGTTACGCGCCAAGGCCGTGAACTCCTCCAGCACCTGCTGGATAGTTTCGAGTCACTGGGCTGCACCTTGCTCGAAGCCGATACGGATGGCATTTACCTCGTTGCGCCCAGCGAAGCCGACTTTGCCCAACCCGAAACCTTACTTGCCAAAGTCGCGGGAGGGCTCCCGGCAGGAATCGAGCTCGAGTACGACGGCCGCTACGCCGCCATGTTTTGCTACAAGGCCAAGAACTACGCGCTCTACGATGGCCAAAAAGTCACCCTGCGCGGCAGTGCGCTGCGTTCGCGCGGGATTGAGCCTTTTCTTAAGAAACTCTCCGACCATCTCATTCGTTACCTACTGGGCGCGGAGACGCGCCGCACCGAGGACTTACTTGCCGAGTATCGTGCGAAAATCGCTGCGGGCACGCTTCCTGTAACCGAGCTGGCGAAAGGAGAAACGCTCCGGCAAAATCCCGAAGCTTACGAAAAGTTCATCGCCGAAGGCGGGAAACCTCGCCGCGCTTCGGCCGAAGTCTCGTTGCGCATGGCCCCGCGCCCACGGATGGGCGAGCGCGTTAGTTACTACATTAGCCCCAAGCAAAAAGGGCAAACGAGCACTTGGGCGCGCGCCCGTGCACTGGCCGAGTTCGACCCGCAAACGGATCCCTACGACGCGAAGTTTTACCTCGACAAACTCAGCGACTGGCAAGACCGCTATGCCGCCTTCCTCGACTCGGCAGAGTTAGAAAAAGTCGAACAAATAGGGCCCGCCGGAGCAGGGAACTCTCCCGACGGGCAAGCTGAATTGGCTTTCTAAACGCGCACACCCTGCCAGCTCCCTGCGGGCGTTTTCCAAACGCTCACAGGCTCTCGACGCTTCGGGCGAAGGCGGCGAGGTCGGGCGCTTTGAAGAAGGCGGTGCCGGCCACAAAGGTGTCGGCCCCAGCGGCGCGGCAGGCGCTAGCCTCGCTCAGCCCAATCCCTCCATCGACTTCGAGCCGCCACTGCCAGCCGTTTTCGCGTCGCCAGCCGTCGAGGGTTTTTAGCTTTTCGAGCATCGCGGGGCGAAAGGATTGGCCGCCAAACCCGGGTTGCACAGTCATCACGAGGACGAGGTCAACGTCGGCCAGCAGGTGGCGGACAGCTTCGGCGGGCGTGTCGGGGTTGAGGACGATGCCACATTGGCAGCCGAGGGAGCGGATTTCGGCCAGTGCGCTGGCGTGGTCGTAGTCGGGCTCGATGTGAATGGAAATCAGATCGGCTCCGGCTGCGGCGAAGGCTTTTAGGTAACGCTGCGGCTCGGAGAGCATCAGGTGCGTGTCGAAGAAAGTCTTCGACTCATTCACTTGCAGCTCGCTCGTTGGCGAGGTGTGGGAGCGCGCGTTTTCTTTTTCGGCGCGGCGGAGCGCGGCGAGAGTTTCGGGGCCGAAGCTCAAGTTGGGGACGAAGTGGCCGTCCATGATGTCGAGGTGCAGCCAGTGTAGGCCGACTGCGGCGACTTGAGCCGCACTTGCGGCGAGCCCGGCGTGGTCGCCCGCGAGGAGCGAGGGCGCGAGAATTGAGGGCAGTGGGGGCGGTTTCGCCCCGGTGCCGTGAGGAGAAAGTAGAGCGGGCATGTCCATCGTGGCGTTCGCGGGTTTTGCGAGTGCAGCCGTGGACGGTTTCCGCTTCGTCACCAAGTGTCGAGAACAGCGTGGATGGCTTTGTCGGCGAGGTCTTGGGCAAGGAGCGGCAGGATCTGATACTCGGCTTGCTGCTGACCGCCGTCGGCAAAGATATCTCGGCGAATCTCAATCGGGCGTGCGCTGAAATAGGGCTTGCCCGTGCCGGGCTCTGCGCCTTCGCGCAGCGTCATTTCGGCGATCAGGACGACGGTGAATTTTCGCGCGAGGCCGGTATCGTCCGGGTCGGCAGTGGCGGTGTCGCGGCGGTAGTTGCGAATGGTGATCTCCAGCACTGCACCAGCGGCGGTGGGCGTGGCCGCGAGCGTGACGCGGCCATCGCGTGAGAAGCGTTCTCGCACTGCGCCGGTCAGGACGGCATCGGCTTGCGGGATGAGGGCGCGCATTTTTACAGGCGCGACGTAGAGCGTGGAGAAGGCGAGTGGGGCGCTTTGCGGAGTCCCGAGTTGGTAGCCGCAGCCAGTGAGAAAGAGCCCGCCGAATGCAAAAACCGCGCTTAATAGAGTGAGCGGAAAAAGGCGGGACGAAGAGGAGCGCGGCATGGGTTTAGGAAAACGAGGGATGGGGAGCGGCGCGTGTGACTTGTGACGCGGCGGGCGCGTGAGGGCGCGTTTTTTTAGAAAAACAGGAAGCGTTTTTTCCGTTTCGCCCGAGCGGGTGCGGCGTCGTCAGCGGGTTGGTGTTTGGCGGCGGCGGCTTCGACTTTGACCAGTTGGGCGCGGGCGCGCTCGGCGATTTCGGAGTCGGGGTAAGTCGTAATGGCTTCGTTATAGAATACGCGGGCAGCGGTGTAGTTGTCGCGTTTCTTGAAATAGAAATCGCCCATCTTGACTTTGCTTTCGGCAAGGACGGTGCGCATTTCGTCCAAGCCTTCTTCGGCGCGGGCTACGCCCGGGTCGCCGGGGAAGAGGATTAGGAAGTCCTCAAAGTAGGTGGCGGCTTCTTGAGTAGAGGCTTGGTCGTACTCGGGGCCGTCGACGAGGCTGGCGTGGGCTTCGGCGAGCCGGAGGTAGGCATCGGGGCCGAGCGGGCTGTCGGGATAATTGTTAATCATCCGGTCGTAGGCGTCGATGGCCTCTAGCTCGTTACCGAGGTGTTGGTGGCCGCGACCGATGGCCATCATGGAGAGCGGCGCGTAGTCGCTGTAGGGGGCTTCCCAAACGACAACTTCAAATTGTTGGACGCCTTTGGTGCGGTCTTTGAAGCCGGGGATGAGGCCCCACCAGCGGTTGCGCGCGCCTTCAAGCATCGAGCTGGCGATCTGGTATTGGCGACCGACGATTTCGTTAAAGCGGTCGGTGTTGGGGTAGCGGGCGATGAGCTGCGAGTAGGCGTCGAAGGCCTTGTTGTATTGGTGCCGCTTGAGGTAAAGGTCGGCACTGCGGTAGAGGGCTTCGGGGGTGTAAATGGAGGTCGGGTAGCGTTTGACGACTCTGCGGTAGCGTTTGACGGCGGCACCGTTGTTGCCGCGTTCCTCGGCGGCGCGGGCGCGGTTCATGAGCGCGAGTGCGCTTTTGCGGTCGTCGAGTGATGAGAGGCCCACGGGCGTACCGCTCTCACTGCTCCAGCCGCTAGCAGGATCCCAAGTTACGTCGACAGCGCGGGCGGCGGGCGCGAGGAGCGAGAGAGCGATCAGGGCGGCGGTGGAGAGCAGGCCACGGAGTGCGACGGCGCGATTTTTTAGGAAGGCCATGATTGGGAAAACAGACGTAGAGGGAAAAGTGGGAAGGTGGGAGGCCGATCGTGCACAGGGAGCGGAGCGGCGGACTCGGGATTCGGGCGCACTAGGGACTTTGCCGAAGGGCGCCGGAAACAGGACTACCACCGAAGCAGGGCCGAACCGTAGGTCAAGCCCGCCCCAAAAGCGACGAGCAGCGTAACGTCGCCGGAGCGGATGCGCCCGCTGCGTCGCGCCTCGTCGATGGCGATAGGGATGGAGGCGGCGGAGGTGTTTCCGTAGCGGTCGACGTTTACGAAGAAGCGCTCGAGCGGGATTTGGAGGAGTTTGGCGACGGCTTCGATGATGCGGAGATTGGCCTGGTGCGGGATGATTAAGGAAATGTCGTCAGGCGTGAGGCCGTTTTTCGCCAAAATGTCGCGGGCACTTTCGGCCATTGCGCGGACGGCGAGCTTAAAGAGCTCTTTGCCCTTCATCTTGATGAAGTGATCTCCTGCGGCGATTGACTCGGCGGTGGGCGGGTGGGTGCTGCCGCCTTTGGGGATGTAGAGGAGGTCGAGGCTGTCGCCGTAGGCACCGAGTTTGATGTCGATCAGTCCGGCGGTGTCGTCGGGTTCGTCGCTCGCACCAAGGACGAAGGCGGCGGCGCCGTCGCCAAAGAGCACGCAGGTCGTGCGGTCGCTCCAATCAATGATGGTGGAGAGTTTTTCGGAGCCGATGAGCAGTGCGCGTTTATAGCGGCCGGACTGGAGCATGGCGGCCGCCGTATCGAGCCCGTAGACAAAGCCCGAGCAGGCCGCGCTGATGTCAAAGCACGCGGTGGTGGGCGAGAGCCCGAGCTTGTGCTGCACGCTGCACGCGGAGGCGGGCATGCTGAGGTCGGGGGTGATGGTCGCGAGGATAAGCAGATCAATCTCGCTGGGGGCGACTCCCGCGTCGGCGAGTGCCGCGCGCGCCGCGGCTGCGGCCATGTCGGAGGTGCCTTCCTCGGGGCCTGCGACGCGTCGCTCGCGAATGCCGCTGCGGGTAACTATCCACTCATCGCTGGTTTCGATTTTGGCGGAGAGTTCGGCGTTGGTAAGCACGCGGCTGGGCGCATGTGCGCCGGTGCCGAAGATGCGGATAGTGGGGGGCTTAGCCATAGAAAGAGGAGGGTACTTGGGCGGTGTCGCTGCGCTTCTGTGTGTGGGCTCGTGTGCGCCGCCGCGCCGAGAGTTAGTTTTGTGGTGAAGGTGGGGGCGAGGAGGCGATCTCCGCGCGGGCTTGGGCGGATGAGGAGAGCAGCGGGGCGGCACGGCGCACATCGGCTTCGATGTGTTGGTTCATCTCCGCAGTGATGATTTCGCCTGCCGCGCAAATCGCCGCGCAGATGGCGGTGCGCTTACTGGAGCCGTGCGCTTTTAGGATATTGCCGCGCAACCCGAGGAGGGGGGCGCCGCTGTGGCTATCGGGATCGATGCGAGACTTGAGCGCGCTGAAGGCGCCCTTGGCCATCAACGCACCGGCCATGCGCAGCGGGTTGGCGCGAAGCTCGGTTTTGATGATGGAGGAGAAAAACTTAACGAGCGACTCCCAGCTTTTGAGCATGATGTTGCCCACGAAGCCGTCACAAACGACGACGTCCACGCCTCCGCCTCCAGCCTCAGCGAAGACTTGGAAGCCCTCGATTTGGCCCGAGTAGTTGAGGATGCCCGCATCGTGCGCACTGCGGAGCAGGGCATGCGCCTCGGCGGTGAGTGCGTTGCCCTTACCTTCTTCGGTGCCGATACTCATGAGCCCGACGCGAGGCGCAGTCGTGGCTTTCGTGTGTAATCGCACCCGGCAATAATGGCTGCCGAGTATGGCGTTGTGCAAAAGGTGCTCGGGGCGGGCGTCGGGGTTGGCCCCAGCGTCGATTAGCACGAAGTGGCCGCCTGCACGTGGGACGACGGCAGCGAGTGCCGGACGGGCGACCCCCTGCATGGTGCGCAGTCGCAGCGTGCCTCCGGCCATCAGTGCGCCCGTGTTACCGCAACTGACGACGACGCTCGCGGAGCCGTCTTTCACGAGCTCAATCGCCCGGAGCATTGAGGAGTTTTTTTTGCGGCGCAGCGCGAGCACGGGCTTGTCATCCATCGTGATGACTTCGGGCGCGTGCAGGAGGGCGAGGCGCTCGCTGTCGCCGACGCGGAGTCCGGCACGGTCGAGCAGTGGCACGAGCTGGGCTTCGTCGCCGACTAGCGTGATCGGGTTGAGCGCAGGCTGCTGGGCGAGCGCGAGCTTCACGGCCTCGACGACCTCGGCTGGGCCGAGATCACCGCCCATGGCATCGACGGCGATGCGCTGGGTGTCGCGAGGCTGGGGCATCTGTGTCGCGATGCTGGCGTTTTTAGAGGGGAAGGGCAAATCGGCGCGCGTGCGACGCGCGATTAGACCTCCACGTTGAGCACTTGGCGTCCGCGATACATGCCCGTCTTCGGGTTCACATGGTGCGGGCGAAAGAGGCTTCCATCGGTCGGATCTTTGGCAAATTCAGGCGCTTGGAAGGCGTTGGCTGCGCGGCGGTTAGCACTGCGGCGCTTGGATTGCTTACGTTTGGGTTGAGCCATGATTGCGTGATGTTGAAGGAGAGTATTGCGCCGGTTAAGACGGCCCGTTTCGGGCGTAAAAAGGGGCGGAGTTAAGAGGGCGGGCAGAGGCTGCGTCAAGCGCACTTATAGGTAAACCACAACGGCGACTGCCGCAGCCAGCACGAGCCGGTAGAGTGCGAAGGGGGCAAGCCCACTGCGTGTGAGGATTTTTATTAAGAACTTAACTGCCAGTGCAGCCGAGATTGCTGCGACAGCCATCCCGAGCAACACGCTCGGTGCGCCAAAAACAGCGATCATCTCGGGCCCGCTGCGCCAGCCTTTGAGGATGGCTGCGCCTGCCAACACGGGCAGCCCGACGAGGAAGCTAAACTCGGCGGCGCGTGCGGGGCTGAGCCCTGCCCAGTAACCGCCGACAATTGTGAGCATCGAGCGGCTCGCCCCGGGCCAAAGCGCAAGGCACTGGATGAGGCCGACTTTTAGGGATTCAGTCGGCGTGAGTTGGGCGGGCTGTTTATCGGCGTCGGTCGGGTGCGCTGCGGACGGAGTCTTTTTTCGCCTCCACGCTTCAACCGCGAGCATGAGCACGGCTCCGCCGACGAGCCCGCCGATCACGGCAGCGACGGAGAAGAGGTAGGCTTCGATAAAGTCGCTGGCGAGCAGCCCGACGAGCGCGACTGGCACGAAGGCGAGCACGAGGTTTCGCAAGAGCAGCAGTCCCTCGCGGTCGCGGCCGAGGAGCCCGCGCAGCAGTTTTAGGCAGCTCGGCCAATACAGCGAGAGCACGGCCAAAATCGCGCCGACTTGGATGACCACCGTGTAAGTGTCGGCAGCGACTTTGATGGTGAGCGGTTCGCCTTCGGGTGCATCGGGGTTGGGGGGCTTGTGCCAGAGTGGGCTGCCCGCCGCGTCGCGCAGCGCTTCCTCGGAGTCTAGGGCGAGAAACTGGTTTGTGAGGATGAGGTGGCCGGTCGAGGAAACGGGCAGAAACTCAGTCACGCCCTCGACGAGCCCGAGGACGATGGCTTGACCGGGCGTGAGCGGGGCAAGCGGCGCGGCTACCTCGCTGTGCTCAGGCGTTTCCGCGCGGGCGTGAGCACGCGTTGTAAGAGTAAACAGGCACGCAAGCGCGAGCGTAGGGAAAGACAGGATAGGGAGGTTTCGACGCACAGAGTGGCGTTTGCTGCGGGGTTTTGAGGTAGAGCGCAAATTGATTTGCGGCACTGCGACAGGCTTGGCTGCCTAGATGCCGATATGCCGATTTTACATGAATTGACTACGCAGCTCTTGGGGGGGCGGGAGCTGTCGTCAGAGCAGGTCGAGGCAGCGGCAGCGGCGCTCGAAGCGCCCGAAGTGTCGGGCTCGATGAAGGCGGATTTTTTGCGTGCCTTGGCCGATAAAGGCGAGAGTGCCGAGGAGATTGCGGCGTTTGCGCAGGCCTTTCGCCGCCGCGCGATTGATCCCAATATGTCCGACTGGTCGGAGCGGGCGATCGATATCGTCGGGACAGGCGGCGACCATTCGGGCGGGTTTAATGTATCGAGCTTGGTCGTCCTGACGCTCGCCGCGGCGGGTGTTCCGGCGATGAAGCATGGCAACCGCGGCATCACCTCGAAGTGCGGTAGCGCGGATATTCTCGCTGCGCTGGGCGTCGATTTGTTCGCGCCGCCCGCTGTGCTGCGAAAGGCGATGGAGCAACTCGGCTTTGTGTTCTTTTTTGCGCCCAACTTTCACCCGTCCTTCAAGCATATCGCGCCGGTGCGCAAGGTGCTCGCAACACAGGGCAAGCGCACGATCTTCAATATCCTCGGGCCGCTCATCAATCCGGGCCGTCCCGCGCATGTGTTGCTCGGCAGCTTTTCCCCCGATTGGGTGCCGCGCCTCGCCGCCGCGTTGGCCGCTCTGGAGCCGCAAGCCGGGCTCGTCGTTCACGGCGAAATTGCGGCAGGTAAGGGTATCGACGAAATCACTACCGCGACGCGGAACCGCGTCCTTGGTGTGGGCCGCGCCGCTCAGGTCGATGGGACTTGGGAGGCCGAGCACTATGGGCTCCAAGCCGCTTCGTTTTCCGAACTTCAGGGCGGCGACCTTCCGCAAAACCTCGCCCTCGTGGACGCGCTCTTGGCAGGTAAAGGCCCGCGAGGGCTCGAAGATACGATCGTGCTCAATACGGCGATCGCGCTCTGGCTCGTTGGCAAAGTCGACAAAATCGAGGACGGCCTAGCCCCGGCGCGCGAGCTGCTCGTCGGCGGCGCTGTGCGCCGCAAAATTGAGGACACCCGTCAATTTTACCGCAACGCATGAGCCGCCTCTATTTTGGCACTGACGGCGTGCGCGGGCCGGTGGGCGGCGCACTCGTAAATCCTTCTTTTTTTGCTCGATTGAGCGTAGCAGCGTGCGAGTGGGCGAAGCGGACGAAGTGCGCCGCGCAGCGAGAGCCGGCGAGCCCGCGCCACGATGCGAGCGCCGCCGAGGAAAGCCGTTTCCCGCTGCGTGTGCTGATTGGCCGGGACACTCGGGCGAGTGGGCTGGAGCTAGAGCAGGGCGTGGTCGCGGGTATTCTGGCCGCAGGCGGCGATCCGGTTTTGTTGGGCGTGCTGCCCACGCCTGCTGTTGCGCGTGCGGTCAAGACGAGCGGCGCGGCCCTCGGCGTTGTCATTACCGCCTCGCACAATCCTGCGAGCGACAACGGCATAAAGTTTTTCACGGCTTTAGGGACGAAGCTCACCGACGCCGACGAGGCGGAGATTGAAGCCCTACTGCCTGAATCGGTTCCGATGCCCGAGCCGGTCGAAGTGGCCGAAGTGGCGACCGATACGAGCGCGCTCGAGGGCTACGTCACAGGGCATACCGCACTTCTGCCGCCGCAGTCCTTGGCGGGCTGGCGAATCGCGGTCGATACGGCCAACGGCGCGACGGTCGGCGCGACGCCCGCTGTCTTGCGTGCGCTCGGCGCAGAGGTCGTGGGGCTCGGTGACGCACCGGACGGACACAACATTAACGCGGGGCTCGGCAGTGAGCACCCCGAGCAACTCGCCGCGCTGGTGTGCGAGTCCGGGGCGAGGCTGGGCGTCGTTCACGATGGCGATGGCGATCGCTGCATTTTGGTCGATGAGTTTGGCGCGGTGCTCGATGGAGATGAGATTTTGACGCTTCTTGCGCTCGACGCGCTGCGGCGCAGCGCACTCGCGCAGCGCACGCTCGTTATCACCGTGCAGAGTAATCTGGGCGTCGATGTGGCGCTCGGCGCGGCGGGCGGGCGCGTGCTCCGCACCAATGTCGGCGACCGCTACGTCAGCGAATGTATGCGAGCCGAAGCGGCGATGCTCGGCGGCGAATCCAGCGGCCACATCATCTGTGCGGATGTCTCGCCGACGGGCGATGGACTTGTGACCGCGCTGCGCGTAATCGATGTCATGCGTCGAACGGGGGAGCCGCTCTCCTCCCTGCGCAAAGCCCTCAAAAAATTCCCCCAAAAGACCTCTGCGCTTTCGGTTCGTGAACGGCGCGACTTGGCCGGATGCCCGCAACTCCAAGCTGCGATTCAAAAGTGGGAATCACGGTTTGGCCGCAACGGCGACGCGGCGGCTGGCCCGGTCTGCGATCGCGACAACGCGCCAAATAAAACCGCAGCGGACGGCTCTCGCGACTGTGGCCTGGCAGTGGGCCGCGTGATGGTGCGCTATTCGGGCACCGAGCTAAAACTGCGTTTCTTGGTCGAAGCCGCGGACGAAGCGACCGCCAGCGAAGCGCTCAGCGCACTCGAGGCGGCCGCCTCAGCGGATGGGCTTTTGTGAGCGAGCTATGAGGCTCCTAGACGAATGTTTAAGCGGCCGACTTTAGCGGATTTTAGCGCGTGAGGTTCGAGCAAATTTCGGAACTGCACTCGGACTCTGCGTTGGGGGAGGACTAAGGCTTGCGGAGTTTTTCAGAGCTGGGCTAAGTGGGCGGTGCCATGTCGGACGCTGCGCCCCACTTGCCTAGTTCGCTGGATGTGTTGAGTGCGGTCGAGCGGAGGCGTTTTGAAAAGGCACGCTGTGCCTTTGAGCAGGGAGACTGGGCATATGCGTTGAGTGCGTGTGGGGTGCTGCTTACCGCGCATCCCGAGTGTTTGCCGGTGCGGCGGCTTCAACGGGCGGTGCTTTTGAAAAAGTTTCCTAGGCGCGCTGGCTTGCTAGGGAAGCTCTCCGCTGCGCTTACGCGGCGTTTACTTTGTTTTGGCAGAACCCGGGCGAAAAGGAGTGCTTCGGAACAAATCGCCCACGCGGAAATGCGCTTAGGGAAAAATCCTTACGACACGGCAGCCCTCCGGCTTTTGGGGGAGGCGGCGAGTGAGCTCGGCTGGGTGGAGACGGCGGTCTTCGCCTACGAGGCGATTTGGGACTTGGAGCCCACTCGCCAGGCAAACTTGCTTGCGCTAGGCGAAGCTTTGCTCAGCGCCCAACGCGCCGCCGATGCGCTCAAAATTGCTGACACCCTCCTTGCCGAAAATCCGGTGGATAGCGCAGCGCAGGCGCTCATGCGTAAGGCGTCTATCGCCCAAACGCTCGGCAAAGGAAACTGGGAGGAAGCGGGCGATTTTCGCGCAAAGCTCAAGGCGCAGTAGTCGTTGCGCGGCGGCTACGCTTTCTGGGTTTTCTCAAACCAGCCTTCGGCGAGAGCCACGGCCGCGAGCATCACTGCACCGCTTAGGAGTAGCCGTGTGAGGTCAGCGTCTTCGCCGAAGAAGACGAGCGAGACGAAGACGCCAATGGGGACTTTGGCGTTATTCATCACGGCGAGTGTGCCTGCGTTGACGCGACAGGCTCCGAGGTTCCACCAAAAGAATCCGACTCCGGAGGCGATGGTGCCTAGGTAGGCAATTATCCCCAGTTGCGCCGCGCTTGGGCGAAAGGCGAGCCAGTCTGTGGTCACGAGCGAAGCGGCGAGGGCCGCCCCGAGCGCGCCGAGGTAGAGGAGGCCGACGAGCGCGGCTTCGCTTAGCTGTGGCGCGCGGGCGCGTTCGCGCCGCCAAGCGAGTTGGCCGAGCGCAAAACACAGGTTGGAGACTTGCATGAGCCCAAAGCCGAGCGCGATTCCTGAAAGCGCGAGCGAGTTCCAGAGCATCAGGGAGGCACCAATGAACGCGAGCAGCGCCGCGCCGAAGTGCCGCCACGCCCAGCGTCGCTCAATTACTGCGTCGAGCAGCGCGACAAAAACGGGGGTAAATATCGTAAAGAGCACGACCTCGTGCGCCGCCAAAAATGCGAAGGCGCGCAGGTAGATGACATACATGAGGCCGAATTGCAGTGCGCCGATGGCCGCGAGTCGGCCGGCTTGCGCGAGCGAGATTTGGCGCAGTTTTAAAAAGGGCAGGAAAACGAGCGAGGCACAGAGTAGCCGCAGAACGACGACGGCGGTCGGGTCGAGCGCAGTGAGTTGGTCTTTGATGAGGCCGAACGAGAAGGCCCAAGCGAGAGAGGCGAGCAGGAGGTAAAGCATAGGGCGTGTCGCCTGCATTGCGGATAAGAGGAGACGCAGCGCGAGCTTTTCTCCACCTGCACTACGTGTGGGGAGTCTGTGCCTCTTTTCATTTTGGCGGGCCGCTCGTTGGAGGCCCGTCTATTTGCCTCAGCGTCCACGCGCCCGCGTCGGTCGCCGTTATGCTCTAAACAATGCGCCGAGGTTTTTCCCAAGTAAGCGCGTCATCCCGACAAGGGTCACGCCGAGGAAGGCCATCGCCCACACACCGAGTGCGCTGGCGATAAACTTGCCCTCACCAATGAGTTGGAAGAGCTCCATAATCGCTTTGGTGATCGGATAGTAGAGCTGTTTTTGGGCGAGAATGAGTGAGTCGGAGACCTCGAGCATCGCGAAGGAAAAGGCGAGTAGCCCACCGGCGATGAGGTTGGCCATGATGAGCGGAAGCGTGATTTTGACCGTGGCTTTGAGCGGTGGACTGCCGAGGCTTTGCGCAGCCTCTTCGAGCGTTTCGCTGGTTTGCTGAAAGCCCGCGACTGCCGAGCGCACGACATAGGGCAAGCGGCGCACCGAGTAGGCGATGACGAGCAGCACGGTCGGGTTTTCCACGGGATTGAGAAACGCAAACGCCTTTCCCTCCTGCGACATCGCGAGGTAGCCAAAGGCGAGCACGAGCCCGGGCACTGCGAGCGGCATCATTGCCAAAAAATCGAGGATTTGGCGGCCCGCGAGTCGGCTGCGCACGACCACGTAGGCGATGGCGACTCCGAGCACGATATCAATGGCGGTCGAGAGGCTGGCAAATTTTAGGCTGTTGGCGATTGCGGGGACGGTGAGTTCGTGGCCGAGCGCGAGCGCGAAGTTCTCTAGCGTAAAGTGCTGCGGCAGCACGGTGGCATACCAGTCGGGCGAGAACGCGACGAGCACGACGCCGAGGTGCGGCAGGATGGCGACGAAGGTCACCGCGGCGAAAAGCAGCGTGCAGGCCGTGCGGGGCAGGGGCCGCAGCGTGCGTGGAGCGCTGAGCGTCGTCGCCTTCGGGCTTGCGGCGTGCGCGGCGCGGCCAAAAAGCCCTTTGCCCAAGCCATAGAGCGCGACCGAGCTGCCAAGCATCACCGCGACTAGCGCGTAGGGAAAGGGATTCCCGCCGATGTCGCGCAGTCCGTAGTAGATCTGGACAGGAGTCACCCGTGCGTAGTCGAAAACGAGCGGCGTTCCTAGCTCGGTAAAGGCCCAGATAAACACAATCGTGCCGCCCGCAAAGAGCCCCGGTCTGATGAGCGGCAGCGTGATTTTAAAGACGCGTCGTAAACCCGTGCAGCCGAGATTTTCGGCGGCCTCCTCCATCGCGGGATCGATGTTGGCGAGCGCGGCAGTCGCGTTGAGGTACACGATCGGGTAGAGCGAGAGGGCTTCGATGAGCGCAATCCCCCAGAATCGGTTGAGCGCGAACCAGTCGAAGGCCCAGCCTTCGGGGCGCAGTCCGAGCGCGATGATGAGCGCATTGACCGCGCCGTATTGGCCGAAAATCTGCTTGATCCCAATCGCACCGACGAAGGGCGGGAGAATCATCGGCACGAGGATGAGCGAGGAGAATAGTCCCTTTGCCGGAAACAAGAAGCGGTCGGAAATAAAGGCGAGCGGCAGCGCGATTAGCAGCGAGAGCGAAGTCGCCGCACAGGCGAGGAGGAAGGAGTTACGCAGCCCGCCTAAGTAGAGCGGATCGCTTAGCAGCACTGCAAAATACTCGGTCGTGAAGCGGCCATCTGCATCGAAAAAGCCGCCCTTTAGAATCTGCAAAATCGGCCAAAGAAAAAACGCGGTGAAGAACAGCAATGTCAGGGCAAACACGAGCCGGGCCGCAGTTTTGGACATGGGTGCGGAGTCTGGGACGCGCCCGAGTCGGGCTCAAGTCGCTTATCAGTCGTTTGCGGCGGCGAGTTTCGCGAAGACGTCGAACTCAACAAGTTCGGCTTCAATGATCCTTACGCAGGTTGCTTGGCGGGAGGTTTAAGGCCTCGCGGTATTTGGTTACGGTGCGGCGGGCGAGGTGTAGGCCGCGTTCGCGCAGTTTTTCCACAATCGCTTGGTCGCTTAGGGGAGCGTCCCGATCTTCGGCCGCGATGAGGTCGGCAATCCATTCTTTTACGCTGGTGTTGGCGACTGGGGTTCCGCTGTCGGCTTGGTAGCCGGTAGTGAAAAAGTAGCGCAGCGGGAAGAGGCCGTGTGGGGTTTTGATAAACTTGTTGGCCGCGGCACGGCTGACAGTCGTTTCGTGCACGCCGAGTCGCTCGGCGAGTTCGCCCATTGTGAGCGGTTTTAGGTGGGTCGGGCCGTGCTCAAAAAATGCGTGTTGGAGTGTGAGCAATTCACGGGCGAGGCGTTCGAGCGTGTGTTGGCGTTGTTCAATCGAGTCGATGAGTGTGCGTCCGGCCCGCATGCGTTCGCGCAGGTAGTCGCGTTCGCTTTCGGCCAGTGTGCCTTTGGCGATGAGGTCGCGATAGGTGGCGGAGATGCGCAGGCGGGGGATGTAGCGGCGGTTGAGCATGAGTTGCCACTGGCGGTCGGAGTCGCGCCACACCTCGATGTCGGGCTCGATGATTTGATTACTGTCGGCGGCGAAGCGGCGGCCGGGCGCGGTGTCGAGTCGTCCGATGAGTTCGATGGCGCGCTGCACCGCTTCAGGGCTCGCGCCAAGTGCACGGGTGAGTTCGCCGATTCGGCGGCGGGTGAGCAGCTCGAACTGCTCGGCAATGATTCGCTCTGCGAGCGCGAAGCTCGCTGCGCTTTCCTCGCTGTGCTCCGCCGGCAAATCTTGGTCAGCGGTCTTGTGGCGGAGTTGGAGTAAGAGGCATTCGGGGAGCGAGCGTGCGCCGATGCCGGGTGGGTCGAAATTGCGGAGCGCTTCGGCAGCGGTGCTGATGTCGCTGAGCGCGAGGCCCGATTGGGCGGCGGCGTCTTCGAGCGATTGGCTAAGGAAGCCGCGTTCGTCGAGCGCACCGATTAAGTAGTCGAGTGCGCGCTGTTGTGCGGGCGAGAGGTCGGCGAGTGCGGCTTGTGCGGCGAGCTGTTCGTAGAGTGAAGGCGCGGCCACGAGCGAGTCGAAGAAGTGCTGTCTGCGCTCGGCATCGGCATTCGAGTAAGGTTGCTGCGTGTCGGAGCCGGAGGGCAGGAGCGGTTCGCCACTTTTCGCAAAATCGAGTTCAGCGGGCGAGGGCAGCGTGGACTCGTTTTCGGTAGATGGGCTTCCGGCTTCGGCGTGGCCACTCGGTGGTGTGGGCGGGGCGTCGAGGCTGATTGAGTCCGAATCGCTTGGGAGTTCTTCGAGCGTGGGATTTTTTTGCAGCTCTTCCTGTATCTCGGCGTGTAGGTCGATGGCGGCGACTTGTAGGAGCTTGAGTGCTTGGCGCATCTGCGGCGCGAGCACGAGGGACTGCGTCTGCCGCTGCTCTTGGGAGTGATAAAATTCTGGGGCTGCCACAGTGGGTTGCGGGCCGATTTATTTGGCGAGTCGGCGGCGTAGGCGCGGCTTCTGGCCGCGCGGCGCATTAGTGAGTCGAGTGAGCAGGCGGCATCGAGAATGCCTCATCTTAGCTGAAAGACTTACCGCAGCCGCAGGTCGATTTGGCATTGGGGTTTTGGATTTCGAAGCCTTTTCCCTGTAGGCCATCGTCGAAGTCGATACGGCTGCCGCTCATATGTGCGAGGCTGTCGGCGTCGATGAGGAGGCGCACGCCTTCGCTTTCGATTTCGGTGTCGCCGTCCTTCGGCGCATCGAAAGACATGCCGTATTGGTGGCCGGAGCAGCCGCCGTTTTCGACGAGGACGCGCAGCAACTGCTTATCATCCGCAGCAGTCGTTGCGGTGTTGGCTTCTTGCATGAGGCGGATCTGAGCGGCAGCACGGGGCGTTAGCGTAATCATACGTGCGCGGAAATTGTTCGGAGGCGTTTTCCTGTCAACGGGTCGCAGGTTCTTTCGTGCAGCGGCGCGACTGACGACGTGCACAGGACAGCCCTAGCCGCCAAGGCGGACGCACTTGGCGCTGCCGAGCCGTCGTCACGTGTTGGCGCGTCGTCAGAAGCGGATTTCCTACTGGGTGACGGTGCATTGGTGCAGCGCGACGATGCCGCCGGTCATCCGTGTGGCGCGCACATCTGCGAAACCGGCTTCACGAATCTCGGCGGCGAGCGCGAGGTGGTCGGGGAATTCCTCAATTGTTTCGTTTAAATAGCGGTAGGCGGCGCGGTCACGTGTGACGAGTCCGGCGAGCGGCGGTAGGATGTGCCGCAGGTAGAAAAGGTAGAGCGGGCGAAACCAGCCCCACGCTTGCGAAAACTCCAACACGTAGAGTCGTCCGCCGGGCCGCAGCACGCGGCGCATTTCGCAAAGTGCACGGTGACGGTCGGCCATGTTACGCAGCCCAAAGGAGATGGTGACCGCATCCACGCAGGCGTCGGGCAGCGGCAGGTTTAGGCCGTCGCCCTGTAAAAAACGGAGCGACGGGTAGGCCGCGTTACCGCCTGCTGCGGCTTTCTTGGCCTCTGCTTGGTCGAGCATGGGTTGGCAAAAGTCCATGCCCGAAACCTCGACTCCGGGCATGGCGCGGCACAGCGCAAAGGCGACATCGCCGCTGCCGGTTGCCAGGTCGAGGACATCGCGCGGCGCGGCGCGGCGGACGCGCCGCACGAGTCGCCACCGCCACCAAAGGTCAGTGCCACCGCTGAGCAAGCGATTGGCCAAGTCGTAGCGCAGCGCGATACGGGCGAACATTGAGTTTACGGCTTGTGGGTCGGGCATGGCGTCGTCGGGCGGAGAAGCGCGGTAGGCTGCAAGAGGAGTCGCAGAGAAAAAGAGGCGCAGACTGTGCGATGCAATTCGGAGCGAGTGCGAGTCATATTCAAATTGACGCAATCGAGGAACTGTTAATGGTTTAGCCATTGCTTTACTCTGTTCTCCCGAATCTCCCAACCGCTAGCGAAAGGAATAGTCATGTCTAACAACCTCACGAAACGAGAGATCGTGCTCGAAATCTACAAGAAGACTGCGTTCCCCCAAAAGCAGATCGTCGACACCGTGCAGCTCACTCTCGACATCATCCAGAAGGCCCTCGCCAAAGGGCGCAACGTGGAGTTGCGAAACTTCGGGGTGCTAGAGGTACAGGTGCGCAAGTCGCGTGTCGGGCGTAACCCCAACAAGCCCGAGCGCGAAGTCGTCATCCCGCGCCGCGCCGTCGTGAAGTTTAAGTCCGGCAAAATGCTGAAACAGCAGCTCAAGAAAATCGACCTGAGCAAACTAAAGTCGGCGGACAGCGAGTCGGACGACGATTGAGCCCCTGAAAAGGAGGGGCTGTGACCGTAACCAAGACGGCGGCGCGCCCGCGGCTTCGTCGTCTATAGATCGGGCCCATAAATAAACTACGTTTATGGGATTCAGGCGATGCTGTCGGTCATGCCGCATGCATCTATTTGCGGGCCGGATCAATGGGCCGATCCCGACTTTGCTATCCGAAGTGCCAAAGGAAGCAGCGCTTTTCATATGAATCGGGAGGGCAGGCGCCCTATGCGCGCTCGGGGGAGCGGCCCGAGTGTCGCCCTGCGTTTAAGCGAGTATCAAACGCGTCTACTCTTCCTCTTTGCCAAAAAAGGAGTGACGAGCGAGCAGGCCGCTTTGCAAGGTCGTCGCCCTTATGTCGGCTTTTCAGACCCTGCCCGGATTTCGCGAGTTTTACCCCGAGGAGCTTCTTCGGCGCAACTACCTGTTCCGGCTTTGGCGGCAGACTGCTGTGAACTTCGGCTTCAGCGAATACGATGCGCCGGTGCTCGAAGCGCTCGAGCTCTACAAGGCCAAGTCGGGCGACGAAATTGAGGCACAGCTTTTCAGCTTTACCGACAAGGGCGGGCGTGCCGTGACGTTGCGGCCCGAGATGACGCCGACCGTGTGCCGCCTAGTCGGCGCAAAGGCCAACGCGCTCAAGCGGCCCATCAAATGGTTTAGCATCGGCGAGTTTTACCGCTACGAGCGGATGCAGCGCGGTCGCGGTCGCTGCTTTTTTCAGTTTAACGCTGACATTTTTGGCGAGCCGGGCGTGGAGGCTGAGAGCGAGCTAATCGGACTTTTGGTGCAAAATCTCTGCGCCTTTGGGCTCACAGAGGCGGACTTTTTTGTGCGGCTAAGCGACCGTGATTTGTGGGTGTATTACTTGAGTGCACTCGGGCTCGATGAGCCGCGTATCAAGGCCGTCCTTACGGCGGTCGATCGCTACGAAAAACACGGTGAAGCCGCGTTTAAGGCGTATGCGGAAGTGTTTGGGGAAATCCCTGCTGAGCTGAAAACGCGAGTCGTGGAGTTCCTTGGCGTGAAGTCGCTCGACGGGTTGGAAGCCATACTCGCTGCGCTGGGCGACGAACGGATCGTTGCCCGTTTGGGCGAGTGGCGAAAACTCCTGGGTAATCTCGAGGCGATGGGACTCTCGCGATTTGTGCAGGTCGATTTAGGCGTGGTGCGCGGGCTCGCTTACTACACGGGCTTTGTCTTCGAGGCCTTTGACCGAAAGGGCGAGTTGCGCGCAATCGCGGGCGGTGGCCGTTACAACGACTTGTTGGGGAAACTCGGCTATGCAGACATGCCTGCGGTGGGTTTTGCGATTGGCGATATGACCTTTGCGCTGCTCCTAGAGCAACGCGGGCTAATGCCGCCGCTACTTAGCGCGCCCGATGTGTATTGCGTGATTGGTGACGGCGAGGCCGAGCGACATGCCGCACTCGGGGCGATTCAGTCACTGCGCGCCTCTGGGTTGCGGGTGGAGTATTCGCTAAAGCCGCTGGCCTTCGGAAAACAGTTTCGGGCGGCGACGGATGCGGGGGCGCGGATCGCGCTGATTTTTGGCGGCGACGAAGTGGCGCGCGGCGTCCTAAAACTGCGCGACTTAAACGAGCGCAGCGAACGCGAAGTGCCGCTTGCCGCTGTAATCGAGAGCGTCCGCTCCGCGTTTTGAGCTACGTAGTCTGCCCCTCGATACGTAGCTCGGCGACTACGCAGCCCATTGACGGAGCGGACTGTCGGCGGCTCGACTGCGCAGCCTATGCGTTCCCTTTTTGTCTGTTCTTTGCTTTCACTGTTATTGGGGCAGTTTGCCGTACAGGTTCGTGCCGATTCGGATGGCGACGGTTCGCACGAGTTTTCCGAGCCGCGATCGCTGAAGCTCGATTACTCAGGTGTGCGTTGTGTGGTCTTTAATGTTAGGGAAAACAAACTACGCGTAGACGCCTCCCCGCATCCGCAGCCCGTGCTCTCAGGCTATGTCTGCGCGACGAGCGAAGCGCAGTTGGCCAAGCTGACGCTGCAGCAAGAGCGGCAGGGCGACCGGCTATTGGTGAGTCTGCTGCGAGAGGAGGCAGAGGTGAAAGATAAGGAGCAGCCGCCGAGCGACTCCTTGCGGAGCTATGGCTACATGGACTTGCGAGTGGCGGTGCCCTTAGAAATCGGGGTCGAGGTGAATGTGACTTCGGGCGATGCTTGGGTGACGGGCGCGCATTCGCTTACGGCTAAAGTCGGCTCGGGCGAGCTCGAGGCGCGGCGGATCCCGGGCGCAGTGATCCTGAGTGTCGGCTCGGGAGAAGTGGAGTTGCGCGACATTGGTTCACTCACGGTGGGCTCGATCGGTTCGGGCGAAGTGGATGTCGAAAATGTGCGCGGACTCGTGCGAGTGAATAGCATCGGCTCCGGGGCTTTCGACCTAGAAGGGGCCGATGGCGATGTGAAGATTGAGGCCGTCGGTAACGGCGAAGTGGATCTCGAGCGTGTGCGTGGCAGCGTGACGGTGGGCTCACTCGGAGCAGGGGATCTGGAAGTCGAGGACGTGGCCGGAGATTTTATAGTAAAGGAGCGCGGGCATGGACGAGTCGAGTGGCGGCGAGTTGGCGGCGTAGTGGAAATCCCACAACAGCGCTGAGTGACTGCGGTGCCCGACCGCCTCGGCGTCTGTTCCTGTCTCGCGCGGCCACGCTAATACTTTCCCACTGCGCGTGGGGCGGCGGTCAGTGACCGCTTCCATTCAATTTGGGATTTCGCATCGCGCTATCGCGCGAAAGCGAAATCCCAAATTTGAAAGCACTCCCCCTGTCGCGTTGCGACAGGGAGGGGAGTCAAAAGGAAAGTAGAGTGATAACCCGTTTGGGCGAGGTGGGGAAAATCACTAATAAACACCCGCCGCCAAGTTTGGGCTCCTTTCTACCGAAGGCTTGGTTGCCGTGCGCATGCACGGCAACCAAGCCTTCGGTAAATGGGTGCAGCGATGGACGGCGGGCCGCCAACACTTGACGACGGCTCGGCGACTAAAGTCGTCCTGTGCACGCCGTCAGGCCCGCCGCCAAATAAAACAGCCTGCGGCTGCGCCCCACGCGTAGTGGAAAATCTGCCTCCGGCGCGGCTCGCGTTGCAAACGGGAGCAGATCCTAATCGTGAGTTTTGGAGGCGGCGAAATTGCGAAGGGTTTGGAGGCGTTGGACGCGACGGCGCTCGTCCTCCACCTCGTCCGCACTGCGGATGGCCTCGTGTTTGGCCATGGCCCGCCGTATTTTGTTGAGCGCGAGGTATTCGAGCTGGCGGATGCGCTCGCGGGTGACGTGGAAATGGCGGCCCACTTCTTCGAGTGTGAGCGGTTCGCGGCCTTCCAAGCCGAAGCGCAGGCGGATGATCTCGGCTTCGCGCTGGTCGAGCGAGGCGATCATTTCGTGCAGGTCGGAGTTTTGGAGGCGGTTGCGGAGGCTGTCGAAGGGGTTGATGGCGTTTTCGTCGCCGATGATCTCGCCGAGGCTAGAGGAGTCGGAGTCGTCGCCTAGGGGCGCGTCGAGCGAGGCGGGGCGCACGCTGACGCTTCTTAGGTGGGCGACTTTGGCGGTGGGGATTTGCAGTTCGCGCGCGATTTCTTCGTCAGTGGGTTCGCGGCCTAGCTCTTCGTTGAGGGCCGCCGCCGTGCGCCGCATTTTTGCGATTTTATCGACGAGATGGACGGGCAGGCTGATGGTCTTGGACTGGTTGGCGAGTGCGCGCTTGATCGACTGTTTAATCCACCACGCGGCGTAGGTGGAGAGTTTGCCGCCTTTGGCGGGGTCGAAGCGTTCGACCGCTTTGACGAGGCCGATGTTGCCTTCGGAGATGAGGTCAAGGAGGGGCAGGCCGAAGTCTTTGTAGTCCATCGCGATTTTCACGACGAGGCGCAGATTGGCCTTAATCATGTGTTCGCGGGCCGCTATGTCGCCTTTTTGGATACGCTCGGCGAGGGCGATTTCTTCCTGAATGGTGAGGAGCGGGGTTTTGGAGATTTCCTGTAGATAAATCTGCAGGTTGGAGCGCTCGCTGGGCGGGTTGGCCGGTTCAGGCGCGGGCGCGGCGCGGGCTTCTAAAACAGTGGAGGCTGCGGAGGGAAACTTTGGCGCGGTGTCGAGCGGGGCAGTGATTGGCGAAGCGACTGCGGCGGCTTGGCGCGCAGGGGGCTTAGTGGGGCTAACGCTAATGCCGTCGTCGCTGGCGGCGGGGCGGTCGGTCGTCTGGCGGGCGAGGGAGGTCTTTGGCAGCATAGTGGTATATCCTCTCTTTTTTAGGATCACTGCCGCACAGTCAGTCGTCCGGCGGTGATGCTGTTATGGTGGGGTTTCTTCTTAGGAAAATTCGATTCCCAGTAGCTTAGGCCGTTCCCAAATGAGCTTGGGCGTTACTCGAGGGAAGCGAAGCCTAGAATGCCAAAATATGCGTAGTTTGGCGCGCCAATTTGGCCCTGCGGGCTGTGCCACAGAGGACTCTACGCCCGCGCGATACTTTAGGCACGCTGCAGATTTTGCCTGCTTCGCCGGGCCCCAGCCCTAGCACGGAGCGCACTTTGGGTGCGTCATGCTGCCGTGCGGGTGTAGGTGTGAATACTTACCGCGGAAATACTTACCTAGCGCCGGCGACGCCCACGGCTTTGAAGAGGGCGGAGGCTTTGTTGATTGATTCTTGGTATTCGCCTTCGCCGGTGGAGTCGGCGACCCAGCCGCCGCCGGATTGGATGTAAACTTGGCCGTCTTTAATAAGTGCGGTACGCAGCATGATGCAGGTGTCGGTGTTGCCGTCGTAACCGAAATGGCCGAGGGCTCCGGCGTAGAACCCGCGTTGGAGCTGCTCGAGCTCGGTGATGATTTGCATGGCGCGGACTTTGGGCGCGCCGCTGACGGTGCCGGCGGGGAAGGTGGCACGCATGAGGTCGAAGGCGTTTTTATCGGCGGCGATGCGGCCTTCGACTTGGGACACGATGTGCATGACGTGCGAGTAGCGCTCGACGGTCATGAAGTCGGGGACGGTGACGGTGCCGTATTCACAGACGCGGCCGATGTCATTTCGGGCGAGGTCCACGAGCATGAGGTGCTCGGCTTTTTCCTTCTCATCGGCGAGGAGTTCGCGTTCGAGCGCGGCGTCTTCGGCGGGGGTCGCGCCGCGGCGGCGTGTGCCCGCGATGGGGCGGATCTCCACGAGCCCGTCGGTGAGTTTGACGTGGACTTCGGGCGAGGCGCCGACGAGCGAGAAGTCGCCCGTCTCTAGGATAAACATGTAGGGCGAGGGGTTTACGGTGCGGAGCGCGCGGTAGAGGTCGAGCGGGCTTTGGGCAAAGGGTTTGGAGAAACGCTGCGCGCCGACGACTTGGATGATGTCGCCCGCGCGGATGTAGCCTTTGGCGGTTTCGACGGCGGCTTCAAAGTCGGGCTGAGTGAAATTACCGCTGGGGACTTTAATGGGTGGGGACTCGGGGAGCGGTACGGGCGCAAGCGGGGCGGGTTGGCGGAGGATTTCGTAGAGGGCGTCAATCTCGTTGACGGCGCGGTCGTAGGCTTGGGCTGCGTCTTCGTCATCGCCGATGTGCGCGTTTACGCAGAGGCGGAGCGTCTGTTTGGCGCGGTCAAAGATGAGCAGCGTATCCGAGAGCATGAAGTAGAGAAGCGGCAGGCCGAGTTCGTCGCGCGGGGCTACGGGGACGGTGGGCTCGATGCGCATCACGTATTCGTAGCCGAGGAAGCCGACTGCACCGCCGGTGAAGCTGGGGAGCTCGGGGAGGCGGACGGGCCGGTAGCGCGCCATCTCGTCTTCGATTAATTTAAGCGGGTCAGCGGGGGTGGGGACGTGGCGGACGGGTTCGGCCGCGGCGGGCTCGCGGATTTGCGTAGTCTCTGGCCCGCAGGCGAAAACTTTGCGCGGGCGGCAGCCGATGAAGCTGTAGCGGGAGAGGCGTTCGCCGCCTTCGATGGATTCGAGGAGGTAGGCGGGGCCCGCGTTGCGAAGCTTGGCGTAGGCCGAGACGGGTGTCTCAAAGTCGGCCATGAGGTCGGTGTAGACGGGGACGACGTTGCCGTGCGTGGCGAGTTCGACGAAGGCATCGCGCGAGGGATGGATGTTCATGACGGGAAAGAGCGAGATAAGGCAGGCATTGGGCGGCGAGTTAAGGGACGCGGGCTCGGCGGCTTCCGCTGTGCTGTGCCCCTCGTTCGCGCGGCGTGTTTTACTGTAGGCAAGGCTTATTCTACAGTGACGGATTTGGCGAGGTTGCGCGGTTTATCGACATCGCAGCCGCGTTGTTTGGCGATTTCGTAGCTGAGCAGCTGCACGGGGATTGTGGCGACGAGCGGGAGGATGGCTTCGTGGCAATCGGGGATGTCAATGCGCGCATCGGCGAGTTTTTCTGGGAGTTCGAGCCCTTCGGTGCAAATGGCGATGATAGGGCCGCCGCGCGCTTTTACTTCCTGCATGGAGGAGACGACTTTGGAAAACAGCTCGCCGCGCGTGACGAAGAACACGCTGGGGCAGTCGGGGCTAATGAGGGCGATGGGGCCGTGCTTGAGTTCGGCGGCGGGGTAGCCCTCGGCGTGAATGTAGGAGATTTCTTTGAGCTTGAGCGCGCCCTCGAGTGCGATGGGAAAGAGCGCGAGTCGGCCAAGGAAGAGCATGTCGGTGACCTGCGCGTAGCGTGTAGCGATTTCGGCGATACGTGGGGCTTGCTCGAGCGTTTTGCGGATGAGTGCGGGGACGGCGCGAAGCGCGGCCACAGCGGCGGCGCCGTCGGTGAAGCTCATCGTGCGCAGCCGCGCGAGGTAGAGTGCGAGCATCGCGCCGATGAGTAGTTGCGAGGTGAAGGCTTTGGTGGAGGCGACGCCGATTTCGGGCCCTGCGTGCTGGTAAATGCCGCCATCGGCTTCGCGGGCGATTGTGGAGCCGACGACGTTGGTGACGGCGAGCACGCGCAGGCCCTTGCGTTTGGCTTCGCGGAGGGCGGCGAGTGTGTCGATGGTTTCGCCGGACTGGCTCATGACGAGGCAGAGCGTGTTGGTGGGCGAGAGGGGGGCGTTGCGGTAGCGAAATTCGGAGGCGTAATCGACCTCGACGGGTAGGCGCGCAAATCGCTCGATGAGGTGCTTGGTGACGAGGCAGGCATGCCAAGCGGTGCCGCAAGCGCAGAGGATGATCCGGTCGACGTTGCGAAGTTCATCTGCGTTGAGGTTTAGCCCGCCGAATTGGGCGGTGCTGCCGTCTTCGGAGAAGCGGCCACGCATGGTGTTTTCGAGCGCGTCAGGCTGCTCGAAAATCTCCTTCTGCATAAAGTGCGCGTAGTCGCCGAGCTCGGCTTGGGCGATTGACCAAGTGATTTGGTCAACGACGGGTTCGAGCGGGGCGGCGTTTAGGCTGCTGAGGCGTAGGTCGGTGGGGCTCAGGTGGGCGAGCTCGCCGTCGTTTAGGTAGACGACTTTTTGCGTGCGGCTGATGAGTGCGGCGGCGTCGCTGGCGACGAGGTGCTCGCCCTCGCCGATGCCGAGGATGAGCGGCGAGCCTTTGCGCGCGGCGACGAGCTCGTCTGGCGCATCGACGCAGAGGGCGACGAGCCCGTAAGTGCCTTCGACATGGCGGAGTGCGCCGCGCACAGCGACGAGGAGCCGGGCGTCCTGAGCGTCATTGGCGTTGTGCGCGTTTTGCGGCGGCGTCTTTGCGTAGTGGTAAGCGATGAGGTTGCAGAGCACCTCAGTGTCGGTCTCGGAGGCGAAGGTGTAGCCGTGGCCGAGGAGGAATGTCTTTATCGAGTGGAAGTTCTCGATGACGCCGTTGTGGACGAGGGCGATCCGGTGGTCGTTGCTGAGGTGCGGGTGCGCGTTGGCCTCGGTGACGCCGCCGTGGGTGGCCCAGCGCGTGTGGCCGATCCCACAATGCGCAAGCGCGGGGAGGGCACTGTGTTGTTGTGCGGCGGCAAGCTCCAACTCGGCGACCCGGCCTATGCGTTTAAGGTAATGTAGCTTGGCGGCGCTAGGTGCGCGCGCCTTGGCGCTGTCCGGCTCACCCGGCTCGCTGCCTGTCGCAGCTGTCGTGACTGCTAATCCCGCCGAGTCGTAACCTCGGTATTCGAGTCGTTTTAGTCCCTCGATGATGAAGGGGGTTGCGTGTTGTTTTCCCGTATAGCCGACGATTCCGCACATTTTTACTCGCGACCGTAGCTGTGGCCGATAAGCTCCTGCAAGGCTTTAGGATAGACCCCAAAAAGAACGCATTCTGCGCGCCCCTACGCGGCCTCCAAAAACCCCTAACTCTTCCTCATCATGACGACACGAAAACGAGTCTTGGCTGTCATCATGGGCGGCGGTCGCGGCACGCGGCTGCAGCCCCTCACTGCGGAGCGCTGCAAACCGGCCGTACCTCTTGCCGGTAAATATCGCTTGGTCGATATTCCGATAAGTAACTGCATTAATTCCGAGATTAACCGGATGTTTTTGCTCACGCAGTTTAACACTGCCTCGCTGCACCGTCACATCCGCGAGACTTACCATTTCGATGCGTTTGGCGGGGGCTTTGTCGAAGTGCTCGCCGCCGAGCAGACTGAGAAGAGCGTGGATTGGTATCAAGGCACTGCCGATGCGGTGCGGCGCAACCTCAACCACTTCCGCGTCTTCGATCACGATCTCGTGCTGATACTTTCGGGCGATCAGCTTTACAAAATGGACTTTCGCGAGCTAATCGACGCGCACATCGCGAGCGGGGCCGATGTGACGCTCTCGGCAATTCCGGTGCCGGTTTCCAAGGTCGAGGGGCTAGGGCTGATGAAGGTAAACGATGCGCTCGAGATCGAAGACTTTGCCGAAAAGCCGAGCGACCCTGCGGTGATTGAAGGGCTCGCGTTGAGCCCCAAGATAGAGAAGCGGCTGCACGCGCCTACTATCGGTCGCGAGAAGCACTGCCTCGCCTCGATGGGGATTTACCTCTTTAACCGCAAAGCGCTCACCGAGGCACTCGACAACACGATGGCCGACTTTGGCAAAGAGGTGATCCCGAGCCTGCGCGGGCGCAAAAAACTCTGTGCGCACATCTTTGAGGGCTATTGGGAAGACATCGGCACAGTGAAGGCGTTCTACGAGGCAAACCTCGCTCTCGCGCAGCCTTTACCGCCCTTTAACTTTTTCGACCCGAGGGCGCCCGTCTACACGCTCGACCGCTACCTGCCGCCGTCGAAAATCAATCTCTGCACGGTCGATAACATCGTGGTGGGCGACGGCTCCATTTTGAGTAATGGCGTACTGACGCACTGCGTCTTCGGGCTGCGCTCCTTCGTCGCCGATGGTTGCGCCTTGGAGGATGTCGTTCTCATGGGTGCGGATTTTTACGAAACGCCTGACGACCAGGCGGAAAACAAACGGCTGGGCCGGCCAAATATCGGTGTCGGGAAAAACTGCACGATTCGCGGCGCGATTATCGATAAGAACGCACGCGTGGGCGATGGCTGCACGCTCGACGCGACCGGCAAGGCCGATGGCCGTTACGCCGCCGGGGCAGTCATCGTGCGCGACGGCGTGCTTGTCGTCCCTCGCGGCGGTATCGTCCCACCCAATACAGTGGTGTGAGCGTGAGTGCCCGCTGGCGGATTTTGACGATTCCGGCACTGGGCATGTTACGTGTACCATGAGCCGGGCGTGGTGCTCATCCGGGCGGGCGAACGTATTGCGATTCCCGATTTGCTGATTGGCCGCGTGGGCGACGGCTGCACGCTCCACGCGAATGTGCTTAGCTTTGACCAGTACTTTGCGCGGATGCCCGAAGTGAGCGCGCGCAGAGGCATTTCAGTGAGGCTCAAGCTTGGTCGCGCTGCGCGTAAACTGCCGCGGTCACTGACCGCCCCTTACGTAAAAAACGGGAGGCCAGAAACCTCGCAAAGTTGGCAGGCGGTAGCTTCTCTTTTGCTACCCCTTACCGCAGTGATCGTGTTGCCCGCACAGGCTCGCCGTTTTCATGCGGATTTCTCTCTCCACCAAGACCCCAATTTCCCCTTTTGGCTATGGGCTGCGACCTACCCAAAATTCACATCGAGTGGGATGACGCGCATGCTGCCGGGCTAACGCTCGAGCTGCGCACTTATCGACAAATCGTGAGTCGGCTCGGTTCGCATGAGGGCGTGGAAACCTCGCTCGATACGCAAGACGCGGACGGACGACACTGGGGGCGCGAGCCTTCCGATGTGCTCGAAAATACGCGCGAATCGAGCGAGTGCGCAGGCAGCGTCTTACATGACGTCCGCGCCATGTGCCGTAGTCTGGGGAGACTGCGCGACCTCGGGGCGACCGTGACAATCGATGGACGCGAAGCCACCGTCGCTGCGCTCGATGCCTACGAAGACACACTCGCACGCGAAGTGTGCCGACTCGGGAGTGATGCATCCGCCGATTCCGGCGACCGCGCAGTTAACGGCGAACGCGGCGGCAGCTTCCTCAGCACCATCGTCTATGTCGTGGGCCTCGCAGTCGTGCTTCAGTGGGTTTTTAGCTGTAGTTGAGCCTGCCCGCGCAGCCGCTGCGAGAGGGCGACTACAGGGCGCGCGCGGCCCGCTTATTCATTGTAGCGACTACAGGGCGCGCGGCCCGCCCGCAGCGACCCGGTCGTCACGTTTAAGGGCGGGGAGTTTTCTCGTGTGCTGGGCTTGACCACGATTGCGCTAGAGTGAGGGCATTTGTTTCGCTCTCGCTTCCCGCCAATCCCGTGCCTTCCCGCAATCCCGATAAAACCCATCCTCACGCGCCTGCCTTCCGGCTCGATTTTCCGCCGGAGCTTCCGATTAGCGCGCGCGCGGAAGAAATCGTTGAGGCGATTCAGCGGCACCCCGTCCTGATCCTTGCGGGCGAGACCGGCTCGGGAAAAACCACGCAGCTTCCCAAGCTCTGCCTCGCTGCCGGACGTGGGACGCTCGGGCGCATCGCGTGCACGCAGCCGCGGCGTGTGGCCGCGCTTTCGGTGTCGCGCCGCGTGGCCGAGGAGCTTCGCGTGCCGTGGGGCCGAGAGGTCGGCTGTAAAATCCGTTTCAACGACCAAACGAGCGCGGCGACACTCATCAAATTCCTGACCGACGGGATGCTCCTCGCTGAAGTCCAAGGCGACCCGTTTTTAGGCGAGTACGACACGGTCATCATCGACGAGGCGCACGAACGCTCCCTCAACATCGACTTCCTAATCGGCCACTTGCGCAACCTCCGCGCGCGGCGGCCCGAGCTAAAAATCATCCTTACCTCGGCAACGATTGATACCGCGCTTTTCAGCGCGGCCTTCGACGATGCACCGGTGATTTCGGTCTCGGGCCGCACCTATCCAGTAGAGGTCATTTATTCGCCGCTCGACGGACTCGGCAGCGACTACGCCGAAGGCGACGAAAACGAAGACCGCAGCGACCTAGCCTCAATCCAGTCTGCCCGTGCGGAGGCGCTCCACTACATCGATGGCGCAGTCGAGGCCGTAGCGCGTATCCTCGCCGAAAGCCACTCCGGCGACATCCTCGTTTTCATGCCCAGCGAGCGCGATATCCGCGAGACCTGCGACTTGCTGGGAGGCGTGCAAAATCGCCACCGCTGCGAACTGGTGCCGCTCTTTGGCCGCTTGAGTGCGAGCGAGCAGCAACGCGTTTTCGCGCCGAGCCAAGCGCGCAAAATCGTCGTCGCGACGAACATCGCCGAGACCTCACTCACGCTTCCGGGCATTCGCTTCGTCGTGGATACGGGGCTCGCGCGGCTCAGTCGCTACTCGCCGCAGACGCGCACGCGACGGCTCCCGATCGAGCCCATTTCGCAATCAAGTGCTGACCAACGCAAAGGCCGCAGTGGCCGCGTCGCCGAGGGGCTCTGTATCCGGCTCTACAGCGAGAAAGACTTTTTGGAGCGACCGCGCTTTACGCAGCCCGAGATTCAGCGCGCGAACCTAGCGGACGTGATTTTGCGGATGCTTGCCAGTGGTCTCGGCGACATTGAGAGCTTCCCCTTCATCAACCGCCCCAGCACTCAAGCGATTCGCTCCGGCTACTCGCTCCTCGAAGAGCTCGGCGCAATCGAGCTCGGAAGTGCACGCACCTTAACCCGCGTGGGCCGCGAGCTCGCGCGGCTCCCCGTCGATCCGACAATTGGGCGGATGATTCTCCAAGCGCGTCGCGAAAAGGCGCTGCGCGAAGTGCTCGTCATCGCTGCCGCGCTCTCGATTCAAGACCCGCGTGAGCGCCCGCTCGACAAGCAGGCCCAAGCCGACTCTGCCCACCGTCGCTTCCTGCATCCCGACTCCGACTTTCTCACCCTGCTCAACATCTGGGATGCCTATCACGACGAGTTTGAGCGCTTGAGCCAATCGCGGCTCCGTAAGTTCTGCCGTGAGCATTTTCTAAGTTACCCGCGCATGCGCGAATGGCGCGACATTCACTCCCAACTTTGCGAAGCGATTGGCGACGGGCGGAAAGGGGCGAGTCCCCTGAGTTCGGCTTTCTCAGGGCTGGAAGTTCAAGATGCCAAAACGACCGCTTGGGGCACTGCGCCGTATCGCGCCATCCACCGCGCGATTCTCGCCGGCCTCCTTGGCAACATTGCCGAGTGGCAGGAAAAGGATCGTGTCTACAAAGCCCAGCGCGACCGTCGCCTCGCGATCTTTCCCGGCTCGGTGCTCTTCCAGCGCGACGCGCGGAAAGCGAAAGGCCAGTCCCCCGACGGGCGGCCGCCGTCCGCCCGCCAAAAAAAGGGAGCGAATCCGCCCTGGATGATGGCGGGGGAGATTGTGGAAACCTCGCGGCTCTATGCGCGCACCTGTGCGCGGCTCGACCCGCAGTGGGCAGTCGAGCTCGGAAAGCACCTCATTAAACTCTCGCACAGCGAACCCTTTTGGGACGAGGCGAAGGGGCGCGTGATGGTCAAGCAGCGCGCCCGGCTTCACGGGCTCGAACTCGAAGTCCGCGCCGTAAGCTACGGCCGCATCGACCCACGCAGCGCGACGGAGATTTTCATCCGCGAGGGGCTCGTTAATGACACGATTACTTGGCCCTTCGATTTCCTAGCGCACAACCGAGCCATCCGCGACGAAGTCGAGAGCCTCTTCACCCGCACCCGCGACAGCCGCGTCCTCAACCTCGACGAGGCCCTCTATCGTTTCTACGCGGCGCAGCTTTTTACCGATGCAGACGGTGGGCCGCACTATACCTCCTCCGTCGCCGAGCTGGTTGACCTCACCCGCGAGCGTGCCGCCGCGTACCCCGATTTTCTAAAACTGCGCGTTGGGGATTTATACGATCCGGAGGCCGATGAGGCCGCCGCGCACGCGCTCAGCTTTCCAGAAAAACTTCCGCTCCAAAACACCGCGCTGCCGCTTAACTACGCCTACCGCCCGGGCCAAGCGGACGACGGCGTGACGCTCGATCTGAGTCCGCGCGAAGTCACCTCGCTTAACGAGGCCTCATTGGATTGGGCAGTGCCCGGGCATCTCTTTGAAAAGGTAGAGTTCTACTTGCGCGCGCTGCCCAAGGAGCTTCGCCGTGCGCTCGTGCCGCTCGCCGAAACCGCCAAAAGTCTCAGTGCCCAGCTCGCCTCGCGCGACCGCTTAACCGGTCGTCGCGAAACGCTCACCGCAGCCCTTGCTGCCCAGCTCAATGAACGCTTCGGCCTCCACCTTAAGCCGGAGATCTGGACGGGCCGCGCACTCCCCGAGCACCTGCGCGTCCGCGTCCGCGTGACTGACGAAACGGGCCGCGAACTTTGCGCCAGCCGCGAGCTTGCGGAGATTCGCGCAAAACTCGCCCTCGCGCAAACCGAGGCGACCAGCACGGCTTCGAAAGCGGCGAGTCAAGCTTGGCGCGCGGCGCGTGCGCGCTGGGAAAAGCTCGACCAAGCCGAGTGGGCTTTCGGGGAGGCAATCCCCAGCGAGGTCAAAATCGGCGAGGACGCGGGACTGCCGCTGATGGCTTACCCGGGACTGGCGACGCGCGTCGGACAGGTGAGTGCCGAGCCGTCGCCTCCTTGGGCTACAGGCGTTTCGCTCAAACTGTTTAAAACGCGGGAAGAGGCGCTTGCCGAAACACGCGCGGGTGTTTCGGCCCTCTTGGAGTTGGGGCTTCGGCACGACCTAGGTTGGCTCGCTCGCGACCTGCGCGATTTTAGGAAACTCGGGCCCCTGGTTTCCACGCTGGCACCGCTTGCCGCATTGGAGGAGGACGCCGCACAGATGCTTCGCCGCTGGGCCTGCGACTCGGCCCGCTGTCCGTGGCGAGACGCGGGCGTCAAGTCAGGCTCCGCGAGCGAACTCCGCGCGGGCGATTTCTCAGCGGCCCTCGCAAAAGCAAAGGCCGACTTACGCGGCATCGTGCCCAAGCTCTGCGACCTGCTTGGCGAGGTGCTCGCACTCCGACAAGAACTCCTCGTCCACCCGACGCCCTACACCGGACTCGGCGAGGAGCTTACGCGCCTGTTGCCGCCAGATTTTATTCGGTGTGTGAGCTGGCCGCAGCTTCAG
Organism: Cephaloticoccus capnophilus; assembly: GCF_001580045.1. Classification (GTDB taxonomy): domain Bacteria; phylum Verrucomicrobiota; class Verrucomicrobiia; order Opitutales; family Opitutaceae; genus Cephaloticoccus; species Cephaloticoccus capnophilus. The sequence continues at coordinate 60,908 of NZ_LSZP01000009.1, forward strand.
CACTTTCCCCGTTACTTACGTGCGAGACGGCTGCGTGCGGAGCGTTGGCGGCAGAATCCGAAAAAAGACGCCGACCGTGCACGCCAACTCGCCCCCTACGAGCGGGCCTTGCACGAGTTCGAAAGCGAGGCGCGCGACAAACCCGCTTATCGCGAATTAGCCGCTCTGGGAAAACTCCGCTGGCTCGTCGAAGAGTTTCGCGTGAGCCTCTTCGCTCAAGAGCTCGGCACCGCAGAGCCCGTTTCGGAGAAAAAATTGGACGCGGTGATTTTTGCCCTGCGTTCGGAAGATTCGCCCCAGCGGGAACTCAGTTCACGGGGGCCAGCTTTGCGCAGTTCCTCGCTCCCAGCACCCGCTACATCCGTTTCCAAACAGCCGATTGCTCAAGCAAGCGCTCCGCTCAAGCAACCGCTGAAAAGCCTCGCCGCGCTCGAAAAACTCTTCCGCCGCTAAGCTGCGCTCGGTGCCTCGCGTTTCAAACGCGAACAGACCCTAGCATTTTCGTCTCTTCTTGCTGCGTGCGGCTGCGTCGTCAGCTTCTGCGGCATGAAACGTTACCCTCTTTTTGTGCGGTGTGTGCTGTCCGCGTTCGTTTCCAGTGCGTCGCTTATGGCGGCGATTGTCGAAAAACCGATTTCCTACGAGCACAGCGGAGCGACGCTCCACGGGCTGCTCGTTTACGATGAGGCCAAGGTTGGCGGCGGCGAGCGACTCCCGGGCGTTCTCGTCATCCACCAGTGGATGGGCCGCGGCGAATTTGAGGCGGCGCAAGCGCGGCAGCTTGCAGCCGAGGGCTACGTGGCCTTCGCGCTCGATATGTATGGCGAACAGCCGAAGAACACGGCGGAGGCACGTGCCTTGACTGCTCAGTTTTATGGCAAAGCGCTCATGGCCGAGCGGGCTGGCGCGGGACTCGATCAGCTCCTGAGTAGCGACTTCGTCGATTCGGAAAAGGTCGCGGCGATTGGCTACTGTTTTGGCGGCACCACGGCGATGGCCCTTGCGTATAGTGCCGCGCCACTCGCGGGCATTGTGAGTTTTCACGGCGGACTCATTGAGGCTCCAGAAACTGCTCCTGAGCCGCTTCGCGCGAAGTTCTTGATCTGCCACGGTGCCGTCGATCCCTTCGTGCCTTGGGCGCAGGTGCAGGCGACGCTCGACTCGCTGGAAGCCGCGAAAATCGACTACCAATTTATCGCTTACCAAGGGGCCGTGCACAGTTTTACCGATCCGGCGGCGACGGGTGAGGGAAGCCCGGGCGCGAAGTATCAACGCGAGGCGGCCGAGCGGTCTTGGGCGCACATGATCCAGTTTTTTGAGGAAATTTTTTGAGGGTCGCAGGCCCTTTTCCTTAGGCGGCAGCTTGGCCGCGCCTCCGCTCCGTGAGGCATAGGCAGTTCCGCTATTGGCTTTGAATGTCTAGCCGCAGTCCGTGTGTCGCACTGCGGCTAAGTCGAACGGGCGCGGCGAAGACTTGCGAAAGTTTCTCGGAGTTGAGCGTCCGTGCGCGTGTCCCCGCGGCGACGACTCCGCCCTTTCGCAACAGCAGTGCGTGAGTGAAGGCGGGCGTGATCTCCTCGACATGGTGGGTGACGAATACGAGCGCAGGCGCGCGCGGACTGCGGGCCAAGCGATCGACGAGCTTTAGGAACTCGACCCGCGCCACCGGATCAAGCCCGGCGCAAGGTTCGTCAAGTATCAGCAGGCGCGGGCGAGCCATGAGCGCGCGGGCGATGAGCACGCGCTGCCGCTCGCCCTGGGAGAGGAACTGCCACTCGCGCGTTTCGAGGTAGCTGCCATCGACCAGCGCGAGGAGTTTACGCGCGGCGCTGCAATCGACTTTCGTGACTTTTTTCCACAAATCGAGCTGCGCAAATTTACCGCTGATGACCGTCTCGAGCGCTGGCTCGGCGGGCGGAATGAGTGAGGTGAACGAGGTGGTAACGATGCCGATGTGCTCGCGCAGCGCGCGCCAATCGCAGTTTCCGTATTGGCCGCCGAGCAGCTCGATCTCGCCGCGCGTGGGTGGGAAATAGCCAGTGAGTGCACGCAAGAGCGAGGTCTTGCCCGAGCCGTTGGCCCCGAGGATGACCCAGTTTTCACCGCGATTTATCCGCCAATCCACACGCTCAAGAATGACCGTCTTCCCGCGCCGGATATGCAGGTCGCTGACGTTTAAGATGGGGGCCGCCGCCTTAGGCGATTTTACCTGGTGGGGCAGTGCAGGCCGCACTGGCTTTTTTAAGAGGCCAGTCGTGGTCGGCTTTTTCTGCTGCTTTGGCTTAGTCGCAAGTCGCTTGGGCATGGCGCACTTTTTCGCGTGAGGTTTTTTCGCGGTCAAGTGTGCTAGGGTAAATGCCGCAGAGAACTTTAGATCCCCACAACGACGCGTCCCCAATGCGTGGTGCGCCAAAAGAAGAGCCTGCGGCTGCCGAGCCTGAGTTTAAGCCGTATGAGATCCGTGGGTGGCGGCGTGCCTTGCTTTGGCCGCTGGGCGCACTCGTGCGGCTCTGGGGGCGGACGCTTCGCTTCGAGACGAGCGAGGCGGATTTGTGCAACTTGCGCAAAATCGATGAGCCGGTCGCGTTTGTCCTCTGGCATAACCGGCTCTTTGTAACGCCCGAGGTGTGGCGTCGCTACCGGCAAGGCCGCCCGCTCTACGCGCTCGTGAGCGCGAGCCAAGACGGGGCGTGGCTAACCGCGTTTTTCTCGCTCGTGGGGCTGAGCGCAGTGCGCGGGTCGAGCAGTCGGCTAGGGCGCGAAGCGGCGAGCGCACTCGTCGGCGTGCTACGCGCCGGACACGATGTGGGCATAACGCCCGATGGCCCGCGCGGCCCGCGCTACACGCTGAAGCCCGGCGCACTCATCGTCGCCCGTCGCACGCAAACGCCGCTTTTGCTCTTAGGCGCAGAGTTTCACTCGTCTTGGCAACTCAAGCGGGCTTGGGATCGGTTTTACCTGCCAAAGCCGTTTTCGCGCGTGCGGCTGCACTGCGAACTCGTCGCTGCAGCCGAGCTAAGTGCCCGCGACGCCGCCGCCGCCCAACTCGAAACCCGGCTCCGCGAAATGAGCCCGGACTAGGGCAGCCGCCGTTCAAACGCGCGCCGCGCTGCTACGCTTTTCCCACTACGCGTGGGGCGGCAGGCTGTGCCTGCACCCATTTACAGAGCCGCTTGGTTGCCGTGCATTCGCATGGCAACCAAGCGGCTCTGTGAAAAGGAACCCAAACTTTGAGACGTGGATTTTTCGTGATTTTTCCCTCCTCGCCCAAACGGGTTATCACTCTACTTTCCCCTCCCTGTCGCAACGCGACAGGGGAGAGTGCTTTCAAATTTGGGATTTCGCTTTCGCGCGATAGCGCGATGAGAAATCCCAAATTAAATGGAAGCGGTCACTGACCGCCGCCCCACGCGCAGTGGAAGCTCAGAGAGAGCCGTCAGAACTCTGGAGTGAAGGCGCCGGTTTTTCCGGGAGTCAGGCTGTAGTTTTCGCCGATGTTCCAGTGTTCGTCATTGAGTAGGAATTTGAATGAGAGCGGGGTACTCGCATCGGCTTCGAGCGTGATGACCCACTCGGCACTGCCGAGGCAGTTCATCGTCAGCCCGCGCTCCCAGCTCAGCCCCGCACCTTCGCCGCGCAGCGTGAGCCGGTTGCCAAATCCTACGTCGATAAAGGCTTCGATGGTCGTCACTGCCGCAGCCTTAGCGGCTGTGTCAGGCGCAGCTGCCTTGGGCTTGGCAACCAGGGTTTTCGGCTTTTTCGCCGCAGCGGGTTTGGGCGATTTAGCGACTGTGGGCGTGAGAGGCGAGAGTGCCTTCTTCGCATTCGCGGCGGCTTTGGTTACACGCGCAGAGGTCAGAGGCGTAGGCGACTTTGCGGTTTTGGCGGTAGCGGGGCTCGAAGAGCCTTTTGTTTTGCGAGTCGCTGTTTTCGGCTCGTCGCTAACTCCGGTGTTGCCGGTGCGAGCGTTCGTGCGCGGGGCCTTGGTGGCGGACGTCTTGTTCGTTTTCATGGTGTAAAGTATTTTCAATTTGAGGCGCCTTGAAGGGCAGCCGCTCACAGCTATACGCGGGCTTTTACCTAAAAGCGAACCTTGCTGGCACTTGTTTCCTAAAAATGATGTTTACTCATACTGCGCAACAGCTCACAAACGCCACCTTCTCGGGTTTTCGGGGCTGTAGCTCAGTTGATAGAGCGCTTCGTTCGCAATGAAGAGGTCAGGGGTTTGATTCCCCTCAGCTCCACCAGAGAATCGCGGACTCTTTTATTTTGCGGGCCCAAGTCGGGCCGCCGGAAACTTTGAGTCGCCACTTAGCCGCTGCGTCTCGCAGTTTCCCGAGCATGGTTAAAAGCACAGGAATTTATCGAGGCGGTTTAAATTGTGAGCTAACGCATGGGCCGAGCGGGCAGGTCGTGCCGACTGATGCGCCGGTCGATAATCAGGGACGTGGCGCGGCGTTTTCGCCGACCGACCTTACGGCGGCATCGCTCGGCGCCTGCATTGTGACGACGCTCGCGATCGTCGCTCGCACGCGGCTGGGGCTCGACGACGCGATGTTGGCAGGCACGCGCTGGGAGGTGACTAAGGAAATGAGTGCGGATGCCCCGCGCCGGATTGTGCGACTGACTACCGAGCTTTGGTTGCCGATTCCCCAAGACCATCCGGCGGCTAGGGTGCTCGAGCACGCCGCGCGCAACTGCCCAGTCAGCAATAGCCTGCACCCCGACATCGAAAAGCCCGTCACGATTCACTGGGGCGCTCAGTGAGCGCAGCCGTAGGCTGTTTTATTTTGCGGGCCGCTCGTTGGCGGCCCGTCAGACACAGCAACCAAGCGGCTCTGTGAAAAGGAACCCAAACTTGGAGTCGGGAGCTTATGAGTGATTTTCCCCTCCTCGCCCAAACGGGTTATCACTCTACTTTCCCCTCCCTGTCGCAACGCGACAGGGAGAATGCTTTCAAATTTGGGATTTCGCTTTCGCG
>NZ_LSZP01000010.1 GCF_001580045.1 Cephaloticoccus capnophilus
CAGTGGGAAAGTGTCCTGCGCCAAATAAAAAGCCGCTGCGAGGCTTGCGCGGGCGGGCGCGGGTTTCTGTGCTGCTTAGTCATATGGCTAGAAAACAAGTCACTTGGGGCGGTCGTTTTGCGGCGGGCCCGGCGCAGTTGATGCAGCGGTTTAGCGAGTCGGTATCCTTCGACTCGCGGCTTGCGCCGTTCGACATCGCGGGCAGTCGTGCGCATGCCGCCATGCTCGCGCATGTGGGGCTGATTACGCAAAAGGAGCGTGCGGCGATTGATGCGGGGCTTGAGCAGATTTTGGGCGAGATTGAGGCAGGCGAGTTTACGTGGGATGTCGCGCTCGAAGACGTGCATATGAACATCGAGCAGGCGCTTACGCAGCGAGTGCCGGCGGCGGCCAAGCTGCACACGGCGCGCAGCCGCAACGACCAAGTGGCGACCGATATGCGGCTGTGGTTTAAGGCCGCGTGCGCCGAGCTCGACGCGCGATTGGCGGGGGCTCAGCGCGAGTTGTTCCGCGTGGCCGAGGAAAACGCCACCACGCTCATTCCGGGTTACACGCACTTGCAACGCGCACAGCCGGTCTACCTTGCGCACCACCTGTTTGCTTGGCTGGAAATGCTGGAGCGCGACCGCGATCGCTTCGCTCGAGTCGCGGCGCAAGCCAACTGGTGTCCGCTGGGCAGTGGGGCGATTGCGGGGACGACGCTCCCGATCGACCGCGAGCACACGGCCCGTCTGCTCGGCTTCGTCGATGCGCGGGGCCGCCCGCAGGTTACGCAAAACTCGATGGATACCGTCGCCGACCGCGACGTGTTTATCGAGTTCGCCAGCGCGTGCGCGATTGTGGGCGTGCACTTCTCCAGAATGGCCGAAGACCTCATCTTATGGAGCAGTGCGGAGTTTGGCTTCGTCGAGCTGCCGGATGCGTTTTGCACAGGCTCGTCGTTGATGCCGCAAAAGAAAAACCCCGACTCGTGCGAGCTGCTGCGTGGCAAGTCCGCGCGCCTCCAAGGCAACCTTCATACGCTGCTCACGCTGGCGAAAGGGCTGCCGATGACGTACAACCGCGATTTGCAGGAGGATAAGCCACCGGTCTTTGATAGCTTCGACCAAGTCGCGCTCTGCGCCGATGTTCTGGCCGGAACAGTCGGTGGCCTGCGCGTTAACGAAGGGGAGTGCGCGGCGGCGGTTGCCGACCCTGCGTTGCTCGCGACCGATCTGGCCGATTATCTTGTGGAGCGCGGTGTGCCGTTTCGCGAAGCGCATCACGCGGTGGGCGCAGTCGTCGCCCTGGCCGAGAAACGCGCGGTGGCACTCGACGCGCTCGATACGCGGGAAGTGTGCAAAGTGCACGCAGGCTTTGGTGAAGATTGGCGCGAGGTCTTCGATCTCACGCGTGCGCTGGCCAAACGCTGCGGCACAGGGATGCCCGGCCCGGAGCAGCTACGCCGCCAACTTGCGCGCTGGAAAAGACGCCTCGCGCAGCCGCTTGCGCAAAAGGCCGCCGCCAAGCCTAAGACAGGGCCGTCTAAGCGGAAAAAATAATGGCTGAGAAAGTCCGCATCCTCCCAGACCGAGTCGCCAACCAGATCGCTGCGGGCGAGGTGATTGAGCGGCCTGCGGCCGTCATAAAGGAGCTTGTGGAAAACGCGCTCGATGCGGGCGCGACGCGGATTGAAGTCGAGTTTCGCCACGGCGGGCGTGCGCTCATGCGCATCGAGGACAACGGCCACGGGATGAGCCAAGACAACGCGCTGCTCGCGCTGGAGCGGCACGCGACGAGTAAAATCGCCGAGGCCGCTGACCTCGACCAAATCGGGAGCTACGGGTTTCGCGGTGAGGCGTTGCCCTCAATCGCGAGCGTCTCGCGCTTCGAACTTCAGACTCGCGAGCGTGGGGCCGAAGAAGGCACTGAAATCCTCATCAACGCGGGCCGGATCGTCCATGTGCGCGAGTGCGGGCGGCCCGTCGGCACGCGGATCGTGGTGACGCACTTGTTCAACTCGGTGCCCGCACGACGCAAGTTTCTCAAAACCGACCAGACCGAGGCCGCGCACATTATCCAGTGTGTGCGGCTCTACGCACTCGCGAGCCCGCAGGCCGCGTTTACGCTGATCGAAGACGGACGAGTGATTTTTAAGTCGCCCGAGTGTGCGACACTGGCCGAGCGCGTGGCCGAGATTTTTGGGCGGCAAACGGCCGAGGCACTCGTGCCGATTGACGCGAGCGAGGGCAGCGAAGAGGCGGGCGCACGCACTGCGGGAGCGGGCGGGCCGATGCGCTTGCGCGGACTGATTGGGCGGCCCGGGGTGGGGCGGGCGACGCGGCACGAGATGGTCATCTTCGTCAACCAACGGCCCGTAAACAGCCGCACGCTCAACTACGCGTTAATCGAGAGCTACCACGAGTCGCTGCCGAAAGGCCGTTACCCGCTGGCCTTTTTGTTCTTCGAGTGTGCCCCGGCAGCGGTCGACGTAAATGTGCACCCCGCCAAACGCGAAGTGCGCTTTCGCAGCGAGCCCGCCGTGCGCGGTTTTGTGATACGCAGCGTGCTCGCGCGATTGCGCGAGCTCGGCGCGGAGTTTGGCTCGCCCGCCTCGGGGGAAGCCCAAGCTCCACCTACTCCGGCTGCCGCTGTGCCCGTGCTCCACTCCGCGGCGCTTCCTCAAACGGGAGGCCGAGTGATCGCCCTCTCGGGCGAAAAAGCAGCACTCCCTGCGCCGCAACTTTCGCCCTTTACGGCTCCAAGAACCGTTTGGCCTGCGGGCGCAGTCCCTCCCTCGACTGCGGGCAAACTCCAGCCGTTTGCACCCGTAAGCGCCTACGAATTGGGCGAAGCCCAAAGGCTTGGCCACGCGGCGAGCAGGCGCGGGGGAAGGGGAGAGAGTCCCGACGGCGCAGCAAAGAGTGCGCTACTAAATAAAAGCAGCCTAGACACGGCGCTAGCGAGCGCCGCCCAAGGGCCCGGACATTCGATCACCGGGAGCGTGCCCAATACAAACACGCTAAGGCTGCGCTTTGTGGGCGTGGTGCATGGCGCGTATGCGCTCTTTGAGACGGCGGCGGGCCTGCTGCTCCTCGACCGCCGCGCGGCGACCGAGCGCGTATGGTTTGAGCGACTACAAGCGCAGTTTCGCAATGCGAGCGTGCCCAGCCAACGCCTGCTTTTAGCCGTGCCGCTGGAACTCGACCCGATAGCGACTGCGCTGCTCCTCGACCGCCTAAGCTTCCTCGCTGAACACGGCGTGGAAGTTAACGAGTTTGGCCGGAATTTTTTTCGCATTGAAGCGGTACCGACATGGATGGAGCCCGCCGAGGCAGAGGGCTTTGTGCGCGATTTTTTGGGCCAAGTTCGCGAAGGCCGTTTTCATGAAAACAACCTCGATCTTATGCGCGAGGAGCTCGCGCGACTGGCGATTTCGCGCGCCGTGCGTTTGCCCACGAATCCAAGCGAGGAAGAGTTGCGTGCACTCCTCGACGAACTCTTCGCGACCAGCCACCCGCTAACAAGCCCTGCCGGTCGCCCCACCTACGTGGAGCTAAGCCACACGGCGCTCGCTCGCTTGCTTGCGGGTCTATGAGCTATTGGGTGGCCGGCTAGACTTGATATTCCTCGCCGGGAGTCGGGTCGATGACCTTGGCGTTGGGGAGTTGCTCGGTGAGTTGGTTAGAGAACCATTTGCGGGCGGGCGCGTCGCCGTGGGTCAGCACGATGGCGCGCGGAGCGGCTTGCACGGCAAATTGGAGGAGGTGGTCGCGGTCGGCGTGGCCGCTGAGTTCGAAGCGCTCGACGCGGGCTTTGACCTTCGTCTTCACGCCCGCCTTTTCAAAGAGAAAGGAGTCGCCGGGTTTGCTGGCGAGGAGTTGGCCTCCGGGCGTATCGGGATCGCAATAGCCCACGAAGCCGATGGTATTTCGTGCGTGGCCGACGAGGCCGGAGGCGAGCGTGTTGCTGGGCGTTTTCTCGACCATCATGCCGGAGCTAATGATGTAGAGTGCGTTTTGCTGCGGGTCTTTTCCGGCCTCGAGCTTGCGCGGCAGGGGCTGGAGTTGGAGGTCTTTGACGATTGATCGGTTAAAGTGGATGTGGCGGGTTTTGCGGGAGATTTCGTCGAAGTAGTCGACCAAATCCATCCCGAGCCCGGAGGCGTAAATGGGGCAGTCAACGAGGCGGCCAAACTTGCGCGCATCGTTGATGACGGTGAGGACCTCCTGCATGCGCCCGAGTGCGAAGATGGGGATGAGGAAGGAGCCGCCACGCTGGATGGTGTCGTTGATGGATTTGACGAGCCGGGCAAACTCATCGCCGCGCAAGGCGATATCGGAGCTATCGGTATCGCCGCGCGTAGTCTCCATGACGAGCGTATCGAAGTGCCCGCTGGGAAACTTCGCCCCCGGGACGATGCGTTGGTCTTCAAAGAGCACGTCGCCGGTGAGGAAGATATGCCGATGCTTGTGGACGAGTTCGACGCCGGCGGCGCCAGCGACGTGGCCGGCGGGGTGAAAGATGAGCTCGATCTCGCTCCCGCTGTGATGCCCGCGAAATCGTTTTGCCTGACCAAAGGCGAGCCCCATCATGCGCCCGCGCAGTCGCTCGATTTCGGCGTGCGAGAAGAGCGGGTAGTCGGGGATGTTTTCCTCTTCTTTTTGGCGTTTCATGACGCTGGCCGAGTTGCGCAGCATCCGCTCAATGAGCAGCCGACTGGAGGAACTCATGATGACCGGCGTACTTGGGTGCTCGCGCATGACGACCGGCAGACTGCCGATGTGGTCGAGGTGGCAGTGCGTGATAATTATCAGATCGAGCGGGAGCTCGCGCAGTCGGGCGAGGTCGGGAGTGGCCGCGCGGCCGACCTGTTTCGGGTTGAGCCCGCAGTCCACGAGGATGCGCAATCCGGCCAGTTCGAGGAGCAGGCAATTGGCCCCGATGCCGCCTTCGCGATTCAAATCAATTAACTTCATCGCTGCGCAAAGCAGCAGAATTACTATGACACGCCAGCTTCTTTGCACGCGCGGCGGCGCGTTTTATTCTGGGAGCTTTGCCCGCGTGCTTCGCGGCTACGGGCAGTCGCCCGTCCGATTTTCCTGGATTTGCCCCTCGGGCACTTTCATCGCAAAGGGCGGCAGGATGACGTGGATTTTGTTACCGTAGGCATCTACGCCGTGGAAGGCCCCGTGTGCCACTGCGCTGGAGCCGGTGACGTGGTAGCTGTTGTAGCTAAACGCCTCGCCGGGCGCCAGTCGCGGCGTCTCGCCCACGATGCCGTCACCTTCGAGCACGGCGCGGCTGCCGTCTTCGTGTTCGAGCACCCATTTGCGCGCGAGAAGTTTCACTGTGCGATCGGAGGCATTGCGCAGCGTGATGAAGTAGACGAAGGCGTGCGGCTTATCTGCGGGCAGGCTCACCCCACCGTTGTGATAGCAGAGCTTATCGAGGCGGGCGCTGAGGCCGGGGAGTTCGCAGGAGGGTAGGGACACAGCGCGGCAAGCTGTGCACGAACGGGTTGCAGTGCAAAAGCTTTCCGCCCCAAATCGTCGATCTATGGCAGCAAAACTCGCCCTCCTTTCCGTCAGCGATAAAACCGGTCTAGTCGCCTTCGCGCGCGCCCTCGTTAACGAGCACGGCTACACGCTGCTCTCCACAGGCGGCACCGCGCAGGCCTTGCTCCAGGCGGGCCTGCCGGTCACGGAGGTCGGTGCGCACACGGGCTTTCCCGAAATCATGGAGGGCCGTGTAAAAACGCTGCACCCGAAGATTCACGGCGGGCTCTTGTGTCGGCGCGATAGCGAGGCGCATCTCGCCCAGGCGGCGGCCAATCGTATCGAGCTGATCGACCTCGTAGTCGTAAATCTTTACCCTTTTGAGGAAACGGTGGCGCGCGCGGGTGTGTCCCTTGAGGAGGCGATTGAGAACATTGATATCGGTGGCCCTTCGATGCTGCGCAGTGCGGCCAAAAACCACGAGAGCGTGACGGTGCTTTGCGACCCGGCGGACTACGACGCGGTGTTGGCGGCACTTGGCAAATCGGGTTCGGCAAACGCGGCGTCGGTAGACGCGTTGCGCGAACTGCGCCGCAAGCTCGCGCTAAAAGTTTTCGAGCGCACGGCCCGCTACGATGGGGCGATTTCCAACTACTTGGCGGCCCGGCTGGGCGAGTTGGAAAACACTAAGGATGCGGCGGGCGGCGCGCGCGCTGATGCGTCGGACGAGGTGCCCGACATGGCGGCGCTCAGCGGTTTCCCCGAGCAACTTACGCTCTCCTACCAAAAAGCGCAGACGCTGCGTTATGGCGAAAATCCTCACCAACAAGCCGCGCTCTACGGCAGCTTTCACGCGCACTACGAGCAGCTCCAAGGCAAGGAGCTCTCTTATAATAACCTGCTCGATATCACGGCAGCGACTTACCTCATCGGCGAGTTCGAGCGGCCTACGGTGGCGATTCTCAAGCACACCAACCCCTGCGGTGTCGCGAGTGCGGACACGCTGGAAGCGGCTTGGGAGTCGGCCTACGCGACTGACCGGCAGGCGCCCTTTGGCGGTATCATCGTGGTCAACCACACACTCGGCGCAGCGCTCGCGCAGACGATTTCAGAAATATTTACCGAGGTGATTATTGCGCCGCGTTTCAGCGACGAGGCGCTCGCGATTTTCGCCAAAAAGAAAAATCTGCGGCTGCTCATTGCAAAGGAAGGGCTCGGGGCGGAGTCGCTCCAAGAAATCCGCTCGGTGGTCGGCGGCGTGCTTTTGCAAGACCGCGACAAAACCATCGGGCGGCCGAGTGAGTTTAAGGTCGTGACGAAGCGCGAGCCCAGCGCGGAAGAGTGGGCCTCGATGCTCTTCGCGTGGAAGGTCGCCAAACACGTTAAGTCCAACGCCATCGTGTACTGTCGGGGCGAGCAAACGCTCGGCGTCGGCGCGGGGCAAATGGCGCGGGTCGATAGCTCGCGGATCGCCGTGTGGAAGGCCGGCGAGGCGGGGCTCGACCTGCGTGGCTCGGTCGTCGCGAGCGAGGCACTCTTTCCCTTTGCCGATGGACTGATTGCGGCGGCGGAGGCGGGTGCCACCTGCGCGATCCAGCCAGGCGGCTCGGTGCGCGACGAGGAAGTTATCGCCGCGGCCAACGAACGCGGGATGGCGATGGTCTTTACTGGCATCCGGCACTTCCGCCATTAAGTTGCGCGCGCATACAAAGTCCGTTTTCCCCTCCCCCTAAAAACTCCGTCCCGGCTCTGCCATGAACGCTAAAGTGACGCCCTCCTCTCGCAGCAGTTTTCCTTTTCTGCCCTGCATCATCTCGGTCGCGCTGGCGATCCTCGCCGGGTGCTATGTGAACCCCGTCACGGGCCGCTCGTACACGGTGCTCACCAGTGTGGGCGAAGAAGTGCGGATGGGCGCGCAAGCGTTTAACGGGATTAAGGAAGAAGAGAAGATTAGTCGTGACCCGGCCGCCAATGCGCGTGTGCAGCGAATCGCGGGGCGGCTCGCCGAGGTGATTGGCGAGGCAGTGCCGGAGGCGAATTGGGAGTTCGTCGTTTTCGACTCCGACACGCTCAACGCCTTCGCGCTGCCCGGGGGAAAGGTCGGCGTCTACACCGGCCTCATGGCTCTGCTCGACGACGATGATGAGCTCGCGGCGGTCATCGGCCACGAGATCGGGCACGTCGTCGCGCGGCATGGCGGTAGGCGGATGTCGCAAGGGATGATTGTTGGCGTGATCGGTGCGGTGGGCGGCGCGATGGTCGAAAACACCGAGCTGTTTAAACAAGCCTATGGCGGCATCACCAACGCGGCCTTTGTGCTGCCACACTCGCGCAAAGACGAGCAAGAGGCGGACTTGATGGGCCTGCACTACGCGGCACTCGCGGGCTACGACCCGGAGGCGGCGGTGCGCGTCTGGCAAAAAATGGATGCGGTTTCGGATCACGAAAACGCGCCGCCGGCTTGGCTCTCGACCCACCCGACCAACGCGCAACGAATCGCCGACCTAAGCAAAGCCGCCCCGAAATACCGCGAGACCTACTTGGCCAATAAAGACCGCTTTGCAGACAGGTCGTAGTTTTCTTATCTCGCCGCGTGCCCAACGGGCGGCGCAGTCAGCGCGTTAAAATAAAGCGGGCCATCGCCCCGAAATGGCTCGAAGCGGTCAAAAGGTAGCCCACGCTACGGCGCATGTTTGACCCGATTGAAAAACTGAAAGCCTACGTGGCGCATGCGAGTGTTTCGGCAGATCCGGCCTTTGCGCCGCACATGGCGGGCGCGCGGGATTTCGTGGGCGGGCTTTTGAGCGAGATTGGTTTCGCGGTGGAGTATGTGCCGACTGCGCTGCATCCGGTCGTGGTCGCGAAGCGACCTGCGCGGGGTGAAGCGGCGAAGACTGCGCCGCACGTCCTCATCTACGGACACTATGACGTGCAGCCACCCGACCCGCTCGACCTTTGGGAGACGCCGCCTTTTGAGCCGCAAGTGCGCGGCTCCAGGATTTACGGGCGCGGGACTGCCGATAACAAGGGGCCGCTGATGGCGCACATCGCTGCCGTTGCGCGCCTCGTGGAGGCCACTCCTGATTTGCCGCTCAATCTTACTTTCGTCGTCGAGGGCGAGGAGGAAATCGGCAGCGTGAATTTCAAAACCTTCCTCCGCGAGCACCGGGACAAACTCGCCGGGGCGGACTTCATTTTTATGTCCGACACGGGGATTCCGAGCCCGGAGCAAATGGTGATTACGGTAGGGCTACGAGGCATCGCTTCGTTTGAAATCGCGCTGACAAATGCGGCGATGGACTTGCACTCGGGCGGACACGGCGGCGCGATTTTGAACCCCATCCAAGCCCTCGCTGAATTGTGCGCGACGCTGCACACGCCGGACGGTCGCGTGAATGTGCCCGGCTTCTACGACGAGGTCTGTGAGGTCGAGGACTGGGAGCGAGAGGAGCTGCGTGCGCTGGATTTAAACGAGGCCGACTACGCGAAGTTTCTCGGCGTCTCACAGTTTTACACGCCGCCCGGCTACAGCCCCTTTGAGGCGGTTCGGTTTTTGCCGACCCTAGAGTTCAACGGGATTAGCGGCGGCTACCAAGGAGAGGGGGCGAAAACGGTTATTCCGAGTGTGGCGCGGGCGAAAGTGACCTGCCGCTTGGTGGCGAAGCAAAATCCTGCGGCGATCAAAGCGCAGATTTTTAAAACCCTGCGCGAGCGTGCGCCCGCGGGGCTCAAGATGGAGCTCCTCTCGCAGCACGACGCGGAGCCCTATCTCGTCGTGCCGCCCGGGCGAAGCAACACGCCCGCCGATCAATCGCCACGCTTGGCGGCGGGCTTTCGGGCAGTCGAAGCCGCAGTTAAAGAAGTCTGGGGCGGGCGGCCCTTTTACCTGCGCGAAGGCGGCTCGGTGGGGCTAATCGCCGACTTGAAAGCGGAGCTCGGGCTTGACGCGATCATGCTCGGGCTGTTCTTGCCCGAAGATAACCTACACGCGCCCAATGAAAGCTTCGACCTGGGCATCATGCAGAAGGGCATCACCACAATCGAAACCGCGTTGCGAAACATGGCCCGTACCTGAGGCGGGCCTTATTCGTTTCGGGAAGAAAATTGTGTTGCTACTATCAAACAGGAACTGTCGTTTTCGCAAATGCCAGCAACAGCAGATAGCGTCGTAAAATGCAGTCCCGATACCGAGGGGAAATGGGCGACTCGATTCCTTTTTATTAAAAACACCTTTCAGCGGCATGAAAAAACATTAGTGCGTCTTGCCTACTTGGTAGTTGTTGCGGTCTTTTTTTCTGTTTTTTCTAGTTTTTATATTCCGGGGAAGGGTTTCTCTTACCTAGTTTTTTTTGGAAGTAAGCAGCCCGCAGTTATTAGTGAGCTAGGAGAGACTAATTACTACCTACACGAAAATTCCTACGGGTATGATGGTCAGTTTTATGCGCAGATCGCGGTAGACCCTACGCTGCGCAATCCGGAGCTCCTTGAGTCTGTAGATAGCCTTTCGTATAGAGGGCGACGAATATTAATGAGTCTCTCGGCCTATTTGATGGGCTGGGGGAATCCTGGGGCAGTGCTTCACGCTTACACGCTTCAGAATGTGATTTGCTGGGTTTTGCTCGCGGTCTTACTGCTTTGGTGGTTTCCTCCAAACTCTTGGCAGAATTGGTTTCGGTGGACTGGAGTCTTACTCTGCGCTGGGATGTGGGCGAGTATGATGCGTGCGTTAACTGATGGGCCCAGTTTATTACTCGTGGCCTTTGGCGTTTTCTTAATAGAAAAAAATAAGCCTTGGTTGGCCGCTACCGTGCTTGGGCTTAGCGGTTTGGCCAAGGAGACCAATGTTTTAAGTGTCACTCCCTTCCTGAGGCATGAGGCGCTTTTAACGCCGCGTAAGTGGCCGACACTCATTCTTCAGTCATTATTGGTATTAAGCCCTTTGGTCCTTTGGGTTTTTTATATAGATAAAGTCTTGGGTCTACCCCCCAGTGCAGGTTTAAATAATTTTACTTGGCCGTTTGGGGGCTGGGCTTGGAGGCTAAAATTTAATGCAGTCGATGCTTTCTCTCAGGACTTTTTAACCGGAAGAGGGCTTCCAAACCTCTCTTTTCTATGTCTTCTCGGCCTTTTAGCCCTGAGTGTACAATGTGCATTTTTCCTATTACGTCCCAAGTGGGATAAGCCTTGGTGGCGTATCGGGGCCTCATTTTCGCTCTTAATGGCAGTGCTCGGTGAGGCGGTTTGGGAAGGCTTCCCAGGGGCCTCTTTTCGCGTGTTGTTACCTATGCAACTTGCGTTTAATGTCCTTGTCCCCCGCACGCGGCACTGGATTCCTATTCTGATTCTCGGAAACCTTACCCTCCTTACTGAAATTCATGTTATTTTAGATAGTACAAAGCAAGTACAGTCAATCGTCCGGTTTGAGCAGTCGCTACCCGATCACCGGCGTACCCGGTCTTCTTTTTCTCAAAAGGGTTTAATATCAGTGGAGTTTTCGTCAGGCTGGTACATTGCAGAGTACTCTGGGCGGGGGAAGTGGGTTTGGAGTAGCGGTCCATCGGAAGTGACGCTTCGGAATAAGTTGCCCACTTCAGAAACAGTGGCGTTGGAATTTTCGATTCACTCGCTAGAGGCGCGGGATTTGACGCTCCGAGACGCCTCTGGAGCAGTGCTCTGGCATACTGATGCGCTGAAGGATAAGGTCCGCGTGACGGTAGAGGGCGTTGTCCTAAAGCCGGGGACTACAGTACTGCGCTTCGAGACAAGTCAGGGCGCTAGCTTTGTCCCGCCTGATACCCGCCCTTTGGCGTTCTGTGTGACCAACCTCCACGTTTTGGAGTAGCTTCCACTACGCGTGGGCCACTTTCCCACTACGCGTGGGGCGGCAGCGTGTCGCTGCACCCATTTACCGAACGCTTGGCCGCTGTGCATTCGCACAGCGGCCAAGCGTTCGGTAGAAAGGAACCCAAACTTTGGGGCGGGAGTTTATTCGTGATTTTTCCCACTTCGCCCAAACGGGTTATCACTCTACTCTCCCTTTTACTCCTCTCCCTGTCGCAACGCGACAGGGGGAAATGCTTTCAAATTTGGGATTTCGCTTTCGCGCGATAGCGCGATGAGAAATCCCAAATTGAACGGGTGCAGGCACAGCCTGCCGCCCCACGCGTAGTGGAGGTCTGTGACCTCTGACATTTACCTCGCGGACAGGATGCGGCGCGCAAATCAAACTAACCCGGCTTGGCTATTAAATGCGGATGCCGCGTTTCCAAAGCCACTCGGTGAGTGCGCTGCGGCGCAGGTGTCGCAGGAGGCGGGGGTGGGTGGAGAACTCCATTGGCGTAAAGGGGCGTCCAAAGCCGCGCTCGCGCAGTTTTAGGGTTTCATGAATCGCTCCGGATTCTTGTTCGGCGTAGCTTTTTTGGAGTGCGTGGGTGCGGAAGCAGCCGAGGAAGTAGGGGAGCCGGACGATGCGTGCTCCGGCTGCCTGGAAGCGCAGGATGAGTTCCCAGTCCATCGCGTAGCGGTAGTCGGGGTTGAGGCCGCCGACTTTATCCCAGATCCGCCGTCGCCAAAAGAGGGTTTCTTGGGGGACGGGGTCGTTGATGAGCGTCAGCGCGTGGTCGTGGCTGGGGAGCCACCAGCGCGAGATTTCCCTAGAGTGTTCATCGACCAAGATCCGATGTCCGTAGACGGCGTCGACTTCTGGGTGTGTGGCGAAGTAGTTGGCTACGTAGCGGAGGGCTCCCGGGAGGTAAAAGTCATCGGAGTTTAGCCACGCCATGAGGTCGTCGGGGCCGCCGGTGGTTTTCGCAAAGCCGTTTATGATTGCGCGGGATTGGCCGCCATCGGGGCCGCTTTCCCAGGCGTGAAGCCGGTCGGCTTGGGCTCGGATTAGCTCGACGCTGCCGTCTGTCGAGCCGCCGTCTTGGAGGACATAGTCGACTTGTGCGCCGGGCTGTTGGTCGAGCACGCTAGCCATGGTTTCAGGCAGCCAGAGGGCCTGATTGTAGGAAGGGGTAACGATGGCGAAGCGCGGGGAGGCGTCGCGGAGGCGTGCCTTTACGGGATGCGTGGGAAAACGCTCTGGGGAGATCGGGCGCGGGGCGTAGCGGGCTTGGTTGGAGGCTTGGGACTCGAAGAATTCGTCGTAGTGGGCCCGTGCGTTTCGGAGCCAGAGTGGGCGCAGGCTATCGCACACGCGTGTATTTCGGGTAAAGAGCAGGTGTTCGCTGCCATCTTCGAGTCGGGCAAAGACGGATAGCGTACGCTGACCTTTTTCTAGGATACCGCGCAGCTCGAAGCCGATCGTCTCGCTAGGGGCTGTGGGGGTGGCGGCCTTTACTTCGGGGCGAGCTAGGGCGACGGGGGTCGAGAGGCTGTGTCCGTTATCACAGCGTAGTAAGATAGAGACTACAGCGGGGCCTGTTTCGGCGAAGCACCAGCCAGTGAGAATGAGGAGGCGTGTGGGGAATCGCTCAAAGTTTGAGGGGCGGTCGATATGGTAGCGTGGCGAGGTGGCTATAGGGGGCGGGGCAGCAGCGGGCATGGGGTGAGTTATTCGATTTTTAAGCTAAAGAGTTGGAGTCCGAGTAGGCGGGAGTCGTCGCAGATACCGAGTGCGGCGGGCGAGGTCGCATCGGGCAGTTTAAATGAGAGTTGGTGGCGAGCTTGTGTGGCGATCAGTGTGCTGGGAAGCGCGAGGGAGTACTCCCGCGTTTCGCTGATTTGAAGCTGGCCGAGTTCGTGTTCGTCGAGCGCGATACGGACGCGCTGAGCGGGGATTTCTGAGGTGCAGAAGGCGCCTGCGCATAGCTTCAGTGTGCGATTGCGTTTTGGGGAGGCGGGCAGGTCGAAGCGAAGGGCCGCCTCCGGCCCTTCTGTCCAAGTAAACTCGTCTTCGGCTATGGCCCAGCCGTGGAGTTTGTAGCGAACCGCGTCTCCATCCGCCGAGAAGGAGAGCGTGTGTCCCCATTGGTAGGCGCGTAGGGGGGCGACTTTATCGCGACTGACGTCGACTGTGGTCGGTAAAAAGGCAGTCCCGGTGAAGGGGGCTTCCGCGCCGGGAAGCACAGAGAAGACTACGGCGTTATCTTGCCAATCGTAGTTTGCCGCGAGGTGGGTGTGTCCCGAGTGTGCAGCGACGGTGAGCGAGTAGCGACCGGGGGCCAAGCGGAGCGGCAGTGCGAAGCGGACTTCCGCAGATTGGCCTGCAGTGAAGTCGCCGAGTGCGACGCCTTGGTGGTGAGTATTGGTGCCATAGACATCGTTGCCGAGTCGGTCTCGGATTAGGAGTCCGACAGTGGGCGCCTCGACTGCGTCGCGAAACTCGAGGGCGCAAACGATGCGCGCATTTTCGCCCACCGTGAAAGAGCGGGTCGGGGTTTCGCTGGCATTCATTAGCTCGACATCGCCGATGACGACGCGTCGATCACCAGAGCGCGTGACGGTGTGGCCCTTAGCGCGCTCCACTTGTCGGATCTCGAGGTCTTTTTGTTTTTTGGCGACCAGGGCGTTGTAGTAGTCGCAGACGGCGATTGCCGGGCCTTCGCGGATGAGGTTTCCGTGCTCCAGGATGACGGCGCGAGTGCACATCGTCTTGATCGTCGCCGCATCGTGGCTGACGACGATCATGGTCTTACCGGCCTGCTGAAATTGGCGGATGAGGTTGATGGATTTGTGCTGAAAGTAGGCGTCGCCGACGGAGAGTGCTTCGTCGACGATCAGGATGTCGGGGTTGAGCTGGGTGAGGACGGCGAAGGCGAGCCGCGCGGCCATACCGGTCGAGTAGGTGCGCACGGGGTCGTCGAAGAACTGGCCGATTTCGGCAAAGGTCTCGATGGCGTGCATCCGGGACTCGAGGAACTGGCGGGAGACGCCGAGGATGGAGCCGTAGAGGTAGGCATTTTCGCGACCGGTGAAGTCGGGGTTCATGCCAGAGCCAAGCTCCAGAAGGGCCGCGACTCGACCCCGCACCTCGACACGTCCGCTGGTCGGGGAGAGTGTGCCTGCGATGATTTGCAGGAGTGTGGACTTGCCCGAGCCGTTGTAGCCGATGAGTCCCACGACTTCACCGCGTCCGATTTGGAGTGACACGCCCCGCAGGGCTTGGATTTCGCGAAACCCGTGTTGGGCGGCGACTGCGATGCGCTCGGCGAGGGGACTCTTTGGCCCCAAGAGGCGGCGCGCGGCGCGTGCACAGGCTTCCAAGAAACTGACTCGCAAGCGCGAAAGGGGAGTTTCCCAGACGCGATAGGTTTTGGAGAGTCGGTCGACTTCGATCGCGATCGGGTGCCGGGTATCGGGGCTCCGTTCTTGTTTAGGCATTGCTGGGAGTTTGCTCAGTGCTTGATGCCGATAACAGCAAAGTCCTGTGGCCCGTAGAAGAACTCATTGAAGCGTTGCGCGACGGGGTCACCTGCCTCGCCGACGTGGTGAAGCGGCGGCATGGGGTTGAGAAACTCGACACGCGCTTGGCTGAAGCCGGAATCCTCTAGGAGGAATTGGATGAAGTCGGGGTTGACGGGATGTAGGTGGGTCGGGTCGCTCCAAAAATTAACCGCACTGACGAGCATGTTGCGCGGGTTTGGGGTCTCAAAGATGGCAATCCCACCGGGGCAGAGGATTCGCTGACTTTGGCGGATGAACTCTTGGAGTACGGGGAAGGGCAAATGCTCGATAATATGAAAGCCAGTGACTACGGCGACAGACTCGGCGGGCGCAGCAGTGAGGCAGGCGATGACGTCTGCGGCGATCACATCAAGGGCACGCTCGCGACACTGCTTTAGGAAGACCTGATTGAGCTCCACGCCCACAGCGGGGATGCCCTGTTGCCCCAGCAGCTCCAGCCACTCGCCACGACCTGAACCGAGATCGAGTACGCCTTGGCCCGAGCGGAGTTTCGTAAAAAGTTCGGCATGAGTGCCGGTCAGCGGCGGCAGCTGTGCGGGTTGTGCCTTGGCTACTTTTGCGCGGGCGTCTGAGATGTGCGGGAGGTAGTAGGATTGGCGTTTCGTGATGAGCTCTTGGGGCCCCCTAAAGCGGGCTTCAAAGGCGGAGTAGAACGCGTCGGCCTCTAACGATTGGGCGGCCTGCACGGTATCCAGTGCTTTGCTCGCCTGATCGGATAGTTCTGAAGAGGAGGCGGGTAACTTAGGCGACTCAAGCAGCGTCCGCAGGTGTTTTTCGAGTTCGGGGAGCAGAGAGCGCGTCGCTAGCGCCAGTGCCGCCCCTTGACTCTCAAGTTGCGCAAAACGCTGCTCGGCCGCAGCGGCACTGGCCGCCCCTTGACTCTCAAGTTGCGCAAAACGCTGC
>NZ_LSZP01000011.1 GCF_001580045.1 Cephaloticoccus capnophilus
GCGTGGGGCGGCAGGCTGTGCCTGCACCCGTTCAATTTGGGATTTCGCAACGCGCTATCGCGCGAAAGCGAAATCCCAAATTTGAAAGCACTCTCCCCTGTCGCGTTGCGACAGAAACGGAGGGCTTATTTCAAAATCACGATTTGTGTTCGGTTGCGAAGCGACCGAGCCAAATCGTGATTTAAATGGGAGTGGCAGCATGCCACCGCCCCACGCG
>NZ_LSZP01000012.1 GCF_001580045.1 Cephaloticoccus capnophilus
GCGTGGGGCGGCGGTCAGTGACCGCTTCCATTTAATTTGGGATTTCGCAACGCGCTATCGCGCGAAAGCGAAATCCCAAATTTGAAAGCACTCTCCCCTGTCGCGTTGCGACAGGGAGGAGAAAGTAGAATGATAACCCGTTTGGGCGAGGCGGGGAAAATCATCAGTAAGCTCCCGCCTCCAAGTTTGGGTTCCTTTTCACAGAGCCGCTTGGTTGCTGTGCGAATGCACGGCAGCCAAGCGGCTCTGTAAATGGGTGCAGGCACAGCCTGCCGCCCCACGCGTAGTGGGAAAAGCGTACCAGCCCGTGCTAGGCGGCGGCGTGGGTTACAGCGTTAATCTGCGGAGGCGGAGGGCGTTGGTGACGACGCTGAGCGAGGACAGGCACATGGCGATGCTGGCGAGCATGGGGCTGAGGAGCCAGCCGGTCAGGGGGAAGAGGAGTCCGGCGGCGATTGGGATGCCTGCGCTGTTGTAGGCGAAGGCCCAGAAGAGGTTTTGGCGAATGTTGCGCAGGGTGGCGCGGGCGAGGGTGCTGGCGCGGGCGAGTGCGGCGAGGTCGCCTTTTACGAGGACGAGTCCAGCACTATTGATGGCGACACCGGTGCCGGTGCCCATCGCGATGCCGACGTTAGCGGCGGCGAGGGCAGGGGCGTCGTTGAGGCCGTCGCCGGCGAAGGCGATGCGCTCGCCTCGGGCTTGGACGGCGCGGACGAGTTTCTGTTTATCCGCGGGGCTGAGTGCGGCGTGGACTTCGTCGAGCCCGAGTTGTGCGGCGACAGTGCGTGCGGTTTCTTCGCGGTCGCCGGTGGCCATGATGATGTGGAAGCCTTGGGCTTTGAGCGCGGCGAGTGCGGCGGGGGTGCTGGGTTTGATCGCATCGGCGAGGGCGATGAGTGCGGCGGGGGCGCCGTCAATGCGCAGGCAGACGAGCGTTTGCGTATTTGCGGAGCTATCGAGTGGGGCGGCGGCGATTTCCTCCGCGCTGGCTCGGGTAATTTCTACTCGGCGACCCGCGACGGTGGCGCGGACGCCCGCACCGGGTGTGGCGTGGAAGTCGGACACGGGCAGGAGGCTGAGGCCGCGTTTTTGGGCGGCTGCGACGATTGCGCGGCCAAGCGGGTGTTCGCTTGGGGCTTCGGCGGAGGCGGCGAGTCCGAGCAGGGATTCTTCGCTTTCGCTACGGCCGCCCAGCGGCGTGATTGCGCTGAGGGTCGGTCGGCCTTCGGTGAGCGTGCCGGTTTTGTCGATGATGAGGGTGGTGCTGCCGGAGAGGGCTTCGAGTGCGGCGGCGTCTTTGACGAGGACGCCGACTTGTGCGCCGCGGCCGATGCCGGTCACGAGTGAGACGGGGGTGGCGAGTCCGAGCGCACAGGGGCAGGCGATGATGAGGACGGCGACTGCATTGAGTAGGCCGAAGAGCCAGGCGTGTTCGTTACCGAGCAAGCCCCACGCAAAAAATGTGAGTGCGGCGACGCCGAGGACGCTTGGCACGAACCAAGCGGAGACGCGGTCGGCGAGGCGGGCGATGGGCGGTTCGCTTTCGATCGCTTCTTCGACGAGGGCGACGATTTGCGCCAGGAGCGTATCGGAGCCGACGCGTTCGGCGCGGTAGGTAAAGCTGCCAGTGGTGTTGAGCGTGCCTGCACTGAGCGTGTCGCCCGCGCGCTTTTCGACGGGGAGCGGCTCGCCTGTTAACATGGACTCGTCTATCTCGGCTCCGATGCGCGCGCCGTTTGGCTCTGCTAGCAAAACGCCATCGACGGGGAGCGATTCGCCGGGGCGGACGCGGAGGAGGTCGCCGGGGCGGATTTGGTCAACGGGCACGTCTTCCTCGCTGCCGTCTTGCGCGCGGATACGGTGGGCGGTTTTGGGCGCGAGCTGCATGAGGCCGCGTATCGCGGCGTCAGTGCGGGAGTGGGTGCGTTGTTCGATGATTTGGCCTAGCAGCACGATCGCGGTGATGAATGCCGTCGCCTCGAAATAGAGGGGTGGCAGCCCTGCAGCCCCGCTCATTCCTGCCGCTGCGCCGTGCATGGCGCTCATCCCGCTGCGCAAGGTTTCAGGAAAGTGCTGACTGAAGAGGAGGCTCGCTGCGCTATAGAAATACGCCGCCCCGGTGCCGGTGACGGTGAGGGTAAACATGTTAGTGTCGCGCTCGCGAATGGAGTACCACCAGCGGCGGATAAAGGGTGCGCCCGCCCAGAAGAAAATGGGCGTGGTGAGTGCGAGTTGGAGCCAGCCGTTGAGCGTGGGGGGCAGCCACGCGAAGGCCCAGGGTGCGAGCATCTCGCCCATCGAGAGCGCGAGGACGGGCAGGGCGAGTGCGGCGGCGACGTAGAGCCGGGGCCGCAAGTAACGCTCGTGCGGCAGGCCCATATAGACGCGTTCATTGGGAGCGGGAATGGCCGCCTCAGGCTGATTTTGGGGCGCGGGGGCCGTCGGCCCGGCGTTATGAGTGGCTTTCGCGGAGGAGGCGCAGCAGGTGGCTTTAGCGTTCATTTGAGCTGGGTGACTTTTGAGGCTTTCTTTAATTTCCGTTCTTGGATCCAGGCGAAGATGACGGGGGTGACGATGAGGATGTGGAGGAGGCTGGAGAGCATGCCGCCGACGACGGGGGCGGCGAGCGGGCGCATGACCTCGACGCCGCTGCGGTCGAGCCAGAAGAGCGGCGTGAGCGAGGCGATGGTGGTCGCGACCGTCATGACCTTGGGCCGCAAGCGCAGTCGCGCGCCTTCTTTAATGGCGGCGAGCAGGTCCGGGCGCTCAAATGTGCGTCCTTGCGCGTGCGCCGCCTCACGTCGTTTGGCGAGGGCTTCCTCTAGATACACGACCATGATGACGCCGGTCTGGATGGCGGTGCCGAAGAGCGCGATGTAGCCGACCCACACGGCGACGCTAAACGGGTAGCCGAGTAGGGCTTGGAGGAGGACGCCGCCGGTCAGCGCGAAGGGCACGGCGAGGAGCACATGCGCGGCCTCGCTCGCGGAGTTAAAGGTCATGACGAGGAGCACAAAGATGATCCCAATCACTGCCGGGAAAATCAGCGCGAGCGTGCGGCGGGTGCGCAGCTGGGCTTCGTATTGGCCGGAAAACTCGAGTGTTTGGCCCGGGCTGGGGCTGAAGTCGCGGTCGAGTCGCTCGCGCACTTCGGCGACGAAGGAGCCGAGGTCGCGGCCTACGACATTGGCCTGCACGAAGACGCGGAGCCGTCCATTCTCGCTGGCGATTTCGTTGGGCCCGACTGTGCGGCGGATGTCGGCGACTTGGGACAGCCGCACCTTCGCGCCCGAGGGCGTGTTGAGCGGGAGTTCGGCGAGCGCGTCGATGTCGCTGCGGTCGCCGTGTTCGAGCCGGACTTGGATGGGCCATTTCTCGCGTCCGCGTAGTGTGGTAGAGACTACGCGGCCTCCGATGCCGGCCTCGACCGTGTCGTAGAGCTGGCGCAGCGAGAGCCCGTAGCGGGCGAGCGCGTCGCGGCGGGCGACGACTTCGAGGTAGGGTTTTCCCTGGACGCGCGAGGGGGCGACGCCGACCGCGCCTTCGACTTGCGAGATGATGCGCTCGATCTCGAAGGCTTTTTCTTGGAGATCGCTTAGGTCGGTGCCGAAGAGTTTTATGCCGAGCTGGGCGCGGATGCCGGTGCTTGTCATGAGGATCCGGTTTTCGATGGGCTGGAGGAAGCCGGGGACGTAGCCGGGGACTTGCATGAGGCGTGCGCTTAGGTCGGCGATGATGGAGTCTTTGGTCGTGCCGGCGGGCCACTCGCTCTGCGGTTTGAGCAGGATGGTGGTCTCAATCATCTCGACGGGTGCGGGGTCGGTGGCGGTTTCGGCGCGTCCGAGCTTGCCGGCGACAGAGGCGACGGCGGGGTGCTCGCTCATCACGCGGTCTTGCCAAGCCATGATTCGCTTCACCTCGGTGAGAGAGGTCGCGGGGAGCAGCACCGGCATGAAGAGCAAGGCGCCTTCTTCGAGCGGGGGCATGAATTCGCTGCCAAAGCCGTTTGCGCGCGTGGCGAGTGAGTCGGGGAGCCGCGCGCGGAGTCCGCGCGGCACGCCGAAGGCGACGAGGCAGGAAAAGGCGAGCAGTGCGGTGGCGAGTGCGAGGACGGTTTTTCGCCAGCGAAGCGCGGCATTGAGCAGCGGGTCGTAGACGCGGAGCAGGGCGCGCATCAGCCAGTTTTCGCTTTCGGGCGTGAAGGGGCCGCGCACGAGCAGTGTGCAAAACACGGGGACGGCGGTCACGGCGAGGAGGACGGCCCCGACGAGCGCAAAGGTCTTAGTGTAGGCGAGCGGGTGGAAGAGTTTCCCCTCTTGGCCGGTCAGCAAAAACACCGGCACAAAGGCGAGGATGATGATGAACATAGAGAACACCATCGGGCGGCCCACTTGGCGCGAGGCGCTGAGCGTGAGGGCGAAGATCTCCTTGGGCGTCAGGGCGGGCAGATCCTTTTTATTGGCGGCAGGGTCGTCGCCCGTGCGGTCAGCTCGGGGCCGCCGCGCGTCCGTTTTCTGTTTTGCCAGGGTCGCCCGCTCGCAGTGGCGGATGACGTTTTCGGTCATCACAATCCCCGCATCGACGAGCACGCCGATTGAGATGGCGATGCCGGTTAGCGACATGATGTGCGAGGGGATGCCGAGCCGATCCATCAGGATAAACGAAATGAGGATCGCGGCGGGCAGCGGCAGCGTGACGATGAGGATGCTGCGGAAGTGAAAGAGGAAGAGGATGTGCGCGAGGGTGACTAGGAGGATCTCTTCGGTGAGCGCGTGTTTGAGCGTGTTTATGGCGCGGTCGATTAAGTCGCTGCGGTCGTAGCTCGCCTCGATCGTGAGGCCTGCGGGGAGGCTGGGGGCGAGTGTGGCGAGGCGCGTCTTGATGTCGGCGATGACGCGGTGGGCATTTTCGCCATAGCGCATGACGACGATGCCGCCCACGACTTCGCGGCCATCGACGTCGAGTGTGCCACGCCGGAAATCGCCGCCGATTTGCACGCGGGCTACGTCGCGCAGTAGGAGCGGGGTGCCGCTGCGCGGGGCGAGGACGACTGCCTCGAGGTCTTCGGCCCGCTCGACGAGCCCGACGCCGCGCACGACGTATTCGGCGGCGTTTTCCTCGATGGTGCGCCCGCCGACATTGAGGTTGGCCGCGGCGACCGCATCCATGATTTCGCCGAGCGTGAGTCCGTATTGCTGGAGTTTGAGCGAGGAGACTTCGACTTGCCACTGGCGCACGAAGCCACCGATTGAGGCGACCTCGGCGACGCCCGGGACGCTCGCCAGTTCGTAGCGCAGGACGTTGTCTTGCAGGCTGCGCAGTGTGCCGAGGTCCTGGGTGCCGGATTCGTCTTTGAGGTAATATTGGTAAACCCAGCCGAGGCCGGTCGCATCGGGGCCGAGCCGGGCGACGACTCCGGCGGGGAGCAGGTCGGGGCCGAGCGAGCTAAGCCGCTCAAGGACGCGCGTGCGGGCGAAGTAGGTGTCGACCGAGTCCTCGAAAATGACGGTCAAAAATGAGAACCCAAACATGGAGCTGGCGCGGACGGCTTTGACACCGGCGAGCCCTTGGAGCGAGGCGCTGAGCGGGTAGGTGATTTGGTCTTCGACTTCTTGGGGAGAGCGGCCCGGCCAATCGGCGTAGACGATGACTTGGTTCTCGGAGAGGTCGGGCAGCGCGTCGATGGGCACGCGCTGGAGCGCGACGATGCCCCAGGCGCAGAGCGCGAGGAAGCCCGCGATGACGACGAAGCGGTTGTGCAAGGACCAGTGAATGAGGCGGTCAATCATGATTGAGCACGATGCGTTAGCGGTGGTTTTCGGCGTGCGCGGGCTGCGCTCAATGGAGCTGCTCGCCGCATTCGAGCATGAGTTCGCCGAAAAAGGGGTTTCGCAGTTCCGCCGAGCGGGAGAGCCAGCGGCCCGTGCCGAGGACGGGTGTCATCGGGCATTGGAAGAGGTGCAGCCCCGCTTTGCCGTGGTGCAGCTGTGCTGCGCGAGCGAGGTCGGCGAGGGCGGTGCTGAACGGCTCGAAGGCGTCGCGGGCTTGCTTCAAGTCCGCACCTTCGGCGAGCGCGGAAGTGAGTGTCGCCAGTTCGTCATCTGGATGCGTTGCCGAGTAGGCGCGGCTCGTTTCGCGGAGTGCCGGGAGGGTCCGTTGGTAGCCGGGGAGGTCATCAGCGGCGAGCGCGTGGGCGGCATCGGCTGCGGCGAGGGCCGCCGCAAGCAGCGCCGTGCGGGTCGCTTCGTTTAGCGGCGTGGGGCTTATGTGGGATTGCGCGGGAGCATCGGGCTGGGCCGAGCTGGCGGCGTTTTCAGGCTGCGCGCTGTGGCTTGCATTTACCGCGGCGAGTTGGGCTTGTCCATCGAGGATGAGCCCGCCTTCGGTGACGACTCGCTCGCCGACTGCGAGGCCGCTTAGGATTTCGACTTGGCCTTCTCCATTTTGGCCGAGCGTCACGGCGCGGGCGGCGTAGCGGCGCGGGGCTTCCTCGACAAAAACGATCGCCTCGCCGCGGTGCTGGAGCACGGCGGTGCGGGGGACGAGCAGTCGGTCGGGGGTGGCGGCGCGGAGGAGTGCGGTCGCGGTTTGGCGGCGTAGGAGTTTGCCTTGGGCGTTGTCGAGGACGACGCGGGCGCGGGCGGTGCGGGTGACGGGGGCGAGGTTGGGATCAATGAAGGCAATGGGCGCGCGCAGCACTTCGCCGGGGAGCGAGAGCAGCGAGACTTCGACCTCTTGGCCGACGCTGACCCACGCGAGGTCGGGCTCGTAGAGGTCGAAGATGAACCACAGTTGCGAGAGGTCGCAGAGCTCAAAGAGCGTGTCGTTTACCGAGACATATTGCCCTTCGTAGGCGGCGCGGGCGACGACGGTGCCGGAGAGCGGTGCGCGGACGGTGTGCAGTGCGGTGGCGCTGTGTGTGGTTTCGAGGGCGCGGATTTCGGCTGCGGTGAGGCCGAGCTCGAGGAGCCGTTCGCGTGCGGCGGCGCGGTCGGTGGCGGCGAAGGCTTCGCCTGCGCGGAGGTGTTCGAGGTAGTTGCGCTGTGCGGTGAGGACTTCGGGGCTGTAGAGCACGGCGAGCGGCTCGCCGGCGCGGACTTCGGCTCCGACGTAATTGACGTGGAGCGTTTCGACGCGGCCCGGGACGCGCGCTGCGAGGATGCGGTGGCGCGTCTCGTCGTCTTCGATGCTGCCGTTTACCCGGAGTGTGCGGGTGAGGGTGCCGCGAATGACGGGCGCAGTCTGGATGCCGCTGACGCTGTGTTGGGTGGCGCTCAGCGTGACGAGTGGCGAGGCGCTGTCGTTCGCTGTTGAAGGATTGGCGGCCGGGTCGTCGTCGAGCGTGACGAGCACGAGCGGCATGCCGCAAATGGTGCAGCGGCCGGGCTTGTCCGAGGTGATCCACGGGTGCATCGGCGACTGGTAAATCTGTTTAGCTGCGGCAAGTGCCGGTGGCGCGAGCGGGGCGAGCAGGGCTAGTGAGGCGAGCAGAAGGCGGAAAGAGGAGAGCGGTTTCATGGCTGAGTAGCGGGTGTGAAGTGGCTAGGGCAGGGCACAGCACGGCTGTGCGCGGGCGGCTGGGGATCTCGACGAGCGGGCAAGGGGCCGCCAACCGAGCGGCTCGCTAAAATAAAAGGGTCTGCGACCCCTGCGGCTGCCTAGAGTCGCCAGCGACACTGAGTGACTCGCAGTGCGGGAGTCGGTGTCGCTAGGGCCGGATCGGCGGTGGCTCTCGCAAGAGCCTGTGTGCTCGTATCCGACGAGGTCGCCGTCAGAAACGGCGCATAAAATAGAGAGGCCGCTGTGGCACGGGCGGCGGCGCGGCGGGCTTTGAGCTGCGGGGCTTGGGCGGTCGTCGGCGAGTGTTGGGCCGCGCTGCCTTGGCCTCCGCGTGTGGGTGTTGTGCAGCAACTGTCTTGGCTGGGTGACACGTCACAACAGCATTCACCACCGCACTCGTCGTTCGCGTCGTCGTGCAAGGCCTGCCCCTCAGACGCGCCCGCTCCGCCGAGGAGGGCGAAGGCGCAAAGGAGGAGGGCAAGTAGCGCACGCAGCGACATAGGTAGAAGCCCTTATCGCGAACGCAGCCCAGCGCAAGGGCGAGTTTGGGTTTGATTAGGGGCTGTTCCTCCCACTGCGCGTGGGGCGGCAGCGTGTCGCTGCACCCATTTAGATTTTGGTTTCGCCTCTGCGCGACGCGCAGAAACGAAACCAAAATCTG
>NZ_LSZP01000013.1 GCF_001580045.1 Cephaloticoccus capnophilus
CAGATTTTGGTTTCGTTTCTGCGCGTCGCGCAGAGGCGAAACCAAAATCTAAATGGGTGCAGCGACACGCTGCCGCCCCACGCGCAGTGGAGAGGATTATTGGGTGGCGGTAAGCGGGCTAGCCTTGGCGGCGCGTTTCTTTCGCCACGCGACGAGGGCGATGCCTGCTGCGGCGAGGAGGGCGCCGTAGGTGGAGGGTTCGGGCAAGGCGGAGGTGGCCCACGAGCTCCAGGGGGTAATTTCGTAGTAGTTGACGTCGTAGTCTTTAAGGAGCAGCTCGTAGTCGCGGGAGTAGCCGTCGAAGAAGATTTGGCTTAGCAGGTTCGGCCATTGGCCGGCGGCGAAGGCAGTCCTCTTGATGAGCAGGAAGTCCTCGTATTCGTGCCAGCCTCGG
Source organism: Cephaloticoccus capnophilus (assembly GCF_001580045.1). Taxonomy (GTDB): domain Bacteria; phylum Verrucomicrobiota; class Verrucomicrobiia; order Opitutales; family Opitutaceae; genus Cephaloticoccus; species Cephaloticoccus capnophilus. Next base: position 395 of record NZ_LSZP01000013.1, read on the forward strand.
ACGAAGAGTCGGGCGCTCGAATTGTTAAACGTGAGCAGGTCGAGGAAGAGCCGGTTGGGCGCGCCGGGATTACCGTTTGCGAAGTCGATCGTTCCTCGGTCGATAATGTGCAGCTCGCGGAGCCCTTGGCTCGCGCCGTTTCTGAGTATGAGTGTGGCTTGGTCTTCGGCGGCGCCAAACTCGGCGCCGCGTCCGTAGGGCGTGCCACGCAGCGTGACTTTCGGCCTATCCGCCAAGCGATTGTTGCCGCCGCTTAGCCACAATTCGTCGCGGCCCGCGCCGTCGCCGATGTAGACTTGGCCAGCGGCTCCGGTGTTTATAGAGCCAGTAACCAGCTCGAATCTGCCTTGGTGAATATATAGCGAGCCGATTTCGCTAGTGCCCGTACTGATATAGCGGAGGCGGCTCGGGCCGGTTTTTACCCAGTCCATTCCGCCGATGACGCGGACGGAGCCAGTAAACTCCAGTCCGTTTCCGTAAACGTGGGTGTAGAGCGGGCGCCCCCCCACAGTCCTGAGTGTACCGGTGCCGGCGATGATGTGAAATGCAGTTGTGTTTGGACCTACTCTGCTGGCGAGAAGTCCGCCGCTGCTCAGCGTGAGCGCGCCGTCTAGGTTCGCCCGAGACGGAGCGCCGAAGCTACTAACGGCAAGCCGCAGTGAGTTGAGGGTAACGGGGCCGAAAGTGGTGACCGCAGTCGACGGACGGTAGTTCCCCGAGTGCGTCGAACCCGTCGTGTAGCTCGCGAAGTTGGCGATGTAATCGGCGCCACTCGTAGTGGCGCGGCGTGCCCAGTCGGTTCCGTTGATGGTGGCCCAAGGAGCGATGCCGCCGATCATTTGCCCCGAAAGCGTGGTGATTGCAGCCCTTAGCCGGACTTTGCCAGTCGCGCTGTAGGTGTAGAGGGAGGCGTTAGCGCCGGTGACATCCGCATTCGATGTGAGATCGAGCGTGGCGCGCGAGCTGCTGGCCCGTTTGAACTCGCCGACACCAAGCTCGGTGTAGCTGTTGCCCGCGAGCAGGTTGTGCTGGAGGCGGATTTCGTTGGCTCCACTCTCTAGCGTGACATCGCCAATAGTTTCGACCGAGGGCAGGTTTCCCGTCGTGCGGCCTTCGTAGCGGAGTATCCCCGTGTTGAGTGTGACTTTGGTGGTGTCGGCGACTTGAGCATTGTTGTAGCTGCCGGAACCGACGTTTCTGATTGTGAAGCGGCCTCCCTCGCTGAGCGCGATAGTCCCCACGGCGCCGAGCCGGGCGTTGCTGGTCGCGATCGCAAGCTCCGCACCGGAGATTTCCAATACGTCGCTATTTAGGGAGCTGTTGTCTGCGGCGAGGTCGGCACGCCCGGCGCCTACGAGGCGCAAGCCGCCTGCTTTCGTGCTGTTCCTCAGCTCACGGTTGAAGATGACATCGGTGAGGTTGGGCGCCCCGCCGCGTAGGGCTTGCCCGCGCTCGACGCGGATTGTCCGCATGGCGTTGCCGAAGTTTAGCACGCGGTCCCAGATAACCGCAGCATCCGCAGTGTAGTGGCCAAAGCGCAATTCTTGCCTGCTTTGCACGAAGTTGCTCGAGCCCCAGACGATTTCCGTAGTCGTTTGGTTATCGATTCGGACGCGACGGTTGGCCCCATAGGCTGCGAAGCCACCGGAGCCCTCCCAGATGATCCGCCCGTTTGGGCCGAAACGGGGGCGAGTGAAATCAGCGTCCAGCCCGAGCACGCCACCGCTGAGCCGGATGTTGGAGCTGGTCGGAATATTACCACGCAGTGCGCCCTCACGGATTACGGTCGCGCCAGTGTAGCTGTTTGCTCCGGTCAGCCTGAGCAGCCCCGGGCCGGTTTTAAGAATCCCACCATTCGTGCCGGTAAGCGCACCAGACATCCGCGCGCGGGCGTTTTCCTGTACTACGCCTTGGAGTGTGGCTCGTACTCCGCGCTCGACACGAACCTCGCGCAACTGGGAACCGAGATCTATCCCATTCGTAAACACGATTTCCCCAGTCGCATAGCGCGAGCTGAGCAATAGCTTGCGCCCTGTCCGCACGAAGAAACCCGTGCCCCAAGTGAGGGAGGCCGGGGAGGAGGAGCCCGGGGTGTAGAGTATCACAGCCCTTGCAGCTCCGTTCAGTACGGCTGACGAAAACCCGCCGTCGCCCCGCCACTCCACTTGACCCGCCCCCGTGCCCAAAGTGAAGGCGGTATTGCTATCGGTTTCTAAAATGCCGCCGTTGAGCTGGAGCCGTGTTGATGTAAACACAATACCTGCCCAAGCGTTTTGGCTCGCCAGCCCGTATCTCAACACCCCTCCGTTAATAGCCGTTACCCCTTGCCATAGGTTATTTTGCGCAGGTTGACGTCCCTTATCGACACTGGGGAAATAGACGATCCCCGAGTCCACCTTTATGAAGCCCGAGGAAGTCCCCACGGCAACATTGCCACCAGTGACTACGTACGCATCGCCCCGGCCAGAGCGTACGCCAAACGAAGTGTTACCGACTAAAGAGACATTCACACGTCCGCTGATGAAGCCGTCAGCGTACAAGGCACCGATGGGCGCGGCTGCCGCTTGGCGAGCGAGCCCGGCCCCCGCGAGAGTGCCGCTCACGTTACTCTGGGCGCGCATAGAATAACTACCGCCGCTCTGCACCATTACCCCTACCCCTGTGCCCAATCCGCGGCCTATGACTAGCGTATTACTTCCCACAGTGAGCTGAGTAGTGGCAGCATTGCCCCCGGAAAGGAGAATATTCCTGATAATGAGAATGGTCGGATAGGTGGTCGAGCTCGCTACGGTGGAGAGCGAGGCTCCGTTACTTAAAATTAAGCTTGGCTCGAAGTAAATCGGCCCCGTGCCGGTAAACCGCAGTGAGTGACCGTTGAGGTTAAAGTTGCCGCGAAAACCAAGGATGCTGCCGGCAGAGTAGTTGGCGATTTCGAAGGTTTTGGCGGGGCCGGCAGCGAGGGAAATCGGCAGGTTAATCGTGTGGTGGTTGGCGGGTAGCCCGCGTGCGAAGACGGTGACGAGTCGGCCATTATTCGCGAGCCCGCCGCCGAGGATGAGGGAGCCCGTGCCTTGGAACGTGTAATCGCGGCCCGCCTCAAACCAGATTGAGCGGACAGCGGTGTTGGTGGAGTTTAGGACAACCGTCTGAGCGTCGGTGCCGCTAGGCCTGTTTCCGAAAACCAAGTCTGCCCCGGCCACGGGCACTTGGTTGTTAGAGGAGCTCGTGCTGTTATACCAGTTGGCCCCGTCCGTCCAATTATCCGTCCCTGCCCCGCGATCCCAGTGATAAACAGAGGGTCCCACCGGCAGGACAATCTGCGCAGTCGCCGAACTGACCCCAAAAAGCCCGAAAACCAATCCGCTCGCACACGCGAAAACTAAACTTACATAAGCTGTTAACTTAAAATGCATTAACTGGTTTTAGTAACTGCGCATTAGCTCGGCTGGGCGTAGGCATAGGCATGCCTTTACTAACTACCTATTCTCACTCATAAAGCCCCAAATTCTACTAAAGGAAAAAGCCAGCTGCATGCTGCCATTCCCACAGACCTCCACTCCGCGTGGGGCGCAGCCTCAGGCTGTTTTATTTGGCGGCGGGCTCGTTGGCCCGCCGTCTATCGCTGCACCCATTTACAGAGCCGCTTGGTTGCCGTGCATTCGCACGGCAACCAAGCGGCTCTGTAGAAAGGAACCCAAACTTGGAGGCGGGAGTTTACTGGTGATTTTTCCCACCTCGCCCAAACGGGTTATTACTCTACTTTCCCTTTCCTGTCGCAACGCGACAGGGGGAATGCTTTCAAATTTGGGAATTGGTTTCGTCGCGAAGCGACGAGGCCAATTCCCAAATTGAACGGGTGCAGCGACACGCTGCCGCCCTACGCGTAGTGGGGAAGCGGCCCTTTAATCGCCAGAGGGCCGAGTCATTGCCAGCGGCTCTAGGGCACGCTCCAGTGTTTCCGCATCCATCAACCCACGCCCTAGCACGACTTCGCGCAGTGACTTGCCCTCAGCCAACGCTTCTTTGGCGACGCTAGCCGCCGCGTCGTAGCCGATAAAGGGATTGAGGGCGGTCACGAGCATTAGCGAACGCTCCATCAGTTCGCGGCAGCGTGCCTCGTCGGCCTCGAGCCCTTCGACGCACTTTTCGGCAAAAACGCGCGCTCCGTTGGCGAGGCATTGAATCGACTCATGCAAGCAGTGCGCGATTAAGGGAATCGTGACGTTGAGCTCGAAGTGACCATCGCGCCCGCAGCCAACGACTGTCTGCGCGAGCCCCTGCACGTAAAGCCCCACCTGCACGAGCATCTCGCTCATCACGGGGTTCACCTTGCCCGGCATGATTGAGGAGCCCGGCTGGGTCGCGGGCAGCCGCAACTCGGCGAGTCCCGCACGCGGGCCAGAGCTGAGGAGTCGGATATCATTGGCAACCTTCGTCAGGCTAGCGGCGATCGTCGCGAGGAGCCCTGCAACCTCCACTGCATCATCGCGCCCGGCTTGGGCCTCGAAGTGGTTATCGGCCTCGCGAAACGCGATGCCCGTTTTCTCTGCCAAAATCGCACACACTTGCGGCGCAAACTTCGGATGCGAGTTAATGCCGGTGCCGACCGCCGTCCCGCCAATCGCCAACTCGCACAGTACCTCAATCGCACGCTCAACGCGTTGTTCGGACTTTCGCAGTTGCGCCACGTAACCGGAAAACTCTTGGCCAAGCGTCAACGGCGTGGCGTCCATCAAATGCGTACGCCCGATTTTCACGATGTGCGCAAACGCGGCACTCTTTTGCGCCAAGGCTTCGCGCAGCCGCCCCAGTGCCGGGAGCAAATCGTTCTTTAGCGCGAGCGCCGCACTGATGTGCAGGACGGTCGGGATAATGTCGTTAGACGACTGCCCCATATTGACATCGTCATTTGGGTGAATGGCCCCGGGGCTGCCCGCGATCTGCGAGGCGCGGCGGGCGATGACCTCATTGGCATTCATGTTACTCGACGTGCCCGAGCCGGTCTGGAACACATCGACGGGGAAATGCGCGGAAAGCTTTCCCTCAATGATTTCGCCAGCGGCTTGGCGGATCAGCGCACTTTTCTCCGCGCTTAGCCGACCGAGCGACTCGTTCACCAAGGCCGCCGCCTCTTTAATCAGTCCGAGACTGCGAATAAAGCCCTCTGGCATGGGCCGACCGCTAATCGGGAAATTTAAAACCGCCCGCTGCGTAGATGCGCCCCAAAGCGCGTCATCAGGTACAGCCATCTCTCCCATCGAATCTTTTTCGGTGCGCATATGGGCTCGCAAGCCACAAAGCGAGCGGCCCCGTGTCAAGACACGGGGCCGCTACAACCATGAACAAAGTAGGCGCGCTACGCGCCCCAAGTTAAAATTTAATAGGCACGCGATCCGCACTCAGCCGGCCGCGACGCATGGAGTCATAAATCCGCTCCTCAGAGATCGAGCGGTTGAGCCGCAGCGTAGAGCTACTCGCAGTCGATGCCACCACCGTGGCTGTAGCGGGAAGCGCGCTGCCAAGCAGCCGGCTGGAGCGCTTCTGCGCAGCCTCGGCTCCCACGCGAGAGAGAGGATCACGCGCCGCGACGGCGGCGACCTTCCCGAGCTGAGTCGGCTGCGAAGCGAGTGAAAGCTCCAAAAGGGGAACGAGCTCGGACTCGCTGGTTTTCACAACCTCCAGATTGGCCGCGACCATCTGCGCCGCGACAGAGCGAGAGTCCGCTTCGTCGCTCGCTTCTGCATGAAGACCGGAGGCTAGCCCACCGAGCATCATGCCTGCCCCAAGCGCTTGACTGCCAACCGACGATGCACGCGGCGCGCGCTGCGCCCCACCGGCTAGCTCACTCGCATCGGCCGCGAGCGAGACAGGAGCCTCACCCCTCGCAGCGACATCGGCACTCGCCGCGAGCGTTAACCCGCGCTTCTCCACCTTTTCGGCGGCGATTTGCGGCACCACTGCGCGGCCTGCCTCAGCAGGGCTCGCAGTGTCGTACTGGCGAACAGTCAGCAAAGTGAGTGCGACGACCGCAGCCGCCCCGACCGGCATTTGGTAGCGGGCTAAGCGACTGCCGACTCGGATGAAGGGAGCCCACCACGGGCGAGGCTCGACGATTGCAGCGAGCTGCTTCATGCGCAGCTCGCGCTCAAACTGCGCCCAGAACTCGGGCGAGGGCTTCTCCGCACGTTTCACACGCAGGAGCTGCTCTAAGGTCACCTTCGGTTGATCGTTATCGGACTTCATTTGTTGAGGAAACTTTGCAAATCGGACTGCAACTGCTGCTTCGCGTAGTGCAGACGCGAACGCACCGTGCCCACAGAGCAGTTCATGATTTCGGCAATCTCTTGATGGCTAAGGCCATCTATCTCGAATAAAGTGACCACGGTTCTGTGCTTGATAGAGAGTTTCTGCATCGCCTCGTTCAATCTTTCCTGAAGTTCTTTAACGAGGGTGCCGCGCTCCGCGCCCGAATGGTCAGTAAGCGCCTCTATCACTTCGGCACTGGGACGGTCGTTTTCATCGACCTTTTCGAGGCTGAAAAACGTGCGCAGCCGATGTTTGCGCAGGTGGCTAAGCGTCGCGTTAACCGCGATCCGGTACAGCCAAGTAAAAAACGAAGACTGACCCTGGAAACGGTTGATCGACTGAAACGCCTTAATAAAGGCGTCCTGTGTGAGGTCTGCGGCGTCCTCGCGGTTGGAGGTCATATTGTAAACCATCCCGTAAACGCGGCCCCGGTAGCGCAAAATCAACTCGTCGAAGGCCTCGACCTCGCCGCTCTGCACCCGCTCCACAACGCCCCAATCAGAGTCGGCCTCTTGTTGCCGCTCTGGGGAAGCTGTCAGCGTCCGGCTAAGGGTCACGTCCATTTCGGGAGCGACGAAATGCCAAGCCCACCAGTAGGGCAAACGGTTTTTTAGTAAACGCCCGCAATCACGCTGTGGCGGCGGCTCCGGCCAAACCCGAAACCTGCGCGCGCAACACACCGCACAACCCGCCAAGCAACTGTGCCCGCCCTGTCCCCGACCACGGCGTAAGTGCGCGCTCGGCCAGCACTATCTCACGCTCCACCTCCGCAGCGACGTTTTCAAAAACCCCTCGCTCGGCCATTTGCGCCAAACGCCGCTCCATCTGCCCGGGCCGCTCGCCACAAATCTCGCCCAAAAGCTCCGCGCGCTCGACCTCAGGCAAGCTCTCCGCAAGCACGATTAGCGGCAGCGTCAGCTTCCCGCTCGCAAAGTCGGTACCCAGCGTTTTTCCGATTCGCGCCTCGTCGCCAAAAAAGTCCGCCAAGTCGTCGTAGATTTGATAAGCGATCCCGAGGTGCCGGCCAAATCGGGCCGCAGCCTCCACATAGTCCGCGCTCCCTCCCGACAGCCGTGCCCCCAAGAAGCAGGAGACGCGAAACAGCTCCGCAGTCTTCAAATCGATAATCCGCCAATAGTCCTCACGGCTCACACGCACCGAGCCACGACGCATCGTTTGCACAATCTCGCCCGCGCAAACCCGCCGCGTCGATTCGGACACGCGCGCGCAAACTTCCGTTGTAGGAAAGTGCGCCGCCAGATACAGCGAGTGGGCGAACATCGCATCGCCCAAAAGCACTGCCGCCACGGCCCCAAACTTGCGCGAGGCCGTCTCGCGGTTACGGCGCAGCTGCGCCTCATCCATAATATCGTCGTGCACAAGCGTCGCCAGGTGCGCCAGTTCGACAACGGCTGCGGCGCGAACGAGTTGTGAGTCGACTGTATCAACGCCACCCCCCTCGCCCCCCGCCGCAGCGTCGCCCTCATCTCGCCAAGCGCTCAGAAACACGAGCGCAGGCCGAATCCGCTTCCCCGAGGTATCGATACAGTAGTCCGCCATTTCGCGAATCTCGGGCTCAAAGGCCGCGACCTGCTCACGCAAAAACGTATCCAGTGCCGCCAGGTGTGGCTTTAAGTGCGTGAAAACCGACGCAAAGGAAGTAGCGGGCTGCGAGACTGAGAGCGGAGACTTAGCAGAAGAGGCTCGGTTCATCGGTGGTGAAAAATTTGGGACTGTAGGAGAGCCTGCTCAATTAGCTAATCAATACTCGCCTGCGTCTTGTCTTTCCCATCATGAGTAACAACCCACTCCTGCTCCTCGCCCTAATCGGCGTCGCCCTCTACCTCGCCAAGGGATGGTGGGAGGACGAGCGCGCCGCAAATCCGGCTAACCCGGCTGGCCGAGTTTTTAAAACGCGGGCAATCACCCTCGCCATCACGGGCAGTCTCCTACTCCTCGGCTGCGAAACCGTGGGAGAGTACGCACTGGGCATCGTCGAGGAGCAGAGCACGATCACCGCACTCTTCGCGCTCTACACGCTCGCCGCCGCGTTTATTGAGGAGCTGATCTTTCGCGGCTACCTCGTCATCACGGGCCGAGGCACTGCCGCTCGCCGGGCGGGAATTTTCGCCGCCTCAATCCTCTTCGCACTGCTGCATCCGTTTCTCTGGGAATGGGAGGATGCGGGCTTCCAACTCACACTGACACTCAAAGGCGCATTCAGCACTGCAGTCGTCCTCGCCGCATCGCTCTGGTTTTACTTTCTGCGCTTCGCTCGCTGTAACCCACAGCACTCACTGCTGCCTTGTATCATCGCTCACATGACAAAAAACCTCGGCGTCATCGGTATCAAAGCCGCACAAGGTTTTCTAGTAGGCTGGTTTTAAGAAGAGACGTGTCGCCTCGGAAACTCCCACTACGCGACACAGCGAAATACGCAACGCGAAGCTCTCCCCACTCCGCGTGGTGCGGCGGTCAGTGACCGCTTCCAAGTTTGGGTTCCTTTCTACCGAGCTTTGGGACGTGGATTTGTTCATGATTCTTCCCGTCTCGGGAAACCGGCGGCTCTCCCCATCTCCCTTTAACGCGCCTTCCTTGTCGCAACGCGACAAGGACAGGGACTTCAAATTTGGGAATTGGTTTCGTCGCGAAGCGACGGGGCCAATTCCCAAATTGAACGGGTGCAGGCACAGCCTGCCGCCCCACGCGTAGTGGAAGCTCAGAGAGAAGAGCGGCCACGTTTCAAACGGGAGGCCTCTGGCTCGCGGCTCGCCACTCACGTGTGCTGCGCACGCTCGCCGCTTAGGCTTTAGCTCACGCCTTTTCGCCTGCACGCGATCGCGCATCGGCTTCGATCTTTGCGGCGAGTGCTTCCAGCGTGGCGCGCGTCTGCGCTTTCACGTGCGAGAGCGCGTCTGCGCTGCCGACCCGTTCGCTGGCGAAAAGATAAAACTTCATCTTCGGCTCGGTGCCGCTGCCGCGCGCGGCGAAGCGGTAGCCGTTAGAAAGCGTCACGAAGTACAAGTCCTGCTTCGGGATCAGTTCGCCGTCGGCGTCGCGGAAGTCCTGTCGGCCAAAATCGTCGAACTGGGTCACGCGCAAGTCGCCAAAACCGGTCGGCGGGCTCTCCCGGTAACTCGCGAGGATGCGGTCAATCTTCGCCTTACCGCTCGCGCCCTCATAAAAGAGATTCACCGTGCCTTCGAGGAAGAAGCCATGCCGTAAATACAGCTCGTCGAGCGCCTCGCCTGCGGTCAAGCCGCGCACTTTGAGCGCAGCACACAGCTCGGCAAACATCAGGCACGCCGTGTTCCCGTCCTTATCGCGGACTAGGTCGTTAGGCATGTAGCCGTAGCTCTCCTCCGCCGCGAAGGTCACGAAGCTGGAGTGCGTTTGGAGCAGCCGAGCGCGCTCCGCAAAACTACTCGCATCGAAATCAAGCTCCCCAGCGCCCTGCTCCGCCAAGGCTTCACGCAGCTTATCCTCATACGCGCGCAGCTTCGCGGAAATCCACTTAAAGCCAGTGAGCGTGTTAATGACCTTCACGCCATGCGCCGCGCCGATCGCATCCTGCAAGCCGGTCGTCACAAAGGTTTTTATCAGGCACACCCGCTCGCTGCCTTCGGCGGGAATGAGCCCGAGCGCTTTGTATTTACCCAACCGATACTCGGCCAAAAGCGCGCCGATTTGGTTTCCGGTCAAAAGCTCCATCTGCCCCGTGCGGTTGCACACGGCAACGCCCATCCGGTCGCAATCCGGATCGGTCGCCATAACGACATCCGCCCCGCGCGACTCCGCCAAAGCGATCCCCATCGCCAAGGCCTCCGCATTTTCGGGGTTGGGCGATTTAACGCTCGGGAAACGCGCATCGAAGCCGAGTTGCTCGGGCACGGTAATCACTTCGCAGCCCGCCTCCTCCAGCAGGGGCACCGAGGTAATCGCGCCCGTCCCGTGGATATTGGTAAACACGACCCGCAGCTTTTCGCGGCGCAGGACTTGCGCATCCAACAAGGCCGTGTGCGCGGCGCGGCGATACGCCGTATCGGCCTCCGCGCCTAGCGTCACAACCCGCGAAAGGTCTTTCTCCAAATACGCGCTCAGCTCGGCGAGCGGCACTGCCGCGACCTCGGCCACAATCGCGCTGTCGTGCGGCGGGACGACTTGCGCGCCGTCATCGAAATAGGCCTTAAACCCGTTGTCGTGCGGCGGGTTGTGGCTGGCCGTAATGACGATACCCGCGTGAGCCTGCTGCGCCCGCAGCGTGTAGCTGAGCTGCGGCGTGGATCGCGGCCCATCGAAGATAAACGCTTCGCCGCCGAGCTTCACCCATGTCGAAGCCGCCAACTCGCAAAAGTGCCGCGAGAAATGCCGCACATCGTGCGCAATCACCAAGCGCGGGGCCGCCGCTCCTTTGCTTTGGCGGGCCTGTCCTTGGAGGCCCGCCCTCTCGCCTTGCTCAGCCGAGTACCTCGCCGTGTACCGATATAGCCCGATGACAGCGCGCAACAGCGTGAAGTCATTTAACAGACTACTGCCGATCGCCGCCTGCGCCGGTTTATCCACTCCAGCCTCGCCCAACTCCGCGCGAGTCGGCACTTGCGCGATTGTACGCCCACGCATCCCGCCAGTGCCAAAGGCGATGAACGTATAAAAGCGGTCGTTTAGCTCGGCCCACTCACCCGCCTCGACAAGCTCCGCAATACTCGACCGCGCCCACTCCGGCAGCCCTGCCTCAAGGAAGGTTTTAAGGTTTTCGAGCGACGAAGGCAGCAGCTTTTGTGCGGCAGCAGCGGCTTCGATTTTTTCGATCAGAGTGGTCATCGTGAGAGCAGAGTTAGGACAGGGAAAAGAGTAAGGGACACTAAGCGCGGCGCGGCGCTTCGAGGTACAGCCCATCAACAATCGACGGACGTGGCGAGAGCTTGCGCCAGCTTTCGCAAAAACTTTCGGCATCGACGGCAAACAGAGGCGAGACCTCGACAGCGATTTTCGGCAGCCCTGACTCATCGACTTCGAGTCGCTCACCCGCTGCGGCAAACCACCTCGCGGCTTGCCGCAACTGCGCCTCGCACGAGCGTTTAGGCGAGTCCGACCCCTCCGCATTTTTGACCGATGCAAACTCGTCCTCTCGCGAGGTTTCGATAACGAGCGGATTTCGCGCAAAGGGCAGCGCATCAAAAACGAATAGCTCGAACTTCACCCCATTGGGCTCGGCGGGCATGACCGGCTGGCCCTCCACATCAAGTGTCGGGATTTTCTTGTCCGCGCGGTGAAATTGGAGCGACTCGCTGCCGACGCCCGCCCCCGCACTCATCCGCCGGATGAATTCGCGGTCGAGCAGGTGAATCGCAATTGAGCCCGCACTGAAGCACAGCCCGCCCGTCGCCGGATCGCGCGCCTCCTGCATCGCCGTGGGCAAGTCCGAGTACTCGATCACGACAAGCCGCCCGCGCTGCATGCAAAAGTGCCCGAGCTTCTCGCCCGCATACGCCTTGGGCAGCATCTTACTACTCATCTCGGAGTTTTTGAGCCGATGCCAACCGATGAAGGCAGGGTCAATGCAGCGCACTAACGGGTTATCGACTTGGAAGTAGCTCAAGGTGTCGATGCCCTCGCGCTCCATTAGCTCGAGTGCACCGTGGCTAGCCAGCGCGCGTAACGAGCCGCCGTGCCCATCGGGGCTCATCGCGATCCGGTCGGGCGCTTCGAGCAAAATCTGCCCCTCAAAATCGACGGCGGGCATTCGGCCTTGCGTGAAAAAATGAACCCGCTCGGGCGAAAGGCCGAAGTGACCGTGTTGCGCGAAAAAGGCCAGCGTCGCCTCATGGTTTTGGTGACTGGTCATGATGAACCAATGCAGCGGACGACCGTAACGCCATTCAGCGGCCAGCAGCTTTTCGGCAAACACTTGAAAAAGCGATTTCCGCCGCAGCGGTGTGACGGGGAAACTCCCCTTCGGCCCGTCGTAGCCGAGCCGCGTGCCCTGCCCTCCCGCTACGGTAAACGCCGCAACCTGCCCGGCCCTCAACGCCGCTTCGCCCACCACGCGCGCCTCCGCCCAAGTGGCCGCATCGCCCCCGTGCTCGGGCAAGGGCTCGTACGGCGCGGGGCTCAGATCACTTAGGTCAACGCGCTGTGCCGCTCCGCCGCTCTCGCCACTGAGCAGCTTCGCCTTGAGCCGCGCGACTTCCGCCAGATCAACCTCCGCCGCTTGGGCGAGAAGTCGCTCGCGAGCGGCCTCCTCGAGGCTGTGAAAAAACCGAAACACTTGCCCCTGACCAGCGGCGTGAAAGGCGTCGATTAGCGGATGCGTTGACATAGGGATTTTATAAAAAGTCCGAAGTGAAAAACTAACTACACCGGGGAAAAGGCACTACGGCACTGCCCGCGCCACACAATGCAGCACACGCTGCGCGCACCAAGGGCGAGCTTCATTCGCGGATTCGCACGATGTACTCGTCGGGCTTGGCATAGCCGAGCCGCTGCCGAATCACACGCTCGACATAAGCCGGGTCACTGCGCAGCCGCTCCAGCGTGCGCTCTTGCTCGCGCAAGCGCTGCTCAGCGTCCTCCAAGCGCGCTTGCACGCCTCGCTCCTGCGTCCGCAAATTTTGATACTCCTGCTGCGTCTGCCAAAAAAACGCACCGGCGACGACGACTCCCGCGCAAAAAAGCACCCAGTAGAGCGTAGTGACGAAGCGGCGGAGTTTCATGAGCCTAAACTCATATGCGTACCGCATTTCCATTCGAGCGTTTATTTGCAGCTAGAAACACTACTGCCCAGTTGCGCGAATCCTCGCAGTCACTGATCTACTCGTTATGAAAGCCCTCCTTTCAATCCTCATGAGCGCCACCGCCCTACTCCCCACCAGCCTACTCGCAACGACCGAAACCCTCGTCCTCGGCGGCGGCTGTTTCTGGTGCACCGAAGCGGCCTTCAAGCTCCTACCCGGCGTCACAGAAGTCACCAGCGGCTACGCAGGCGGTGTGACGGATAATCCCAGCTACGAAGAGGTCTGCGCCGGCCATACCGGCCACGCCGAAGTCATCCGTATCCAATACAACCCACAAGAAATCAGCCTCGAACGCCTACTCGATTTTTTCTGGGAAGCGCACGACCCGACTACGCTCAACCGGCAAGGTGCCGATGCCGGCACACAATACCGCTCAATCATCCTCTACCAGTCGCCCGAACAAAAAGCCGCCGCAGCCGCCGCAATCACCCGCGCCCAGCCCCGCTTCTCAGCGGCAATCGTCACCGAGCTCGTCCCCCTCGCCCGCTTCTGGCCCGCCGAGGATTACCACCAAGATTATTTTAGGAAAAACCCACAGGCCGGCTACTGCCGCCTCGTCATCGCCCCTAAGGTTCAAAAACTGGAAAAGGCCGTCTCCCGATAAACACGAGCTCACACGCGCCCCCTCATAAACACGCCATCAGCAAAAAGCACCGAAAGTGCCTTGACGGCACGCGGACTCCGCACAGAGTCGCGCCCCTCTTTGCCAGAGCGTCTTGCCTGGTGGTGTAATGGCAGCACAGGCGACTTTGACTCGCCTAGTCATGGTTCGAATCCATGCCGGGCAGCCAAGACGACAGCAAAGCAACCGAAAGAAGGCAGCGAACCGCCCGCGAGGTAAATGTCTGAGCTCTCAGAGCTCCACTGCGCGTGGGGCGGCGGTCAGTGACCGCTTCCATTTAATTTGGGATTTCTCATCGCGCTATCGCGCGAAAGCGAAATCCCAAATT
>NZ_LSZP01000014.1 GCF_001580045.1 Cephaloticoccus capnophilus
GGTGAGCAGAGCGATAACCCGTTTGGGCGAGGTGGGAAAAGTCACCAGTAAACTCCCGCCTCCAAGTTTGGGTTCCTTTTCACAGAGCCGCTTGGCCGCCGTGCGAATGCACGGCAAGCAAGCGGCTCTGTGAATGGGTGCAGCGATGGACGGCGGGCCAACGAGCCCGCCGCCAAATAAAACAGCCTGCGGCTGCCGCCCCACGCGCAGTGGGAAATCAGCGCGAACACGTTTGCAATGGAAACGGTCCCTAGCGCTCTGCCGCCGCAGGGGACAAACCTGGCTCCACGGTTTCGTCCAACTCGCTCGGCCACTCGCCCTGCAAGACGAAGGGCTTAAAAAAGCCAGTCTGCGCGAGCGGGATTCGTGCACGCACGTAGATACCGGCTGCCTCGTCGTGGATTTGCGCTTGGATATGTCCGAGCGCGTGAAGCCGTGCGATAACGTCGTAACGCTCGTGCGGCACGAGCAACTCCGCGCTGCCCTGTGTGTTGGCGATAAGCTCCACGCACTGCGCTTCGAGCGCATCAAGCCCCTCACCGGTGTGCGCGCTGATGAAGAGCGCATCGGGGACGAGCTGGCGCGCACGACTGCGGTCGGCCTCCGTCGCAAGGTCGATTTTGTTAAACACGGTGATGATCGGCTTGTCCGCTGCGCCGAGCTCTTCGAGGACACCAAGCGTCGTCGCGTGGTGCTCCTCGAAGTTGGGATTCGCGAGATCGAGCGTGTGTATCAGAAAATCCGCGACAATCGTCTCCTCCAGTGTCGCCTTAAACGCCTCGACTAATCGGTGCGGCAGTCGGCGGATGAAGCCCACCGTATCCGTCACGAGCAGCTTCTGATTGCCGCGCAAGAGGAGTTGGCGGGTAGTCGGGTCGAGCGTCGCAAAGAGCTTATCGGCAGCGAGTACCTCAGCCCCCGTGAGCGCATTGATGAGCGAGGATTTCCCCGCGTTGGTGTAGCCGACGATTGAGGCCGTGGGAACCGGCACACGCAGGCGCTTACTGCGCTGCACCGCGCGCTGTTTTTGCACTTGGACGAGCTCGGCACGCAGCCGCGTGATGCGGTCGCGCACGAGGCGGCGGTCTTGCTCAAGCTGTGTCTCGCCCTCCCCACCGAGCTTTCCCTTTCCGCGCTGGCGCGAAAGGTGAGTCCACGCCCGTGCAAGCCGTGGTAGCGAGTACTCCATGCGAGCGAGCGCGATTTGCAGAACGGCTTCACGGGTCTGCGCACGGTCCGCAAAAATATCTAAAATGACCTCCTCGCGATCGATGACCGCGATGCCGGCGAGCTTTTCCCAATTGCGCTGCTGCGCAGGCGAAAGCGACTCGTCGATTACGATGAGGTCGCAGTCGAGGTGCTTTGCCAAGGTGATGATTTGGTCCGTGCGTCCGCTGCCCAAAAGGGTCGCTGGTTTCGGCTGGCCGCGCAGGGTGACAAGCTCGCGGTGCACAACCGAGATCTGCAGGTTCTCGACCAACTCGCGCAGCTCTTCGAGCAACTCCTCTGCCTCGCCCGTGCGCATCGTCTGCGTGTGCACACCGACAAGCAGCGCGCGCTCGCAGCGGTTGGGGTCGGACTGAGGCGTATTATCTAAAAAGTCGGCCATAAGCGGAAGTTGCAGCGCAGCGGGGGGATTAGCGCGAGCCACGAGCAAGCGGACACGGGCCGACGAGCCCGTGCCAGAAAAAAGGGACTGCGGCCAATAGCCCGCCCCCAGTCAGCGACTGTGCGAAAGCCGCCGATACTTGATCCGGTGCGGCTGCTCAGCATCGGCCCCTTTGCGACGGCGGTAATCCTCGAGGTAGCTCGTGTAGTTGCCGTTAAATACGCGCACTTGGCTGTCGCCCTCGAAGGCAATCATGTGCGTCGCGATGCGGTCGAGAAACCAGCGGTCGTGCGAGATGACGACCGCACAACCGGCAAAGTTCGCAAGCGCCTCTTCGAGCGCGCGAATCGAGTTTACGTCGAGGTCGTTTGTCGGCTCGTCGAGCAGCAGTAAGTTTGCGCCGCTGCGCAGCACGCGGGCGAGCAGCACACGGTTACGCTCCCCGCCCGAAAGGATGCCCAGCCGCTTCTGCTGGTCTGCCCCCGTAAACCCAAACTGCGCACAGTACGCGCGCGAATTCACGCGGCGGCTCCCGTGCTCAATCATCTCCTGCCCACCGCTAATCGCCTCCCAAATCGTTTCTGCGTCATCGAGCGAATCGCGCGATTGCTCGACATACGCGAGCCGCACCGTCTCACCCACTTTAAAGCTCCCTGCGTCAGGTGTTTCGAGCCCAGTGATGAGTTTAAAGAGGGTAGTCTTACCCGCACCATTGGGGCCGATAACGCCAACAATCCCGCCCGGCGGCAGCGCAAAGTCGAGGTCGCTAAAAAGCAGCTTGTCGCCAAACCCCTTCGCAACGCCGCGCGCTTCAACGACGAGGTTTCCGAGCCGCGGCCCAGGCGGTATCAAAATCTCAAAGTGCCGCTCCTGCTCGGCGACATCTTGCGCAAGGAGCGCTTCGTAAGCGTTGATACGCGCTTGCCCCTTCGCTTGGCGCGCCTTCGCCGAAGAGCGAATCCACTCCAACTCGCGCGCCATCGCCTTTTGCCGACGATCTTCCGTGCGCTGCTCCACCGCCAGACGCCGCTGTTTTTGCTCCAGCCAGCCCGAGTAATTCCCCCGCCAAGGGATGCCGTGCCCGCGCTCCAGCTCGAGAATCCAGCCCGCCACATTGTCCAAGAAATACCGATCGTGCGTCACCGCGATGACCGTGCCTTCGTAGCGCGCGAGATGCTGCTCCAGCCAATGCACGCTCTCCGCGTCGAGGTGGTTTGTCGGTTCGTCGAGCAGCAGAATATCGGGCTTTTGCAGGAGCAGCCGGGCAAGCGCGACACGACGCCGCTCGCCCCCCGAAAGCGTGTCAACCACCGCCTCCTCCGGCGGACAGCGCAGCGCGTCCATCGCTTGCTCGACAAGCGGCGCAGTATCCCAGCCGCCCAGCCGGTCGAGCTCGGTTTGCAACTGGGCTTGGCGGTCAGCGATCTTCTCGCGCGCCGCCTCATCCGCAGCCTCCGCGAGCGCGTCCCAACTCGCATCGTACTCCGCCGCAAGCGCAGTCAAGCGGGCGACCCCTTCTTCCACACAAGCCCGCACCGTAGCGCCCCCCGTAAGCTGGGGCTCCTGCTCAAGGAAGCCCACCGTATAGCCAGGCTCGATATGGACCCGCCCCTCAATCTCTGTGTCGCGCCCGGCAAGGATTCGCATCAGCGACGACTTCCCCGAACCGTTGAGCCCAAGAACGCCAATCTTTGCTCCGTAAAAAAACGAGAGCGACACGTCGCGAAGGATCTCCTTGCGCTCGATTTTTTTCGAGACGCCAAGCATCGAGAAAATGATTTTCGGGGCGGCCTCACCCGCCCCACCGCTCTGCTGCTGCGCTTTTTTCGCCATAAACTCGCCGAGCAAACCCCACCGCCCACACACTTCCAGCGTATTTATCCCCCCGCTAAACTAGGGCCTGTCCCCACTACGCGTGAGGCGGCGGTCAGTGACCGCTTCCATTTAATTTGGGAATTGGCCTCGTCGCTTCGCGACAAAACCAATTCCCAAATTTGAAAGCATTCCCCCTGTCGCGTTGCGACAGGGAGCGAAAGGCTCTATTTCAAAATCGCGATTTATGTTCGGAGGCAAAGCCTCCGAGCCAAATCGCGATTTAAATGGGAGTGGCAGCATGCCACCGCCCCACGCGCAGTGGAATTTACCTCGCGGCGCGTTTCTTTCGCCATGCGACGAGGGCGATGCCTGCTGCGGCGAGGAGTGCGCCGTAGGTTGAGGGTTCGGGGAAGACGCCCCAGGGGGTGATTTCGTAATAGTCGGCGTTGTAGTCTTTAAGGAGCAGCTTGTAGTCGAGGGAGTAGCCGTCGAAGAAAACTTGGCTTAGCAGGTCCGACCATCGGTCGGGGTCGTAGGCAGTTTTCTTGATGAGCAGGAAGTCCTCATATTCGTGCCAGCCGCGGACGAAGAGTTGGGCGCCCGAGTTGTTAAAAGTGAGCAGGTCGAGGAAGAGCCGGTTGGGCGAGGCGACCGTGCCATTTCTGAAGTCAATCGTTCCTCGGTCGATAATGTGCAGCTCGCGGAGCCCTTGGCTCGCGCCGTTTACGAGTGCGAGTGTGGCTTGGTCTTCGGCTGCGCCAAACTCGGCGCCGCGCCCGTAGGGCGTGCCACGCAGCGTGACTTTCGGCCTACTCGACAAGCGATCCGTGCCGCCGAGTATCCGCAATTCGTCGCGACCCGCGCCGTCGCCGATGTAGACCTGGCCATTCGCACCGGTGTTAAGTGTGCCGTTATTCAGCTCGAATCTGCCTTGGTGAATATACAGCGAGCCGATTTGGCTAGTCGTCGGGCCGTTATAGTAGAGGGGGCTCGGTCCGGCTTTTACCCAGTCGATTCCGCCGATAACACTGGTGAAGCCAGTAAACTGCAGTCCGTTTCCGTAAGCGTGGGTGTAGAGCGGGCGACTCGCCGCAGTCGTAATCGTGCCGGTGCCGGCGATGGTGCTGATGCCGCTAACTGCGCCGTTGGCGAGAATTCCGCCGCTGCTCAGCGTAAGCGCGCCGTTTAGTGTCGCCCGATGCGAACCGGTGGCGCTGCCGTTACTCCAGGCGGCGAGCCGCAGTGAGTTGAGGGTAACGATGCCGAAATTGGTCTCCGCAACCGTCGCCCCCGGCATGTAGTTACCGGTGTGCTGCGTGCCCGTCGTGTAGTTCGCGAAGTTGGCGATGTAATTGGCGTTACTCGCATCGGTGCTTGCCCAGTCGGTTCCGTTGATAGTGGCCCAGGGGTTGATGCCGCCGATCATGTGCTCCGAAAGCGTGGTAGCTGCTGCACTTAGCCGGACTTTACCAGTCGCGCTGTAGGTGTAGAGGGAGGCGGTGGCGCCGGTGACATCCGCATTCGATGTGAGATCGAGCGTGGCGCGCGAGCTGCTGGCACGTTTGAACTCGCCGATTTCAAGCTGGGTGTAGCTGGCGTTGCCCGTAGCGGGCATGTTGTGATGGATGCGGATTTCGTTGGCCCCACTCTCTAGCACGACGTCGCCTATAGTTTCGACCGAGGGGAGGTCCCAGAAGATATTGAGCAGGCCCTCGTTCCTGCGGCCGTCGTAGCGGAGTGTCCCCGTGTTGAATGTGACTTTGGTGGTATCGGCGACTTGAGCGGAGTCGTAGCTGCCTAAGGAGTCGCCGAAACCATGGTTTCTGATTGCGAAGCGGCCTCCCTCGCTGAGCGCGATATTCCCCACGGGGCCGAGCCGGGCGTTGCTGTTCACGAGCGCAAGCTCCGCGCCGGAGATTTCCAACACGTCGCTGTCGAGGGCGATGTTGTCTGCGGTGAGCTCGGCGCGCCCGTCGCCTACGAGCCGCAAGCCGCCTGCTTTCGTGCTGTTCCTCAGCTCACGGTTGAAGATGACATCGGTGAGGTTGGGCGCCCCGCCGCGTAGGGCTTGCCCGCGCTCGACGCGGATTGTCCGCATGGCGTCGCCGAAGTTTAGCACGCGGTCCCAGATAACCGCGGCATCCGCAGTGTAGTGGCCAAAGCGCAATTCTTGGCCGGCTTGCACGAAGCTGTTCGAGCCCCAGACGATTTCCGAAGTCGTTTCGTTGTCGATTTGGACGAGACGGTCGAATCCATAGGCCGCGAAGCCACCGGAGCCCTGCCAGATGATTCGCCCGTTTGGGCCGAAACGGGAGCGAGTGAAATTAGTGTCCAGCGCGAGCACGCCGCCGTCGAGTTCGATGTTGGAGCTGATCGGAATATTGCCACGCAACGCGCCCTCACGGATTACGGTCGGGCCGCTGTAGCTGTTTTGGGAGCTGCTCAGCCAGAGCAGCCCCAGGCCGGTTTTGAGAATCCCGCCACCCGTGCCGCTGAGTGCACCAGTCATCCGCGCGCGGGCGTTTTCCACTGGGTTGCCTTGGGCATCCGTGCTTCGTACTCCGCGCTCAACGCGAACCTCGCGTAACTGGGAGCCGAGATCTATCTCGTTCGTAAACGTGATTTCCCCAGTCGCATAGCGCGAGCTGAGCAATAGCTTACTCCCTGTCGGCACGAAGAAGCCCGAGCCCCATGTGAGGGAGTTCCCGCCGTTTAGGGTTACAGTGTCGGAAACTGCGGCTGACGAAAACCCGCCGTCGCCCAGCCACTGCACTTGCCCCGCCCCCGTGCCCAAGGTCATGCCGAAAGGGGGAGTCGGGTCGCTGTCCGGTGCTCGGAATTCCAAAATGCCGCCGTTGAACTGGAGCGGTGTTGATGCCAACGAAAGACCTGCCCACCAGTCGTTTGTCTCTAGTCCGACTCTCAACACCCCGCCGTTAATAGCCGTCGCCCCAGTCCATTGGCTCGCTTGGTTACCTTGAGTTCCCTGCTTGGCCGAACTGGGCAAATAGATGAGCCCCGAGCCCAGCTTTGTGAAGCCCGAGGAACCCGCCCCCACAATCCGTTGCCTGATTATGAGCCCATCGCTCCGGCCAGAGCGGGCGCCAAACGCAGTGTCAGCGACTAAAGTGATGACAGCGCTATTCTGCGTTGATATGTCGGTTGGACCGTCAGCGTAGAGGGCACCGATGGGCGCGGCTCCCGCTTGGCGAACGAGCCCGAGCCCCGAGAGAAAGGTGGTTCCCATGAGATGGTCGCCCGAGCGCATAGAAATGCTACCGCCACTCTGCACCGTTGTGCTTATGCCCACCGACGTAGAAGAAAATCCGTCTCTTATGACTAGCGTATTACTTCCCACAGTGAACTGAGCAGTGGCAGCAAGCCCGGGAAGGATAATATTCCCGATCATGAGAATGGTCGGATCGGTGGTCGAGCTCGCTACGGTGGAGAGCACGCTTCCGTTACTTAAAGTTATGCTTTCACGGAAATAAGTCACCCCCGTTCCGGTAACCCGCAATGAGTGGCCTCTGAGGTTAATGCTGCCGAGAAAACTGAGGACGCTGTCGGTCGAGTAGTTGGCGATTTCGAAAGTTTTGGCGGGGTTGCCCGCATCAGCGGGAGCGAGGGAAATCCGCTGGCCAATCGTGTAGCGGTTGGCGGGTAGCCCGCCATCGAGGACGGTGACGAGTCGGCCACCGTCCTCGAGCCCAGCGCCGAGGATGAAAGTACCCCCAAAGCCTTGGAGCGTGTAATCGCGCCCCGCCTCAAACCAAATTGAGCGGACAGCGGTGTCGCCGGCGGGTAGGATGACCGTCTGAGCGTCGGTGCCGCTAGGCTTGTTTCCGAAAACCAAGTCTGCGTTGGACACGGGCACTTGGTTATCAAAGGCACTCGTGCTGTTATACCAGTTGGCTCCGTCCTCCCAATTATTCGTCCCTGCCCCGCGATCCCAGTGATAAGTGGTGACTCCCGACGGCGGCAAAATCTGCGCAGTAACCGTACTGACTCCGAAAAGCCCGAAAACGAATCCGCTCGCACACGCGAAAGCCAAACTCACATAAGTTCTTAACTTATAAGGCTTTGGTGTTCTATCTGGGGAGAGGAAATACGCATTAGCTCGGCCGAACATAGGCATAATGCAGTAGTTGCTAACTACATACACCCTACTATCAAGCCTCATATCTTGCGCAAAATCCTGAGCAAAATCTACGTAGTTACCGAACTAATTCCGAAAAACCCAGAAAGCCAAGCCGCTCGCACACACGGAAATTAAACCCGCATAAGTTGTTTTTTAACAAATTTTTGAACAAAATGGAGAATGGAGCTGCTCCTTCCACTCCGCGTGGGGCGGCGGTCAGTGACCGCTTCCATTTAATTTGGGAATTGGCCTCGTCGCTTCGCGACAAAACCAATTCCCAAA
>NZ_LSZP01000015.1 GCF_001580045.1 Cephaloticoccus capnophilus
GTGATAACCCGTTTGGGCGAGGTGGGAAAAATCACCAGTAAACTCCCACCTCCAAGTTTGGGTTCACTTTCTACAGAGCCGCTTGGCTGCTGTGCGAATGCACGGCAACCAAGCGGCTCTGTAAATGGGTGCAGCGACACGCTGCCGCCCCACGCGCAGTGGAAACTCAGCGAAAAAAGAAGCCCGAGGCGGTAGCACCTCGGGCGGTTAGGTCGCAGCGGGTCTCTTCGCTAGCGGTTACTTGGTCGCGGCGTGCTTCCGGCGTGGCGACAGGTAGTCGTAGCTGGTGAGCACCATCATCATAACGACCGAGCCATAGGCCACGATCATGTCGATGCTGACGGAGACGAGGGAACCAAGGTAAATGAGCAAAGTCGCGGCGAGCAGGCCGGCGATAAGGGAGGGCAGGTGTAGTTTGTCTTTCATGACGTCGGGCGTTCTTCGGGATTGGGCCTTCGGCGGGTGATTCGGTGTTTTGCTTCAGCTCACTCGGGTTGGTGGCCGGCCCTACTATAGCGCAGCTTTACAATAATAAAAATCGTTAGTATTTATGTGTTCCATCGATTTTGTTTATGGAATTATATCAACTGCGCTCGCTCATCGCCGTCGCCGAAGGGGGCAACTTCACCCGCGCCGCCGAGTCGCTCGGCCTCACCCAGCCCGCCCTCAGCCAGCAAATCATCAACCTAGAAAAGGAGCTCGAGCACAAACTCCTGCACCGTCTGGGGCGGCGGGCGGTCCTCACCGATGCGGGCCGAGTCTTTATCGAGCGCGCACGCCGCATCCTGCTCGAAGCCGATAACGCGACCAAAGAAATCCGCGATCACGCCCAAACCGAAAGCCGCATCACGGTCGGGGCGATCCCCTCGGTCGCGCCCTACATCCTGCCTGCCCTCATCGCCCAAGCCCGACTCGATTACCCGCAACTCCAAATTCGTGCGCGCGAAGACTTTCGCCCCGAACTGCTCGACGCGGTGCTCGACGGCTCGCTCGACCTCGCGATCGTTTCCACTCCCGTTGCGAATCCCGCGCTCGCAGTCGAGCCACTCATGCGCGAACCGCTGCTCCTCGCCGTAGGCCCCGAACACCCGCTGCTCAAAAAAGCAAAAATCAAGGCCGCCGACCTCGCCGAGGAGACCTTTATCATGCTCGGCACTTCGAGCTCGCTGGCCGAGCGCGTCCGCCAGTTCTGCGGCGACCACAAGTTCGAGCCACGCATCGGCTACCGCTGCTCGCAACTCGCCACGGTCAAGTCACTCGTCGCTCTGGGCGCAGGCATTGCCATCCTGCCGCGCATCGCTCGCTCCTCCAAAGACGACGGCCAAATCGTCTACCTAAACCTCGCCGACACACAGCCCACGCGCGAACTCGTCGTCGTGCGCCATCTCCAAAGCTACCAAGCGCGCGGCATCCTGCAGTTCCTCAAAATGCTCCGCGAGGGCCTAGGGGCTGCACACTCCATCGCCCGAAAGCCCCGCAAAAAGTAAGCCCGCCACCACCCTTACCCCATGTGCACACAAAACAGGCTCGAAGCCGCGCGCGCACGCCATCTACGCTCTCTCCCACGATGACGGTCGCTTCCGCTCCACACACCCCAAACCCCTCCCTGTTGCACAACTCCGAGCCGCCGAGCCCCAAACTCAGCGACCTCGAAATTAAAGATGCCCACCTCATCTTCGAGTCGGTGTGGCACGAGTTGGAAGAACAGCTAGGCCGACAAGAGCTTCGCTTCCCCAAGGAGATCATCCTGCTCGGCGGCGCACCGGGTGCAGGCAAAGGCACCAACACCGCCTTCATCACCAAGGCGCGCGGGCTCACCTGCCCGCCCATCGTCGTCAGCGCGCTGCTCGATTCCCCCGAG
Organism: Cephaloticoccus capnophilus; assembly: GCF_001580045.1. Classification (GTDB taxonomy): domain Bacteria; phylum Verrucomicrobiota; class Verrucomicrobiia; order Opitutales; family Opitutaceae; genus Cephaloticoccus; species Cephaloticoccus capnophilus. The sequence continues at coordinate 1,862 of NZ_LSZP01000015.1, forward strand.
GCCCAGCGGCTCAAAAACACCGGCCACATGGTCGGCGATCGTGAGGTCATCGGACTCATCCTGCACGAGTTGCTAAAGCCCATTTATCGCGACGGCGTCGTGCTCGACGGCTTCCCGCGCACACTCGTCCAAGTCGAGTGCCTCAAGCTCCTCGTCGATAAGATGCACCAACTGCGCCACGAGTTTTACGGCACGCCGCTGGGCATCCACTTTCGCCAGCCCACCATCCACATCATGGTGCTCTTCGTCGACGAAAAGGAATCAATCGCCCGCCAACTCAAGCGCGGACGCGAGACCCGTGAGCACAACGAGGAAGTCCTGCGCACCGGCGTCGGCACACTCTGGGAAGACCGCGCCACCGACCACGACGAAGCCCTCGCGCAACGCCGCTACCGCGTCTTCAAAGAGCAAACCTGGGAAGCCCTCCAATCGCTCCAAGAGATCTTCCACTACCACTTTATCAACGCCCAAGGCAGCTTTGCCGAAGTCGAGGAAAACATCACCACCGAGCTCGCTTACCAAAGCACCCTAGAGCTCGACCCGCAGACCGTCGACCAACTGCGCGACGTGCCCGTCGCTAGCGAGATCATCATCCACGCCCGCCAAGAACTGGTGAAGCGGCTCGACGGCTACGCGATGGAGCAGCCCAAGCTCTTCGCCAGCGTCGTCTCCTTCATTGGGCAAAAAGTCATGCCCATCGTGATTCGGCACGCGATCTCGGGCACGGCTATCATTAATACCGAAGACACGGTTCTCGACGATCCGCTCGCCCTCTCAATGCTCATCGATGTGTTCTCCGAACGCGGCTACCACGCCACAATCGACCTGCACCGAATCGAAGTGCCCGAACGCGTCGACCTAGCGACCGGCCAAATCCACTGCCGAACGAAAAAAGTCTACCGCATCTCGATCCGCTTCCAAGGCTCCCAAATCCGCCGTGGCTGAGGCGAGCACCCCGCCTCTGCCATTCACGCTCCCGCTTCATCCCTCCCGCGTGGTCAAGTGGCACAGCTCACTGACCTGCGAAGAACTTCTGAATCCGGCGCAGCGAAGCCACGAGGGTGTCGATTTCCCCCGCCGTATTGTAGAGGGCGAAGCTAGCGCGCGTCGTGCTCGTGAGCCCGAGTTTGTGCATCAGCGGTTGGTTGCAGTGGTGGCCGCCGCGCAGCGCGAGTCCGTCTTCATCGGCAAAGGTCACGACGTCGTGCGCGTGCACATCTGCCAATGCGAAGCTCACGATACCACTGCGCTCCGCGCCCGCTGCTGGGCCAAGCAAGCGAATGCCGGGCAACTCGCTCAGCCGCTCGTAAGCGATTCGCCCCAACTCATGGCAGTGCGCGGCGATGTGCTCGCGACCGACCGAGTCGAGATAGTCGCAAGCCGCAGCGAGCCCGATCGCGCCGGCGATGTTCGGCGTCCCTGCCTCGAATCGCTCCGGCGTCGGCTTCCAAGTCGCGCCGTCGTAACTGACGGTCGCAACCATCCCGCCGCCGGTCTCGTAAGGCACAAGTTTTTCCAAAAGCTCACGGCGTCCGTAAAGTGCGCCGATGCCGGTCGGCCCACACATCTTGTGCCCTGAGATCGCGAGGAAATCGCAGCCCATCGCCTGCACATCGATCGGCTGGTGTCCGGCAGATTGCGCGGCATCGACGAGCGTAAGCGCACCGACGGCCCGCGCCTTCGCGCAGAGCTGCGCAGCCGGATTAATCGTCCCGAGCGTGTTAGAAACATGAGTGAAGGCGAAGAGCTTCACTTGCGGCGTAAGCAGCGAGTCGAGTGCGGCGAGGTCGAGCCCGCCTTCTCCATTTTCGCCCAAGAGTGGCACGAGCCGCAGCGTCGCGCCGCTCGCGCGAGCGAGCTCTTGCCAGGGGACGAGATTGCCGTGGTGCTCCATCTCGGTCGCGAGCACGACATCGCCCGGGCGCAAGTTCGCGCGCCCCCACGTTTGCGCGACGAGGTTCACGCTCTCAGTCGTCCCGCGCGTGAAGAGGATTTCACAAGGATCCGCCGCGCCGATGAAGCGCGCCACGCGAGCGCGTGCGCCTTCGTAGCCATCGGTCGCGCGCATCGATAGTGCGTGTAGCCCGCGATGCACGTTACTGTTGTCGCGTTCGTAATAATGCACGAGCGCATCAATCACGGCGCGCGGCTTTTGCGTGGTCGCGGCATTGTCGAGATAGACGAGCGGCTTTCCGTTTACGCTTTGGTGCAGAATCGGAAAGGCCTCTCGGATGCCTCTCATTGGCGCTGCATCGATGCCGCTGCGTCGTAAAGGGTTTGATGACATAGGTTGCGAAAAGCGAAGCGGACGAGGGCTTAGTCCAGGTGAGTTTCAGTGGTGATCGCCAAACCGGAATCCGCCGCAGATTCGGCTGAGACGGGCTCGCTCTTTAGCGCACCGAGTGCCGCATGCCAACCGAGCGTCGCGCACTTAATCCGCGCGGGAAAGGCCGACACTCCGGCAAAGGCGGCGATGTCGCTCATCTCTTCTGGGGCTTCGCCGGTCGTCACGATTTGCTTAAACTCATCGAAGAGCGTTTGCGCCTCCGCCGCCGTCTTGCCCTTGAGTTGCGTCGTCATGAGCGAGGCGCTCGCCTGCGAAATCGCGCAGCCAGAACCATCGAAGGACAGCTCGGCGATTCGCTCTCCATCGAGCCGGATGTAGACGCAGCACTGGTCGCCGCAGCTCGGATTATCCCCGCGCGCGACGCGGTTGGCGCTCGGCAGCTTACCGCGATTTCGGGGGCGGCGGTTGTGGTCGAGAATGACCTGTTGGTAGAGTTCTGTAAGTTCAGGCGACATCGCAGTCTTCGACTCTCTCTTATCTGGCGGCGGGCTTAAATCGGCCCGGCGTCGGCTTTAGGTGAGGTGATTGGCAGAGTTTCGCTTCTCAACGTTTTGCTAGGGTCTGTTCCCGTTTCAAACGCGAGACGCGCTTAGCGCTGAGGTTGCTGTGTTTGGAGTGATTTGAGCCGGGCTTCGAGTGCGGTCATTTTCTCAATCAGCTCCTCAGCTACCTTATCTTTGCTGCGCTTATCGACGATGTTCAGGTGCGCGACGTCTTTGACGATGTTAGCCGGCAGCGAGAGGAGCCGCACGATGAGCCCTTGGTCTTTCTGCGAGCTAAGGTAGAGCGCGGTCAACTCGTGCGAGATTTTAAGCGCATCGTGCGCGGCAGCCTGGGTCTCCATGAGGTTATTGTTGAGCTGCTGGTTCTTCGCCAGCTCACCGGTGAGGACGCTGCCGAGCTGATCGCTGATGCGCTGGCTGTAGCCCTCGATCGCTTCGCGCGTGAGGTTTTGGTCTGCACTCATCTCGGCGAGAATGGGGCCGATTTGCTGCGCCATGCGGGAGGAGACGCGGTCGATTTGCTCGTTTTGCAGCGCCTCCGCCTCCTCGGGTGTCGCAGCGAGTCCACCGAGCGGATTGACGCGCCGCGCAATCGCGTCGGCGAGGGCCTCGACCTTCTCTTGGTTGAGTTTGGCGATCTCCTCGTCGGTCATAAAGATGTCCGCTTGGCGGCGGGAGATCGCGTCCTTAAGGAGCTGATCCATATCGGCGATTTGGCGGCGGCTCTCTTCCGCAGCGGCTTTGAGTGCGTCGTTTTGCTCGCGCAGCGGAGCGAGCTCTTGCTGCTGCGACTGGGCGAGCCCGGCGACCGTTTGCAGGTGCAGCCAGTAGGCACCACCGACGACCAAGACTGCGGTCACGATGACCACGAGAAACTGTTCTTTTAATTTAGACCACATGGCGGGAAGGAAACTTAGGTTAAAAACGGATAGGGCATGAGCACAACGAGTGCGTTCAGCTCGGTCGGGATCGGTGTTGAGTGTGCAATGTGCAAAGCAGTTCCGGCTTTGCGATTGTTTTTGCCAAAAGTGCACGCAGCGTCGCCCGCCGTGAGCCTCAACCGCAGCGAACAACTCGTTTTCGACTACTGGCAAGAAAGCCCCGACGAGCGGCGTTTCTGGCAGGACAAGGTGCGGGCAAGCGCCGCCGAGGCTGCCGACGATTTCGAGGCCGCGCGGCGGCTCGATGGCGAGTTGTGGGCCTACTTTGTGGAGCGCAGTGCGGTGCTCCCACGCTTTCGCGAAAGCTCGCCCAATGACGGCATCGCCGGAGGGCGCACCAGCATGAAAAACTTGGCCGAGCTCACGCTGCGGCTGTGGACGGAGCCGCGCAAAAAGCCGTCGAAGGCCGCCTCTCGTGACGAGGAGTCGCAGCCGCAGGGCGAGTTTCGGTTTTCATAGGATTAGGCAAAAAAGAAAGCGAATCAGGCTACCGAATCGCGCGCTGCGGGCAGTATCATCGCCAGTCTTTTATGGATGCCCCGCCCGCTGCGAAACCTGAAACGACACGCTCTGCCGCTAGAAAAACGCCCGCTGACCCAGCCCCACGCGCTTACTGGAGCGGCGTCTTTGCCATGTCACTGTGCGCCTTCGTGCTGATCGCCTCGGAGTTTATGCCGGTGAGTCTGCTGACGCCGATCGCCGCCGACTTGCGCGTAAGCGAGGGGCAGGCCGGCTGGGGCATCGGGATTTCGGGTGTCTTCGCCGTCCTCACTTCGCTCGTCGTGCCGCGACTCGCAGGGACGCGCGACCGGCGCACACTCTTACTCGCATTGACGGCGATCATGGGAGCCTCGGGCGCGATCATCGCCTTCGCGCCAAACTACCCCGTCTACATGCTTGGCCGTGCGCTCATCGGCGTCGTTGTGGGCGGGTTTTGGTCACTGTCGGTCGCAGTCGCGATGCGGCTCGTACCGCTCGACCAAGTGCCGCGCGCGCTCGCGGTCTTTAATGGCGGCAACGCGCTAGCGACCGTGCTCGCCGCACCGCTCGGCAGCTATTTGGGGGCGCTGATTGGCTGGCGCGGTGTCTTCCTCTCGCTCGTGCCCTTGGCCGCCGCGACGATTGTTTGGCAACGGCTCTCGCTACCCAAACTCCCCGCGCTCGGAGGCGAAGAAAGCGGCACACAAGAACGCGGGACATCGGTGTTCTCAGTTTTCGTGAGCCAGCGCGTCGTCACGCTCGGCATGCTCGCCGTGGGGCTCTTCTTCATGGGCCAATTCACACTCTTCACCTACGTGCGGCCCTTTTTGGAAAACGTCACAGGAGTAAACGACGCCTCCACGCTTTCGCTCATCCTATTCATACTCGGCGCGGCGGGTGTTGTGGGGAACGCACTCATCGGCGCTGTTCTCCGCCGCAGCCTCTACGGCACACTCATCACTACAGCGCTACTCATGGCCCTGCTCGCGCTCGGCTTGCTCGGGCTCGGGCAACACCTCGCATGCGTCGCGGTCCTGCTCGCGCTTTGGGGGATGATCGGCACGGCCGCGCCCGTTGGCTGGTGGAGTTGGCTTGCCCAAACCTTGCCCAAAAACGCCGAGACCGGCGGCGCGTTGATGGTCGCCGTTATCCAACTGGCAATCGGCTCTGGCTCCTTCATCGGCGGCTTACTCTTCGACGGCTTCGGCTACCGTGCGACCTTCGCCACCGCCGCTGCGCTCCTCCTCGCCGCCTCGGCTCTCGCTGCGCTGACACACAGAGAAACCCGCGTGGGCGCGAAGTAAATTCGCCCCACGGCAAACGCTAATCTAATAAAACTACTGTCATCTCCTATCATGAAAACACGCATACTCGGTCAGTTTAACGGTGGGCTCGAAGTCTCGGCACTCGGCCTTGGCTGCATGGGGCTCGACTTCGGCTACACGCACAACGGCGACGTCAGCCAAGAAGCGGGCGCGGCCCTACTGCGCGGTGCAGTCGATCACGGCATTACCTTTTTCGACACCGCAGAAGTCTACGGCCCTTACACAAATGAGACCCGCGTCGGCGCGGCACTCGCGCCCGTGCGCGACTCGGTCGTCATCGCAACGAAGTTTGGCTTTCGCTACGAGGGCGGGAAAAACGTCGGCCTCGATAGCCGCGCTGACTCCATCCACCGCGCCGTCGACGGCTCGCTCAAACGGCTCGGGACCGACTACATCGACCTACTCTACCAACACCGTGTGGACCCATCCGTGCCGATTGAGGACGTGGCCGGGGCGGTCAAAGAGCTCATCGAAGCGGGAAAGGTCCGGCACTTCGGGCTCTCCGAAGCGGGCGTTAAAACCGTCCGCCGCGCGCACGCCATACAGCCCGTGACTGCGCTGCAAATGGAATACTCGCTGTGGTTTCGCGACGTGGAGACCAACGGCATCCTCGCCACCGCCGAAGAACTCGGCATCGGGCTCGTGCCCTATAGCCCACTTGGCAAAGGCTTTCTTACCGGCGCACTGAGTGGCGCATCGCTGCCCGCAAGCGACTTTCGCAAAGCCCTACCCCGCTTCGCGGACGAAGCGATTCAGAAAAACCGTGCGCTCGTGGAGCTCATCCAACGCGTCGCTGCAACCAAGCGCGCCACGCCCGCACAAATCGCGCTCGCCTGGCTCCTCGCGCAACGGCCTTGGGTCGTGCCGATCCCCGGGACGACTAAACTGCAGCGGCTCGAGGAAAACCTCGGCGCGGCCGCTGTAGAACTCAGTGCGGCCGAGCTTGCGGAAATAGCCCGGGCCGCCGCTGCGATCCCGATCGAAGGCGCACGCTACACGCCCGACCAACTCGCACGCGTCGGCATCGATGCCCCCGAGCGCACACAGCCTTAAGCTCCGTTATTGGGCGCTGTGCGGATAAGCACGGCGCCCTGCACGAGAACACACGCGGGCACAGCATCCGCAGCCGCTGCCACTCGATTGAAAAAGCGAAACGCCGGCTCGGCTACACGCACCGCGCTCCACGAGCCTCGCCGCGACTGACCAATCGCTCCCGCGCAAGCGGCAGTCTCGGCTCAAGCTGAGCACCGCGCCTCGTGCCGGATTTTTCGTGCGCGTCGGTGCCGGTGCCACATTGAGAAGGCGAGCGCTCCGGTGGCGAGGAGCGCACCGGTCGTCGCCGGTTCGGGAGTTTCTGGCGGCGGCGGATAGGTCGGAGGGATATACTCGAACTCCGCCTTAATCTCCCAATAGTCTTTCTTTTTTTCTTTGGCGTAGAATTTTTCGACGAAGATTTTGTTCAGATACTCCCCTTCAAACTTGATCTTCGAGATGAGCTCTTCGGTCGGGGCTTCTTTCGAATCGATGAGGATGTGGGTGTTGTATTTATCCCAACCGCGCACGATCAGTTCGCCGTTAATCTCCAGTTCGCCGAGGTAGAGGATGCTTTTGGTATTATCGGTAGTCTCTCCTCCGCTACCTATATAGGAGGAGTAAAACTCAATGACGCCGCTGCCTTCGATCACGAGTTTCTGGAGAGTCTGGCGGGGACCACGGGGAGGTTGGGCGCGGTCGAGTCGGAAGATGGCCTCGCCTTTCGGGCCGCCGCGCAGGGTCACGGTCGCCTTTTCGTTTATCTGCTCACTTGCTCCTCTGACGCTGATCCGCGCGTTGCCTTGGCCTGCACCGACGTAGATATTGAGCCCGGGAATATTGTGTACGGAGCCTCTCTTACGGAAGAGCGTGAGCGTGCCTTGGTTCACATAAACGTCGCCCGTGAAGCTGTTGTCGTTGACCTTTGGCGCCGGTGGCTTCGGAGAACTAAAGACCAGCTCGCCGTCGCCGGTTTTGATGAGGCCGGTGGGGCCGTTTGGGCCGTCGGTGATGATGGTGTTTTCAATCGCGAGCCCACCCGTGCCGGAAACGTGGATTTCGTAGTTGTCGCGAGTGGTGGTGAGTGTGCCGCCTCGGAGTTGGTGGCGAAACTCGTCTCCGGTGGCGATGATGCCCGCGCCGGTAACGGTGAGCGTGTGGTTGTTTAAATCGACAATTCGCCCAAGCGGGTTGCGGTCTTCATCGTCTCCGCCAAGTCCCTCGCCTTCAAATTTGAGCGAGGCGAGCGAGCGGTCGGCACTGACGAGCAGATTCCCGGCCGGCGCAGCATTCACGCTCGGGCCCCAGCTCTTGTCGCTGCCGGTTTCGTAACCCGAGTAAGCGCGGAGCTGGTTGTGACTATCCACGGTCGCCCAGTCGCATCCGTTAACCGTGGTGCGCGGGATAACGCCGTGCAGGAGTTCGGGTTTTTGCAGGAATTTGACAGTCGTGTTTTGCGAGAAATCGGAGCCGTTCGAGGCCACAAAGTTGAGGTGCGCGGCGGGCGCGGCGAAGCTGAGTTTGCCGATGCTAATCGTCGTCCCGAGCTTGCCTGGGCCACCGCCGGAGACCTCAAACTTACTCGCGCCTTGGCCCACTGTGAGCGTGCCGATGCGCTCGAGCGCGGCGGCGTTATTGCGGGTGAGGAAGCGAAAGTTGCCCGAGCTGAGCGCGAGGTCGCCACCGTTGAAGCGCTTGTTCACGACGTGCTGCACGTCGCGATTATCAATGACGAAGCTGCCGCCCGCGCTGACTTGCACGGCGGGGTGTTTTTTAAGCGTCCCCTGCTCGCTTAGGCGGAGCTCTGCGCCTTCGATGAGGAGCGGGCCGGTGAAGTGCGGATTGGCCGTTGCGATATCCATGCGCCCATCGCCCACGAGTTGCAGCCCACGGTGGCCGATCAGCTCGCGCTTCATGACGAGCGTGGCGACCTCGTTAGCATCTCGGCCCGCGGCTAGGGAGAGGCTCCGCATCGCGTAGTTGCCGAGGTCGATAGCGGTCTCCCAAAGGATGGTTCCGAGACTCTCGCGTGCGCCAAAGACGAGTTGGCCATCGCGATAAACGAGTTGGTTCCAGCGGATAGGCTCATCGGGCGTGGCCGAGCCGGCAGGGCTGACGCGGAAAGAGAGGTCGCCGTGCAGCGCGGTAAAATGCGTGTCGCGAGTCTCGTGGGTGGCGACAACGGATGGAGCGAGCGGGGCGGATGATGCGGGCTGGGCGGGTGCCTCCTGAGGTGCTTGCTCAGCCGCGAAACTTTTGCCCGAAAGAGTGAGGACAAACGAAAGCACAGGGAGCCATTGCGAGTAGCGAAACATGCCCACGAGCGCATACGCCCTCACCGCAAGATTTTAGCCGAAACGGCTAAGTAACGTTTCCTAAAAGCCTCGTAAGAGACTAGCGGCGACTACCGTCACTACTGAAATGACGGGGCATCTGGCTCGCGGCTCGCCACTCACGTGTGCTGCGCACGCTCGCCGCGCTGCGCAGACTCCGAAGCGCGCGCGCGCCTTCGCCACGCCGCGAGCGCAAGCACGCCCGGGGCTACGATCGCACCGCAAATCGCAGGCTCGGGGATGGGTACCGCTTCGAGTGACCAATAGCCATCGGAGGTCTGGCTGACGCGGAGGTTAGCGTGACCCTCGACGTGAATTTTGGCTAAAAGCTCCGCGTCGGGTTGGACGGAGCTTTTGATGAAAATCTGCGTATCGTGTTTATCCCAACCGCGAATGGTAAGCTCGCCGCGCAAGTCGAGCTCGTCGATGTAGAGCGCATTCTTGTTGGGCGAAGTCCCTTTACCATCCGTAATAAACGGGTCGATAAACTCGATAACACTACTGCCCTCGATCACGAGTTTTGAGAGCTTTTGGGAGACACCTTTGCTGGGGTGCGTTTTCTCAAAACGCAGGACCGCCGCCTCGCCCGCCTCCCCACCGCGCAGCGTCACCGTCGCCTCCGGGTCTATGTGATCGCGCCCGCCTTTGAGATTGAGAATGGCCGGGCCGGAGCCGTCGCCTACGAAAATCGTTTTCGAGGCGATCGCCCCATCCTTGGAGCGCAGCGTCAGCGTGCCGCGCTCCACCCGAACCTCTCCGGCAAACGTGTTCTTCGTCTGGTTGGAAAGGATGAGCTCGCCGTCACCCGTTTTGATAAGGCCGGTCGTCCCGGTCGCGGCGTTAACCATGACCGCAGCGATTTCCAGCCCGCCATAGCCCGCGCCGCCGCCAGTGACGTGGATTTCGAAATTATCGCGCGTGGTCGCCAGTGTGCCGTTCCAAATTTTGTCACGCTTTTCGCCCACCGAGAGAATGCCCGCGCCAGTAATGCTCAGCGTGTGCTTATCGAGATTAATGACCCGCCCCAACTCATAGCCCTCCCTGTCCCAGCTATCGCCCACGCCATCAAGTTTGATGGCAGCGAGCGAACGGTCGGCAGTGACGAGGTAGTTTCCTACCGCGAGGACATTCTTAGTCGGGCCCCAGTTTTTTTGCGCAACCTTCTCAAAGTGCACCCGCTCAATCGGAAGCTGCCCGTCCGCGCGGCCACTGCTCGCGGCTCGCCACTCACGTGTGCTGCGCACGCTCGCCGCGCCGCCGCCGATAGAAAATACACTCGTTAACTGCGAAGCCCGACCCGTGCGCGGCGGCTCGCGAATAACGGCACCTAAACTGTCCGCCGCCGCCAAATGGGACGTATCTGAATCGCCGATACTCGCAGAGTTGGAAGCGGTAGAACGCTTAGGCGAAAATTGCGGTGTAAACGAAAATGCGCCGCTCGGGCGTAGTTCGCTAAAATCGCAGAAAAACCCAATAGCGGCCGCACTCGCTGTGTTCGCGGGCGTAGAACTCGCTAAGTGGAGCGTATCACCGCCACCGAAAAATCGCGCCGCCGACCGGGCCTCCAAAAAAAGATCGCTGCCTTCCGATTCCTCTCGCTCCCAAAGTGGCAAGTTCCCCTTGCCTAAAACCATACGCTGCATTCGCAAAGTCTCCCACTCGTCACGGGCACCCACTTCGGCAAAATCCAGTGCCTCAATAGGAAACTCGCCAAGCAGCGGCGCACGAAGCCAAAACAGCCGCGCGTCTGCCTGCGCGCCTTCTAAATCGCAGGCGTCTTCCCGTTCGCACTCCGACTCGGCAGCAAAATCGTCGTCCGCCACCACTCGGCAAACAAGGCTGGGCATTTTTGCGGATTCACTGGGCTCCCCTTCCGACTCCCTGTCCGCAAAAACTGCCCCGCAACACCCAAGGGTAAAAAGAAGCGGGAGCAGGCATCTGAAGACTGGCCTACACGGGAACATGCCCAGCTAAGCCCATACGTTTTCCCCGCAGCCTCTCAGGCCAAACCCCTACGCGCTTTCCCGCACCCGCTGCGCAATCGCCGAAGTCGCGCCCACTCCTTTTTCCACTACGCGTGGGGCCGCAGGCTGTTTTATTTGGCGGCGGGCTCGTTGGCCCGCCATCCTGTGCCTGCACCCGTTCAATTTGGGAATTGGCCTCGTCGCTTCGCGACGAAACCAATTCCCAAATTTGAAAGCATTCCCCCCTGTCGCGCTGCGACACTAACGAAAGGCTCTATTTCAAAATCGCGATTTGTGTTCGGAGGCAAAGCCTCCGGACCAAATCGCGATTTAAATGGGAGTGGCAGCATGCCACCGCCCCACGCGCAGTGGAAGCGCAGGGTCGGGGCCGAGGGGTTCGCCAAGTGAGCGCACAAAAAAGGCGCACCGGATTCCGGTGCGCCTCGGGAGAGACTCTTAGTAGTCCATGCCGCCGGGAGCGGGCGCGGCGGGCTTATCTTTTTCCGGGGCGTCGGTGATGATCGCCTCGGTGGTGAGAAGTAGCCCTGCGATGGAGGCTGCATTTTGCAGCGCGGTGCGAGTGACCTTGGTCGGGTCAACAACGCCTGCTTTGACGAGATCTTCAAAGACGCCGGTCGCGACGTTGTAGCCGTTGTTGCCCTTGCTCGCGAGCACTTGCTGGACGACGACTGCGCCTTCGACACCGGCGTTGAAGCAGAGCTGCTTGAGCGGAGCTTCGACCGAGCGACGGACGATTTGCGCGCCGAGCTTTTCGTCGCCTTCGAGGGAGTTAATGACTGCGTCGACTGCCTTGCCGGTGCGCAGGAGCGCAACGCCACCGCCGGAGATGATGCCTTCCTCGACAGCCGCGCGGGTCGCGTGGAGGGCGTCTTCGACGCGTTGCTTCTTCTCCTTCATCTCGGACTCGGTCGCGGCGCCGACGTTGATGACGGCCACGCCACCGGCGAGTTTGGCGAGGCGCTCTTGGAGCTTCTCGCGGTCGTAGTCGGAGCTGGTTTCCTCGATCTGGCGGCGGATGAGCTTCACACGGCCTTGGATGTCGGAGGACTTGCCCGCACCTTCGACGATCGTGGTGTTCTCCTTGTCGACGACGATGCGCTTGGCGCGACCGAGGTCGGAGAGTTGCACGTTCTCCAGCTTAATGCCGAGGTCTTCGGAGAGGAGGCGTCCACCGGTGAGGACAGCGATGTCTTCTAGGATGGCCTTGCGGCGGTCGCCAAAGCCGGGGGCCTTAACGGCGACGACGTTGAGCGTGCCACGAATCTTGTTTACCACGAGCGCGGCCAGTGCCTCGCCCTCGACTTCCTCGGCGATGATGAGGAGGGGCTTGCCACTCTTGGCGGCGGTCTGGAGCAGCGGGAGGAACTCTTGGAGGTTGGAGATCTTTTTCTCGTGGATGAGGATGTAGGCGTCTTCGAGGACCGCTTCCTGTGTCTCCATGTTGGTCGCGAAGTAGGGCGAGAGGTAGCCTTTGTCGAACTGCATGCCTTCGACGACGTCGAGCGTGGTCTCGATCGACTTGGCTTCCTCGACGGTCACGGTGCCGTCTTTGCCGACCTTTTCGAGTGCCTCGGCGATGATGTTGCCGATCTCGGCGTCCCAGTTGGCGGAGACGGTCGCGACTTGGCGGATTTCCTCGGAGGCGTTCACCTTCTTGGAGATTTTGGCGAGCTCGGCCACGGCGGCCTCGACGCCCTTATCGATACCGCGCTTGAGGTAGATGGGGTTTGCGCCAGCGGTGACGTGGCGGAGCCCTTCCTTGTAAACGGCTTCGGCAAGGACGGTCGCCGTGGTGGTGCCGTCACCGGCTGCGTCGTTGGTCTTGGAGGCGACTTCCTTCACGAGCTGCGCGCCGATGTTTTCGTAGGCGTCGGCCAGCTCGATTTCCTTGGCGACGGTGACGCCGTCCTTGGTGACGGTCGGCGAGCCGAATTTCTTGTCGATGACGACGTTACGGCCTTTGGGGCCGAGCGTGACTTTGACGGCTTTGGAGAGGAGCTCGACGCCGTGCAGGACTTTCTGCCGGGCCGATTCGTCGAAGAGGAGTTGTTTAGCCATTTGTGTTTAAGAGAGTGGGTTAACGATTTTGTTTTGTAGTGAGTAATTGCTTACGCGGGAAACCGGGTTGGCCGATTGGGCGAAAACACACGGTGTCGCGCCTTAGGCGACGACGCCGAGGATGTCATCCTCACGCACAATGGTGTATTTCTGGTCGTCGATTTTGACTTCAGTGCCGCCGTATTTGGAGATGAGGACCTTGTCGCCGACTTTGACTTCGAAGGGCACGTTTTTGCCTTGCTCGTCCTTCTTGCCGGTGCCGACAGCGATGACGGTCGCCTCTTGGGGCTTTTCCTTGGCGGAGTCGGGGATGATGATCCCGCCGCGCACTTGCTCTTTTTCCTCGATGTGCTGCACGAGCACGCGATCACCGATGGGTTTGATGCTTACTTTAGCCATATGATTTTAGTTTTAGGTTAGAGTTCGGTTGGAGGTTAACTGTGCGCGGGAGCGGGAAGGACTCCGAGCGACCGCGCACAAAAGGGATTTAGCAGGCGCATCCGGTGAATGCGCCCGCGCGGGTAGCGGACTTACTTCTTGTCCTTGTCGTCTTCGACTACCTCGAAATCGGCATCGACGACGTCGGCCTGTTTTTCGGGGCGTTTGCCGGAGTCAGCCGCGGAGGACGCGCCGGCGCTCGACGCATCGGCTGCGCCGCCCGCTTGGGCCGCTGCCTGCGCGGCTTGCTGGGCTTCGGCGTAGAGCTCGGCGCCGACTTTGGAGAGGTTCTCTAGTGCGGCCTTCATCTGCGCGGCGTCGTCGGACTCGAGGGCCTTTTTCGCGTCGGCAAGTGCGCTCTCGATGGGAGCCTTCTTCTCGGCAGGGAGTTTGTCGCCTGCTTCGCCAAGGGTCTTTTCGAGTTGGTAAATGGAGCTGTCGAGTTGGTTGCGGGTCTCGACGGCTTCCTTGCGCTTCTTGTCTTCTTCGGCGTGAAGCTCGGCTTCCTTGGTCATCCGCTCGACCTCTTCTTGTGAGAGGCCAGAGGAGCCTTGGACGGTGATTTTTTGGTCTTTGCCCGTGCCGAGGTCCTTGGCGGAGACGTGGAGGATGCCGTTGGCGTCGATATCGAAGGTGACTTCGATTTGCGGTGTGCCGCGCGGCGCGGGCGGGATGCCGTCGAGCTTGAAGGTGCCGAGCGTCTTGTTATCGCGGGCCATCGGGCGCTCGCCTTGGAGGACGACGATTTCGACGGAGGGCTGGTTGTCGCTGTAGGTCGAGAAGGTCTGCGTCTTCTTCGAGGGGATGGTGGTGTTGCGCGGAATCATCGGCGTGGCGACGTCGCCCGCAGTCATGATGCCGAGCGTGAGCGGCGTGACGTCGAGCAAGAGCACGTCGCGCACGTCGCCTTTAAGGACGCCGCCTTGGACAGCGGCACCGATTGCCACGACCTCGTCGGGGTTGACGCCTTGGTGCGGGGTTTTACCGGCGAGCGATTTGGCGATTTCCACGACCTTGGGCATGCGGGTCATGCCGCCTACGAGCACGAGTTCGTCGATCTGTGAGGAGCTCAGCTCGGCATCCTTGAGGCAGTTCTGGAAGGGCGGGCGGCAACGCTCAAAGAGCGAGTCGCAGACCTGCTCCATCTTGGCGCGGGTGAGTTGCACATTGAGGTGCTTGGGGCCGGTCGCGTCAGCAGTGATGAAGGGCAGGTTGATATCCACGGACTGCGCCGAGGAGAGAGCGATCTTGGCCTTCTCGGCCTCTTCCTTGAGCCGCTGGAGGGCCATCGGGTCGTTGCGCAAGTCGATACCGTTTTCTTTGCGGAACTCGTCGACGAGCCAGTTGATGAGGGCGTCGTCCCAGTTGTCGCCGCCTAGGTGGGTGTCGCCGTTGGTCGCTTTGACCTCGAAAACGCCATCGCCGATTTCGAGCACCGACATGTCGAAGGTGCCGCCGCCCAAGTCGAAGACGGCGATTTTCTCGTCCCTCTTCTTGTCGAGCCCGTAGGCGAGCGAGGCCGCGGTCGGCTCGTTAATGATACGCTGGACGTCGAGTCCGGCGATTTTACCGGCGTCCTTGGTGGCTTGGCGTTGCGAGTCGTTGAAGTAAGCGGGGACGGTGATGACCGCCTGCGTGATCTTCTCGCCGAGGTAGGCTTCAGCGTCGGCCTTGAGCTTCGCCAAGAGGAAGGCGGAGATTTGCTGCGGCGCGAATTGCTCGGTCTTGTCGGCAACCTGCACCTCGATGAACGCGTCGCCGTTTTTGCCTGCGACGACTTTGTAGGGGAGCGTTTTTACCTCCTCTTGGATTTCGGAAAATTTGCGCCCGATTAAGCGCTTGGCCGAGAAGACCGTGTTGCGCGGGTTGGTCACCGCTTGACGCTTGGCCGCTTGGCCAACTAGGCGCTCGCCGTTCTTGGTAAACGCGACGATAGACGGCGTCGTGCGCGCACCTTCAGCATTGGGGATGACGACCGGCTCGCCACCTTCCATGACGGCCATGCACGAATTCGTCGTTCCTAAGTCGATTCCTAAAATTCTGCTCATGCCGCCCTATTAAGCAGCCTGCGTGCCAAGGTCTTACTGTTTTTTAACATTATTTCAGTTAACAACTTAAAAACGATTGCGCGCTCCCCTGGGCAGGTCCTCGCTGCGCCGCCCCCATGCCAACCGCGTCACACTGGCACACTCGTGGCACAGTGTGCGGGAGGGACTGTTCCCGTTTCAAACGCGAACCGCGCTGATACGCTTTTTCCACTACGCGTGGTGCGGCGGTCAGTGACCGCTTCCATTTAATTTGGGAATTGGCCCCGTCGCTTCGCGACGAAACCAATTCCCAAATTTGAAAGCACTCTCCCCCTGTCGCGCTGCGACAGGGGGAGGAGTAAAAGGGAAAGTAGAGTGATAACCCGTTTGGGCGAGGTGGGAAAAATCACCAGTAAACTCCCGAAGTTTGGGGTCCTTTTCACAGAGCCGCTTGGTTGCCGTGCGAATGCACGGCAACCAAGCGGCTCTGTGAATGGGTGCAGCGACACGCTGCCGCCCCACGCGTAGTGGAAAAGTGCACCACGCGCAGTGGAGGTCGTGAGCTCTCGCATTTACCTCGCAGCGGCGCCAAAAGAGGGCGGTTACGAACGCGAGCCGAGCATCGGACTCGAACCGACGACCCACGCTTTACGAAAGCGTTGCTCTACCAACTGAGCTAGCTCGGCATCTCACGCGGCCTTCCCACTCGGGGAAGAGAAGACCGCCGAAGAAACGCTCGCCGCTCGCCAGCGCAAGCCTTCATTTGCCGGCAGTCGCTCCTGCCTTTTGACCCTCCAACAGCCCGTGACCACTGCCGAAACTGCCGCCATCCCCACCGCTCCGCTCCGCACCGAACTCTTCGATTACCCAGTCCCCGAGGAGCTTATTGCGCAAAGCCCCAGTGTACGGCGCGACGACTCGCGGCTCCTCGTCGTAGACCGCGCGACTCACACGATCAGTCACCACCGTTTCGCCGAGCTTCCAAACTTCCTTAGCGCGGGCGATACCCTCTTTCGCAACAACGCCGCTGTGCTCCCGGCCCGGCTTCGCGCCCGACGCATTATTAGGAGCGAAGGCGGCGCGACTGCACTCGGCGGCGCAATCGAGTGCTTCCTGCTCCGCCCACACGAAGCCGAGCCTCAAAACACATCGACTTGGCACTGCCTGCTGCGCCCCAGCAAACGGCTTCCGGTAGGCGCAGCTTTCGCAGATACAAACCGCGAATTCTCCGCTGAAGTGTTGGCAAAATCCGCCGACGGCACAGCCCTCGTTCGGCTAAAATCGCACCGCGAAAATGAAACCGTGCCCGAACTCGCCCGCCGACTCGGCAGCGTTCCCTTACCGCCCTATATCCACCGCGAGAAAACGGAGGCGCCAAGCACAACGGGCAAAGACTCACAACGCGCACGCGACCTCGACCGTTACCAAACCGTGTATGCGGATGCCGCCCGCCCCGTCGCTGTCGCCGCGCCGACTGCCGGACTGCACTTTACGCCCGAACTGCTCGGCAGCCTCGCCGCACGCGGTGTCGCGCTCGCCGACCTCACGCTCCACGTCGGCCTAGGCACCTTTCGGCCCATCACCACCGAAACCATCGAGGCGCACCAAATCCACCGCGAGCGTTACGAAATCCCACCGCACACGATTGACCGGCTCCACAACACTCGCGGTCGACGTATCGCCATTGGCACGACAACGCTACGCAGCATTGAGCATTACCTGCGCCAAACCCAAGCCTGCGCGCCCTGCCCTCCCCTTCGCGCCCATCTCGCCGAAGCCGACCTCTTTATTTACCCGCCCGCACAGTTTCGCGGAGTCGATGCGCTCTTAACCAATTTCCACCAGCCGCGCTCGACGCTACTGTGCCTCATCGCCGCCTTCCTTTCGCCTGGCTCGACCGATGGCATCACTTGGTTTCGCGAAATCTACGCCGAAGCAATCACCCGCAAGTACCGCTTGTTCAGCTACGGCGACGCGATGCTGATTCTATGAAACAAATCGGCCCATACAGGGGACGAAAGCCCCCTCAGCACCCTCTATTTTGATCAATTAACTAAAGAAATTTGCAGCCCGCATTTGCATCTTCGCCTAAAGCTTTTAACTAGGCCCCCCTCGCCCCAAGATGACTGCACCGATACGCACACACGCCTCCGACGCGACGCCGACGAGCGGCGCGCCAAGAAAGAAGATCCTGAGCCTCCTGCGCCTCCTCTCCGCCTTCTGTCTCGTCTTCGGCATCGTGTATTGGTCGGGCAAAGGCGCACACACCGGCTGGAGCATGAACCGCGTGCCCGTAACGCAAGTCGACGAAATCACCGGCATTGAGTTCATCACTTACGAAGACCGCTTCGTCCCGGGCATTGAGTGGCTCGGTGGCGCAGTTGGGCTCGCCGCAGTCGCCTTCGGACTTTCCTTTTTCTTCCGTACTAAGAAAACCCACAATCCATGAATAAATCCCTCCTCGTAAGCACACTGCTCTTCGTCGGTAGCGCAATGACCGCCGCCACAGCGGCCCCGCAGGCCTTCGACTTCACCGACCCGAAAGGCGTCAACGCCATCCAGTTCAAACTCGACTCGCTCCTAGAGCCCATCTCAGGCACGGCCAGCGGCGTGTCGGGGAAAGTCCACTACAACCCCGAAAACCCTACCGAGACCACGGGCAAGATCGTCGTCGCGACCCAGTCCGCCCTCGTCTCCAATGCCGTCATGACCGAGCACATGCTCGGCGAGCAGTGGCTCGACGCCGCAAATAACCCCGAAATCGTTTTTGAGCTTACTAGCCTCTCCAACACCCAAACCGAAGGGAACAACACCACCGCGACAGCCACCGGTAAACTCACGCTCAAAGGCATCACCCGCGAGATTTCCGTCCCCGTGCGGCTCTCCTACCTGCCCGGAGCCTTCGGCAAGCGCATCAATAAACCCGAAGTCCCCGGCGACCTACTCGTCATTCGCGGCGAGTTCTCCATCGCCCGTGCCGACTTCGGCATCATGCCCGGCCAGCACGAGGACAAGGTAAACCCCGAGATCGCCCTCTCACTCGCGATCGTCGGCAGCCCAGCCCAAGACTAACGCTCGCAGCGATTTTATCGATGCGCCGCCCTGTTAGCCGCGCGTCGAAACTCGCACACCGAGGCACAGTGGCAGTTGTCACTGTGCCTTTTTTGTCACCAAGCTTCGCCAACCATGACGGACGCCGAAATCCAGCCCCTAATCGACGAGGCCAGCTACGACTACGCAATGGGCGAGGCGGCCAGCGCCCTCACCAAGCTCCGCGACGCCGCGCAAAGCGCCCCCCACTCCTTCGACCTCTGGCACACCCTCGCCGAGATCGCCCTCGGGGCAGGACTCACAGATGAAGCACTCGCCGCTGCGGAAAAAGCGCACGCGCTGCGAGGCGACGACCTTCTCATTAACACCACCCTCTCGCGTATCTGGGTCGAGCGCGGCGATAAAGCCCGCGCCGAGCGCTACGCCGCCCAAGCCAAGATCCTCGGCTGGAAGGAGCAGTTGAAAGGCGGCGCGAGCACCGCCGCCCCCACAGAGGATTGATTAAAGGGTTGCGAGCCTGCCGCGCTTGCGCCGCGCTTTCCCTTCCTGCCTGCCCCCCCTCTCTGCACACATGGAATCGTCGGCCTACGTCTTAGACTTTGAAAAACCGCTACGCGAACTCGCGTTGCAACTCGACGCACTGCAACAGCAGTCGCTGGAGACCAAGCTCGACCTCAAGCAAGAGATCGCCGCCATCGAAAAGAAAATCGAGCAAACTCAGCGCGAGATTTACTCGAACCTGAGCCCGTGGCAACGCGTGCAAATCGCCCGCCACCCCAAACGCCCCTACGCGCTCGATTACGTCACACAGCTTTGCGAGGACTTCGTCGAGCTGCATGGCGACCGCCAGTTTCGCGACGACCGCGCCCTCATCGGCGGCACCGCCTTTTTTAACGGCCAAGCCGTCATGATAATCGCCCAGCAAAAAGGCCGCGACACGAAGGAGAAAATCGCACGCAACTTCGGCATGCCTCAACCCGAAGGCTACCGAAAGGCGAACCGGCTGATGAAAATGGCCGAGAAATTTGGGCTGCCCATCCTCTCCTTTATCGACACGCCCGGCGCGTATCCGGGGATCGGCTCCGAAGAGCGACACGTCTCGGAAGCCATCGCCGTAAACCTGCGCGATATGGCCCTCTTGCGCGTGCCCAGCATCGCCGTCGTCGTCGGCGAAGGCGGCTCAGGCGGCGCACTCGGCATCGGCGTCACCGACCGCGTCCTGACCTTTGAAAACAGCTACTACTCGGTCATCTCGCCCGAAGGCTGCGCCGCGATTTTGTGGAAAGACGGCAGCGCAGCCGCGCAAGCCGCCGAAGCGCTGCGGCTCAACGCGGCCACTCTCGAATCCCTAGGCGTCGTCGAAGAAGTCATCCCCGAGCCGAGCGGCGGCGCGCACTACGATGCAAGCGCAGCGGCCAAAAGCTTGGGCAAGGTTTTGGAAAAGCACCTGCGCCAACTCCGAAAACTCTCGACCGACGAGCTGCTCGAAGCCCGCTACGCGCGCTACCGCAAGCTCGGCGTGTTTGAAGAACCCGCCGCAAAGTAAAAATCACCTCGCGGCTCAAACGAGCGGCGAGCGTGCGCAGCACACGTTAGTGGCGAGCCGCGAGCCAGATGCCTCGTCCCTTCGGGCTGCGCCGTAAGCAGCAGCGTGGCTCGCACTTAAAACGGGAACAGACCCTAACAACTCAGACGACGCCTCGGCGCCTAAAATCGGCCTACGCACGCGAGGCGGCGTGCGCGGCCTGCAAGAGAAGAGGTCACTGACCTCAGACTGCGGCCTCGCCGCGCTCTTCGGTGCGGATACGGATCACTTCCTCAATCGGGCTAACAAAAACCTTCCCGTCGCCGATTTTTCCGGTCTTGGCCGCGGCCACGATCGTGTCGAGTGCCTTCGGCACGAGCGAGTCGCAGAGCACGATTTCGAGCTTCACCTTCGGCAGGAAGTCCACCGTGTACTCCGAGCCACGATAAATCTCGGTGTGCCCTTTTTGGCGACCGAAGCCCTTTACCTCGGTCACGGTCATGCCCTCGACACCGATTTCGGAGAGGCCCTGTTTTACTTCCTCTAGTTTGAAAGGTTTAATGATAGCTGTGATGAGTTTCATGCGTAAATTTAGGGGAACGGCGCGCAGCCTGCAACCGACTGCTAAACGCTGACAAATAGAAATAGTCTACTAGCTAGGACTTATAAGTAGTCCCCGACTATTCGTATGCCCAGTAGCAGCCCGAAGCGCAGCTTCGGCAGAGTCGGCTAAGAGCGACCAGTGGGCGGCTCTCCTCAGCCCCGCGCAATCTGCGCAGCCAAAAACGGCCCGCGATAGATCAGGCCAGTGTAAAGCTGAATGAGCGTCGCCCCCGCATCGAGCTTCTCGATCGCGCTCGCGCTATCGGTGATGCCGCCCACCGCAATGATTGGCAGCCGCCCATCTGTGGCTTTCGCGATGTAGCGGATGATTTCGGTCGCCCGCTCGCGCAGCGGAGCCCCGCTCAGCCCACCCGCTTGCGCGGCGTCAGCGAGCGGGCCGGGCGGACGCTCGAGCGTCGTATTGGTCGCGATGATACCGGCCAGCCCAAACTCGGTGACGAGCTCTAGGACGCTATCGACTTGTGGTGCGTTAAGATCGGGTGCGATTTTGAGAAGCAGCGGTTTGGCGCGTAGCCCGGGCGACTCGGCCCGGCGGCGGTTGGCATCGGTCACGGCAGCGAGCAGCTCGCGCAGGCGCTCTTCATCTTGGAGCTTTCGCAAGTCGGGCGTGTTCGGGCTACTGACGTTGAGCACGAGATAGTCCGCATAGTCCGCCAAAAGCGCAAAACTGCCGAGGTAGTCGTTCACTGCTTGATCAAGTGAAGCGAGTTTCGACTTTCCCAAATTCACACCGAGCGGGATAGCGCGTGCACCCGGGACAGGCTGTCGCCCCAGGCGCAGCGCGACGGACTCGGCCCCTTCGTTATTAAACCCCATCCGGTTAATCACGGCCTCTTGCTCAGGAAAACGAAAGACACGCGGACGCCCGTTGCCCGGCTGGCGCAGCAGCGTGACGGTGCCGATTTCCACATGGCCAAAACCGAGTGCCGCCGCCGCAGGCCAAGCCCGCGCGTTCTTATCGAAACCCGCCGCGAGCCCCACGCGGTTGGGGAAATTTAGCCCGAAACACTGCACGGGCTGCCCCGCCAACGACAGCCGCTCCGCATCTCGCCCGTGCCACGCCTCCATCGCTCGGCAAAGGGGCGACACACGCGCTAGCACCGCCAGTGCATCCACCGCCAACTCGTGCGCATGCTCAGGGTCGAGCCGGAAGAGTGCAGGACGCAGGCATTTCTCATAAAACCATCCCATAACGCACGACGATGGGGGCGGCATTTTCAAAAATCAAGGGAGCTATCTGCACCGCCCCTAAGTCGCTAATCTGGCGAAGCCCACGCGCTGCGCCTTCGCCAGACAGCACGACCCGAAAGCCAAAAAGCAAAACACAAACGCGCCCCGTGCGCTCAGCGTTTTAAAGTGAAGAACTCCAACCCTGCGGTCGGAGCTTCTCCTCCACAAGCTAGGGGGAGCCCTCGGCTCCATATGACGATGACCTCGCCGTAAACGGCGAGGTTTGCGCTTTGGTTCGTGGTCAAAACTCGCCCCAAACGCCGCCGCACAATCACACCAAACCAGCGGGGTTTTTCTGCTTGTTTTTCAAAACGCCCCTTCCACGCTGCGCCAAAATTTCCTCTGTCACATATGGCCAAAGCGATTTCGAGTCTTGAGTGGTGTGTAGTGCGTCTCGGCGACGATCATAACTGGTGGGTAGCCGAAACCAGCGACCCCGTGCGCTGGGATGTCGATGGACTCTCGATTGTCGATCCGCGCCAAGTCGATCACCTCATTGAACTCGTCGACCCGCTCCGCGACTACGGCTTTAGCCAAGACGTTTTTGAGGCCGCCTTCATCCCGTTCCGTATCGAAAAAGACCTCGGCGACGGCCGCGTGCGACTCAAACGCGTGAAAGACTCGCTCTTCGACTCGGCGGAAAAACTCTTCGCCCTAGCCGATATCCTCGATGAGGAAAACGGCCCCTACGCCGACCTGCTCGACCACCTCACGCGCTGCCGCGTGAAAATGCTCAACGACACCATCGACTTCGAAGTGAAACTCTCGGTCGACGAAGTCGAAGACGAGATCCGCGAAGCACAAAATGCCGACTTCATTGAGGGCGTAGCCGTCCACACCTTTAACGAGCTCATCGCCATCCTCGACTACATCCCCGCCGGCTACGAAGGCGATGAAGACGCCGCCGAAAAGCCTCTCGCCACCGACGACGAAGACCTCCCCGAAATCGACGAAGAGGAAGAGCAAAAACTCAAAGACGACGCCTCGCTCAAATGGGACGAGGAGGACGCCGACGAAGAAGACGACCTTGACGACGAGGAGGACGAAGAGGACGACGACGACGAAGAGGAAGGCGACGACTACGAAGGGCGCCCCGCGAAGCGGGGGCGATGAACCCTTTTGATTGCCGAGCGAGCGGCGCGTTGGCCGCTCGGCACATCAGTGCCTTAAACCCCGAGCGACCTCTTTGGCGAAGTAGCTCAGAATCATGTCGGCCCCGGCGCGCTTAATCGCGATAAGCGATTCATCGCGGCACCTCTCGTAATCAATCCACCCGCGCTCGGCGGCCGCATGGATTTGCGCGTACTCGCCCGAAATCTGGTAAGCCGCAATCGGCGTATGCGTGCGCTCACGCAAATCGCGGATGATGTCCAGGTACAGCCCCGCCGGCTTCACCATCAAGATATCCGCCCCCTCTGCCTCATCGAGCAGGGCCTCGCGGATCGCTTCGCGGCGATTAGCGGGATCGAGTTGGTAAGTTTTCTTGTCCGCTGGCCCGGCCACTGTGCCGACTTTGGAACTGCCCACCGCCTCGCGAAACGGCCCGTAAAACCCAGACGCGAACTTCGCCGAGTACGCGAGAATACCGACTTGCTCAAAACCCGCTGCGTCGAGCGCCGCGCGAATCGCAGCTACGCGCCCATCCATCATATCGCTCGGTGCGACGAGGTCGGCCCCTGCCCGCGCATGCGCGAGTGCCATAGCGATAAGTTGCTCAACCGTGGAGTCGTTATCCACGTCGCGCCCGTCTTCCGTAAGCAAGCCGTCGTGGCCATGCGTCGTGTACGGATCAAGCGCGATATCGGTGATAACCGTCAACTCAGGCACAGCGGCCTTTACCGCGCGAATCGCGCGCGCCACGAGCGACTCGTCCCCAAGCGCGACGCTCCCCACCGCGTCTTTTTCCGAATCGGCGACCTTGGCGAAAAGATCGACCGCCGGAATGCCCAGTGCCCAAAGCTCACGGCACTCGGACACGAGCGCGTGAATCGGCAAGCGACGCACTCCGGGCAGCGAAGCGATCTCCTCCGGCGGCCCCTCTCCCTCGATCACAAAAAGCGGTGCGATAAAGTCGGCAGGCCGCAACACCGTCTCCTCAACCAGCGCACGCAAACTAGCACTGCGACGCAGGCGGCGCGGACGTTGAGTAAGAGCGAGGGAGAAAGCGCGATCAGTCATAGCCGCTAGCAAAGAAAAGTCCGCCCGCGAGAAGCCACCTCAAACCCCGCGCCGCCCCCTACTTTTCAATCACGACGTGATGTCTCTGCTTAGCGAGCAGAAGATAGCAGCGTACTGTTACTTAAGTTTTTGTTGCTTTAGTAACCCACTTGCCTCAAGTCCCGCCCTTCACCCCACACCAAGCCGGCGTGTCCCTCCCCTAGGTCGACCGCGTCGTCGCTTTCACCCCCGCTTTCGGTTTTCCGTTCGCCGCCCACCGGCGGTAAACCTCCACCTAACCCTGAAATATGAAGTACATAGATACCCCAACCCTCCACAAAAAAGGTAGGCTAGCGGCTGCATCGGCATTGATGCTGGGCTTGGCCGTCACTACCTACGCCCAGCAAACCTCAGCCCAGAACGACGAAGAAATCGTCCGGCTCTCGCCCTTTTCTGTGCAGGAGAGCGCAGATATAGGCCGTTACCAAGCAGTCGAAGCCAGTTCAGGCACCCGCGTTCGGATGAACCTGATGGACTCTACCCAGAGCATATCGGTCGTCACTAGCGAGTTTCTGGCCGACACCGGCAGTGCGCGTGTGCTTGATGCCGTCAAATATGTGGCCGGCGTCGGAGCGAGCACCCAGCCCAACGCATTGGACGTGATGAACGTCCGTGGCTTCCGAAGCTACGGGACCACTATAGACGGGTTTAATCAGTTCAGCATGCTCAATCAGGACCCGATCATTATTGATCGGATTGAGGTGGTGAAAGGCCCCAACTCCGTTCTCGCCCCGCAGGGTCTACCTGGCGGCGTGGTTAACAATGTCAGCAAAAAGCCCCTCTTTACGAATCAAGGCTACGCCTCCTATCAAGTGGGCCGCTGGGATGCCAACCGCGCAGAAATCGATGGGAACTATGTTGTAAACGACAAGCTCGCCGTGCGAGTCGTTGGGGCGGTCACCGATGCGGACGATTATGGTAAAGGTGAATATCACCAAAACATTACCGTGATGCCGATGTTCACCTATCGAATTAGTCCGAAGACGGAGTTCACGGCTCAGCTTCAAATTTACAATGGCAGCATGTTGGCCAATAACGGAAATCCAGTTTCCCTTTATGCCGTAAACCGGAGTCATGTCCGGCTCCAAGAAGGGCTCCCACGCGACTTCCAGTTTATAGGGCGCGGCATCACCCGTCACCAAAGTGGAAAAAACACACGACTTTTCCTTACCTCTCAAATTACCGACAAGCTCTCGATGCGGATCGCGGGTAACTGGGCCTATCAGAACTATCGCCCAAACTTCTTCGGAACCGGAGACGCTGATACCGAAGTCATCCAGCTCGACCAGATCACTGGAGAGTGGAGCTGGGACGGAGTGACTCGTAACGATAACCCCAGATACCAATTCGGCGGCATCAACGAGTGGAACAAACTCTACTACGGGAACTTGCAAAACGATTTCGTTTACGAACATACGGCTGACACTTGGAAATCGCAAACAGTCACCGGATATGCGATCAACTACAGCGGCCAGTCCTTTCGGAGAATAGATCACGAACCGGATGGCATATGGTATGATTTCACTAATAACTTTACTCCTCCCTCCGGCTACACTCTCCAAGATAAATGGTTCGCTAACTCCAAAAGTTACACGCGCAGTCGGCAGTTCTATATTGTGGAAGTCCTCAACTTCTTCGAGGACCGACTCGTTTTAAGCGGCACGCTTTCTTACAACCACTACTTCAGCGGCTCAACGGACAACCTGACTGTGGCAAGCACACAAAGCAGTACCGAGGTATGGGTTCCTTCTGGGGGAGTAGTTTACAAACTCACGCCCGGTATCACCGCCTACTACGGCTACACGAAGCAGGAGCTCGATGGGCCTGCGAGACCTACTTCGGGGATACCGCACCACACGGTTCCAAGCGAACAGCACGAAGTGGGTGTGCGCTTAAAGCTCTTCGATGGAAAGCTCTATACGACCTTCGCCTATTTTGATATTGTTCAGGACAACCTCGTAACGTGGAACTTTGAGAACTTCCGCCAACCTCCTCCCAATCCGCCCGCGCCCGATATTATGAGCAACCGGACGGCAAAGGGCTTCGAGTTTGAGTTTGCTTGGGCTCCAACCAAAAACTTCTCGGTGATCGGCAGCTACACCAAATATGAAAATCGTGACGCTGACAACATGCGCTATAGCAACGTAGCCGAGGAAATGGGGGGCATTTGGGGCCAGTACACCTTTTCCGAAACTGGCCCGCTCCGTGGCCTGTCAATCGGCCTCGGTGCCAACTATGTCGGCGAGCGCCCCAGCGACGTCATAGGCCAATTTACCCAGCCACCTCCGGGCGTCGATCCCGTGCGCATCCAACCGTCATTTTGGATTCCCTCCTATACCGTTGTCGAAGCGAGTGTTAACTACCGTTTCAACAAAAATTGGAAAGCACAACTGGTCGTCAATAACCTACTCGATAGAGACTACATCCCAGGTTCCTTTAATCGTTATATCTTTGTCAGCACTCCGATTAACCCAAAGCTCACTGTTCGCTATGAGTTTTGAGTAAGTAATCTCCAGTTACCTAAACTGGTTATTTGATATGCGCCGTGCCTTCGCACGGCGCATTTTCGTATCAATAACAAAAAACTATTGAGCCGCAGATAAGGCGTAAGGAGTAAGCGTTGGCAGTATCGGATTTTCAGAGGGCTTAAGAGGAATGAAAACCCACTCACTGCCGACTCCCTGCTCAAACTCCATCGGCCAACCCGCTTCAGCAAATTCTGTTAACAGCTGCTTACCTAGGTCCCCATACCCCTTCCGATTCAGTAAAATCCCAGAGAAGCCGTAGGACCCCAAAGTAGCAGCCATTTCTCTAGGGGGTAATTCCTGCACATCCAACTGCCAATCCGCCCCCGCCCTTCCTTTATTGCTCCCATAGGAATAGCGAAGTTTAGTGGAGTGAAGAAAAGGGCGTATTGGATCATAGATAAAAAACCCTAGCTTCCAAGCTCCACGCCCGACAAGTGGCTCAGGGAAATCTTGGGCGGGCAATATGTAAATCATAGCACCAGGCTCTAATCTATCCTCCAACCTCAAAGCCAAATCCCTATCTGCCATTACTCTCTCCCTAATCACACTAGTGGTTATATCGTAGCGAGGGTACAGGTAATTTTGGTAGGATTGATCCATGAGCCCAAGCAGAGCGATCAAAAGCAAAGCGCCAAGCCTTACGCCAAAAGACCAACTCCTCATGTAGCGGTTAATTACAAAAACAAAATAGAGAAATCCCAATGTTGCAATTGCAACAAAGTACCGATTAGTCGATCGTATATTGTAAAAATTGAATATCAAACTAAATGCAGCATGTATCCCTCCGAAGCTAGAATAAGCAATAACCCAACACGCAGCGAGAAATGGCAGCGAAGGCGCGCGCTTATGTATTTGCCTATAGATACTCTTAAAAAATAGAAAAAACAGACCTGCGATAGCCACAAGGCCAATATAGATACCCCACAACCGCTCTCCTACATTTATTCTTCCACCCTCATAGTATCTCGAAAAAAAGTCTGAAAAGAAACTCATATCTTGCCCCCAATGAGGAATCAGGAGCTCCATCGGTTTGATTGAGTAAATCTCTATATCGAAATAAGATCTAACCAAAGCAGCCGGATTTGCACCATAATCTATTCTGTAAAGCACAAAACTCCCCAGGCAGAGCCCAGCCACGAGGCAGGTCCCTGCGACAGGGATGAGTGCCGTAATAGAGCCCGCCCGTCGCTTTAAAAGGCGACATACCAAGGCCAGTATGTACATCTGTACAAAAAAGAATACCCAGTAAATACTCAAAAAGCCACTTAGT
The DNA here is from genome assembly GCF_001580045.1 of Cephaloticoccus capnophilus. Taxonomy (GTDB): domain Bacteria; phylum Verrucomicrobiota; class Verrucomicrobiia; order Opitutales; family Opitutaceae; genus Cephaloticoccus; species Cephaloticoccus capnophilus. Next base: position 29,776 of record NZ_LSZP01000015.1, read on the forward strand.
AAGCCTATAAGCAAAGTTAACCTAAAACGAAAAGATCGCCAAGATACCTTCTGGACGGTCGCGATATACCACAGACAATAGAACTGAAGTGGAAGGAGCCCTGTAAATATTATCCCTAAACTATCGAGTGAACGCTGGTTATGGGGAAGAAAGGCATAAACGACAGCGAAAACCCATGCGCTTAAACGTGATATCTTCCAGAATCGGGCAGCCGTATAAAATGAAACGGCCGCGACTATACAAGAGAGTATCAAAATTAAATTTGCCGCAGGCATAAGCCCAACTACCCTAGCGATCTGTCCGCCGAACCACACAATGGCTCGCTCCGCCTCAGGAAAGTCATTTAACTGGCCGATGAATGGAGCCCCGAGCGAGTCAGTCGTTATATGAGTAAAAAGCCCCAAGTCGCCCTCTTTGGCAAGCTTCATCATTCCAAGTATATAGTAAACATCGAAAAGGTAACGAGTAGGAAGCTTAAAATCACCTCCCCAGCGATCCTCAATAGTCAACCATAGTGCACACACCACAAGAGCAAGTAGGAGTACTCTAACGTATCTTCCACCTACACGCCCCACCAATTTTTGGCAACTACTAACTCTCTTTGAGATGAACTATCATGGCAGTAAGATTCATTATTTTTCATGCGAAAAAGCCAACTACTCTTACGAGAGGAGCGAGTGTTAGTTTGCTAATCAAGGATTCATCCGTTTTATGACACAAAAAGTAGGATAACAGGGAAGATATCTTTCATCATGCTTAACAGCCGTAGCGTTTAAGATCCATCAGTACTCCAAATCACCATTATCTGAATCGAACCCTAGTATTTTGTTGCCCTATGGCGCACTTCTTGCTCCTTGGCAGCCTCGTCTCTTTACCTCCTAGATCAATCAGCCTGCGTCTCCCTACCTAAACCTAGCTTACTCAGAATTAGTAAAGGTGATGATTTCTTTACGCGCCTACGCTGACAAACACAATATATACGAACTCGAAAGATTTGTGCCAGAAGCCTTCCGGTTCCTCAATAAATCGCAAATCGAATTGTGAAAATTCATGAATAGAAACCTCTTCCTCAATGAAGCCAAAGCCTGATATCTAATGGTGACTTGCCCCTAGCTAGGACAAGTCGCTCTTTAATAAATAAAAAACGGTGAACCTACTTTTACTCAAAGCCCACTTTACGGCTAATTAGATAGTGTGGGCGCCTCTTCGCTTCAGTATAAGTTCGGCCTAGGTATTCGCCAATGATGCCGAGGCCCATCAGCTGAATGCCGCCCAAAAGCAAAATAACCGTGGCGAGGGTC
>NZ_LSZP01000016.1 GCF_001580045.1 Cephaloticoccus capnophilus
GTTTCAAGCCCCCGCCCAGCTTGGCAAGGTGTCCGCCGAGCTTCCCGAAACGCTGCAAGACCAACTGCGCGAGCCCGGCTACCACACCGCCCTCGGCTTGCTTCTCGAAGGGGTCGAGTTGCAGCGCGAGAACTTCACCGCGGAGCAATCCCAACGCGGCGGCTTCTTCCGCCGCCTCTTCGCGCGCTACTAAAGTGTTATCAAAACGCCGAGCTAAAATGGACAACACCCAAGCCCCCATGTCAGCCCAGTCGGGGATCCCACTTGAGCCCACTGCTCCCGCTGTCGGGCAGGACGCCCTCCTCGAGGCGTCCGCGGCCGAGACTCCGCCTGCGACTGACTTTCCGCCGCCGCCCTTGATCAAGCTCGTGGGCGTGGGGGGTGCGGGCGTGAACATCGTTTCGCGGCTAAGCGCGGAGCCGTTTGCGAGCGCAGGCGGCGGCGCGGGCGAGGCAGGAGGGGGGGAGAGCGGCGACCCGTGTGCAAACGCGGTCGGCGGGCTCGCGCTCGCCGTGATGGACTGCGATGCGCGCAAGCTGGGCGAGTCGCCGGTTGGCGAGAAATGGCTTTTGGGCGAGGGGCAGCGGCGCGGGCTCAGCGCAGGCGGCGACATCGAGCTCGGTCGCCAAGCCGCCGAGGCGAGCCGCGAAATGATCGCGAGCGCGGGCGGCGGCGCGGATTTGCTTTTTCTCGTCGCGGGGCTGGGCGGCGGCACGGGCAGCGCGGCGGCTTCTCTCGTCGCCACTGAAGCGAGTAAGGCGGGCGGGCTCGTAATCGGATTTGCCGTGTTGCCTTTTAGCTTCGAGGGCGGGCGGCGCAGTAAACAGGCCGAGGCCGCGCTCGTATCGCTGCGCCGCGTGTGTGATGCAGTTATCGTTTTGCCCAACGATCTGCTCCTCCAAGAAGCGAGCGAAGGCGCGAGCGCGCTCGCGGCGTTTGAGCAGGCCGATGAGTGGATCGCCCGCGCGGTGCGCGCGCTCTGGCGGCTGCTCTGCAAAACAGGGCTCATGAACGTAGACTTCGCTGCGCTCCAACGCGCCTTTGAGTATCGCGGCAGTAAGACGGTTTTCGGCTTGGGTTTTGGCACGCTCGCCGCCGAGCCGCTGACACCAGACGCATTAGCAGATCAAGTCCTCGCGAGCCTGCGCGCGTGCCCGCTAATGCATGCACCCGAGGCCGCGCGCCGCGCCGACCGGCTGCTCGTCTCCGTGGCCGGAGGCGCTTCCGTTTTGACGCTCAGCCTTGTTAACCGACTCGTGCACTCGATAGGCGAACACTTTGGCCGGAGTGCCGAGCTTATCGTTGGGGCAACGCTCGACGAAGACCTCGGCGAGCGCATCGAGCTCTGCCTCATCGGCGCAAGCGATATAGGCGGGAACTCTAGGCGGGCTATGACCTCAGCCACTCACGCTCGCACGACACGTGCGGCACGCCACTCGGCCTCCCCGCAGAACGAGAGCGGCGAGGCTGCGTCGCAAAAAACTCGCGAGAGCGTGGATTCCCGTGAGCGCACCGCTCCTCCGCGAGGCGGAGTAGAGAGGCTTGCCGCCCTCAAAGGTCGCGGAAGCCTGAATGCCCGGAGCGACACGCCACACCAAGGGGAGTTTGGATTTAGTGCGGAGGCAGAGCGCGGCTACTTTAGTAATACCGAGGCGACGCTCTTTGACGGCCAAGACCTCGACCCACCAACCTACCTGCGAAAAGGCATAAAAATCGCAGTCAACTGACGCCATATTTCCCACTGCGCGTGGGGCGGCGGTCAGTGACCGCTTCCCTTTAATTTGGGAATTGGCCCCGTCGCTTCGCGACAAAACCAATTCCCAAATTTGAATGAGTACTCCCCCCTGTCGCGTTGCGACAGGGAAAGTAGAGAGATAACCCGTTTGGGCGAGGTGGGAAAAATCACCAGTAAACTCCCGCCTCCAAGTTTGGGCTCCTTTCTACCGAGCGCTTGGTCGCCGTGCGAATGCACGGCGGCCAAGCGTTCGGTAAATGGGTGCAGCGACACGCTGCCGCCCCACGCGCAGTGGAATTTTCACGCGCAGTGGGATAGGATTTTGCCCCAGTTACTTTTTTGGTCGGCACTGTGGGTCTGCTCTGCATTTTCGCGCGGATGTTTATCGACGAGTGCGTAGTCAAAGTATCGGCGGGTGAGGGCGGTCGCGGCTGCGTGAGCTTTCGCCGCGAGAAGTTTGAACCTTGGGGCGGCCCCAATGGGGGCGATGGCGGGCGCGGGGGCGATGTCGTGCTCTTGGGCGACGACGACACGAACAACCTCGTGGACTACAAATACAAGCCGCACTGGCGCGCTGAGTCTGGCGAGCACGGCATGGGCTCTGACCGGCATGGCCGCGATGGCAAACCCTGCGTGCTGCGGCTCCCGCTCGGCACGGTCGTTATCGACGAGGAGACTGGGAAAGCGGTGGCGGAAGTCTTGGAGGACGGCCAACGGATCACGCTGTGCCAAGGCGGTAATGGCGGCTGGGGAAACACGCATTTCAAAACCTCGGTTAACCGGGCGCCCAAACATGCGAACCCGGGCCAGCCTGGCGCGGCGGGCACTTATCGGCTCGTCCTCAAATCAATCGCCGATGTCGGGCTCGTGGGTTTCCCCAATGCAGGCAAATCCTCGCTAACGAACGCGATTACGGCGGCTCGTCCGCGCACGGGGGCGTATCCCTTTACCACGCTGCATCCGCAAATCGGCGTCATTGAGTATCCCGACGAGCAGGCAGGGGACCGGCGCCTCTTTTTGGCTGACGTGCCCGGGCTGATTGCGGGGGCGAGTGAAAATCGCGGCTTGGGCCACCGATTCTTGCGCCACATCGAGCGCTGCGCGCTGCTCCTGTTCCTGATCGACATGGCGGGGACGGATGCGCGCGACCCGCGCGACGATTACGCCCAACTCTTGCGCGAACTCGAACTCTACGACCCGAGCCTCTTGGAAAAACCGAGACTTGTCGTGGCGAACAAGATGGACCTCGCGGAAGCGAAACAGTGGCTCCCAAAATTCAAGCGCCGCCACAAAGCCCCGCTTCTTGAAATCTCCTGCTTGGAAGGCCGGGGCTTGGAGGAACTGAAAGCCGAACTTCTGAAACAGGTGGGAAAATAAGCTAGGGTCTGTTCCCGTTTGAAACGCGAGGCATCTGGCTCGCGGCTCGCCGCTTCGTTACTTGGGCTGGGTTTTGTCGCTTGGCGAAAGCGTGGGCGGCGTTCATTAGCTTTTGAATCATGACGAAACCATTGGTCGGACTGATTATGGGCAGCACTTCGGATTGGGCGACGATGCAGCATGCGGCGGCGGTGCTCGATTCGCTGGGTGTGGCCTATGAGAAGCGGGTAGTGAGTGCACACCGGACGCCCGACTTGATGGTTTCTTACGCTAAAGAGGCAGCGAGGCGCGGGCTGCGGGTCATCATCGCGGGTGCGGGTGGGGCGGCGCACTTACCCGGGATGGTGGCGGCCCTTACGCCGCTACCTGTCCTCGGCGTGCCGGTCGAGTCGGCGGCCCTCAAGGGACTCGATTCGCTGCTCTCGATTGTGCAGATGCCCGGAGGCGTGCCGGTCGCGACGTTTGCGATTGGGAAAGCGGGGGCGGTTAACGCGGCTCACTTTGCCGCGCAAGTCTTGGCGGCGGGTGGCGACGACGCCGTGCGCAAAGCGGTCGCCGCCCATCGCGAAGCCCAAACCGCCACGGTCGAGGCGTCTCGACTCTGACCAAGCCAGCCTGCGGCGGCGCGCCCTTTTGCTAGGCTCTGTTCCCGTTTCAAACGCGAGCCGCAACGAAGTCATATTTTCCACTGCGCGTGGGGCGGCGGTCAGTGACCGCTTCCATTTAATTTGGGATTTCTCATCGCGCTATCGCGCGAAAGCGAAATCCCAAATTTGAAAGCATTCCCTCCTGTCGCGTTGCGACAGGGAGGGGAAAGTAGAGTGATAACCCGTTTGGGCGAGGCGGGGAAAATCACGGATAAATCCACGTCCCAAAGTTTGGGTTCCTTTCTACCGAAGGCTTGGTTGCCGTGCATTCGCACGGCAACCAAGCCTTCGGTAAATGGGTGCAGCGACACGCTGCCGCCCCACGCGCAGTGGAAAAGTGCCTTACTCGTTAGCTGCGGTGCTGGCCCCGTCGCGGCCACGTTTGAAAGGGGAGCAGCCCGCAGGTTGCCCCGAGTTTAATCTAACTCTGCCTGGCTGAGTTCCAGAGGTGGAGTTCATGGATGTTGGCGTGGGTGCCGAGGTCGCGCCAGGTCGTGCCTGCGGGGAGCTTCTCAACGTGGAGGTCGCCGAGTGCTAGGTAGCGGCGGTTGAGGTCGGTGATTTCCAGCTCGCCGCGCGCAGAGGGCTTTAGCGTCGCGGCGAGTGCGCGGGCGCGGTGGTCGTAAAAATACAGTCCGGGGACGGCGTAGGAGGATTTCGGCGAAGCGGGTTTTTCCTCGAGTGAGAGTGGGTGGCCTTCGGGCGAGAATTCGACGACAGCGTAATCGCTCGGGTTGGGGACGGGGTGGGCGAAGATCGTGGCGCCATCGGCGCGGGCGGCGGCGTTTGCGAGTGTGTCGGCGAGTTCCGGTCCGCCGTGGAAGAGGTTGTCGCCGAGTGCGAGGACGGAGGCTTCGCTGTCGCTGAGAAAGCCGGCTTGCGCGGCGATGGCGAAGGCTTGGGCGATGCCTTCGGGGCGCGGCTGGGCGGCGTAGTGGAGATGAGCGCCCAGCGGGCCACCGTCGCCTAAAAGTTGCTCAAATGCTGGCAGGTGTTGGGGCGTGGAAATGAGCAAAATCTCCCGGATGCCCGCCGCTATGAGTGTGGCGAGCGGGTAGTGAATCATGAGCCGATCACCGACTGGCAACAGGTGCTTGGAGGTGTTGAGCGTGAGCGGGTGGAGTCGGGTGCCCTTTCCTCCGGCGAGGAGGATGCCTTTGCGTTGGAGGAGAGGCGGCATGGCGGGGATGGGGATGGGCGGGGGAGCGCGCGGCTAGTTTTTAGGCGCGCCGAGTCGTTGGAGTGGGGCGTTGTGCGTGAGCAGAGGCTGCCACCAAGCGGTGTTTTCGAGGTACCAGTGCACGGTTTTGCGCAGACCGGTCGTGAGGTCGTGTCGCGGGCGCCAGCCGAGCTCGCGGCGAAGTTTGGTGGTGTCGAGCGCGTAGCGAAAGTCGTGGCCGGGGCGGTCGGCGACAAAGCGGATTTGCGCGGCGTGGGGCTGGCCGTCGCGGCGTGGGTGAAGCGCGTCGAGGAGCGCGCAGAGTTGGCGGATGAGGGCGAGGTTGGGCAGGTCGCTGTCGCTGCCGATGTGATAGGTTTGCCCCACTTGGCCGTGCTCTAGGAGGCGCAGCAGGGCGTCGATGTGGTCGGCGACGTAGAGCCAGTTTCTGCGGTTTTCTCCCGTGCCGTAGAGGGGGATCGGCTCGCCGCGCAGGGCTTTTAGGAGCGCGAGCGGGATGAGTTTTTCGGGGAATTGGTAGGGGCCGTAATTGTTGGAGCAGGTGCTGACGATGACGGGGAGCGCGTAGGTGTGCGCCCAAGCGCGGGCGAGGTGATCGGAGGCGGCTTTGCTGGCAGAGTAGGGCGAGCGGGGCGCGTAGGGCTGGGTCTCGGTCGCGGCGGGCGCATCGGGTGCAAGCGATCCGTAGACCTCGTCAGTTGAGACGTGCAGGACGCGGAAGCGTTCGCGGGCGGCGCCACCGAGTTGGTCAAAGTGAGTTCGCGCTGCGTGTAAGAGTGCGAAAGTGCCGCTGACGTTGCTCGCGATAAAGGCGGCGGGGGCGTCGATGGAGCGGTCAACATGTGTCTCCGCAGCGAGGTGAATCACTGCATCGGGGCAAAACTGCGCGAAGTGATCGGTGAGCGCGGCGGTGGTATTTGGGGCGGCGAGATCGACTTGGGCAAACTGGTAGCGTGGGTGTGCGGCGAGGTCGGCGAGCGAGAGAGGATTGGCCGCGTAGCTGAGCTTATCGAGGTTGAGGATGTGGTGCTCAGTGCTGGCGAGGAGCTGGCGGATGAGGTTGCTGCCGATGAAGCCGGAGCCGCCCGTAATGAGGAGTTTCATGTGAGAGTCACTGCGTAGCTTGGCGCGCAGTGCTCTCCCGACAAGCAGAAGCAGGGGCGCGGCGAGCGTGCGCAGCACACGTGAGTGGCGAGCCGCGAGCCAGATGCCAAAAGGGAACAGCCTGCCTCGCGTGGTGGGGAATCTTTGGGGGCGCTTGGGGATGGGCGGCTAAAGGTAGCCTTTGTCCTTGAGAACAGGAGGGAGTGCCGTTTCGTGCGCGGCATGTCTGCGAGGCTGCGTGCATTTACCGTGGTGGAGGTGCTGACGGCGATAGCGATCCTCGCGATTTTGACGAGTGTGGCAGTGGGAGGCGGGGCTTGGGCGTTTAGGCGGGCTTACACGGCGCGCGCCCAAGCGGAATTGTCTGCGCTGGCTACCGCACTCGAAGCTTACAAGCGGCAGCACGGCGACTATCCGCGCACGAGTGGGGGCGAGTCGCGTGGGGCTCAGCTTCTCCAAGCGCTTGTGGGCGCGCGCGGGCCGAGTGGCGCGGTGCTTAACCCGCGTGGGCGGCTGTGGATTGAGCTTGGGCTTTTTACCACGCGTGAGGGGCTCGACCCGTTGGCGAATGCCGCCGCCGATCTGATCGATCCTTGGGGAAACGCTTATGTGTATATCTACAAGGAGCCGCTGGGCGGATGGGTGAACCCGGGCTTCGTCCTCTATTCGGCGGGGCCGGATGGGCGGCACAACCCCGCGCTGCTTTTGGGCGGCTACTCACAACGCGACCTCGATGAAAACCGCGATAATCTCTACGCTGCGCCGTGACGCTTGGCCTGCCATGAGAACTCGGCCCGCAGGAAATGACGCCGCAGCCCGGACTGCGCCCGTGGCGAGCGTGGCGACTGCTGGTTTTACGCTAATCGAGGTGTTGGTCGTCGTCGCAATTATCGGAGTCCTAACGGGGATTCTTATCGCGGCGGCCTCTGGCGTGCGCGACTCGGCGAGCAAGGCGCGGGTGAAGCTCCAGTTTGCGCAGTGGGCCTCGGCGATTGAGGCGTTTCGCAGCGAGTATGGCCAATACCCACAGCTCGGCGCGTCGAACAAGATTAACGGCGGTGACCAAGGCGGCAGCGGGGGCGGCGAGCATTTGTTTCACGACATTCTTGCGGGACGACGGCGAGACGGTCAGCCGCTCGGGCCACTCGCCGCTGCGCAAAACCGGCGCCACATCCGATTTTACACGTTTGCACAGAGCGAATTTTCCGAGTCGGGCGGAGGCTCGGTCCTAATCCAGGATGCGCTGGGAAACACGGACATCGCTGTGCTCCTAGACCGAAATTTAGACGGGCGCATTGATGCGGCGGACTATCCCGCGCTTCCCGTCGTGAGTCGCGAGGGTGTCCTGATCGGTGCGCCTTTGCTGCCGCAGGGTGGCTTGACGATTTCGGTCGCGTTTTATTCGGCGGGGGCGCACGCCACTATCGCCAACCCCGAATTCATTGTGAGTTGGTAGTGCATTTCCCCTCCCATGCGCACGAATCACCAGTCACCAAGAGGGGCGGAACCGCGACTGGAGCACTCGGCCTTTACGTTAATCGAACTGCTCGTGGTTCTTGCGGTGCTTGGGGTTTTGGTGGGTGTCGCGTTTTCGGGGATGGGCGGCTCGGCGCGATCGACTGCGCTGCGCTCGGCCCAAGCGACGCTGGCTAATGCGCTCTCGGCGACTCGCAACCGAGCACTCGCACGCGGCGTGCCAGTCGCGCTCGTCGTTCACGATGATCCGAGTAATCCTGCCCGCTACCGGCGGATGATTGGGATTGTGGAAGACATCGCGACTGCGCCGAGGGTCGTCGCTGTTTTCGAACTCCCGAAGCACGCCTACGTGCTTCCTCACCGTGCGCGATTTACCGAGCAAATGCGTGAGCCGGATAATTGGGTTGGGGGAAATTCGGGCAACGCGCTTGGCTCCACCCGTTTCCTCAACCCGGGCGGTGTTATCTCCGTGGCGATAGCCAGCCCGAGCGCCGAGCTTTGGGAATACGCGCTCGTCACGCCTGCGGGCACGATGTCGGGCGGCGGCGCACTCATTGTCGGGCTCGCCGAGCGCGTCGAGGACGGGCCCTTCCCGATTCGCTTCCAATCGCCTGAGCAAGTGCGCGGGCTTATGGTTTCCAACTACGGGCTCGCGCGAATGATTGATAGCCGAGCCGGGTTTTAACTTTTCCGAAACACAGAGAGTTGCGCCGAAAATGAAATCCCGCGCTCAAGGCTTTTCGCTCGTCGAGGTGATTATCGCAATCGCGGTAGCGGGTGGGGCACTGGCTGTTATTTTGGCTCTACTCGCGAGACTTTTGCGCGCGACGGAGGACGCCGCTGACCATCAAACGGCGCTTCGGCTTGCGGGAGCGGTTGAGCTGCGACTTTACGAAGAGATGGGCGGGGCTTTCCCAGGTGGGCTGCAAGCGGGGCGAGTCTTTGTTGCGGATAAAGAGGGGGCGAACCTGCGTGGCGAGCTGGAGAGCGATGCGGTGCTAGCGCCGGCCTATTTCCATATCGCGGTGAGCCCGTTCGCGCAGTCGCCGCTCGCTTACCAAGCGGGGCGAGGCGTCCTCCCACTGCGCGTGCGTGTTTCGTGGCCTTATTCGGCGGTGCTGAGTGCGTCTGGAAATCCGAGTGCGTCTGTCAACACGCAGTCGGTCGAGTTTATCGTGACGCTGACGCCGCCATGAGTCCCGAAGCGAAAAAGTTAGCGTTAACCCTAGAGCGACGCGTGCCCACGAGCATGCGCCATAAAAAAGGCTCTGCGCGCGTTGCGACTGGAGGGTTTACGCTGATTGAGCTGCTTGTTGCGGTTTCTATTTCGGCTGTGCTCGCCGGGCTCTTGGTCGTGGTCACGCGCAATACGCTCGATCTTTGGGAAAAAGCCCAAGACCGCAGCTTCGCCAACGTGCAAGCGAGCGTCGCCCTAAACCTCCTTACCCAGGATCTTCAGAGCACGCTTACTCGCGTGAGTGAGTCGACTCTCGCGCTCAACATCCTGCCTGCTTCCGCCCTCGGCGCACACAACTGGCGAACGAGCGAGCCACTCCTCAAGCCCGACTGGGTGAACATCCTCACTGCTGCGCCCGACCCGCTTCGCCGCCGCTATATCGAGCACTCGCGTTTTGGCCGTGGTGGTGTGTGGCTGCGTTTCCTCGGCTTTAACCTCAACCCCGATGGCAGCCTCCCGCAGGCGATTTCCTACCAAATCGTCCGCCGTCCGATGGCGGGCGGCATCAACGCGACCAATCCGCCGCCCATCCGCTACATTCTCTTTCGCCACTACACTACGCCCGACGACACGTTTGCCACGGGCTACGATATTAGCTCCTACGACGCGCTGCTCGCTCGTCCTGCCGTCGACCAAGCGCTTTGTGACAACGTCGTGGATTTCGGCGTGTGGTGCTACCGCCGCGAGAGCGACGGCAGTCTGACAGTGCTGTATCCACAAAGCCCTGACAGCCGCGACTTTCTCGCGCAGCCGGGGAGCAGTGGGGCCACGTTTCCCGATGTAGTGGAGGTGATGTTGCGCGTGATGACCGAGCGTGGTGCGGCGCAGTTGGAGCAAATGGAGCTGGGCCTCGTCACACGCCCGCCTGGCTATGCAAGTGACGAGGAGTGGTGGTGGGCTCAGGTCCTCGCCGAGTCGCGCGTTTACTCGACGCGCATCCTGCTTAACCGACCGGAGGGCCTGTGATGCAGCGGGACAGTCGAGCGCCAGTCGGGCGGACACGGGCAAGCGAGCCCGTGCCCAAAAAAAGCGTCTGCGACTCCGGCTTTGCGCTCGTTTTGGTGCTGAGCCTCGTGTCGCTCCTTATGGCGGCAGTGTATACGATTTCGCTCATCAGCAAAGTCGATGCCGAGATTGGCGCGACGGATGCCTACCGCCTCCAAGCGCGCCAAAACGCGTTGCTCGGGCTGGGGCTTGCGATTGCGGAGCTCCAACGTGCAGCGGGCGATTCTGCGGCAGTGACCGCGCCCGCTACACTCCGTCTCACAAATAGCACTACGCTGGCTTATCCTTCGCTAACAGGCGTGTGGTCGGCGGGTAGTTTTTCCGAAAATCCCGACAATTGGTTTGTGAGCGGAAACTTTGAGGAACTCGGGCCCAACCAAATCACGCCTGCTGTGCTGCCGCCTGAGAGCTCGGCGATTACGCTAATCGGAAACGGCACTGTGAGCGCCACGCGTGACATGGCCCGCGCGCTGCGTGTGCCAATCGCCGATACAAATGGCGGCTATGCCTTCTGGGTTGGCGATGAAGGCGCGAAGGCCGCGCTGGCAATTTTGCCAGCGGACTCGCCGCTTGCGCCCAACGGAGCCCCACTGGTCATAGACCCGCGTCGCGATATTCCCAGCTTTGCCCACAACTCGCCAGTGCGCGCTCAGCCGTTTCTCTGGAACGATCTGCGCCGGCTCGTCGGCTCGACCAATATGAAGGCGCGCTTTCGCAGTTACACGACCAAGGCGCAGTGGGTCGAGGGCAGTGCGCTCGTGGGCGGGCGCTTTAACATCAATACGAGTAACCCGATTTCGTGGGAGGCGGTTTTGCGCGCTTACGAAAATGCCCGTGATCCGAGCCAGCCCGAGCTTAGCGCGGCCAAGGCCCAAGCCCTCGCCGAGCGACTTGCCGCCAACATCGGCCCCAAGCAGTGGGCAAACGCGAAGCCGCAGTTCGGCCCATTTTTCTCGCTCGCGGCATTTTGGGACAGCGAGCTGGTGCAGGAGTCGTTAGAAGACGCGGGGATTACGACACTCACCCAGGGCGACTTGCACAGCATCCTTTGGCCGATGCTCGCCGTGCGCTCCGATACCTTTAGGATTCGCGCTTATGGCGATGCACGTAACCCTGCCGATTTCGCCAATCCCACTGCGCCCCCGCAAGCCGCCGCCTATTGCGAAGTGATTGTGCAACGCACGCCGCACCCTGACCCACTCGGAAACGGGCTGCGCTTCGAGATCGTTTATTTTCGCTGGCTCGGCGCCGCAGACATTTAGCGAGGATGGCGCGGCGTTGGGTCGCGCGTTAGAGTCCGAGTTGGCTGAGCGCCTGCGCCGCGAGCCGCTCGCCGGAAGCGATGCACGCCGGGGTCGAAATGCCATCGCGGCATTGTCCGCCGATGAAAAGTCCGGGGTGCCGCGCTTCGCAGTCGGTCATTGCGGCGAGGTGTTTTTCGTGGCCGAGCGTGTATTGAGGAATCGCTTGGGCGAAGTGACCGGAGCGCAAAAATACTGGGTCGCCACGTACGCCGAGTAACTGAGCAAGCGCGAGCTGCACCTGCCCCAAGCTGGGCGGGTTCCCGCTATCGCCCCCGAAGGGCGCAGGGCCGCCGACTCGTGCGCCAAGTTGGCGGTGGTCACAGGCTGCGCCGCCGAGCATCACTTGGAGCGCCACGTGTCCTTTGGGCGCGCGCTCGGGGAAAAGCGTTGAGGAAAAAATTACGCCGAGAAGCGGGAGCTTTTCGACTTTGGGGACGAGCATCCCGAAACCGTCGAGCGGGTGCGCGACTTGTTCGCGGCGGTAGCCGAGGAAGAGCGTAGAAACCGGCGGGTGTTCGATTTCGGCGAGCGAGGCGAGCGGCGTTTCTTCGCCGATGCGCAGCGCAGCGAGCGCATGCGCGGGTAGAGCACAGAGGACTGCGGCGGCCGCCTCTTGGCCTGCATCGGTTTCGATTTCCCAGCCGCCGTCGGCGCTTTGGTGGATGGCGCGAACCGTCGTGCCGAGTTGGAGCGTGTCCGGTGGCAGCGAGTGGGCGAGCGCGTCGGTCAGCGTTTGGAGTCCGCGCCGAAATGAGAAAAGCTGTGGGCGTGGCTCGCCGCGTTTGCGGCGTTCGCGCCCGGCTGCGATCTGTGCACGGAGCAGCGAGCCGTGCGTTTGCTCGGCCTTCCATAAGGCGGGAAAGGCGTGCTGGGCGGAGAGCTTTTCAGGGGCGCCTGCATAGACTCCGCTGACGAAGGGGTTGAGCACGTAATCGACGATTTCTTGGCAGAAGTGATCGCGGACGAAGTCGGCGAGGCTGATGTCGTTTGGGCGAGGCGCGGTGGGCCGCCGCCGGAGCAGTTCGCGCAAGATGCTCCAAGTCGCCGATGAGGAGAGCAGCGGCGAGCGGGCGAGACCGATGGGCGAGGTAGGGACGGCGAGCGGGCGTCCCTCGCGAACAAGGTAGCGTTTTTTGGCGAGCGGGTTGGCGGGGACGGTTTGCGATTTTAAGCCGAGCTCGGCGACGAGTGCGCGTAACGTGGCGCCTGCCGGGCCGCTTTCGAGGAGCGAGTTGGGCCCGCGCTCAATGAGCCAAGCGCCCTCACTTTGCTCGGTTCCGATAACGCCACCGGCTCGCTCACTTTTTTCAAAAAGCCGCACGCGCACGCCGCGAGCGGCGAGCCGATGCGCGGCGGCCAGACCGGTAATCCCCCCGCCTATAACAGCCACAGACGGTTTTTTTATACGAAGCCCCGATGGGGCCTCGTCAGCATGAACTGGGGGCATGGTGGAGCTCGCCTTCAACTCCGATAGCGGGTGACAGTGTCGACGAGGGCTTGCATGCACTCGAGCTTGGCTTGTGGGGTGATGCCGTGGCCGAGGTTAAAGATGTGTCCGGGCAGCCCGCGCATGGAGTCGAGGAGTCGAGCCGTCTCGCGTGCGACGATTTCGGGAGAAGTCTGCATGAGGACGGGGTCAAGGTTGCCCTGCACGGCGACGCTGGGCGGGAGGCTTCGGCGGACTTTTGCGAGGTCGGTTGTCCAATCGACACTGAGGACGCGTGCGCCGCTCTTTGCCTGTGCGTCGAGCTGCGGCGCGCCGCCTTTTAGATAAAGGATGACGGGGAAGTTTTCAGGGAGCGCAGCGATGATTTCGCGAATCCAGCGCAGCGAGGCGGCCTCGTAGTCGAGACCCGCGATGATGCCGCCCCACGAATCAAAGATTTGGATGGCGTCGGCTCCGGCTTCGATTTGCAGCGTGAAGTAGCGGATGAGTGCGGCGCTGAGTTTCGCGAGGAGCGAGTCGAAGAGCGGGCGGTCGGTGTAGAAGAGCGACTTGATGCTGGAGAAGTCGTCACTGCTGCCGCCCTCGACCATGTAGCTAGCGAGCGTCCACGGGGAGCCGCCGAAGCCGAGCAGGGCTTTGGCGCGGACGCCGGTTTCGCCGGGACTTGGCGGGCTATCGAGCTCTCGGCGAATGAGTCGCAGCGCGTCGAATACGTAGCCGAGTTTTTCGCTAATAACATCGGGCGGGGCCAGAGCCTCGACTGCGGCGCGTGAGTCGAGCCGGTGCGCCATTGCGATGCCGCCGGTGTCGCGAAAGGCGTAGGGCTGACCGAGGGCTTCGGGGATGACGAGGATGTCGGAAAACAAAATCGCGGCATCGAGCCCGGGGAAGCGGCGCAGCGGCTGGAGAGTGACTTCGAGCGCAAGCTCGGGCGTGCGCACCATTTGGAGGAACGAGTGTTTTTCCTTAAGCGCGCGGTATTCGGGGAGGTAGCGACCGGCTTGGCGCATTACCCAAAGCGGGGGCCGCGTGAGCGGTTGGCAGGCGCAGGCCGCGAGGAAGCGTTGGCGAGAGGAGAGGGCGGCTTCGGCGGCGGAGCTGTCGGGAGAGGGCAGGGAGGTCATTCTTGGGTAGTGGCGGCGAGCGCTGCGACGGTGTGGTCGGCGAGCCAGTCGCGTTTTGGTAAAAAGTGTTCGGTGAGTGCGGCTTCGGGCGAGCCGGGCTTGGGCGTCCACGCGTAGTCCCAGCGGGCGAGCGGTGGCAGGCTCATTAGGATGGACTCGGTGCGGCCTCCGCTTTGGAGGCCGAACTGCGTGCCGCGATCCCAGACGAGGTTAAACTCGGCGTAGCGGCCACGGCGTAGGAGTTGGAATTGCCGTTCGCGCTCGCCGTAGGGCGTGGCCTTTCGGCGGGCGACGATTGGGCGGTAGGCGCGGAGGAAGGCGTCGCCCACGCTGCGCAAGAGGGCGAAGCTTTGCTCAAAGCCGAGTGCGTTAAAGTCGTCGAAAAACAGTCCGCCGATGCCGCGCGGCTCGTTGCGGTGTTTGAGGAAAAAGTAGTCGTCGCAGGCGTTTTTGAAGCGTGGGTACAGGTCGGGGCCGAAGGGCGCGACGGCATCGTGCGCCGTGCGGTGCCAGTGCACGCAGTCTTCCTCGAAGCCGTAGTAAGGCGTCAGGTCGAAGCCACCGGCTACCCACCAAGTCGACGCCGCCGCAGCGGTCTGGGGCTGGCTTATTTGGCGAGTGTCTGTTGGTCGCTCGCTGCTGGCTCCGCCGCTTGCCGCTTGCGTGTTGGCTTGGTCGTGAGTGCAGAAAAACCGGACGTTCGCGTGGCTGGTGGGCACGTAGGGATTGCGGGGGTGGATGACGAGCGAGACGCCCATCGCTTCCCAAGCCTTGCCCGCGAGTTCGGGCCGTTGCGCCGTCGCCGAGGGAGGCAGGGCAGTGCCGTGCACATGCGAGAACCCGACGCCCGCTTTTTCAAAAACTGCGCCTTCGCTTAGGACGCGGGTGAGTCCGCCGCCGCTAAGAGTTGGGTTTTGGGCAGTGCCGCCGCCAAGGCTAGCGCACTTGTCGCCGCCTGCACTTCTGTGCCGGTCGCCGCTTAGCGCGCTCGTTTCGCTACGCGCCTCATCCCGGCTCCACTCATCGCGGCCAAAGTCCGCGCCTCCGTCTTCTTCGGCGAGTTCGCAGCAAATCCGCGCTTGGAGGTCGAGGAGGTAGCGGCGGACGGCGGCGGCATCGGGAGGGATGGGCGTGTGATTCATTTCGCGAAAAGAGCCCTACCGAAGCAGGCTGCGCGAAACTTGGAAACCAATTTGGCCGGCTTAGAGGCGGAAAAAAGCCGCGGGCCTAGCTGTGGGCGTCGCGGCTAATAGCGTTAATGTGCGAATGCGGGCTTAGTTTTCGGATTTCCCATTGACAGCGCTTGGGTCGGTCGGTGTTTTCGGCCCCTTTTATGAAAGTCGTCTCGTCCATCAAATCCGCGAAGAAGCGTCACCCTGACTGTCAAGTCGTGCGCCGCAAGGGCCGTATCTACGTGATCAACAAGACCGACCCGCGTTACAAAGCGCGCCAAGGCTAAAGCCCATTTTTTCTTTTTCCCGACGTGAAATCCGAAATCCACCCAACTCTAAACAAGGTCTGCTTCCTCGACGTCGCTACGGGCCGCCGCTTCCTCACGAAGTCCACGATGCGCTCGGCGCGTAAGGAGCAGATCGATGGCGAGGAGTACTTTATCGTCGTGCGCGATGTGACGATGGACTCGCACCCCGCCTACACCGGTGAGAAACGCTTGGTCGACACCGCTGGCCGCGTCGAAAAGTTCACCAACAAGTTCAAGCGCGTGCGCCGCTAAGCGCGTTTTAGCCGCCTCGACTTTCATTTTGAAAAAGCCCGCCGAGTTTTCCGCTCGGTGGGCTTTTTGTTGGGCGAAAAAGGGTTGCCCGGTAATTGAGTGGTCAAAACCTTTCGTGCTCAATGACTACTGACTCGTCGCGCACGAAGCGCTTCCCGCCCCAAAGCAAACTGCTGTTTCTCGACTGTGATAGCACGTTGAGCGCGATTGAGGGGATTGACGAGTTGGCGCGACTGCGCGGTGCGGCCTGTTTCGCGGAGATTGAGGCGATGACGCATGCCGCGATGGAGGGGCGTATTCCGATAAGCGAAGTCTTTGGGCGACGCCTGGAGATCATTCGGCCGACTCGCGCAGAGTGCGCCAAGGTCGGGCAAATGTATATGGAGTGTATCGAGCGCGGAGTCGTAGAGGCACTGGCTGCGGCGCACGCGGCAGGGTGGACGCCCTGCATTTTGAGCGCGGGATTTCGCGAAGTGATTGAGCCGCTTGCGGCGCATCTGGGGATCGAGCACGTCGAGGCGGTGGGCTTGCATTTTGATGCGGCGGGGGATTATGCGGGCTACGAGCGCGACCACCCGACGACGCATAACGGCGGGAAACCGGAAGTCATAAAAAGGTGGATACAGCAGCATGCGCCTACTCGCACCGCGATGGTCGGCGATGGGATTAGCGATTTAGAGACCCAGCCGGTGGTCGATTTGTTTGTGGGCTACGGCGGCGTAGTGGCTCGTCCGCGCGTGCAGGCCGAGGCACGGGCCTTTATCCGGCATTTCGATGAGTTGCCCGCGCTTTTGGGAGGCGCGGACTCTGCCTTTGGCGCGGAGGCGTCGCCCTCGCGGCCCTGACGGGGCTTACACTAGCTGATCAATCGGCGTAGTGAGTAACGCGTTGTCGCGACCGGCACGGAGTGCGGCGATGTAGCGCGGGAGCAGCGGGTCGAGGGCCTGCATGGCTTCTTCGCTCGCAGCCTCTTCTCCGAAGCTTTCAAAGCGTGCCTTAAAGTCGGCGAGCGTGGTGCGGTTGAGCGGGCGCGCGGGTTGGTAGAGGAAGTCGCTGGTCGGCTCGGTCTCGGCGGCGGGGATGGGCGTCAGGAAGCGCATATCGACAAGCCGCTGGAGGCACTCGTTGGTGATTTGCGTGGGGGCTTTGATGATGTCGCTCAGTTGCGAGGCACTGCATGCGGGCAGACAGTCTTGGAAGCGGCGTGCGACTGTGAGGAACACGAGCAGCAGCAAGTGCTCGCGGCTCGCGTGCGACAGGTTTCCCCAGGCCGCTTGGCTGCTGCGGAAGCGCGCGTTTTGGACGGCGTAGCTGATTTGCCCGCCGATCAGCACGTAGAGCCAGAAGATGTAGAGCCCAAACATGAGGATGGGCATGATGCCGAGCGACCCGTAGAGGCTGCGCGAAATGACCACGCGGCGCACGTAGATGAAGGCCAAGAAGTTGTTCGCGAGCAGGAGCAGCGCGACGATGACCGCGCCCGCAAAGGCCGCTCGCCAATACACCTGCGTGTTCGGGATGTAGCGGTAGAAAAGCGTGAGCATTCCGATGACGAGCGCCCCCGAGCTTAGCGGGAGGAGCCAGCGGACGAGTTGGAGGATTTCCGCACCGAAGGGCAGCTTGGCGATGAACACGTTTACGAAGGCTCCCGCGCTGAGGAGCGTGATTGAGGCGAAGAAGAGCACCGCGCCCAGTGTGAGAATCGTCCAGTAGTAGATGATGCGCATCAGCCAGGAGCGGCCCTCGCGCAGCCCCCAGATCTCGTTAAAGGCATCTTCGATTCCCTTAAAGAGGAGGATGACGATGAGGATAAGTGTCAGTGCGCCGACCGCGCCTGCCGTGCCCGAGCGCGAACCGCTGATGAACCCGCTAAGCATCCGCTCGACCGTGGCTTCGGCCTCCGGCGAAGTCTCTAGGGAAGTGGACGGGGCGCTTTCGCTGCTGTCACTCGCAGCCGCACTCGCACTCGAAGGCCGAGGCAAGGCCTCTGCTGGAGCGCGATTTAAGGCCGGGCCGGAGCCCGCTTGCAGCGTCGGATTTGGCGCGATTGCGGAGACAGCCAGGTTGGCGTTGCCGCCGCTTTCGGAACTGGTCTGCGCCTCATACTCGGCGACCTGAGGCGCGATGAAGCGGATGACGCGGTTGAGCGTGTTTACGGCGAGGTCGGGATCCTTATCGTCTAAAACCATCCCCGCCACGAGCATTGCGATGGCGACCAATGGCCCGAGGCCCAGCAGCGAGCTGAAGCTGAGTGCGGAGGCTCGGCTCGCCGCTTTGGTATCTCTAAAAACGGTGATGGTGATGGAGACCACGCGGAGCATCGCGTAGAAGCGCCCGCGCAGCGAGGTATCGTCCAGAAGTGCAGGCTGCCAAATCTCCTTGGTGTAGAGTGCCAAAAAACGCTGCCAATGTGCGAGTAGCCGAGCCATGCTGCGCACAAGGCTGCATCTCGTAGGCTAAGCTACGCAAGCATTGGGATGTATTTGGGGGCTTCGTCTTGTCGGCGATGTGAATGGCAGAGGCAGTCTGCCTGCCTCACATCCGAGTAAGCGTTTTTAGCCCGAGGAGGTGTAGGCCGGTTTCGAGGAAGAGGAGTGTGCGGGCGCACAGTAA
Source organism: Cephaloticoccus capnophilus (assembly GCF_001580045.1). GTDB lineage: Bacteria > Verrucomicrobiota > Verrucomicrobiia > Opitutales > Opitutaceae > Cephaloticoccus > Cephaloticoccus capnophilus. The sequence goes on from NZ_LSZP01000016.1 coordinate 17,982, forward strand.
GAGGCGGCGGGCTTGGATGCCGGGGGAGTCGTTTAATACTTTCTCGGCGGCGTAGAAGCTGCTGAAGGTGCCGGCCAACTCGAAGAGGTAGGTGCACAGGAAGTGCGGGCGGAGTTGCTCGGTGGTGGTTTGCAGCACAGCGGGGAGCTGGAGGAGCTTTCGCGCGAGGGCTAGTTCGTGCTCGGTCTCGGGCGCGGAGGCTGCGCCTGCGGCAGTCGCTGCGCTCGCGGTGTTCGTGTAGGGATCGAGCCCGAGTTTGCGAAAAATGGAGTGAATGCGGGTGACCGCGTAGAGGAGGTAGGGGGCGGTGTTGCCGTCAAAGGAGAGGATTTTTTCCCACTTAAAGACGTAGTCGCTGCTGCGGTTTTGGGAGAGGTCGGCGTAGCGGACGGCTCCGAGTCCGACGGCAGCGGCGATTTCGCGGCGGTCGGTTTCGGGCAGGGTGGGGGATTTTTCGCTGACGAGCGCGTAGGCGCGTTCGATTCCTTCGTCGAGGAGGGCTTGGAGGCGGATGGGGTCGCCGGTACGGGTTTTGATGGCGCGGCCATCGTCTCCTAGAATCGCGCCGAAGGAGACGTGTTCAAACTCGGGCAAGCGGTAGCCTTTGGCCGCATACCATTTTTGGGTGGTTAGCCAGAGTTGCTCGAAGTGGTCGGTCTGGCGGGTGTCGGTGAGGATGATGATGGTGTCGGCCTCGAAGTGCTCGGTGCGGTAGAGCATGGTGGCCAGATCGGTCGTGGCGTAGTTGGAGGCGCCGTCGGATTTGCGGACGATGAAGGGTTGCTTGGCGAAGCGCGGGTGCTCGGGGTGAAAGACGACGAGCGCGCCTTGCGACTCGGTGGCGAGGCCGCAGTCCTGTAGCTCGGTGTAGATGCGGGCGAGCTTGTCGTTGTAAAAGCTCTCGCCGAGTTCGTGGTCGAAGCGGATGTCGAGCTGTTGGTAAATTTGCTGAAACGCGGTGGAGCTGGTGGCGTTGATCTGTCGCCAGAGTGCTAGGTTTTCTGCGTCGCCGGACTGGAGTTTGACGAGTTCGGCGCGGGCGGCATCGAGGATCGCGGGATCGGCTTTCGTGGCGGCATCGGCGGCTTTGTAGAGTCGTTCGAGCTCTTCGAGCGGGTCGCGAGCGAGTGCCTCGGCGTCGAGGAGGGTTTTGTAGCCCCAGATCAGTTTGCCGAATTGGGTGCCCCAGTCGCCGATGTGGTTATCGCGGATGACCTGTGCGCCGCAGAATTCCAGCAAGCGGCAGATGGCCTCGCCGATGACCATGCTGCGGATGTGGCCGACGTGGAGTTGTTTGGCGGTGTTGGGCGAGCTGTAGTCGACGATGGTGCGTTCGCCGCCGTGGGTGCTGGCTGCACCTTCGCGGAGTCGCGCGCCGGAGTCGTAGTGAGCGAGCCAGTCGAGGAGGGCCGCGGGGCGGGCGGTAAAGTTGATGAAGCCGGGGCCGGCTATCGCGATGTCGAAGCGTTCGCGGAGCGAGTCGGGTAGCGCAGCAACGAGTTTTTCGGCGAGCGCGCGTGGGTTTTGTTTGCGCGCCTTTGCGTAGGGGAGGACGCCGTTGGCCTGAAAATCGCCGTGGCGCGGATCGGCTGGGCGAAGCTCTGGGCAGAACTCATTTGCGCCTTCGAGAGTGGGGGGCTGTGACTCTTTGCCTTCTTGGAGAGCGCCCGTTGTGAGTTCGTCTTTCGGCTGCGTGGGCTCATCCCGCAGTGCGGTTGTGGCGGCTTGCCGAAGTGCGGCGTCGAGTTCGTTGGCGAGGTTAAAGCTTGGGGGCTGGAGGGCGGCTTGGGCGGCGGGCATGATTGGGCGAATTTAGCGGGCTGCGAGAGCCGTCGCGCAAGCGCGTTATAGGGGGAGTGGCGACAAGCGCGCTATCCTTGGCGGCGCGCAGTGAGCGCTGCCGTTTGGGGCGAACTCTCGCTGCGAGTTCATCCTTCGGCTGCGCGACGGTGGAGCTTCCCAAGCTGGGGCACTTTGGCGGTTTTTTGCCGCTGGGCTGCGCAAATCTACTTCCCTGTGTAACGCTTGCAGGTTTCCGTCAGTGAAATCGTAACATTATTAAAAATAAGGATTTGCGTATTTTGTTAGTAATATTGCGGGCTGTAAATCGCTTGCATGGGGGAGGGCGTGGCGCATTTCACCGCGACTCTTACACGGGCCAGCAACCCCAGTTGGTCGGCCTGTTTTTACCCAACCCCAACCCCCACTTTGCTGCGCAGGTCTGTATTGTTTCTTAAACTACGGATTGCGCTGCGTAACCCCTGGATTACATGACAAGACGACCTTTGTTTAAGACGGCCGCGAAGACGGCGTTAGCTGCGCTTTCGTTTGGCCCGTTGGGCTTTGCACAAGAGGCACCTCAAGCCACAGCAGCAGCGGCCAACGATGCCGATATTGTGACTCTATCGGTGTTCGAGGTTTCGTCCTCCGCACCGGCGCGTTACCAAGCGGCGGAGTCTGCGGCGGGCGGGCGCATTAATACCAGCATTATGGACACGCCGACAACGGTGACCGTGCTGACGAGCGACTTCCTCAGCGATGTGGGCGGCACGCGCGTGCTTGAGGCGGCCAAATACGTGGCGGGCGTCTCCGAGGCGACGATTCCCAACGCACTCGACCGCGTAATCATTCGCGGCTTTCAAACCGATGGGCGGCGCGTCGATGGGTTTCACACTGGCGGTCAGGCCAACTACGACCACGGTGCGATCGAGCGCGTGGAGGTCGTCAAAGGCCCCGATGCCGTCCTTCACCCAGCGGGCGCGCCGGGTGGCACGATCAACCTTGTGACGAAGAAGCCGCAGTGGACGCCCGGCGGCTCGCTCAAGCTGCAAGTCGGCGAATACGATGTGAACCGCGTCGAGGCCGATGTGACCGGGCCGATAAACGACCACTTCGCTTACCGGATGGTCGCCGCTTTGCAGGACAACGAGGGCTATATCGACGGCGCGTTTCGCGAGTCCACGCTGCTGACTCCCTCGCTGACTTGGAAGATCTCGCCGCAAGCGCAACTCACGCTGCGCTACGAGTATTACTACTTTAAGGCGGCAAACATCGTGGGCATCCCGACCGATCCGAGCGTAGGGACGCGCGACCCGTTTAAGGTGATGCAGGGCGTGCCGCATAACTTTAACCCGACCTTTGGGAAGGACTACGAGTTTCGCCGGACGACTGCGCACACGGGAACGCTGCTGTTTACTTCCGCGGTGACCGACCGGCTCTCGGTGCGGCTCGCGGGGCGTCTTACCGAGATGTATACGCCGGACTCGGACTTGCGCATTCGGCTCAAAAGTCCCGGCGGCAGCCGCAACCCGTTTACTGGAGAGTGGGAGGGCGGTGTCGACTGGGTGAACACGTCGAGTGATCCGGCCAACCCGAACTTCGTCGCCACGCCCGCTGCGCCCGTTAGCCCGATCATCGGCCTGACTGGTTGGCAGGGCAACTTCGGCGACCGTTACCGCGACGTGCAAAACGACTGGTCGTACATCGTAGACGGCACGGCGGCGAAATCGACGACGCTCGTGGGCTTCTCGTATTCGTATTTCCACAACACCGGCCAAGGCTATAACCGCATCTCGCCGGACATCGACATTACTAAAGAAACCCGCCCCAGCGGCCCCTCAATCATTACGCCTTCGGTGCGCGACCAGCGCACGAATACGAGCCGCTACCAAGTCTACTTGACCGAGCAACTCGAACTTTTCGAAGGGCGCCTAATGCTCAATGGCGGAGTCGCTCACCTGACCTTTAACGGCATGTATCACGACAAACACGAGCCCGCTGCGCCGCCGCCCAATCCTGTCTTGCCCGGCCAAGCCTTCGCGGGCGAGGGCAGCAAGGCGACTTACAACTACGGGCTCGTCGTGAAGCCGATCCGCAACGTCTCGCTCTACTACGGGCACACAGAAAACGCGGTGCCCATCGGGCCTAACGACTACAGGCGCGCCAACCAAGGCGAGGTTCCGCTTTTCTCGGCGGGCACGCAGGACGAGGTCGGCATCAAAGCGAACTTCCTTGATGGGCGGATTATCGCGAGCGTGGCCTATTACGAAATCGAGCAGACCGGCTATGCGCTGCACAACCCGGGCAACTTCGCGACGCCGCAGCCGCCACAGCCCTTGCCTGCGATCATTAGCACGCGCAACGGCAGCGGCTGGGAGTTTCAGCTTGCGGGCTCCGTCACCGAAGCTCTCTCCGTGATGGCGAGCTTCGCGGACACCAAGAATCGAAACCCCGATGGCATCATGCTCAACAGCTCTGCCGAGGATTTGGGCGCGCTCTTTGTCCGCTACGAGCTCAATAAGGGCCGGCTCGGCGGCCTCGCGCTCGCCGTCGGCGTGAACTATCAGGGCAAGCGTGCCGCAGGCGACACGGCAGGTTACACAGACGCCTCGACGCCCGATAACCTGATTCCCAACCAGCCCTCCGCTTACATGCCTGCGCGCACGCTCGTCGATGTGACGCTCAGCTACAGCCGTAAAAACTGGAGCTACGGGCTCACGCTCGCCAACGCGCTCGACAAGACCTACTACGCCGCTGCCGATAGCCGTGACCTCATCAACGTCGGCACCCCGCGCAACCTCTCCGGCACCATCACTTGGAAGTTTTAAGGACAATACAGAAGCGATTCACATCGTGTGTGACACGGCGTGAATCGTTTCTGTAACTCGGTGCAGGTGCAGACCTGCCGCTGCCCGCGTAGGGCCGCCGCCGCGCGCAGCGGAAACCCTTAGAACCCCAACCCCGCTTTTTGATGAATACGCTTTTTCGGAAAGTCCTCGCTTCATTTTTTTCGCCGGGGCTCTTCGTCGTTCTCGGCATTGCGATTGTGACGAGTGCGATCGTCGCGCTGACCTCGAGTGACGAATCCGAAGGGATCGAAATCGTAGGCTTTGCGTGGCAGAAGCACGCGGCCTTTGTCCCGCGCGTGGAGCGTTGGAATCGGGAGAATCCCGAAAATCCCTTTGTCCTAAAACTCCTCTCTGAGCGCTCGCTCGAGCAGCGGATGCTCTCGGGCTTTCTCTCCGGCACGCCGCTTGCCGACATGCTCGATACGCATGAGGCTATTTTCCCTAAAGCCTTTCTTGGCCCCTTGGAAAACGTGGGCTTCCTCGACCTCACAGACCGGATGCACGACGAGGGACTCTTTGAACAATACAACGAGCCCTCGCTCTCGCATGTGACCTATCAAGGCCGCGTCTTTGGGTTGCCGCAAGACGTGCACCCCGTGCTCCTCGCGTATCGGTCGGACATCGTCGAGGCGGCCGGGATCGACGTCTCGAAAATCGAGACTTGGGACGATTATTTTAGCGCGATGCGCCCGCTGCTCGCCGACCGCGATGGCGACGGGCTACCCGACCATTACGCGCTCAACCTTTCCGATGTGGCGGCCAACGAAATTTACATGCTCGTCATGCAAAATGACGGCGTGCTCTTCGATGAAAACGACGAGCCCGCCTTCGCTAACGAGCGCAACGCCTACACGCTCGCCAAAATCACGACCTGGGTCACGGGCCCCGAGCGCGCGACTTTCTATTTGCCGTATGGGGCTGCGGGGAACCAGCAACGGCTCGAGGGCTTGGCGATTGGCGAGCTGGTCATCGACCCGACCATCGGCATGTGGAAACTCGAAACTCCCGGGCTCGCGGGAAAGGTGAAGTTGATGCCGCTGCCCGCGTGGGAAAAGGGCGGCCGGCGCACGAGTGTCATTGGCGGCTCAATGATGAGTATTAACAAGCGTAGCCCGCACATCGAGCTGTGTTGGGAAATGACCAAGGAACTCTACGTATCCGCTGAAGTGGCCGAGAGTACTTGGCGGATAGCGGGGATCATTTCCCCCGTAAAGGCACTTTGGAACGAGCCGTTCTATCACGAGCCGGATCCCTTCTTTAGCGGGCAGTCGCCCGGCACACTTTTCATCGAGCAGGCACCAGATGTTCCGCGCCGCCCGCCCTCGCCCTACAGTTTGCTCGCCCGTGCGCGCATCGGCACGGCAGCGATGGCTCTGCGCGCGTATGCCGACAAACACGAGATTTACGACGTCGAGCGGCTAAAGCCGGAGGCCTTGCGGCTGCTCCAACACGAAGAGGCTGCGCTTAAAAAACTTATCTCGCGCAATCTTCTGTTAGTAGAGCGCGAGTAGAGGTGGGCGCCCTCGCGCGCGCCGTCAGCTAAAGCGACCCTGCACATGAGTTCGTTCGTCGCTGCGGGCCGGTCCTGTGCACCTCGCTCAGCCCGCCGTTATATAAGAGGGGCCGCTCCCCGTAATAATACGGGCTTAAGACTCCCTTTTACCTCGACATTTTGACACAAAGTCATTGGCTCCGAAACTTTTCCGCCCTGCGGGGTCAAACCGCTTTTTCATAAAAAACGCACATGAGTAGCAAACGCACTATCCCGGCCCGCCGCTTTATTAAGCCCAGCTTTCACTCCCTGATCGAAAAAAAGCGCGACGGACAGGAGTTCACCCAAGAGGAAATTCGCTATATCATTGATAGCACGCTGGATGGCGAGATGCCGAAGCACCAGTTGTCGGCCCTATTAATGGCGATCTACTTCGCCAACATGTCGGCCCAAGAGACCGCCACGCTGACCGAGGAAATGATGCTTTCGGGCGAGGTTATCGACCTCTCGCATATCGCTAAGCCCAAGATTGACAAGTACACGACCGGCGGTGTCGGCGATAAAGCCGCGCTCGTCCTCGTGCCTCTGGCGATGGCCGCCGGCGTTGTTGTGCCGATGATGTGCGGAGTTGAGCACGACTACATCATGAGCCCGATTGACAAGCTGCGCGCCGTCCCGGGCTTTGAGGGTAAGCTCTCCATCGAGGCCTTCACCAAGCAGCTCGCTAAAGTCGGCGGCGCGATTGTGAAGCAGGATGAACACCTCGCCCCGGCGGACGCGCAGTTTTACGCGTTGCGCAAAGAGACGGGCACCATTCCCAGCTTGCCACTGATCACCGGCAGCGTCCTTTCCAAAAAACTCGCCGAAGGGGCCGAGGGGCTCGTGATCGATATCAAGTGGGGCAATGGCTCCTTCGTGAAAGACCTTGAGCAAGCCAAGCAACTCGCCCGCTCAATGACCCGTGTGGGCCGCGCGCTGAAACGTCGCTGTGTCGCGCTCGTTACCGATATGAATCAGCCACTCGGCGACAGTGTCGGCACCTCGCTCGAAATTAAGGAAGCGATCCAACTCCTCAAAGGCGAAGGCCCCGAAGACTTAAAGGAGTTGATCCTGAAGCTCGGCATGGAAGTCGTGCGTTTGGCGGGCGTTGCGGGGTCAACACTCTCTGCCAAGCAGACCGTGCAACGTCACCTGACCGACGGCACGGCACTCGAAAAGCTCAAAGACCTCATCAAAGCCCAAGGCGGCGACACGAGCTACATCGACCATCCCGAGAAATTCCCTGTCGCGCGCCACGTGCGCAAACTCCCTGCACCAAAGCGTGGCTACGTTCACACGATCAATGCCGCCTACATCATGCAGGGCGTCACAATCCTCAATGGAAGCAGCGACAAGAAGGGGAAGATCGACCACGCAGTCGGTGTTTCCGAAGTCAAAAAAGTCGGCACGCAAGTGAAGCAAGGCGAGCCACTCATGATGATTCACTACAACGACGAAGCGAAACTCGAACAGGCCCTAGAGTGCTTCAAGACCGCCTACCGCCTCGCCCCAAAACGGCCTAACCCGCCGCCGCTCGTCGTCGAGCGCGTCGCCTGACGGCGGTGCCGGGGAAAGCCCTTTTTACTCAAAACGCAGCCTCAACGGGGCTGCGTTTTTTAGGGTCTGTTCCCGTTTCAAACGCGCGCCGCGCTCCCTGAGCTTCCACTACGCGTGGGGCGGCAGGCTGTGCCTGCACCCGTTCAATTTGGGATTTCGCATCGCGCTATCGCGCGAAAGCGAAATCCCAAATTTGAAAGCACTCCCCCTGTCGCGTTGCGACAGGGAGGGGAAAGTAGAGTGATAACCCGTTTGGGCGAGGTGGGAAAAATCACCAGTAAACTTCCGCCCCAAGGTTTGGGTTCCTTTCTACCGAACGCTTGGTTGCCGTGCGAATGCACGGCAACCAAGCGGCTCTGTAAATGAGTGCAGCGATGGACGGCGGGCCAACGAGCCCGCCGCCAAATAAAAGGGGCTGCGCCCCCTAGGCGCGGCCCATGTAGGAGCCGTCGATTGTGCTGACTTTGATCAATTCGCCTTCCTTGATGAAGAGCGGCACTTGCACGACGAGGCCGGTTTCGAGTGTGGCGGGTTTTTGGACGTTGCTGGCGGTGTCGCCCTTAATCCCGTCTGCGCTCTCGGTAACCTTGAGCTCGACCGACGAGGGCAAGTCCACATTGAGCGGTGCACCATCCACAAAGAGCACGTCCACGCGCCCGCCCGGGGCGAGGTAGTTTTTGAGTTCGCCGATGGTTTGCTCGGTGAGCTCGACCTGGTCGTAGGTCTCCGGATCCATGAATGCGTAGGTGCCGCGATCTGCGTAGCTAAACTCTAGCGTGCGCCGGTCGGTGGTGAGCACTTCGACGGGCTCGGTCGAGGTGAAGCGCTGGTCGAGTGCTTTCCCGTAGCGAAGGTTGCGCATTTTGACCTGCACAAAGGCGCGGAGGTTTCCAGGTGTGCGGTGCTGGGTCTCCATGACGAGGTGGGGCTCGCCGTGGAATTTGATGACTTGGCCTTTGCGGATGTCGTTGGCTGCGGGCATGGGCGGTAGCGGAGGGCGGTTAGTAGTTTAGGTTAAGGAGTGTGCGAGTGCTTGGTTTAGCGGGGCCGCGAGTGCAGGCGCCGCGCACAAAGGGCGAAGCGACTACGCGGCGCACGCGTGCAGGTCAAGGCGTTCGCGCAGGGCTTACGGCGACTGCGCAGGGTAAAAGTGCCGTGGCACTCCTGCGCTCGCGGCTACTGGGGGCTCGTGCGCCTGTCGCTGTCTGCGCAAAAAGTTCCCTAAGCTCCCTTGTCATTTGCCGCTGTGCACTGGCAGCCTCTACTGCTTTTCGTTTTCTCGCGTTCCTTCGCGATTCCCTATTTCCCAGCTCCCATTTATGAAACAACGCACTCTTGCGCGTGAAGTCTCCATCCAAGGCAAGGCTCTGCATACCGGCGAGGCCGTCACACTGACGCTCAAGCCTGCCCCTGCCGGCCACGGCATTGTCTTTAAGCGCATCGACCTAAGTGGTGCGCCCGAGCTGCATCCGCGCATCGACCAAGTCGGCGACCTCGTGCGCGCGACGACCATTCAAAACGGCCACGCAAAAATCCACACCGTCGAGCACGTCTTGAGTGCGCTGCATGGCTGCGGTGTGGATAATGTCGTTATCGAGATGGATGCCTCCGAGCCGCCCATCCTCGACGGCTCGGCCAAGCCCTTCGTCAACCTCATCCTCCAAGGCGAGCCCACCGAGCAAGACGCCGAACGCGAGTATTTCACGCTCGATGCGCCCGTATCGGTCACCCATGGCGACTCCTCGATAATCGCACTGCCCGCTAACGAACTCAAAATCTCCTGCACCTCGGCGGACAATCGCGGCATCCATACCCAGCACCTTTCGCTCGGGATTGATCCGGATACCTACATTACGCAGATCGCTGCTGCGCGCACGTTTACCATCTACGAAGACATCGAGGAACTCCTCAAACTCGGCAAAATCAAGGGCGGCTCGCTCGACTGCGCGGTCGTTATCAAAGGCGACAAAATCATCTCTAAGGAGCCGCTGCGCTTTGCCGACGAATTCGTGCGCCACAAGATCCTGGATATCATCGGCGACATCGTCCTGCTCGGCCGCCCGCTCAAGGCGCACATTATCGCGATGCGCCCCGGTCACGCGATAAATGCCGAGCTCACCAAGGCGCTCTTCGAGCGGCTCCACGAAGCGAAGAAGCCCGCCAAAAAGAAAGCCCGCCCGGCGACGCTGCTACCCACGGAGACCTCGCTCGATATCCGCCGAATCCTCGACACGATCCCGCACCGCTATCCCTTTGTGATGATCGACCGCGTGGTCGAATTCATCGGCGACGACGAGCTGGTGGCCATCAAAAACGTCACCATCAACGAGCCCTATTTCATGGGCCACTTCCCCGAAAATCCCGTAATGCCCGGCGTCCTACAACTCGAAGCGATGGCGCAAGCGGCGGGCATTATCCTCTTGCGCAAAGTCACCAAGGCGAGCGGCACGCCCTTTTTCATGAGCGCGGACAAAGCCAAATTTCGCAAACCGGTGCGCCCCGGAGACCAAGTCATTATCAACGCCAAAATTACTAAAATGCGTGGAGAGAAACTCGCCGTTGCCGAGTGCAACTGCACGGTCGATGGCCAAGTCGTCTCGTCTGCCGAACTCATGTTTGCTATCGTCGAAGAGGGCGAGGCGTAAGCGGTCAGCGCCCCTTGGCCTCTACGTCGCCGACAAAAATGGAGCACGGCAGGCCGCTTTTCCCCGCTAGCGCGGCGGCCGGTGCATCGGGCCTCCGCCCCGATGCGGTGAGTCACCCGCGTTGCCGCGACGAAAAACTCACCGTTTTTTTAAGTCATTTGCCAAAGCTAGTTTCAGAAACTGCGTTCTCTCTCCCGTATCGCCCCGCCTATGACATCCACGCGCATCCACCCCACCGCACTCGTTGACCCTGCCGCCGAGCTTGGCGCGGGCGTCGAGGTCGGCCCCTTTTCCTATGTCGGTGCGGGCGTGCGGCTCGGCGACGGCACGCGGCTTCACCACCACGCTTCGGTCGAAGGCGACACACACCTGGGGGAAGGCTGCGAAGTCTTTCCCTTTTGCAGCATCGGAGCGAAGACCCAGGACTTGAAATTCAAAGGCGGTCGCCCGGGCGTGAGGATTGGTGCGCACAACGTGTTTCGCGAATACGTGAGCGTGCACGCAGCGACCGATGACGGCGAGTTTACGTGGATCGGTTCGCACAACCACATCCTCGCCTATTGTCATGTCGCGCACGATTGCCAACTCGGTGATCGCATCATCATGAGCAACTCGGTCGGGCTGGCCGGACATGTAGTAGTCGAGGACTACGCGGTGCTCGGTGCGGTTTGTGGCGTACACCAATTTTGCCGAATCGGCGCGTACGCGATGGTCAGTGCCTACGCCAAAGTCGTCCAAGACATCGCGCCCTTCGTCATCGCTGATGGGCAACCCGCAGTGATTCGTGCAATCAACAAAGTCGGCCTAGAGCGGCGCGGTTTTGCGGGTGAGCCGCTGGAGCGCGTGAAGCAGCTTTACCGGATTTTGTTTCGTGAAGGGCTAAACCGCAGCCAAGCCCTCGAGCGAATCGCCGCACACCCGCTCGCGGCCAGCGCGGAGTTTCAGCAGATGATCGAGTTTGCGGCCAAGTGCACCCGTGGTCTCGCTTCTGGTTCGGCTGCCGGGGCGGGAAATCCTTGAGTGCCCGGCTGCGGGACTTTCTTATCCGCGCCGAACCGAAAATGAGCTTGGCTGAGTGCGTGTCACTTCGGCCGGCCTCATTTCCCCTAAACCCCAGCCCTCTAGGAAAGGAAAAGTAATGGCATCCTTCGTCCCCCTCATCAGCTCTGGCACGGTTGGCCCGCTCGGCGTGGCTCATCTCCCGCGGCTTTGGCTAAAAATCTCACTCGATTCGCGCGGCAAGCTCGACTCGCGCTATCCGGCGGTCGGTCAAGGCTACGACCAAATGACGATCGACGCGCTCGGCCTGCAAAAGGACGCCGTCGTTAATTTTATCAAAACCCAGCGCCCGACCTATCCGCAGTTTGAGGCGTGGATTAAGGTGCAGCCAGGGGTGAAGCTCGACGCGGCGACGATCGAGAAACACAACGCTGGCGTGCGCGGCTACACCCATGACGACGAAACGCGAAAGGGTATCTTGAGCGCGAACGGACTCGTGGATGGGCCCGATGTGCCGAAAGACGCAGTGACGCTCAACGACCTCGACGGCTGGCAAGAATTCCACGACGCCGAGTTGAAGTAACCGTCGCCGACTGCGTCGGTGACGCTGTCCTTTCCCACTACGCGTGGGGCGGCAGCGTGTTGCTGCACCCATTCACAGAGCCGCTTGGTTGCCGTGCATTCGCACAGCAGCCAAGCGGCTCTGTAGAAAGGAACCCAAACTTCGGGAGTTTACTGGTGATTTTTCCCACCTCGCCCAAACGGGTTATCACTCTATTTTTCCCTCCCTGTCGCAACGCGACAGGGGGAGTGCTTTCAAATTTGGGATTTCGCTTTCGCGCGATAGCGCGATGCGAAATCCCAAATTAAATGGAAGCGGTCACTGACCGCCGCACCACGCGTAGTGGGGTTTAGCGTTTTGCGCTGAGGACTTGGAATTTTTGGCCTAGGTGGCTGGGGTGCAGGAGTTGCAGGAGGGCTTGTTTTTTTGGGGAGAGGTTTTGGGCTTCGGCGGCGATTTGCTGGGCGATGAAGGCCCCGGAGTGTTTCACAAAGAAGGCTTCTTGGGTGTCGAGGGCGATGTCGCGAAAGCTGTTTTCGGCTAGGCTGTCTTGTAGCCAATCCCAGCAGATGTGGCAGGTGAGGTCTTGTTGGCCGGGCTGAGCGAGCAGGTCATTTGTCTGGCGGTGCCCGGTGTAGGCGCGGGCGCTGCCTTGGGGCATGGCTTCGGCGAGCTCGGCCCAAGTCTTGCCGTAGTCGAAGGCGAGGAAGAGGCCGTGCCAGGCTTGCCCCGCGATTTGGTCGAGGAGGGCTTTGGCGTCGAGCGCTGCGTCAATCCGGTAGCCGTCTGGTGCCGTTTTAGGCAGAAATTTGGGCACTCGCCCAAGCGGGTATTCGACTTCGGTGAGTGCGCCATTTTCGGCGCGGACGTAGACTTCGCGCCAGCCGGGCGCGGGGGCATTTTGTGCGTTACAGCGCTGGTGCCAGACGAAGCGGCGGCAGGGTTGGGCGTCGAAGAGTTCGTTCGAGAAGACGATGAGGGGCGCGTCGTCTGCGCGTGAAAGTTCGAGTGGCTGGCCGAGGGAAAGCGTGCGTGAGGCGGCGAAGGGATGGGCGAGGTTTTCTAAAATACCGTGCCCGCGCTCTGCGCCGATTTCGACAAAGGTCGCGCGGGCGCAAAAGGCCTCGCCCATGAGTGTGAGACAGCTTTGGGCGACGAGTTCGCCGAAGAGGCTGGCGGCATTCGCGTTAGCCGCGTTTTGGCCGACGCTGGTCGCTGTGTAAAAATCGGTGCCCGGGTGACGACCGACGCGGGGGCGCTTGGGCTGGGCGTAGTAGCCAAGCTCTGCGTCGTAGAGCGCGAGGCGCATGAAGTGGTCGAAGCGGAGCGCGCTTGGGGCTTGGTCGCGATCGCGCTGCGTTTCGGCGGCGCTGAGGAATCGTTCCAAAAACTGCGGCGAAGCTGAGGGGGCGACTGGTGCGGGAGCACGGGCGGCGGTGTTTGCGGATTGCATTTATTTACAAGGGGCTGCGGATGTGCCCACAGTGCGCGGCATGCTCAAACGGATTTTAATGGCCTTCGTCGGCTCGCTTTGCGGAGTGCTCCTTGCGGTGGGAGTGCTGCGCGTGGCGACGGCTTTTGGGTGGCTGGACGGGCGAGAGCTGCAGGCATCGGCGGACTATTTGCGCGAGGTGATCGGGCTAGTAAACACGCACTATGTCGACGGGCAGGGTGTGGCGGCGAGTCCCGAGGGGCTGGCGCGCGAGGCGATTCGCACGCTTGTGGGGTCACTGGATCCGCATTCGGAGTTTTTGGAGGCGGAGCATTTTAAGCGCTTTGAGGAGGAGCTGGATGGAGATTTTGGCGGGATAGGGGTGCAGGTGGAGTTGCGCGGCGGACGTTTGGTGGTGATTGCGCCGATCGGGGGGACGCCGGGTGAGCGCGCGGGGCTGCGGCGCGGCGACGAGATTTTGCGGGTCGATGGGCATGAGATCGGGAGGACTGCGAGTAGCGGCGTCTCGACGATGGACGACGCGCTCAAGCGCTTGCGCGGAAAGCCGAAGACGCCGGTGCGCTTGAGTATTTGGAGGCCGGGTACGGAGGAAGAGTTGGAGTTGGAGATCGTGCGCGATCGGATCGAGGTCGATAGTGTGCGCGAAGCGCGCTTGCTGCCGAGTCGTGTGGCTGCGGGCGCGAGCGAGGCGCGTGGCGATCTTTGGGCGAGCGGTGGGTTGGAGGTTGGGCCGATTGGGTATATCCAGTTGGTGGATTTTTCTGCGCGGACGGGGGAGCAGTTTTTGGCGGCCTTGGATAGGCTGATTGGCGGGGGTGCAGAGGCACTCGTGATCGATTTGCGCAATAACCCGGGCGGGCTGCTGGAGGCGGCGGTGGCGGTAGTGGAGCCGTTTTTTAAGGAGGGCGAGCTGGTCGTTTACACGCAGGGGCGGGAAGAGCGTGCGAGCTCGGGAGGAGCGGAGAGCAGCCGAACACGCGGCGGCGAGCGTGCTAAGAGCGGGCGGGGGAGCGCGGCACGGACGACGCGCCAAGAGTGGCGCGCGGCGATGGTGGGCGAGCCAGTGGAGTTGCCGATTGCAGTATTAATCAATTCGGGGACGGCGAGTGCGGCGGAGATTGTGACGGGGGCACTCAAAGACACAGGGCGAGCGGTGGTCGTGGGCGAGCGGTCCTTTGGGAAGGGCTCGGTGCAGACGCTTTTTAAACTGCGCGATGGATCTGGGCTGCGGATCACGACTTCGCGCTACTACACGCCGAGCGGTGTGAGTATTCACGGGCACGGGATTGAGCCGGATGTCGCGCTCGTGATGTCGCCAGAGGAGGATGACAAGCTGCGCTTGCAGCGCGCACGCAGCGACGCGCTGGAGGACCTTGAGGAGTTTGAGGCGCGGTTTGGGTTTCGGCCGATTGCGGATAAACAGCTCGACGCGGCGGTGGATGCGTTGCGCGGGGTGCAGCTTTTGCGTGTGCGTGGCTTTGCTCGGGCTTTGCACCGCGAGCGACTCGGGGAAGTGGGGGCGACGGAGGCGCAGGCGCAGACGGACTCACTCAGCGCGTTGCTCGGCGAGGGTGAGGCCACGACCGGCGAGGAGTCAGGAGGAGTAAAGGAGGCGGTGCTTGCCCAATGATTCTCGCCTTGGAGAGCTCATGTGATGAGACGGCGGTCGCGCTTTTTTCGCCCGAGCGCGGGATTGTGGCCGAGTGGGTGCACACGCAGATGGCCTTGCACGAGCGACATGGCGGAGTGGTGCCGGATTTGGCGACGCGCGAGCATTTGCGGCATTTTCCGGCGTTGATTGAGGCCGCGCGGGAGCGTCCCGAGTTTGCGCAGGTCGATACGGTGGCGGTGACGCAGGGGCCGGGCTTGGCGGCGTGCCTCGCGGTCGGGCTGGCGTCGGCGAAGGCCCTCGGGCTGGCGTTGCGCGTGCCTGTCTGGGGCGTGAATCACCTGCGGGCGCATGCGTTTTCGCCATTTATCGCGCTGCATGCGCGGTGCCTGGGCGAGTTCGATGAGGAGTTCGGCAAGCTCCTGCCGCATCTGGGACTCGTGGTTTCCGGCGGGAACACGCTCTTGGTCGAGATTGATGAGGAGAGGCGCTTGCGGGTGCTCTCGACGACTCGCGATGATGCCGCGGGCGAAGCCCTCGACAAAGGCGCGAAGCTGCTCGGGCTGGGTTATCCGGGTGGGCCGCTGGTCGAAAAACTCGCGCGAGAGGGTGACGCGGCAGCCTATGACTTTCCGCGTGGGCTAGGGGGGCGGCGCGACAATCTGGAGTTCAGCTTTTCGGGGCTTAAAACGAGCCTGCGTTATCAATTGGAAAAGATGTCGCTCGGCGAAGTGGAGCGGCGGCTGGCGGATTTGTGCGCGAGTTACCAACAGGCCGTGATTGATGCGCTGCTGCGAAAGCTGGAGTCGGCGTTAGCTGCGAAGCCGAGCGGTGCGTCAGAGCAGTTGGCGCATGGAGCGCGAGCGGAGAGCTTGCGGCGGTCGGCGTATCGGAGCATCGGGCTTTCGGGTGGCGTGGCGAATAATCGGCTTTTGCGCGAAAGCGTGAGCTCACTCGCGGCGAAGCGAGGCTTGCCCGTGATGATTGCGGAGTCGCGGCATAGCGGCGACAACGCCGGGATGATCGGCTTTGCGGCTTGGGCAGATACGCAAGGCGTGGACCGCACAAGCCGCCTCGCGCTGGAAGTTCGCCCGAGTATGCGAGCGGGGGATTGAGGCGTGGGCGATTAAGGGCGTGACCTAGGTTGTGCGTAGCTGCCAGCGTGTCCGTGCATATGAAGATTTTTCTGCGTACGGTCCTGTTGGCTCTGGTGGCACTCTTGCTCGGCTTGGTCGGGCTGGTGTTTACGGAGGCGGGCCAAGGCTGGGCGATTCGGCGAGCCATCGGCTTTGTGGATTTGCCGCCCGGGGTGGCTGTCGAATTTGAGTCAGTCAAGCTGGGGCTTGGTGCGGTGAAGCTTGGCGGGCTCAATGTGGGCGCGAACGGGGCGCGTGTGAAGCTGCCTTCACTGGAGTTGAGGGGCGATTTGTGGACGATGGCTAGAGGCGAAGGGGTAATTATTACACAATTGGCGGCGCGGGACTGGGTCTTGGATTTGAGGGGAGTGGCTGCGGAGGACTTGCGCGGCGTGTTAGCTACGCTGGCGACGAGTGGGGGCAGTGATGGCGGGTTTTCACTCCCGGCGGAGTTTACGCTTTTGCCCTCGGCTTACGCGCAAGCGGCGAGCGGGGCGGCTGTCGCTCCGGCGCTGCGCACGGTTTTTGAGGGGGTGTTTCCTCATTTGGTGCTGCCGCTGGATGTAGCGATTGAGGGCCTGGACTTTGGCGGGCGAGTGCTTTTGCCCAAAGGGTTTTGGCAGCCGGAGTCACCGGTGATGACGGTGTGGCTCGGGTTAACGGGTGGCGGGCTGCGCGCGGGAGAGCAGAGCAAGTTTAAGCTAGAGAGCCGCGCGGAGTTTCGGGATGAGGACGGGCGGGAGCCCGGGCTTCCGCGCGATTTTGAGACGACCTTCGCGCTTCATGTGGATGTGGCGGCGGCCTTGGAGGATGTGCGGAAATTTTCGGAAGTATCACTCAAGCTGGAAGGCTGGGTTGAGGGCGGGCTGATTCCTGAAGCACTGCATGCGCAGGCGGAGGTTTCGGCGCAGCGAGTGTCGGGAGGGGAGGACTACAGGGCTCAAGTGAGTGTGGAGGGAAAGCGTTTGGTGGATGTGAGCGGCCACTACAGCGCGGCGAAGGCGGGGAGTGCGAGTGGTGTGGGCATTGGCCAGCTCGTGGGGAAGTGGGATGTCGAGCTGCGGGATGTCGACTTGCCGATCGCGCTTTTCGAGGCTGGGCCGCTGCAATCGTTTGCACCGCTGCCGCCCTTTGAACTGCATGGCGAAGGGAGTTTTGAGCTGGATGCACTTTTCTCGGATTTGCGTGCCGCTGGGCGCGTACAGTCGAGTATCCGCGAGCTCAATACTCTGGTTTCCGATGTGCCTGCCGAGCTTGGCAATTTGAGCGTGGATGCGGACTTTGCCTTTGAGGCGAGCGGCTTGGGGAGTGCGAGTGGGGCGACGAGTAGGGAGCGTATTGAGCGGCTGCGCTTCGCAATTACCCCGCTTGGGGCGACGGAGCCGCTACTCGTAGTCGCGGCGGCGCAGCCGTTCGAGTTGCAAGGCGGGGTCGGTGCAGATGGCAGTGCGGGTATCAGTGGCATCGAGGCCGAAGATCCTGAGCGGCCGCTTCTCTCGGTAGATATCCCGGGGCTACCGCTGGCGTTGACGGAGCCGTTTTTAGAGAACGTGGGTTTAGGAGGCTCGGTGTTGAGCGGGCGTTTCGAGGCGACCTTGCCGAGTGAGTCGAGGTTGCGCATGAGGACGGTGGGCCCGTTACGCGTGGAGAGTTTCGGACTTGTTTTGGAGGGCGAGCCGGCCTTGGAGGAGTTGAGTTTGGGGCTTGGGCTAGAGCTTGAAGCCGACTTCGAGGCGGCGAGTCTGGCACTAAAACTGAGCGGGCTCGAAGTGCGCGATAGCACGGATGCGTCGCTAGTCTCGGCAGATGTGGAGGCCGACTATCGGATGCATGCAAACGAGGAGGCGGGCGCCGCTGGCCCGATTTGTGCGTGGGCACAGGGCAGCTCGATCGCGGCTACGGGCCAAGTGCGTGCTGACTTGGGAGGGCTAAGCAAGCAGCCGATTTTCGTGAAGGAAGGCACAGTGCCGGAGGCGGGTGCGCTTGATCTGGATTTTACGACGAGCATGAGCGAGCTCGGGCAGTCGCTCTCGGCGCTTCTCAACGTGGAGGGCTTGCGAGTGCGGGG
>NZ_LSZP01000017.1 GCF_001580045.1 Cephaloticoccus capnophilus
ATCGCGTTGCCGAATCTCGAAGCGCAGCTCGGTGCCGAGCATGATGGCTCGGGGGCAGTCACGCTATCCTTGCCGCTAACGGTGCGCAGTGCGACGCGGCAGCGGGTTTCGGATTTAAAGCTGGAGGGGACGGCGCAGCTTAACGATCCGACTCAGCCGGGGAGCGGAGGGACGGTGTCGGCCAAGCTGCACGGCGAGAAGGTATTCCTTGATGACTTCCAATTTCTTGTCGCGTTGGCCTCGAACTCGGACGATGCGGAGCAGGCACCGACTGTCCCGTTTTGGCAGGGTTGGGACGGCGAAGCCTCCGTCCTTCTGGGGAGCGTGAGCTATCTCGGTCAACTCGAACTGCGCCAAGTGGGCGGCAGGCTGCGGCTAGGAGAGGGCAAGCTGCGCTTGGAAAATATTTCCGTCGGTGCGCGCGGCTCGACCGCCGGACTTTTGCGCGGGCTGCAGGATTCTTTAATGGGTGGGCTGCTCGGCGGCAGCGCGGGCGGCAAGACGAGTGACACTGCGGATGAAGCGAGGTCGGATGCCGCTTCTGAAAAGCCGATACGCCCGTTGGATATTTTGGGCGAGGGCCTGCGGCGTTTGAGAAAACGTTAATCGCTGTAAAGCGATTGGTATTCTGTGCGCGCGGCTTCGATCACTGCGTCGTAGACTTCCTCGACTGAGAGTTTGCGGACGCAGTAGTTTCGGTAGGAGTCCGCTTTGACGCAGGGTGTCGGTGTATCCGCAAGGCAGCTACAAGGAAGCGCGGCTTGTAGGACGCGGTGCCCTTTGCCAAGTGGGGCCCAAGTGCGCGTGTTTTGTGAGCCGTAGAGTGCGACGACGGGTGTGCCGACTCCGGCGGCAATGTGCATGGGGCCGCTGTCGTGGCAGAGCATCAGGTCGAAGTGTTGGCACAGCGCGGCGAACTCGCTGATTGAGAGGACTTCGTCGATGAGCACGAGATGCGAGCGGGCGGCCTCGCGGATGGCGTGTGCGATAGCGCGCTCGCCTGGGCCCGCGATTAAGAAAATGCGGGCGTCGAGTTCATCTTGGAGTTGGTCGCAGACAGCGGCGAAACGCTCCGCTGGCCAGAGCCGGAACCTGCTGCGGCTGCCGGGGTGCACCAGGAGTCGCAGACTGCTTTGGGAAGCAGGGACTCGTGGCTCCATGCCCCCGAGCTCGTGCCCGAAAGCGTGAGATAACCCGGTGCCAATGAGTGGAGATAAAGGCGCGGCGGGGCGGGCGAATTTTTGGACGCGGGCTTGGTCGGCGAGGCTCGGTTTGAGGTCGATTTCTCGGCTGCGAATGGGGACGCCGATTTCGCTGAGTAGTGCGAGGTAGGTTTCGGTGATGTGCTGGCGGTGATAGTCGTGGGCCGAGATTTTAACAGTGGCCGTGTAAGCCCAAGCTTGGCGAAGGGGCTTGCCTTCGCGCTCGTAGGTCACGCGCACGGGCGCAGCGCTGAGGCGTGCGATGAGGGCGGTTTTGCCCGAGTTGTCGAAGTCGAGGACGTGGGTGAAGCCTGTGCGGCGCAGCTCGCGGATGAAATCCGGCCACTCGCAGAGTTTGCGTGGGAAACTGCGCACGCGGTCGAGGTCGGGATGCAGTGCGCCGACTGGAGCGTAGGGGCGTTCGCTGAGGAGCGCGATTTGCGCCTCCGGCCAATGCAGCCGCAGGTTTTTGAAGACTGAGCCGAGGAGCGCGATGTCGCCTAAATACCGGCGGAGAATGACTAGCAGTCGTGGGCTGCTTTTATGGCTGCTTTTATTTGTGCTGTGCTCGGTGGTAGGGGCGCGGATCCTTTTTTGGGGGGATGACACGCGCGTTGGCGCGCCGCCCAGAACGCCATTTTTAGGTGTTGAGGGGATTGGCGCATTCTCTTTTCGGCTCATGCCTTGGCGTCGTTTCCGAGTGTGGTTTGTCGGTCGTAGAGGCTGCGGTAGAGGGGTGTGTTTGCGTAGAGCTCGGCGTGCGGGCCGCTGGCGACGAGGCGGCCTTGGTCGAGGACGAGGATAGTGGAGGCATCGCGGATGGTGCTGAAGCGGTGGGCGATAATCAGCACGGTTTTGCCGATGACGAGGTGTTGGAGTGCGTTCTGGATGGCTTGCTCGCTTTGGGCGTCGAGGGCCGAGGTGGCTTCGTCGAGGATGAGGATGGGGGCGTCGCGCAGGAAGGCGCGGGCGATGGCGATGCGTTGTTTTTGGCCGCCTGAGATGAGGGCTCCGTGTTCGCCTACTGGGGTGTCGTAGCCTTGGGGGAGCGTCTTTATGAACTCGTCAGCGTGAGCGGCGCGGGCGGCGGCGAGGACTTCGTCGCGGGTGGCGTCGGGGCGACCGAGGAGGAGGTTGTTGTAGATGCTGTCGTTGAAGAGGACGGGTTCTTGCGAGACGATGGCGATGTGGCGGCGCAGCTCGGCGAGCCGGAGTTGGCGAATGTCTACGCCGTCGATTGCGATGGTGCCGGAGGCGATGTCGTGGAGTCGGAGGATGAGGTTGACGAAGGTGGTCTTGCCGCCGCCGCTGGGGCCGACGAGGGCACAGGTGGTGCCTGCTGGGATTTTTATGGAAACGCGGTCGAGCGTGGGGCAGCGAGCGTCGGGCGTGTAGGCAAAGGAGACTTGGTCAAAGGTGATTTCGCCGCGCGGTGAGGCGGGCAGCGTGCGCGGTTCGGCGGGGTCGGTTAGGGTGAGCGGCTCGCGCAGGATGGGTTCTAGGCGGTCGAGCGCGGCGGCTCCGCGGCTTAGGTCGGCGTTGAGCGCGCCGAGTTTTTTTACGGGTTCGTAGCAGAGGTAGAGCGCGGTGAGGACGCCCATGAGGCTGCTAAAGGTGATGCCGGTGCGGTAGGCGAAGACGAGGGTGATGGCGATGCCGAGTGCAGAGAGGACTTCGATGGTCGGGGTTAGCGCGAGGGAGTATTTGACGATTTTCATCTGCGCGGTGAGCAGCAGGCGCGAGGCTTGGGCGAAGCGGGTGGTGGCGTGGGCTTCGAGGCTGAAGGCGCGGACTTCGCGCGCGGCGCCGAGGTTTTCGGTGAGCAGCGAGGAGATGGAGCCGATCTGCACTTGCGCTTGTCGGGCGCGGCGCAGGACTTTTAGCCCGACGTAGCGGACGGGGAATACGCTGAGCGGCACGATGGCCATGCACACGAGCGCGAGGGTGAGGCCCTCAGTCGTGATCGCGGCGTAGACGACGTAGCTGAGCGCGCCGATGAGTGAGAGCGGGTGTTTTATGCCTTCGCTGGCGATCGAGGTGATGGTGGCTTGGACTTGCTGTGCGTCGGAAATGGCGCGCGAAGTGAGGTCGCCTTTGGGGTAACGTTGTAGGGTGGCGAGTGGCAGGTGTTGGAGTTTTCTAAAAAAATCGACGCGGATGGCCTCTAGGATGCGCGTGCCGATCGACTGAAACAGGTAGGCGCTCAGGTAGCCCGCTATGCCGCGCACGAGGAAGAGCGCGGGGACGAGCAGGGCGAGTCGGGCGACTTGGGCGAGCTCCATGCTGCGCTCTTCGCTGTCGAAGATGGGCCCGAACACGGTGGGCAGCAGGTAGGGCAGCCCGAAGCCGTTGGCCGCCGAGTAGAGGCATAGGGCGGCGAGTGCGAGCGCGAGTTGGGCGCGGGCGGGGCGCAGGTAGTGGAGGTAGGGCCGGAAGCGGCGCATCGGGAAATGGGCTTGGGGGGAGCGCGGCGCGCTTGGGATCAGTCTTTTGCGCTGCGGATATCGAGGGCATCGCGCAGTCCGTCGCCGAGGAAGTTGAGTGAGAAGAGTGTTAGCGAGAAGAGCCCGCCTGGGAAAAAGAGCAGCCACCAAAACTCTTCCATTTTCTCCGCGCCGTCTTTGATGAGGACGCCCCAGGAGCTGAGCGGCGGTTGCACGCCGAGCCCGAGGAAGCTCAAGAAGGCTTCGAGGAGCATCACGGCGGGGATGGTGAGGGTAGTGTAAACGATGATGGGCCCGAGCGCGTTGGGGATCATGTGCCGAAAGAGGATTCGCCGCCGTCCGAGACCCAGCACCTGAGCGGCTTCGATGAACTCCATTTTTTTAAGCGAGAGGATTTGGTCGCGGACGATTCGGGCCATCGTCAGCCACTCGACTGCGCCGATTGCGACGAAGAGCAGGACGATGTTTCGGCCAAAAAAGACCATTAGCAGGATGACAAAAATCGTGAAGGGCAGCGCATACATGATGTCCACGATGCGCATCATGAGCGTATCGACTCGCCCCCCAGCGAAGCCTGCGACTGCGCCGTAAACGACGCCGATCACGAGCGCGACGAGTGTCGCACAAAGCCCGACGCCTAGGCTGATACGCCCGCCGACGAGCAAGCGCACGAAGAGGTCGCGCCCGAGCGTGTCGGTGCCGAGCCAGTGCGCCGCGCTGGGGGCGCTCGCCCCGAGCATGAGGTCTTGGGCGTCGTAACGGTAGGAGCTGAAGAGCGGTCCGAAGACACAGGCGAGCGTGAGCAGCGCGAGCACGCCCGCACCGAAAACGGCCAAGCGGTTTTTCGCGAGTCGCCGCCACGCGTCGTGCCAGAGGGAGCCAGAGGCTTCAGCTTCACCTTTATTTTGCGAGCCGTCGTCAAGTGTTGGCGGCTCGTCATCGGGGCGTAAATCGCCGCGGGCGTCGTTACTTGGCGCATTCATGGGCTATCACTCGAATTTGCGACGCGGGTTGAGCCACACTTGGGCGATGTCGACGGCGAGGTTTAGCACGACGATGAGCGTCGCGTAGAGAATCACCGTGCCGAGCACGAGGGTGTAGTCGCGGTTAAAGGCACTTTGCACAAACTCGCGTCCGAGCCCGGGGATTTGGAAAATCGTCTCGATGACAAACGAGCCGGTAAGGATGCCCGCAATCGCGGGGCCGAGAAACGAGACCACGGGCAGAAGCCCGCCGCGCAACGCGTGCTGCCAAAGGATACGGGCCGCACTGGCGCCTTTGGCTCGGGCGGTGCGGATGTAGTCTTGGCCCAATACTTCGAGGATGCCGCCGCGCGTGAGTCGGGCGACGTAGGCCGCGTAGACGAGCCCGAGCGTGAGGGCGGGCAGGACGCGGTCGCCCGGGCCATACCAGCCGGAGGCGTTGGTCCAGCCGAGTTTGATTGCGAAGAAGAGAACGAGCAGCGGCCCAAGGACAAAGGTCGGCACGCAGATCCCGAGCATCGCGACCGAGCTGCACAAGTAGTCGAGGAGGGTGTTGCGGCGGACGGCCGCGACGAGGCCGAGCGGCAGCCCGACTGCGAGGGCGACGCCGAGCGCGAGTGCGCCGAGTTCCAGCGAGACGGGCAGCTTGTCGGCGATGATCTCATTTACGCTGCGGCTGGCGTATTTAAACGAGGGGCCGAGATCGCCGTGCAGGACGAGCTTGCCCATGTAGTCGAGGTATTGCTGCCAGAGCGGCCGGTCTAGGCCGTAGTGCGCTTCGAGGTTGCGCAGGATTTCGGGCGTGACCGCTTTTTCCGCGGTAAAGGGCCCGCCCGGCACGAAGCGAATCATGAAAAATGTCGCCGTGATAATCACCCATAGGACGACGGCGATTTGCAGAGTGCGGCGGAGAATGAAGGGCAACATTTCTGGAGGAGGCGGTGGCCGGAGCGTGAGTGAGTCGCTGTAAGCTCAATCCTCTAGGTAAATGAACTTGTAGGGATGGATGTCGAGGAGGGTGGGGTAGTAGCCTTTTACGCGCGGGCTTAGGAGTCCCTTTTTCACATAATAGTAAACCGGGATGATGGGGAGCTCCTCGACGAGGAGGGCGTCCATCTGCTGGTAATACGCGTAGCGCTCTTCGTCGTTTTGCGCGGCGAGTGCGGCATGGAGGAGCGCGTCATAGTCGGGCGAACCCCAGCCGGTTTTGTTGTTCCCATTACCCGTTTCCCAGATTTCCAAAAACACATGGGGGTCGACATAGTCGGCGACCCAGCCGCCGCGCTGGAGCATGAAGTCGCCGGTGTTTTGGCGGTCGAGGTAGACCTTCCACTCTTGGTTTACGAGTTCGACCTCTACGCCGAGCGTGCTCTTCCACATTTGCTGCACGGCCTCGGCGATTTCGCGGTGACTTTCGGAGGTGTTGTAGAGCAGCTCGATTTTTGGGAGTCCGCGTCCGCTCGGATAGCCAGCCTCGGCGAGGAGCGCGCGCGCGTCGTCGAGCGTGCCACTGAGCCGCGCTTCGGGCACGTAGCCCGCTGTGCCCGGGTAGTTCACGGCATAGGCGGGGACCTCGCCGCCACGCGTGACGTGGCGGACTAGGGCCTCACGGTCGATTGCCAGCGCGAGCGCGCGGCGCACGCGGACATCGTCGAGCGGCGGGCGGGTGACATTGACGCGGTAGAAATAAAGCGCGAGCAGCGGGTCGCGCTGGAGGACTTCGGGCTGGTCGCGGGCGTAAGGCGCGATTTTTGAGCTGGGCAAGCCCTCGGTGAGGTCGAGCTTGCCCGTGCGAAAAAGCCGCTCGGCAGTCGCGACGTCGTCGTTCGCATAAAAGTGGATTTCGTCGAGCCGCACGGTCGCCGCATCCCAGTAGTGCGGGTTGCGCTCGACGATGATCCGCTGATTGGGCGACCACTCTTTGAGGCGGAAAGGGCCGTTGCCGACGAAGCGCCCGGGGCGCGTCCATGCCGTGCGCTTCTGGTCGACGGCTCCGTGCTGGGCGATGACGCGGACGGGCACCGGCCACCACGCGTAGTGCCCTGCGATCATTTTGAGCAGAAAGGGAGTGCGATTTTTGAGCCGGACGACGAAGGTGCGCGCATCGGGTGCGGAGAAGCCGACTTGGGCGAAATCGCTGAGGCGGCCCTCGTAGTAATCGCGCGCGCCCTCGACGAAATTGTAGACGAGGTAGGCGTAGTCCGCAGCGAGCGCAGGCGAGAGGATGCGCTGGAACGAGGCGACAAGCTCGGCGGCGCTCAGCGGCTCTCCATCGCTCCATTTGAGCCCCTCGCGCAGGTGAAAGGTGTAGGTGAGGCCATCGTCCGAGACCTCCCAGCGCTCGGCCATTCCCGGGATGGGTTCGAGCGTGTGCGGGTTTTGGCCGAGCAAGCCCTCAGAGAGAGCCATGATGATCTTATGCTCGGGAACGCCTGTGACCGTCTGGCCATCCAAGTCCTGCGGCTCCGTGCCATTGCCCACGCGGAAAACCCTCTTGGGCGCGCGGCTGTCTACGGCCTTGCGAGAAGCCGTTTCCTCCTGCCCCCGCTCTCCGTCGCAACCGCCAAGCCCGAGCGAGAGACTGGTTAGCGCGGCGACCAGTGCGAAGCGCAAATAAGTGAGTGGGCAGGGGCAGAAGGAGCGAAGGCAACGACTCATCATGGGAGAGGAGACTTTCACTCTGCCCATTTCCCGACCGCAAGCCTTCAGCCTTCATTCGGTATATGCCTAGCCCCTGTGGAAGGTTACGATGCGGGTTTTAGTTTAAGAACGACCGAAGGTGAACTCGCCTAGTTTCCAGTATGAATTCGAAGCAGTTTCTGTGCTTTTTCCTTTTGCACGCATTTCTATTTTCAGGCGGAGTTAGCTATTCGTATACGAAATTACCCCCCCCCCCCCCCCCCCCCCC
>NZ_LSZP01000018.1 GCF_001580045.1 Cephaloticoccus capnophilus
GAATATCCAACTTGAAGCGAATAAGGGCGTCTCTTTAACCGGAGACAGACGGATCAACTCACTCAGGACTTCTTCTAATAAAGAGAATAGATTTGTAAATCTAAATGGTAGGAAACTTACTATTGGGGCAGGAGGAGTCGTTATGGAGGGCGGGCGGAGTCATATCATTTCCAATGGGATACTGACTTCTAGTGTGGGGAATATTAAATTTACCGCAGTGGGTAATCAGGTGTATCACAAACTGCCCGTTAGAACCGCTATCGCTAATAATGGAAATATTAAGGTGGGGTTAGAGATAACCAACACTAGCACCGCCTACAATGGCATTGGGCTCGTCGGGGAACAATCGAATACCTTTACTGGAGATGTGAATGTCATAGGGCGGGCACAATTGGATTTGTCTAAAACTAACGGGGCCGTTGCTATTTTGAGTAATTTAAATCTCAAAGAAGGGGCGATAGTTTCCATATTTAGAAGTAATCAAATTGAACGTGGGGTTCGTGTGCTATTAAAGTCGAAAAGTCAGGCCCCTTCAGTTTTCGGATTTAATGGTCATCATAGGGTTGATCTGAAGGAATCATTTCGTGAATTGAAAGTCGAGGGTCATGCCGTTGTGAGTTTTTCTTTGGATAATAAAGAGCCTCATGGGCGTATCGAGATTGCGCTAGATGACCTAAATGTAATGCAGGGGTCTTACTTACTGGTGAAAGAGTGGAAGGACGGTCGGGATCGCTTACTTGTGAGAAAGAACAGCGCACATGTGCGTGACTCGCTGAAACGTATCGAGTTTGAGAATCACGACACGCGCACGGTGAACCTACGCGACTACAATAAAAACTATTGGGAGATCTATGCGCTCGTCCCCGAGCCGAGCACTTATGGTGCAGTTTTTGGCGGCGCGGCAGTGACTTTACTTTTATACCACAGAAGGCGGCGTGGGAAATAACGCCCGCTGCTGACCTAGGGCCTGTTCCCGCTTCAAACGTGGCCGCGCTGCGGGCCTAGGTATGCTCGTCTTCGCCTTGAGCCAGCGGACGCTGGTTAGCGGGGAGGTGTGTCGGTAGGAAAAAGTAGTAAAACCCGAGCCACCAACTGCGCGAGGGGCGATAGAGTAAAATGGGAATGCCAATGGCCCCCAGCCCGGCGAGGACGATTGTCGCCGTCCACCCAACACGTCCGCTATGCGAGAGAATCGCGAGCGGCAGCATGTAGCAAAAGAGCGTAACGGCGTAACTGAGTGTGAGTGCGCCTAGGAAAAACCCTTCTTCGCGTTCGATGCGCATCCCGCACACTGGGCACGCTTTGTTCATCTCAAAGAGGCTGCCTTTTTTGAAGAGCGTCTTGCCGCCGCAGTTAGGGCAGCGGTTGGTGAGCCCTCGGATGAGGATTTGTTGGCGGCTTACTTTCAAGGTCGCAGACTGTTTTTATCGGTAGCGGTGTCGCGGTCCCGGACCGAGTCCCCCTGTCGGGGATTCGGTTTTAAAAAAAAGGCCGCCCTAAATAGAGCGGCCAATGGGAAGGGCTTCAGGCGCCCAGTTGGTAGCGGGTGAAGCGGCGGATTTGGATGTTTTCGCCGATCTTGGTGATGAGGGCGGTGAGCTTCTCCTTGATCGTGACTTCGGGCTGTTTGACGAAGGGTTGATCGAGGAGGACGACGGTCGAGTAGTATTTGTCGAGCTTGCCCTCGACGATTTTCTCAACCGCGGCAGGCGGCTTACCCGCGACTTGGGCGGTAGCGATCTCGCGCTCCTTGGCGATGTCTTCGGCGGGGACTTCCTCGCGGGTGACGCAGACGGGGCTGGCGGCGGCGATTTGGAGGCAGAGGTCTTTTACGAAGGTTTTGAAATCTTCGTTGCGGGCGACGAAGTCAGTCTCGCAGTTGACCTCGATTAGCACGCCGACCTTACCGCCGACGTGGATGTAGCTTTCGATCAGGCCTTCCTTGGTGGCACGGTCGGCTTTCTTAGCGGCGGAGGCTGCGCCCTTTTTGCGTAGGATGGTGGCGGCCTCTTCGGTGTTTCCGTTGGCTTCGGTAAGGGCTTTTTTGCAGTCAAGTAGGCCCGCGCCAGTGGCGACGCGTAGGTCGTTGACCATTTTTGCGGTAATCTGGGTGCTCATCTTAAGTTATTCTAAAAGAGTAGGTTACTTGGGTTTGCTTGGCGGCTGTCGCGTGTTGTGCGGGTTTATTCCGCAGCAGGCGCGGTCACAGCGGCCTCGGCGGCCGCTTCCGCTGCTTCGGCGGCGGGTTCTGCGGTCGGCTTCGTGTCGATGCCGACTGCGGCGGCGACGGCTGCGGTCGCGGCCTTGAGGTCAGCGGCACCGCGTGCGGCGCGGCGGCTGTCGCGCTGGGCGAGCCCGGCTTGCACCGCCTCGACGATTGTTTCGATGATGATGCGGATGGATTTCACCGCGTCGTCATTTCCGGGAATCGCGTAGGTGAGCCCAGCGGGGTCAGAGTTGGTATCCACTAGGCCGATACTGGGGATGCCGCGACGGCCCGCCTCGGCGACGGCGATTTTCTCGTGCTGCACGTCGACGATGACCATCGCCGCAGGCATGCCTTCCATTTCGAGGATGCCGTTAAAGTTGCGCTCCATGCGGCCCATCTCGCGCTTGATGGCGGCCTCTTCCTTGGAGGAGAACTTGGCGAGCTCGCCATCGGTTTCCATCTGACGGTAGCGCTTAAACTTAGCGATGGAGCGTTTGACGGTCTCGTAATTCGTTAAAGTGCCGCCGAGCCAGCGGTCGACGCAGTAGGGCATGTCGACGGAGGTCGCCGCTTCGCGGATAATGTCTTGGGCCTGCTTTTTGGTGCCGACGAAGAGGACGTTGCCGCCGTTTGCGACGGTGTCGGTGAGGAAAGCGGTGGCCTTCTTGAGGGCTTCGTAGGTCTTGCCGAGGTCGATGATGCTGATGCCTTGGCGGTGGTCGAAGACGAAGGGCTTAGAGCGCGGGTTCCAGCGTTTGGTCTGGTGGCCGAAGTGCACGCCAGCGTCGAGTAGGTCCTTGGGAGTGATGTTCATATAACTGCGGTTGATCTGTGTTAATACCTTCCAGAAACACAGGTCGGCCAGTGGGCCGCCTTGCGATCATGTTAGGGAGTTTACGTGTGGATGTTGACTGACAAAGAGCGGCGAAAACACAGGGGCGGGGAGGCGAGAGCAAGTGCGTTTTTGGCAAATCGTGGATTGAGGGTTTTTGTGGGGAGGCGGCCCGGATGGCGCAAAAAAACCGTAACAACTCCATTGACAGTCGTCGGCTGCTCTCCAGTTTCCGCCTTCGCAGGGTGGAGCAGTCTGGTAGCTCGTCAGGCTCATAACCTGAAGGTCCTTGGTTCAAATCCAAGCCCTGCATCCAATTTCCCAAAGCCCTCTCGAAGTCGCCTCGCGCCGAGAGGGCTTTCTTGTTTTTACGCGCTTTCTGCGCTTCGTCTTACCGATGTTTGGCTGGCTGAAACGTTTTTTTGCAGCGCGCGGTAAATCCCGTTTAAGCGAGACAGGTGGCGCGGCGAGCGCTGTGGGCGGGCGAGGGGAGCGGCTGGCGCGGGCGCACTTGAAGGCGTGCGGTTACCGGATTTTGGCGGTGAACTGGCGGTCGCCGAGTGACCGGCGCGATGAGATCGATCTCGTGGTGCTCGACGGAGAGGTACTCGTGTTTGTGGAGGTGAAAACTCGCGCGGCGGCGGCGCTGGTATCGGGTCGGTATGCAGTCGATGCGCGAAAGAAGCGTGCGCTGCGGCGCAGCACGTACGCTTATCTGCGTGGGCTGAGAAAAGCGCCGCGCAGTGTGCGTTTCGATGTGGTGGAGGTCGTACTGCCGAAGCCGGACTCGGGCGGGGGGACAGGAGAGCCGCTTATCCGCCATTTCAAGGCATTACCGCTTTTCCCAAAAACGCTGCGGCTGCCTGGGGGCGAGGGGCTGCGCGGTGATTAGAAAAGCTGCGTATCAATGCGCGCTGTGTTTGAGCGGCGAATAAAACCGGCGGCACACGCTAAGAGACCTTGCTTATTGGGAAGCCGGACTAAGAGATTCGCCGTTTTCCTAATGTCTGACTCTTCGCGACATCCTTTCCTGCACGGGCTGAGCAAGCACCGTGGTGCTCCGCCGACTGTCGTCGTTATTTTCGGTGCTTCGGGCGATCTGACCGCGCGTAAACTCATCCCCGCTGTCTATAACCTCGGCGTGGATAATTTGCTGCCGACGGATTTTCACCTCGTGGGCTATGGCCGAAAAGAGATTCCCGACGAGGAGTTTCGGAGTTTGGCGGTAGACTCGATTCGCGAGTTTTCGCGGCGTGCACTTCAGGAGGAGGTTTGGGATAGGATCGCGGCCAATACGACTTATGTCGCCGGCGGCTACGATGATCTCGCGGCCTTTGATCGGTTGGCGCGACACATCGAGGCGATCGAGCGGCAGGTCGGGCGCGAGGTGCAGGTGCTCTTCTACATCTCGACGCCGCCCTCGGTCTTTGCGCCGATTTTGGAGAATCTTGGCGCGGTGGGGCTTGCCCAAAAACACCTCGGCGCGGCGCATCATGCGAAGGTGATTATCGAAAAGCCCTTTGGCCGAGACCTCACTTCGGCGCAGTCGCTCAACACGACGATTCGCTCGGTTTTCCGAGAGCACCAAGTGTATCGAATCGACCACTACCTCGGGAAGGAGACGGTGCAGGACTTGCTCGTGCAGCGTTTTGCCAACGCGATTTTTGAGCCGTTGTGGAACCGCAACTACATCGACAGCGTGCAAATCACGGTGGCCGAGGAGGTCGGTGTGGGCACGCGCGGTGGCTACTACGAGCAGAGTGGCGCGCTGCGCGACATGATTCAAAACCACACGATGCAGCTGCTCGCTCTCACAGCGATGGAGCCGCCGGTATCGCTCGATGCGGAGGCGATTCGCGACGAGAAGGTAAAGCTGCTCAAGGCGATCCAACCGCTGCGGCTCGGGCTAGGTGGCGATGTTGCGCGCGCGCAGTACGCCTCTGGGATGCGTGATGGACAGCCGGCCAAGGGCTATCTCGAAGAGGGCGGGATCGCTCCTGACTCGAATACCGAGACTTACGTCGCGCTGCGTCTCTCGATTAACAATTGGCGTTGGCAGGGAGTGCCTTTCTACTTGCGCTCGGGTAAGCGGATGGCGCGCCGCGTGTCCGAAATCGCGATTAACTTTAAGCAGCCACCTGGGACGCTCTTTGCGGGCAGCGAGCAGTTTAGTTTGGCGGGGAACACGCTCGCTTTCCAAATCCAGCCAGACGAGGGCCTAAGCCTCATCCTCAACGCAAAGATCCCCGGCCTCCAAACGCGTATGCAGCCGGTGAAGATGAACTTCCGTTACGCGACGACCTTTGGCTCAAACACGCCCGAAGCTTACGAGCGGCTGGTGCTCGATGCGATGGTGGGGGACGGCACGCTGTTTATTCGCGGAGATGAGGCGGAGACCTCTTGGCGGCTTTGCACGCCGCTGCTGGAGCACTGGGAGGCGAGTGGCCGCGAAGGCATGGATAGCTATCCGTCTGGTGGGTGGGGGCCGCCAAGTGCCGACGCGCTTTTGGCCGAAAATAACCACCGCTGGCGTCAGCCCTGAGCGCGCCACTTTGCCCATGCCGCCTTTATTGGGTGCGCCGCCGTTCCTGCCTGTCTCCTCCCTGATCAAAAAGAAAAACGCCCTGCTAACTCTTCTTCATGTCCTCTGTGTTTGATGTCCTGCCTGGCGTGGAAATCCCCGTCGGTGAAATCTCCAAGCGGCTTGCTCTCATGTGGAGTCCGCCTGCTCCCGAAGGGGGAGTGGATCCGCCGGATGATGCGACTGCGACACAGGTGAACTTTGTCCTGCACTTGGGGCTTCCGACGACACCCGACGAAGCGGCGGCGCAGTTTCAGGCGGTCTTGCGTTTTACGAAGCGTTACCCGAGCCGGATAGTCATTCTTTGCCCACAATCCGATACCGAAGACAAGGGAGGCTTGGAGATCCGCGCCAAGATTTACGGGAAGTGCTACTTTGGCAAAACGAAGAGCGACAAACGCTGTGTGGAGGTGGTGACCTTCCACTACTCGCAAGCCGCGCGTGGTTTTTTGGAAAACCAAGTCTCGATCAGCCTTTCGACTGACCTGCCGCTCTATTACTGGGCATACCGGTTTTCTGCGAGCTCGCGGCTGGCCGATTATCGCTTCCTGCTCAGCCGCGCGGAACGCGTGCTAATCGATAGCGCAACCGCACCTGAGGATGCGCTGACATACCCGTGGCCGAACTTGAGCGCGCTACGCGACCTCGCCTATGCGCGGTTGCTACCCGTGCGGCAAACGGTGGGCCAGTTCTTGGCGGGCTATGCGCCGGAGGCGATTGTGGGCGGGCTTCAAAAAATCACTGTTCGGCACGGGCCTGATTTTGTCGCCGAAGCACGTGTCATTAGTGGCTGGCTTAGCGAGCGTATCCGCGCCTGCACAGAGGGGACTAAGGTCGATAGCACGGGCACTCACTTTAGGCGTAGTGGCCAGGGCGATACGCAGCGCTCCATCCTTGAGCCTACCAACAGCTCCTCGCTCACAATCGAGTTTCACTACGACTCAGCGGATAAGTTTTTTCGTTGGACGGGCGACTTTGCCAGTGGGCAGGCGCACTTTGCTGCGCGACTGGCCGACGAGCCTACGGAGGCTCGACTGGATGCGTCGGTAAGCCTGCTCGCGCCTGAACTCGCCCTCAGCGAAGCGATGTTTTTCTGATGGAGCAGGGGGCGGTGTGTGCGAATCCGGCCTGCTTACTCCACCGTGATGACAGCGTAGCTGCGTTTGCCTTTGCGCAGTAGCAGGTGTTTGCCGAAGAGCAGGTCGGCAGTCGTCACGGAGCGCGTCGGGGCGGTTTCGCGGACGTTGTTTAGATAAATACCGCCGCCGCTGATGTCTTTGCGCGCTTGGCCTTTTGAGGGGCACAGCCCGCTGTGCACGAGGAGTTCGATGAGCGGCGCGCCGACAGTGGCCTCGCCGTTGCCCGAGTCGCTTTGCGCTTCGAGCGCGGTTTTGGCAAAGGGGATTGTAGGGATTTCCCCCACGACGTCGCGGAAGGTCGCTTCGCTGATGTCACCGATTTCCGCGCCGAAGAGGATGGCACTGGCTTTGATCGCCGCGTCCACGGCGTCTGCGCCGTGGACGAGTGTGGTGACTTCGCGGGCGAGGGCTTTGTGGGCTTCGCGTGCGCCGGGGTTAGCCGCGTGGGCGGCTTCGAGGGACTCGATTTGCGCGCGGCTTAGGAAGGTAAACTTGCGCAGGTATTCGCAGACTTTGGCGTCTTCGGTGTTGATGAAGAATTGGTAGAACTTGTAGGGGCTGGTTTTTTGCGGATCGAGCCAGACTGCGCCGCCTGCGGTTTTGCCGAACTTTGTGCCGTCGGACTTGGTGATGAGCGGGAAGGTCCAGCCCCAAGCAGGCGTGCCCAGTTTTTTGCGAATGAGGTCGGTCCCCGCAGTGATGTTGCCCCACTGGTCGGAGCCGCCAATTTGCAGCTCGCAGTTGTGGGTTTTGCGCAGGTGGTAAAAGTCGTGGGCTTGGAGGAGTTGGTAGCTAAACTCGGTGTAGCTGATCCCGTGGTCGCCTTCCATGCGCGAGCGGACGGAGTCCTTGGCGATCATCGCGTTGAGCGAGAAGTGTTTCCCGACGTCGCGCAGAAAATCCAAAAAGCTAATCGGGGCCGTCCACGCGGCGTTATCGACCAAGCGTGCGGGGTTGGTCGGCGAGTCGAAGTCGAGGAGCCGTGCGAGCTGCGCCTTGATGCAGGCGACGTTGTGGGCGAGGGCGTCGGGCGAGAGCAGGTTGCGCTCGGCAGATTTGCCCGAGGGATCGCCGACCATGCCGGTCGCGCCGCCCGCGAGCGCGAGCGGGTGGTGTCCGGCGAGTTGGAAGCGGCGCAGCGTGAGTTGGCCCATGAGGTGGCCGACGTGGAGGCTGTCGCCGGTGGGGTCGAAGCCGCAGTAGAGCGTAATCGGGCGCTCACTCGCGAGGCGCTCGGCGAGTGCGTCGAGGTCAGTGCAGTCGGCGAGTAGTCCGCGCCACTTTAGGTCTTCGATTAAATTCATGGTGCTAGGGTCAGATCCATTTACGCTGGCGCGATCGCATGCAAGAACCCAACGCCTTTTGCTCGCGGCTCGCCACTCACGTGTGCTGCGCACGCTCGCCGCTGCGCGGGACTGGGCCAGTGGCGGCGCTGCTCTAGCCTACCACCGCGCTAGCCTACCACCGCGCTAGCTTATGGGCGGGGCGTGCGTATCAGTATCGCGGCTTCTATAAGGAAAAACGGTTTGTAAGTCCTCTACTGCTTGCGCAACTTCGCGCCCGCTCTCGACCTGCGGCCCGTGCACACCTTGCCTCATGGTTCCGCACCCGGGCCGAGAGCCGTTTCTTTCTCCCTGCCTAATACACACACGATGACCCAAAGCCAAAGCACGCTCCCCAATCCCTTTAACACGCGCAGCACTTTTACCGACGCTTCTGGCGCGCAGCACTCGCTCTACTCGTTGCCCGCGCTCAAGGCCGCTGGCTTCGCGATAGACCGGCTGCCGGTTTCGATTCGCATTGTGCTCGAGTCGCTCTTGCGCAACTGCGACGGCAAGCGCGTGAGCGAGGAGGCGGTCGCCGAGCTCGCGAGCTGGGCCCCGAAGGCCACACGCACCGCCGAGGTGCCTTTCGTCGTGGCGCGCATCGTGCTCCAAGATTTCACGGGCGTGCCGCTGCTGGTCGACCTCGCGGCCATGCGCGCCGCCGTCCACAAGCTCGGGCTCGACCCCAAGCTCATCGAGCCGCTCGTGCCGGTCGACCTCGTCGTTGACCACTCGGTGCAGGTAGACTTCGCGGGCTCTGCGGAGGCACTCGCCAAAAACCTGGAGCTCGAATTCACGCGCAATCGCGAGCGCTACCAATTCCTCAAATGGGGCATGCAAGCCTTCGACACCTTTAAGGTCGTCCCGCCTGGCATCGGCATCGTCCACCAAGTAAACCTCGAATACCTCGCCCAAGGCATCCTCAAGGACACACACGGCACCTACTACCCTGACACGCTTGTCGGCACCGATTCGCACACCACGATGATCAACGGCCTAGGTGTCGTCGGTTGGGGCGTGGGAGGCATCGAGGCGGAGGCCGGCATGCTGGGCCAGCCCGTGTACTTCCTCACACCCGACGTCGTGGGCGTGCACCTCACCGGCGCGCTCAGCGAGGGCGTCACCGCGACCGATCTCGCGCTCACCATTACCGAGCTGCTCCGCGCGAAAAAAGTCGTTGGTAAGTTTGTAGAGTTTTACGGCCCCGGCGCGCGCGCGCTGCCGCTCGTCGACCGTGCGACTATTGCCAACATGGCTCCCGAGTACGGCGCGACGATGGGCTTTTTCCCCATCGACGAAGAGACCTCGCTTTACCTGCGTGGGACAGGCCGCAGCGAGGCGCACGTCGCCACTTACGAAGCCTACTACAAGGCGCAAGAACTCTGGGGCATCCCCGAGAAAGGCCAAATCGACTATTCGGTGGATGTGGAGCTCGACCTCTCGACGGTCGTCCCGAGTGTCGCGGGCCCGAAACGCCCACAAGACCGGATCGAGCTGCCTGCGCTCAAAGAAAACTTCGTCTCCGCGTACAGCCGCCCCGTCGCGCAAAGCGGCTTTGGCAAGTCCGCCGACAGCTACGCGCAGCGCGCTAGCGTCGAGCTCGACAACGCCAAGGCCGAGGTGGGGAACGGCTCGGTGCTTATTGCCGCGATTACGAGCTGCACCAACACTTCAAACCCCAGCGTCATGCTTGCCGCCGGGCTTTTAGCGAAAAAGGCGGTCGAGCGCGGCTTGAGCGTAAACCCCGCCGTCAAATCCTCGCTCGCGCCCGGCTCCCGAGTGGTCAGCGACTATCTCAACAAAACCGGCCTCACGCCCTACCTTGACCAGCTCGGTTTCCAGACGGTCGGCTACGGCTGTACGACCTGTATCGGCAACTCTGGTCCGCTGCATCCGGCCATTGAGGACGCCATCGTCGGCAACGATTTCGTGGCGGCCTCCGTCCTCTCGGGCAACCGCAACTTCGAGGCCCGCGTTCACCAAAACATCAAGTCGAACTTCCTGATGTCGCCGCCGCTCGTCGTCGCCTTTGCGCTCGCGGGCCGCGTCGATATCGACCTGAGCCGCGAGCCACTCGCCAAAGACAAAGACGGGCGCGACGTCTTCCTAAAAGACCTCTGGCCCACGCTCGAAGAAGTGCGCGACCAAATGTCCGCCGCGCTTAAGCCTGAGGTCTTCAAAACACTCTACACCGACTTCGCTTCACAAAACCCGAAGTGGAACGAAATCCCCTCCTCGACGGGTAACGTTTACGAGTGGGACAGCGCCTCGACCTACATCCAAGAGCCGCCCTTCTTTACCGATTTTTCGCAGACGCCGGGCGGCATTACGGAAATCAAAGGCGCGCGGGCGATGGGTATCTTTGGCGACTCGGTCACGACTGACCACATCTCGCCCGCCGGAGCGATTAAGAAGACCTCGCCCGCTGGCCAATTCCTCAGCGAGGCCGGAGTCGAGTTTGCCGACTTCAACTCTTACGGGTCACGCCGGGGTAACGACCGGATCATGACCCGCGGCACCTTCGCCAACGTGCGTATCAAAAACCTCATGCTCGGCGGCGAAGAAGGCGGCAACACGCTCCTCCAACCCGAAGGCACGAAGCTTCCCATTTACGACGCGGCCGAGACTTACAAAGCGCGCGGCGTGCCGCTCAT
This sequence comes from Cephaloticoccus capnophilus, assembly GCF_001580045.1. GTDB lineage: Bacteria > Verrucomicrobiota > Verrucomicrobiia > Opitutales > Opitutaceae > Cephaloticoccus > Cephaloticoccus capnophilus. The sequence goes on from NZ_LSZP01000018.1 coordinate 10,741, forward strand.
CGTCCTCGCGGGCCAAGAGTACGGCACTGGCTCCTCGCGCGACTGGGCGGCCAAAGGCACGCGCCTGCTCGGCGTGCGCGCGGTCGTCGCCCAATCCTTCGAGCGTATCCATCGCAGTAACTTAGTCGGCATGGGCGTGCTCCCGCTTCAGTTTAAAGAAGGCACCACTGCGCAAACGCTTGGGCTCGACGGCACAGAAGTCTACGACGTCGTCGGCCTCAGCGCAGACGTAAAGCCGCAGCAAGACCTCGCGCTGCGGATTACCCGCGCTGACGGTCGCGTGGAGGAAGTCCCCGTGACCTGCCGAATCGATACGCCCATCGAAGTCGACTACTACGAACACGGCGGCATCCTCCCCTACGTCCTGCGCCAAATCATCGGAGCGGCTCAGTGACGGGGCGTGTCGCCCCGGACATCTCGCGGGCAGCTAGGCTGAGCTGCCCGCCACTAAAAAGAGTCGAAGAGTTTAAAAAAACCCGCATCACTCTGGCCTATGGTCGAGACCGGTAAACCTGTCTTTTTTGTCGATGCGCATGCGGACCCCGTCGTCATGCGCATCGAAGGTCGTGCCTCCTTTCAAAACAGCGGCTGTCTGCGCGACTTCGTCACCGAGATGCTCGCCCAGGGGAAGACGCGGCTCGTCATCGACTTCCAGCACTGTACGAGCATGGACAGCACCTTTTTGGGAATCCTGGCGGGCGTCGCCCTTCAGCTCCGAAAAGGAAACGCAGGAGGCGCGGCGGCAGGGGGAGCAGGAGGGCAGGGAGGCGAGCGAGGCGTTACGGGGGCACTACGCGGCGGGAAGAGCGAGTCGTCGCAGCCGCTCATCCTCGCTCGGGTCGGCCAGCGAAACCTCGAACTCATTCGCAACCTAGGTATCCACCGGCTCATGACAGTGGACTCAGGCGATTTTAAAATGAATTTTGACCACTGCGCTCGCCCGCTCACGCAGCAGGAGCAAGACGAGTTGAGCAATGCACGGATGGCGCTCGAAGCGCACGAGAACTTGGTGGCTGCCGACGAGAGCAACCGCAGCAAGTTCCAAGACGTGCTCTCCTTCCTCAAAAACCGCGTCGATGCACGGTGACCACGCACCAAAGCGCAAGCCTCGCCGTTCACGACCGTCCGCGAGGTCAGTGTCAGAGGTCACAGATCTCCACTGCGCGTGGGGCGGCGGTCAGTGACCGCTTCCATTTAATTTGGGATTTCGCAACGCGCTATCGCGCGAAAGCGAAATCCCAAATTTGAAATCACTCCCCCTGTCGCGTTGCGACAGGGGGAGTAGTGCGATAACCCGTTTGGGCGAGGAGGGGAAAATCACTAATAAGCTCCCGCCTCCAAGTTTGGGGGCCTTTCTACCGAACGCTTGGCTGCCGTGCTTATGCACGGCAGCCAAGCGTTCGGTAAATGGGTGCAGCGACACGCTGCCGCCCCACGCGTAGTGGGAAAAGCGTATCAGCGCGCCACGTTTTAAATGGGAACAGGCCCTAGCGCGGGCGCTTTTTTCCCTGCGTTATTCAGCGAGGGAGGCACGCATTAGGTGGACTTTGTGTTTCTAAAAATGGACTAGGTGCCTTTGGCGCGCGCTGAGCGAGTGGCCCGCTAACCAAAAGAGTTTCTGACTCCCAAAGACTGGGCTCGCAGTGTGGTGGTTTCGCTGCCAAATGACTGAGCTGTTTATGGTTCTGTTTCTTTTAGGAATTCTCGTTGGCGTCTCGGTGCTATCGCTCGCGCTGTATCGCGCCGGAAAGCGCGAAGCCCTACTGGAGGAGGAGAAACAGCAGGTCACACAGTCACGCGAACTCGTCGTGGACTTCATGCATCACATGGTCGAGGCACTCGGCGAGGGGCTGGGCCAAGAGGAGCTTCGCCAGCGCATCGTCCACGCGGCGATCCTGTGCTCGGGCGCGCTCAGTGCGGCACTTTTTGAGCGCGATCGGCAGGGGCAAATGCGCGGAGTCGCGGTCGAGGGGCTTTTCCCGCCACATCGTCCCTTGCCGCCAAATGCCATCGAGAAACTCACTACGCGCGCGAAATTCATCGAGGGCGTGTTGCGCAGCGAGAGCTTTCCCGACGACGAGGGCATAGTGGGCGCAGTTGTCCAAACGGGCCGCGCGCAACTCGTCGCCGATGCGGCGACCGATCCGCGCATCATCCGTCACCAAGATGCGGCACTCAAAGTCCGCTCGGTCATCGCGGTGCCGCTCGCGTTTCGCGGTGAGCTCTTTGGCGTGCTCGCGGTGGCCAACTCGGCGGATGGCACTGCCTTCAGCCAGGCTGACTTTACGCTCATGCAGTCGCTCGCCGAGCAAGCGGCACTCGCGCTGCATAACCTGCGGCTCCTCAATTACCAAATCGAGAAACAGCAACTCGACCTCGACCTCTCGCTCGCCAGTGGCATCCAGCAAATGCTGCTTCCCAGCGAGCTCCCGCAGATCGACGGGCTCGCACTCGATGCGCGCTATACCCCCGCGCAAAAAGTCGGCGGCGATCTCTACGACGTCCTTTGCCTTTCGCCCGAGCGGCTTGGCGTAGTCGTCGCCGATGTATCGGGTAAGGGAATACCGGCCTCGCTGCTGATGGCGACTTGCCGGACTCACCTTCGCCAAATCGCCCCACGCCACAGCTCGCCCGCCGCCGCGCTCTGTGAGCTCAACCGTGCCATCGGCAGCAACCTTGCGGGCGGCATGTACATCACGCTGCTCTATGCAGTGATCGATCTGCGCGAGTCCACGGTCACGCTCGCGCGGGCGGGGCATGAGCTCCCGCTTTTCTTGCGGCAAAACGCGGTGAGTGCTGCGCCGACTGCCGAGTTCGTCGGCTCCGAAGGGATGGCCCTCGGGATGATGCCGCCGGAGGTCTTTGACGCGGTCATCGCCGACCACAGCGAGCCCTTCCGTGCGGGTGAGACGCTTATCCTCTATACCGATGGGCTCACGGAAGCGCCGAACGAGGATGGCAAGGAGTTTTCCGGTGCGCGGCTTGCGGATGTCGCTCGCACTTTACACCGGCGTAACGCACACGACCTCGCCGATGGCCTTCTTGAGGCGGTGACTCGCTTCACGGGAGGCGGCCCGCAGCGCGACGACCTCACGCTGCTTACAATCAAACGCGTCAGTTAAGCGGATAAGGCTCGAAGCCTGCGTGGGGAGCGTTAGCACTTCGCTCACCATGTCTTCTGCCGCTGCCGTGTCCTCGTCCGACTCTTCACGTTCCCCTTCTGCAGAGTTGCTCAACCGCTTTTCCCAGCCCGATGCGGGCGGGCACTTTGGCGAATACGGCGGGGTTTACGTGCCCGAGACGCTCATGACCGCACTGCAAGAGTTGGAGGCGACTTACCTTGCTGCCCGCGAGGAGCCCGAGTTTCAGGCGGAGCTCGCGCATCACCTCGCCGAGTTTGCGGGCCGCCCCACCGAGCTTTATTACGCGAGTCGGCTTACTGAGCACTGCGGCGGTGCGAAAATATACTTCAAGCGCGAAGACCTCCTGCACACCGGTGCGCACAAGATTAACAACGCCCTCGGCCAAGCCCTCCTCGCTCGCCGGATGGGCAAGCAGCGGATCATCGCCGAGACTGGAGCGGGCCAGCACGGGACGGCGACGGCAGCGGTTTGCGCGAAGTTTGGCCTAGAGTGTGTCATCTACATGGGCGCGCACGACATGGAGCGGCAGGCCCTCAATGTCTTTCGGATGCGGCTCATGGGCGCAGAAGTGCGTGGCGTCGAGGCGGGCCAAAAGACGCTCAAAGAAGCGGTCAACGAAGCCATGCGCGACTGGGTCACCAATGTCCGCAATACTCACTACATCCTCGGCACGGCCTACGGCTCGCACCCATATCCGATGATGGTGCGCGACTTTCACCGCGTGATCGGGCGCGAGGCGCGCGAGCAAGTCCTCGCTCGCGAGGGCCGCTTGCCCGACGAGTTAGTCGCCTGCGTCGGCGGCGGGAGTAACGCCATCGGGCTGTTCTTTGACTTTTTAGAAGACCCGCAAATCGCCATGATCGGTGTCGAGGCGGGCGGCCTAGGCATCCGACGCGGCGAGCACGCGGCCCGCTTTGCCAGCGGGCGGCTCGGCGTCCTCCAAGGTTGCAAGACTTACCTGCTCCAAGACGAGGAGGGCCAAATCGAGGGCACGCACTCGGTCTCGGCCGGGCTCGACTACGCGGCGGTCGGGCCGGAGCACGCGTTTTACCGCGAGCGCGGACGCATCCAGTTTACCTACGCGACGGATGACGAAGTGCTCGATGCCTTCCAACTGTGCTCGCGACTCGAAGGCATTATCCCCGCGCTGGAGAGCAGCCATGCACTTGCGCATGGCATCAAGCGAGCGCGCGAACTCGGCCCCGACAAGCTGCTCGTCATCAACCTCTCTGGCCGTGGCGATAAAGACGTAGAGCAAGTCGCGGCAATACTCCGCGAGCGCGCCGACCGCAGTGCCTAAGGGCGCAGAAGACCGCAGGCCCGCTTTTTTTGCGCAGGGCCTTTGCCGAAAGAAAACGAGCTTAACCAATTACCCTTTATGAAAAGCATGACAGGCTATGGCCGGGCGACGGCGGCACTCGGTGGGATGACGCTGACCGTCCAAGTCAGCTCGGTGAACCGCAAGGTGCTCGACCTCTCGCTCTCGCTGCCCAGCGCGTGGGATGCGCTCGAAGCCGAGTTGCGCGAAGCTGTCCGCGCCGTCGCCTCGCGCGGTAAGGTGCATGTGCGTGTCGAGTTGAGCCGTGGGGGCGACGCAGTCGGAGAAAGCGCCGCGGCAAACTGGGACGCGGCCGCAGTCGCTGCTACGCTCGTGCGACTGCGCGCGCTGGCCGAGTCGCACGCCGTGCCCTTTGTGCCGACGGCTGAGCTGCTGTGGCGAATCGCGACCGCCCAAGATTCGGGGAAGACTGCGGTCTCAATCGACGACACGCTGACCCAAGACATCGTCATGGCGACGGTGGACGATGCGTTGCGCGCCTTTGCAGCGATGCGAGCCAAAGAGGGCGAGGCCCTGCTGATTGATTTTCTTGGCCGCTTGGAGCAGATGGAGCGGCTCGTCGAGGCGGTCGCCCTGCGCGCGCCCGAAGTCGCCCCTGCGCATCGTGAGCAACTCTTGCGCCGACTGGCTGAAGCGGGGCTTGAGCTCGACCCGGGCGAGGAGCGTGTGCTCAAGGAAATCGCGCTCTATGCCGATCGCTGCGATATCACCGAAGAGCTCACGCGGCTGCGCAGCCACCTCGACCAATTCAGCACACTCTTGCGCAGCGCGGCAGAGATAGGGCGGAAGGCCGAGTTCATCCTCCAAGAGATTGGCCGCGAGGTGAACACGATTGGGGCCAAGGCCAACGACCTCGAAATCGCCCGCCACGTCATCGAGCTAAAAAACGAACTCGACCGGCTCCGCGAACAAATCGCCAACGTCGAGTGAGGCGCTCAGTGCCCGCTGCCAAAAGCTGCCAAAGCAAAGCCGCGCGCGGCTGCGCTCTCGCGAGCGCCGTTACTCACACCCCGAGATCGCTCGGACTGAGCGGGCGCTGCTCTAGGGGTTTCTGATTGGACACTTTCCTAGAGGCCCAGAGGTAGCAGATGACGCCGAGGCAGATGGCGGAGTCGGCGACGTTGAAGGTCGGGTAGGTGTAGCTGCCGAAGTGGAAGTCCAAGAAGTCTACGACGTGACCGTGTTGGAGCCGGTCGATGAGGTTGCCGACGATGCCGCCGCAGAGCAGCCCGAAGGCGAGTTGCGCGGCGCGGTCTCGCAGGCCGAGGCTGCGCCGAAAGAGGTAAATCGCCCCCAAGCTCAGTAGCGCGACCACAGCTAGCAGCGTGCTTTTCCCAGAAAGAATGCTCCACGCTGCACCGGTGTTTCCGACATGCACTAAATAGAAGAAGTCGGGGATGACGGTGACGCCGTCGGGGCCGTAGCTGCCGAGGGGCAGTTTGGCGATGATCCACCACTTGGTGACTTGATCGAGCACGAAGACCCCGAGCGCGAGCCAGAGTAGGAGCGAGTAGGCACCGATCCGCCGCCAGCGGCTAAGGGGCGCGGGCGCTGTGCCGGACTCTCGCATGGGGAGAGCGGGGGGCAGCGTTTTCCGGTTACTGACTTGTTGCGACATCGGGATGAGTAAGAGGGGAAGCGAAGAGGCGGCAAAAGGCGGATTGATGCCTAAGGGCCGGGAGGCCAACCGGTCCTCGCGCCCAATAAAAAGGGCCTGTGCAGCGCCTCTAATCGCTGTCGGCGTCCATGATCCGACCACCGTCTTCGCCGCCGAGCTCGCCGAAGAGTCCGGCTTGGGTGCGGACGCGGTAGTGGTTGCGCTCGATTTCTTTTTGCGCCTCGGCTGAGTAACGGGTGAAGGGCACGGCGAGCAGGCGGGCTTTGCTGATTGCTTGGCCGCTGACTTCGCAGATGCCGTAGCTGCCGTCGGTGATGCGCTTAATGGCGGCTTCGATTTCGGAGAGGGCTTCTTGCTCGGAGGAGACGAGTGAGAGGGCGAAGTCGCGGTCAAAGGTGTCGGTGCCCGCATCGGCCATGTGCTGGCCGTAGGAGGAGAGATCGCCTGCGTCGTCCTTGGAGGAGCGTTTGAGTGTGTCTTCGGAGTGTTGGTCGATTTGGCCGGTGAGGTGCTCGCGCAGTTCGACAAGGAGCTTGTAGTAACGCTTGAACTTTTCGGGGACGAGGGCGACTTCGCGCGGGACGGGCCGTGCGGCCTCGGAGCCTTTGGCGTTGGGGTTAAAGCCGAGGATGTCGGCCAACGAGGCGGCCTTTACGTGGCTGGGTTTTGCGGGCGGAATGATCTCCACCGCCTTGGGGGCTTTGGGCGCTGTGGCTGCAGTGCTGGCTTTTTTGGAGGCTTTGGCGGTGCTGGTTTTCGGGGCGGGCTCGCTCTTAGTTTCGTTGGACTTGGCGATAGCGCGGACTTCATCGAGTGTGAAGCTGACTGGCCGGACGGGCGGCGTGCGTAGCGCTGCCTTAGCTGGCGAGCCGCCGCCGGTGGACGCGCGTAGCGCTGTGGTCTTGGCCGTACGCGCCTGCGCAGCGGTCGCTAGCGAGCTTCCCCCCGATGGGCGGGCGGTCGCAGTCTGGGAAGCGGCTTTGTTCGACTCGGGTTTCTTGGCCGCTTTTTCCTCTGCGATGGCGGCAGCGGGTTTGAGGCTCGGCTTTTTTGCCGCAGTGGTTGCAGAGGCTTTGCCGAGTTGGAGCCGGCTGCCTTTGGTCGTCGAAGCAGGTGCTGTAGCCGACTTGGCTGACTTGGGGGTAGGCTTGGGTGCGACTGCCGGTTTCTTGGCTGGTGTTTTTAAGGCGGTTTTTTTTGCGGTCGGAGCGGCCTTCTTGGGTGTAGCGGGCTTGGTTGCTTTGGGGGTAGCCGGAGCTTTAACGGGCGCAGTTTTCTTGGGAGCCGGGCTGGTCTTTTTCGCTGCGGGTTTGGTCACTGCCTTTTTTTTAGAATTAGCCATGTCGGTAATTGAGGGATGTTTGTGAAGTAGTGGGGTGGGGGACTAGCGGGGGTTTAAGCGGAGGCGAGAGCTGCGGTGCAGCGCGGGCAAATGCCGCTTTCGGGGTCGAGTGCGGGCTCCCAACGCCAGCAGCGCGGGCAGCGGACGAGTCCGGCTTCCTCGCCAGTGCGGACACGGATTTGAAGCGCATCGTCCTTGGCCGAGTCACTGGTTTCCAGTGCGACTTGCGAGACGATGAAGAGCTCGGGCAGTGAGTCTCGGTAGCGGAGCAGCGTATCGAAAGCGGGACTACTGAGCGGGCCAGAAACCGTAATCACTGCGTCGAGCGATTTACCGAGCTCACCTGCGGCGCGGCGCGGCTCGATGTGCTGGGACACTTGCGCGCGGACGCTGAGGAGTTGGTCGAAGTCGGCGGCGAGTGCGGTGTCGCGCCATTCGGCGGGCGCGCTCGGCCAGTCTTGGAGGTGGACGGAGTCGCTCTCGGCATATTCGCGGCCCGCCGTCGCGTAGCTCCACGCTTCGTCGGTCGTGAAGCAGAGGATTGGGGCGAGCAGCCGCACGAGCGCATGAAAGAGGTGGTGAATGGCGGTCTGCGAGGAGCGGCGCAGTGGGTGGTTTACGCCGAGCGTGTAGAGCCGGTCTTTGAGGATGTCGTGATAGACTGCCGAAAGCGTGACTGCGCAGAACTGGTTACAGAGTTGGTAGACGCGGTGGAATTCGTAGCGCGAGTAGGCGCGGGTGCACTCGTCGATGAGTGTGGCGCATTGGTGCAGGGCCCAGCGGTCGAGCGCGTCGAGCGACTCGTGCGCGACGGCGTGCTGGGCGAGGTCGAAGTCGAAGAGGTTGGAGAGTTGGAAGCGGAAGGTGTTGCGAAAGAGCCGGTAGCTTTCGCTCACGTTTTTCAAAATCTCGTCGTCTACGGGGATGTCGTCGCGAAAATCCTGCGAGGCAATCCATAGCCGGATGACGTCCGCGCCGTATTGGCCGATGTAGGCTTCGGCGGTTTGCGGCTTTTGGTAAGTGCTGCTTTTGGAGATTTTTTGGCGGTCTTTATCGACGATGAAGCCGTGCGTGAGGACGGCTTTGTAGGGTGCGGCACCTGAGGCGATGACGCTGTTCCAGAGTGAGGACTGGAACCAGCCGCGATGCTGGTCACTGCCTTCGAGGTAAAGGTCAGCGGGCCAGTGCGTGCCGCCTTGGCCGCGGCGGAGGACTGCGGCTTGGGTCGAGCCTGAGTCGAGCCACACGTCGAGGGTGTCGCGCCCACAGCTGAGCTCGGCGGCGGGCGGCCAGTGGGCGGGGAGCGTGACGCCATCGAGCAGCTCGGCGGCGGTCATCGCATACCAACAGTTGGAGCCGTGTTGGGCGATTTTTTCAGCAACGGCGCGGACGACGCCCGCGTCGAGATAGGGCTGCTTGTCGGGGCCGTAAAAGGCGACGAGCGGCACGCCCCAACTGCGTTGGCGGCTAATGCACCAATCGGGCCGCGACTCGACTGCGCCGCGAATCCGTGCCTCGCCCCACGCTGGGATCCAGCCGCCGTTTGCGGCGATTTTTTCGATTTCGGTAAGGGCGGTTTTGCGGGGCGTGGGGGCGTCGCCGTTTGTGCGGTCGAGAGAGACAAACCACTGGTCGACAGCGCGGAAAATGATGGGCGTCTTTGAGCGCCAGCAGTGCGGGTAGCTGTGTTCGTAGCGGGCTTTGGCGAGGAGTGTGCCGGAGTCGGCGAGTTTTTTAAGGACGGCAAGGTTGGCCGCAGACGGTTTCTTGGCCTTCGCGTCTTCGGCGGTTTCCTGCGTGCTCACGCCAACGAGGTCGGGGGGGATGCGGCCATCGTCGAGGTAGCTGCCGTCGTCGCCGACGGGGCAGTAGATTTCGAGACCGTATTTGAGGCCAGTCTGGTAGTCCTCGGCACCGTGGCCGGGCGCGGTGTGGACGGCTCCGGTGCCGCTGTCGGTCGTCACGTAGTCAGCGAGGACGATGGGCGCGGCGCGGTCGATAAAGGGATGGCGGGCTTGCAGCCCTTCGAGCTTGGCGCCAGGGAGGGTGGCGATGATCGCGGGCGCGGGGTCGAGCTTGGCCGCGGCGGCGACTTGGGGGAGCAGGGCTTGCGCGACGAGGAGGCGTTCGCTGCTGGTTTCGGCGACGGCGTAGTCGATTTGCGGATGCAGCGCGATGGCGAGATTGGCGGGGATCGTCCACGGCGTCGTTGTCCAAATGACGACCGAGAGCGGCTTGTCCGTGGGCAGGGCGAAGCGGGCGGCTTCGGTCGCCGGGACGGGGAACTTTACCCAAATGGCGATCGAGGTGTGCGGCTTGTATTCGATTTCCGCCTCGGCGAGCGCGGTTTCAAAGGGGATGGACCAGTAGACGGGCTTTTTGCTGCGGTAGACGAGCCCTTGCTCCACGAAGGCCGCAAAGGTGTGCACGATGTCGGCCTCGAAGGCGGGGGCCTTGGTTTTGTATTCGTTTTCCCAATCGGCGAGGATGCCGACGCGCTTGAATTGGGCGCGTTGGGTCGCGATCCATTTTTCCGAAAATGCATCGCAGCGGGCGCGCAGCTCGGCGGTCGTGAGTTGGAGGTTTTGGGCGCGGATTTCGGCGGTGACTTTTTGCTCAATGGGCAAGCCGTGGCAGTCCCAGCCGGGGACGTAGGGCGTGCGGTAGCCGCTCATCGACTTGAAGCGGTTGACGAAGTCTTTGAGCGATTTGTTGAGCGCGGTGCCGATGTGCACGTCGCCGTTGGTAAAGGGCGGGCCGTCGTGCAGGACGAAGACTTTGTCGCTGGCTTTGCGCCGCTGCTGCATAGCGGCGAAGAGGTCGATTTCCTCCCAGTGCTTGAGGCGTGCAGGTTCGCGTTGCACGAGGTTGGCCCGCATGGGGAAGTCCGTTTTGGGCAGCAGCAGAGTGTCTTTCAGGTCTTGGGCCATTTGAGAGGAGCGCGGAGGCTAGGAGTGCCTCTCCCTTAGTCAAGGGAGGCGAAGCCTCTATTATTCGGGCGGTGCACCGTCCGATAGGCTCCTTTAACGTTGCGCATTTTTGAGGGCGACCCGTGCGCGCTGGCCTTGGCCTAGTGCGTCTATGCCGGCACTTTTTTTCGTCGCGCGTGTTGGCGAGCCGTCTGGCGAAGCAATAATGACGCTTCGGGAGGCGTGGTGCCAGAGGCCGGGATTGAACCGGCGACCAAAGGCTTATGAGTCCTCTGCTCTACCACTGAGCTACTCTGGCAAATAAGCGCGGTGCGGGAACACAGCGTGGTGAGTCACCTAGCTCAAGTTTTTTCTAATGCTTAGGGTCTGTTCTGTTTCCGTTTCAAACGCGCGCCGCGACGGAGGCAGGTTTTCCACTGCGCGTGGTGCGGCGGTCAGTGACCGCTTCCATTTAATTAGGGAATTGGCCCCGTCGCTTCGCGACGAAACCAATTCCCTAATTTGAAGTCCCTTCTCTTGTCGCGTTGCGACAAGGAAGCGGTTACTGAGCGTTAGAACTTCCAGGTGAGGGAGCCGTAGAGGTTACGCGGCGTGCCGGGGACGATGAGGTTTCTGAAGTCGGCGGCGGCGTAGTAGTCTTTGCCTAGAGCGTTGGCGATTGTGAGGCTGTAGCTCCAGTTTGCGCGGGCGTAGCTGATGGTCGCATCGACTATTGTGCGCGAGGGCAAGTAGCCGGAGGGGCGGTTGGGGATCAGCTTATCGGGGGTCGATGCGGGCGTGTAACCGGAGATGTTTTCGATGGGGCTTTCGCCCATGTAGGTCGCGCCGATGGCGAGTGCGAGGCCTTTGGTCGGGCCGCTCAAAAACTCGTAGCGCAGGTACGCGTTGGCCATTTCTTCGGGGACGCTGGCGAGCATGTTTCCATTGGGGTCGCGGCTGGTGGCGTCTGTGTAGCTAGCGATAATCGAGAGGCTGGGGGTGATGGAGCCGGTGACTTGGTACTCCCAGCCTTCGGCGGTGCGCGAGACGATGATGTCGGGCAAGACGGTGGGCGGTGGCGGGTTCGAGAAGTTGGCGGGGTTGTAGATTCCGTAGCCGCTTTGCTCGATTTCGTAGTAGGCGATGGAGGCGATGATGCGGCCTTCGAGGAAGCTGCCTTTGAGGCCGATTTCGTCTTGCTCGCCGACTGAGAAGGTGGGCGCGAGCCCTTGGCTGACTTGCTCGAAGTTGCCCACCGGGACGGCGTTTTCGGTGTGGCCGTAGTAAACCGAGAGGTTTTGTATCGGTTTTACCACGACGCCGTAGTTGTGCGTGGCCTTACTGCCGGCCCCGGGGAACATTTGTCCGGCGCTGCGCGTGGCGGTGGCGGCCCAGAGTTTGTCGCCGTAGTAGCCGTTGAAGGTGAGGTGCGAGATACCGCCGGAGAGGACGAGCCGTTCGTTGAAGAGTTGGAGCTGCTCGGTGAGGTAGACTTGGTAGCGTGTCTCCGCGTTGCGCCGCATGGAGGTGAGTGCGCCGCGCGTAATGTCGCCAGTGGGGTAGTGGGCGACGCGGGTGTCGAGGGCGGGGACGCTGCGAGGGCGTACGTCGCTATTGGTCGCGCTGTAGGCGTAGGCGAAACCGATGAGTGTCGTGGATTTCCACTCGGCGTCGTCGACGATGTACGACCAGTCGTTTTGCAGGTCGCGGTAGCGGTTGTGCCGCTGGGGGCCTTCGGTACCGCCAAGCCGGAAGATGGGCGACATTTTGGGCGCGGGGATGGGGGCGTAGGGCGGGTTGGGGTCGTAGATAAAGTCAGGATCGTACTCGCCGGTCAGCGGGTTGCGGTTTGTCCAACCGGCGGGGACGGGTGTCTCGAAGTTTGTTCCTACGCGAGACTCGCCGTAGGGTTGGCTCGACTGGGCAACGCGGCCCGCGAGGCGCACTGAGAGTTGGTCGGTCACCGTCGAGGTGAAGAGTGCGGTGGCGGCGTGTGCCTCGGCCATACGGAACTCGGAGTGGCGGCCATAAGTGGGGTTAAACGTGCGCGGGAGTCCTTCCCAGGTTTTGAGCGGTGTGCGTGTGCCGACGGAGGGATCGGCGGGGAGGCCCACGTCGTTAGTCGCCTTAAAGTCGTAGTATTCGTAGCGCAGCGTGAGGTTGCTCTGTGGGGCGATGCGCCAGGTGAGCGAGGGCGTGATGAGGAGCGAGCGGCGCGTGTGCCTAGACACGTAGCCGTCACTGTCTTGAGCGGCGACGACGGCGCGGTAGGCGAAGTTTTGGCTGATGGGGCCGGTGACATCGAGCTCGGCGCGATTGGTGTTGTACTCGCCGACTTGGACTTTGACCGAGCCGCCGGGCGTGAACTGCGGCTTCTTGGTTACGAGGTTGATCGTGCCGCCGGGCGCGCCGCTGGGGTGCAGGAGCGCGTCGGGGCCTTTGACGACTTCTATGCGCTCGACGCCGCCGTGGTCGTAGTTGGCGAGGTCGGTCGTGCTAAAGCCATCGACGCGGCGGCCGGTGATTTCGAAGCCGCGAATCGCGAGCCGGTCTTGCGCGCTGGGCAGCCGTGCCTCGCCAACACCCGCGACGTATTTGGCGACATCGAGCACGCGCGCCGCGCCCACGTCGTTAATGAACTCTTGGGTGAGAACGGTCACGGTGGTGGGCGTGTCCATAATATTGGCGGCGATACGACCACCGGCTGCGGCTGCCGCGGATTGGTAGCGCGCGGGGGCGGCAGACGAGACTTCAAAGACCGAGAGCGTGACGAGCTCTTGATCTTCGGTTGATTGGGCCGCAGCGGAGCTGGGGTGTGGCGTGGGGGAGCTTTGTGCTAGGGCGGCGAGTGTCGAAGCGAGTGCCGCGACAGCCGAGAGAGCGAGTCCTCGATATATCATAACTGGGGAATGGAGGGGTTGGGGTTAGGGGATGAGTGCTCATCCACCGCTGAGCGGCGCGAGAGCAAACGAACCGTTCCCAAGTCGCCAAAGTTCTGCAAGTCCCTCTAGTTAAGCATCTTTACTACCTTGGGTATTAGGGGAATATAGGGGAGCGCTTATCCCCAGTCGCAAGCGTACGAGGCCAGAAGTATTCTCTGATAGAGCTGGCGAGGGTATGGCAGCAGAACCTTGCGCCGCGTCCTATCCAAAAATCTCGTCGCGTGTTTCCCTGTTTATGCGGGTGATGTTGCGCGTGGGGAGGCTGCCTAAGAAGAGTCGTCCGTAGCTTTTCGCCAAAACGCGCGAGTCGAGGATCGTGACTAGGCCGGTGTCGCTCGCTGTGCGGATGAGTCGGCCCACTCCTTGGCGGAATTTCGTTAGCGCATCCGGCAAGGTCAGTTCGGCAAAGGGGTTTCCGCCGCGTTCGCGGATGTGTTCGCACTTGGCCTCAACGATGGGGTGCGTGGGCTGGCCAAAGGGAAGCCGCGTGAGGATGACTTGCGAGAGTGCCGGCCCAGGCACGTCGATCCCCGTCCAAAAGCTATCCGTTCCGAAAAGCACCGCGTCGCCCTCTGCCCGCATGCGTTCGGCGAGTTCGGTTCTCGATAGGTCTTGGCCTTGCATGAGGAAGGGCCGCCCGAGTTTTAGGTAAATGGGCTCCAGCGCGGCAGCGACCGCGCGCATGTCGTTATAACTGGTAAAGAGGACGAGTGAGCCGCCGCGCACGCGCTCGGTGCAAAAGCGCACGTAGTCGCCTAAGACTTCAATCGCGAGGCGTGCGTCCTCCCGCGAGGGGAGTGGCACATCGCTCGCTACGAAAACGCGCATGCAGCGTGCGTAGTCGAAGGGAGACTCGACGATAACGCTTGGCGTATTCTCTGCGCCGATACGGGCTGCGTAGGGCTCCATTTTTCCGCCAATCGCGAGTGTCGCACTCGTGCAAAGCACGCTCGTGCCCCCGCTAAAAATTTGTCGGCGCAGCTCGGCGGCGATATCGATAGGCGCACTGCGCAGTGCGATAATCGTCTGCCGCCGCCCGCCTCGCTCGGCCCAATAAACGTGCCCCGGATCACCGAGTGTAAGCCACTCGGTGACGCCTTTTTGGAGGCCGCGCACGCGGCCCGCGTGTTCGAGGAGTTCTTCGCGGTCGTGGCCTTCGTCGAATTGGTCAGCGGTTTTTAGAATCAGCCGGTGCAGCGCACCGAGCGGGCCGTCGAGTAGTGGGGTGATGGTCTCGGCGTCGCGCACGCGGACGATTGTGCGCGTGCTCAACAGTTGCTGGTGGACGAGTGCGAAAAACTGCTGCGCGGCCTCTGCCGCATCGAGCACGAGTTGCCGCCCTTCTGGGTGGCCAAACTTTGCCAAAAGTCCGCGCGAGGTCTTCGGGTTGTAGAGTGCGGTGAGCGTGCGATTTACGCTATAACTAGAGAGCGATAGGCCGAAGTTTTCGGTGGCGACTTCGGGCACGGTGTGCGCCTCGTCGAGCACGAGAAAGTCGTCTGCGTAGAGGATGCCGCGTGCCTCGCTCTCGGTCGTGCCCGCGTAGGCGCGACCGGCACCGGCGTTGAGCAGCGAGAAGAGCAGCGCGTGGTTGACGATGATGACCTGCGAAGAGCGCAGCCTCACTTTGGCGCGTTGGTAAAAGCAGCGGGTCGGGTCACAGTTTTTGCGCGAGCAAGTCGCCGAGGCGGCGTTAACGGCTTCCCAAATTTCGGGACGCGGCGGGGGCTGGAGTTCGTGTCGCAGGCCGTTCTCGCTGGTTTGCGCCCACTCGGCTATCCGCTGGAGCTCCTCGTAGTCGCTATCGGCAAAGAGCGAGGCGCGGTCGGCCAGCGCGCGCGCGAGCCGTGTCGTGCACAGGTAGTTGGCTTTACCGAGAAGCACGCTCGCCTGAAATGTCGCGTAGGGCGCGAGCTCCGGCACGGCGGAGAAGAGGCGGCGGCAAAGCGGGAGGTCTTTTTTCTCCAACTGCTCTTGGAGCGCGATCGTGTGTGTCGAGACGATGAGTTGGCGCGATTGGTCGATGGCGTGAATGATGCCCGGGAGCAGATAGGCGAGCGATTTGCCGACGCCGGTGCCTGCTTCAAACATCAGCGGCGTGTCGCCTTCGAAGGCGGCGGCGGCGGCCCGCGCCATTGACTCCTGCTCGGGGCGGTGCTCGAGCGAGAGCGTTTCTTGGAGCCACCCGCCTTCGGCAAAAAGCTGCGCGGCGAATTTCTGCGCGTGGTTCGGCAAGCTTGCGGGAGGCTGCAGCCCAAAGTCGGTGTCGTCACGCAATCCAATCATGAAGAAGAGGCAGGCAAGAGAGCTGCCTCTCGCTAGCAAATGAAAAGGCCGCGACGCATCTGCTTGCGGCCTGATTTATTAGGGGCATGCCTAGCCCTATGTCGGACGCCGCTTCGCATTCGCATACTCACCCGCACCCAGGTTTGGACGCGGCGCACTCGTCGCAGCAGGGTCACCACGACCACGATCACTCGGAGTGGCGCTTGTTGACGGCACTCGCCGCCGCGTGTGGTGGGCTTGGCTTGTTGGGCTTTGCCGCTGCGCATGCGTTGCCGCAATTTCCTTGGGCGAGCCATGCGCTGTATTTTGCGGCGATCCTCGCGGGCGCTTGGGATGCGGCTAAAGACTCTTGGGAAAACCTCCGCGCGCGCCGCCCGATTGATATTCACTTCCTCATGCTCGTGGTCGCGCTCGGTGCGATGGCTATCGGAGCATGGGGCGAGGCCGTGCTGCTGCTCTTTCTCTTCTCGGCATCTGGTGCGATGGAGGGCTACGCGATGGATCGCACGCAGTCGGAGATTAGCGCGCTCTTTAAGTCCGCACCGAAGATCGCGCTGCGCATTGACACGGAGGGCCACGAGGCGGAGGTCCCAGTCGATGAGCTGCGTCTCGGCGACCGCGTCCGAGTAAAGCCCGGCGCGCTCTTTCCTGCCGATGGCGAGGTCGTCGCGGGCCGCACATCAAGCGATGAGTCAATGCTTACTGGCGAGTCCGTGCCAATCGACAAAGGCCCGGGCGATGCCGTTCTCAGCGGCACGCTCAACCTCTGGGGCGCGGTTGATTTTACCGTCACCCAGCTTCCGAGCGAGAGCACGCTGCAAAAAGTCATCCGCCTCATCCAGACCGCGCAAAAACTCCGCGCGCCGAGCGAGCGATTTACGCAAAAATTTGGCCCGGGCTACACCTATGGCGTTATCGCGGCGGCGGGGCTGCTGTTTCTCGTGTGGTGGCTGGGCTTTGGGGTGCCGGCCTTTTCAAACACCGAAGAAACCAGGTCGGCCTTTTACCGTGCGATGACGCTGCTCGTCGTTGCGAGCCCCTGTGCGCTTGTCCTCTCAATCCCTTCGTCGATTCTCGCGGCAATCGCTTGGGGCGCACGGCACGGCGTGCTCTTTCGCGGTGGGGCGGCGATTGAACGCCTAGCGCGCGTTACCGCCGTTGCGTTTGATAAGACTGGCACACTCACCACGGGCGAGTTGGCGGTCGTCGGCTGCGAGAGCATTCCGGCTGGGCGCGAACGCGAAGTCCTCGAGTGCGCTTACGCGCTGGAGGCGAACTCCCAGCACCCGATTGCGCGCGCCATCGTTGCCCACGCAAAAAACGCAGCCCTGACCTTGCACGAAATTGACGGCTTCGAGTCGCTGACAGGGCAGGGGGTGAAAGCGGAGATTTCTCCCGTTGATGAGAGGGCGGGACTCCAACGAGAGGCCCGTAAAATAAAAGGGGCTGCGACCCTGGGGCGGAAAACTCTCTTCGAGGGCGACGCGGACTTTCATGATTGGGTAGATCAGTTTTCCCCTGCTCCTGAGGCGACGACCGAGGTTTGGCTCCGCACCGAAGGGCTAGTGGGCCGCATCCTCCTGCTCGACGAAGCCCGCGAAGCCTCGCGGCCCGTGTTGCGTTTGCTGCGCGAACTCGGGCTTAAAACCGTAATGCTCACTGGCGACCGCCGTCCCGCTGCCGAAGCTGTTGCGCGAAAGCTCGGGCTCAGCGAAGTCCGTGCCGCGCTCTCGCCAGAAGGGAAAGTGGCCGCCATCCAAACTCTGCGCGGCGAGGGCCACCAAATCGCGATGCTCGGCGACGGGGTTAACGACGCGCCGAGCCTGGCGGCAGCCGATGTAGGCGTGGCGATGGGGGCGCGCGGAAGCGACGCCGCGCTTGAACAGGCCGAGCTCGTCCTGATGCACGACAAAATTGAAAACTTTCTTGCGGCACTCAGGCTCAGCCGCCGTGCGGTTGCCGTGATCCGCCAAAACCTCGTCATCTCGCTCGGTGTGGTTGGCGCGATGGTCGTGGCGACACTTTTGGGTGTCGTGCCGCTGTGGCTGGGCGTCGCCGCACACGAGGGCAGCACCTTTCTCGTAGTGGCAAACTCCCTACGACTGCTCTTTGGCCGCCACAAAGAAGACCCGCCACCGCTCCTCTTCTGCGAATGGTGGCGTGCCGCCTCGGCCACTTAATGAGTGCCACTACGCGTGGGGCGGCAGGCTGTGCCTGCACCCATTTACAGAGCCGCTTGGTTGCCGTGCATTCGCACAGCAGCCAAGCGGCTCTGTGAAAAGGATCCCAAACTTGGAGGCGGGAGTTTACTGGTGATTTTTCCCACCTCGCCCAAACGGGTTATCACTCTACTTTCCTTTTTACTCCTCTGCCTGTCGCGATGCGACAGGCGGAAGGCTTTCAAATTTGGGATTTCGCTTTCGCGCGATAGCGCGATGAGAAATCCCAAATTGAATGGAAGCGGTCACTGACCGCCGCCCCACGCGCAGTGGAAAAGTCTTCTGGGAACAGGCGCTAGGGCGCTCACTCGATTAAGACTAGGTCGCCGGTGCGGACTTCTTCGTAGAGTTCGATGATGTCGAGATTGCGCATGAGGATGCAGCCTGCACTGAAGTTTTGGCCGATGCGCGATTCGTGGTTGGTTCCGTGGATGTAGATGTAGCGCGAACGCGTGTCGCAGTCGCCGCCGCGATTGACCCCGTCCTCTAGGCCACCGAGCCACAGGATGCGCGAGGTGATGAGATTGCCGCTGCCGGGACTGTCTGTTGCTCCGCTCAATCCCTGCTCGCTTAGCGGTAACTCGCTAAAGTGCTGTCCTGTCGGAACACGGCCCTTGAACACCATGCCGATGGGTTGCCCGCTGCCGATGCGCTCGACGATTTCGTGGAGCCCGCGTGGCGTTCCCAGTGAGCCTTTCTGGTTGGAAGGCGGGCGGCGCGAGGTGGAGACTAGGTAGCTTTTTACGAGCTGCGCGTTGCGGAAAAGCTGCAAAGTACCGCCGTCGATGCTGACGAGTAAGACACGCGCTGTGGGCTTGATACCCCGTTGGGTACAGGCTTGTGTGACTCGCTCCCAAGGCTTCATCTGCGGACTTTTCTCCCGATTTTTTATGGCAACTTCATCCTTCACTGTGGGCATCGTCGGGGCGACCGGCGCGGTCGGTCAAGAACTGCTCCGGCTCCTCCTAGAGCGCGATTTTCCGTGTGAGCGGCTGCGGCTTTTCGCTTCGGCGCGCTCGGCGGGGAAGGTGATTACTCAGGGTGGGCAAACGTTTACAGTCGAGGAGGCGCGGGCAGGCGTTTTCGGTGATATCGATCTCGCATTTTTTGCGGCGGGCGGTGGCGTGACTCGCTCGCTCGCGCCCGATGCAGTCGCGGCGGGCTGCGTCGTCATCGATAAAAGCTCCGCTCTGCGGATGGAGCCCGATGTGCCGCTCGTAATCCCCGAGATTAACCCCGAGGGACTGCGCCAACACAAAGGCATCATCGCCAACCCGAACTGCTCGACTGCTGTGATGCTCATGGGCCTGTGGCCCTTACACAAAGCCTTCGGGCTAAAGCGCGCCATTGTGGCCACTTACCAATCCGTCTCCGGCACTGGAGCCGAAGCCGTGCGCGAACTTGAGGGACAGGTGCAGGCACACGTCGCGGGTAGCCCGATTAAGGCGCAAGTTTACCCGCAGCAAATCGCGTTTAATTGCCTGCCGCACATCGACACCTTCGGGCCCGACGGCTACACGGGGGAAGAGACCAAGATGGCTCAAGAGTCGCGAAAAATTATGGGCCTGCCCGAGCTGCGCGTATCGGCGACGACCGTGCGCGTGCCTGTTGTTCGTGCGCACTCGATCGCGGTGAGTGCTGAGTTTGAGCGACCGGTCGACCTCGCCGAAGCGCGGCGAGCGGTGAGCGAGTTTGAAGGCGCAGAGCTCATCGACGCCCCCGAAAACAACAGCTATCCGACGCCGCTTGCGTTTGCCGAAAAAGTGAAGTGTGGGGTCGGGCGACTACGCCGCGACACCGCATTTGATAATGGGCTCTCCTTTTGGGTCAGTGGCGACAACCTCTGGCGCGGCGCGGCCCTCAACGCACTGATGAACGCCGAACTAATGATTCGCGAAGGCTGGCTCAAACCGAAGAAAGGGTGATACCGAGTGGTGGCACTCGTGAATTTCCCTGCGGGAGACGTGCCCTCCACCTGCACGCTCTCGCTCGGCTCCCAGCGCACGAACATTTGGCGAGCTCGCGCTTCAACGCATTCGCTCTGGCCTAACTGAAGTTGAGAGCGCAGGGGGAGGGCGTTGCTCTCTGCACTACTTGAAAGAGCTTGTCAGCGAGGCCAGAACGCGGCTTGCTCCGCACTTTCGCACTTTGAGGACGGCTAGCTCAGTTGGTTAGAGCATCTCGTTTACACCGAGAGGGTCGGGGGTTCGAGCCCCTCGCCG
This sequence comes from Cephaloticoccus capnophilus, assembly GCF_001580045.1. Taxonomy (GTDB): domain Bacteria; phylum Verrucomicrobiota; class Verrucomicrobiia; order Opitutales; family Opitutaceae; genus Cephaloticoccus; species Cephaloticoccus capnophilus. The sequence continues at coordinate 30,761 of NZ_LSZP01000018.1, forward strand.
TCCACCAGTGCAGAGGCGCAGAGAGGAATCGCATCTGGAGGCTGTGAGGAAATGTTAGGGTTTGTGCGGTTTTACTGGTAAGTTGCCTCGACGAATGCGCACGAAAACTCTCACAGGCCGTCCTTTAGCTCCTTAACGGTTACTACCGCGACAAACTCTCGGCCAAATGCCTTAACCTTAGCGGCGAGTGTCTTTGTCGTAGGTGAGAGCGGTGCAGCCTTATTCTTTTCTCGTGGCAGCTAGGTAGCAATCGGAGAAGTCGAGCTTTGCGTTTGTGGTCGCTGCGTAGATTAGGATGGCTTCGTGGGTGGTGACGTCGATAGCCAGACTAGGGATAAGAAGAAGCTGGAGAAGAGCCGCGTTAATCTGCAATCGGCTCGCGGCGTAGTGCGCCTTCAGAGCCCAAGTAAGCTCGGTAATGACTACAGTGGGAACGTAGATGCTCGCGGGGTCGAGTCCTCAATGAGTGCGACGGTGTCTTCGGTTTGCTCGGGTGGCTCGTCGCGCATGATGTAGCGCACGAGAAGATTCGTGTCAGCGACCGCGACGTATTTCATCGTCTCGTTTTCCGATGACTTCTCCGGCTTTTCTGCGTACCTCTTCTTTATCGTAGGGGATGGGCCGTGCTAACTCATGGAGGAAGCCTGCCGCACTGCCTGCGTAGTAGACGACAGGGCGGCCCTTGCTGCGCAGGCGGACAAAGGGCGTGCCTTCGGGCATGCCGCAAATCATGCGGGGTGCGTATCCCTTGGGTGGCATGGTTGGAGAGTTGGGCGATTCTGGCGAGTTGTTGGCAGTCATGTTGTTTTCTGTTTAGCGATGACGGGTTAAGTTGCGCCGAGGAGTGCGCGAAGTCAAGGGCTGGGCGTCGCGAGGTGCTGGCTTAGGGCGTCGGAGCGGGCCTTTGCCGATGCGGTTACATTGTATTTGACGCCCGTTAGCTCGAATAGCGAGGGCTTGTCCCCCCTTGTAGGGGGCCAGCCTCATCTCGCGTAGACTTGCTTCGTAAACGAAGAGGCACGTAAGAAGAATGAGGTATTACTACTACTTACGTTGGTTTTCCTTGCGCCGCCGGATCTTATCGCCACCGCCCATATGCCAGTAGTAGGGCCGCCCGATGATTGGGATAAGCTTCCAGTTCTCCAGCTTCGACAGATCTGCCTCTAGGCCCTTTTGCTGCTCCTTGTGGATTTTCTCCCAATCGCTCGCAGGATAATCCGCCCGCGACAGTTTTGACGGATCCTTGAAGCCTTCCGCAATCGCATCAATGCCGACTGCCTCCTTCGTTCACCTTGGACTCTTTCTTGAACGCAGATCTTGCCGCCGCTAGCGTGTTGTAAACCCCTGCCTCGTAGAGCGAGAAGGCAAGTCCCAAGGTGCGCGTTGCGGCCTCACTCCCTACGACGCGGCGGCGCGGGCGGCGGAGCTTATGCTCCAGCATGCTGCAAGCAACCCCGAGGGCGGCATCTTAATGGCTCCTGAAGAGGTTAAATCGCTTGTGCCAGAGCATTTGCACGAGATTGCTGGCAAATAGATATTTGCAGCTTTTAAAATTGTATTGGTTATGTTATATACAAATATAACTTATAGAGGTAGCGCCATGCACACAACCAATCTTCGCAAAGTCGGCGGCTCGGTCATGTTGGCTGTCCCGCCTGCACTGTTGGACGCTTTACAACTGACGGCAGGCGCAAAAGTAGGGCTGGCCGTAGACAATGGCCGTCTCGTCATCGAGCCAGCGGGCCGACCGCGTTACACAATGGCCGAGCTACTGGCCGACGCCGAAGCCGCTGGAGCGTACCCGCTGCCAGCCGAAGAACGCGAGTGGGTCGATGCCCCAGCAGTCGGTAGGGAGCTGATATGATGAAGCGGGGCGAAATTTACATGGTCGATCTGGAACCAACAGCGGGCCATGAGCAGCGCGGCCATAGGCCAGTGCTGGTCGTGTCATCGGAAGCATTCAACCGGCTGACGCAATGCCCTGTGATCCTACCCATCACCAACGGCGGCGGCTTTGCTCGCCGGGTCGGTTTCGCTGTGCCGATCAGTGGCATCAAGACAACCGGCGTTGTCCGTTGCGATCAACCCCGCGTCCTCGATCTAGCCGCTCGCAATGCGCGTAAGGTGGACACGCTCCCGCCTGCAATCATGAATGAAGTCCTAGCCGCAGCCGCAACGCTTTTTGAATGAGTGTTTCAGCCTCGCCAGTGGCCACGGCTCGCATAATCAACATCAACGGCGGTAAGGCCCAAACTTCGAAAGGACCCACATTAATGACTCTCGGCGGCAGCAAGTGGCTGCGGCAAATGCTGACTGCGGCAGAAATCCCCCGTCTTTAGGCGGAGGGGAGGATATCAGTACGCTAAAAACAGCGTGTCCGCTGTCTGCCGACCCTCGCGCAAGTCCTCCATTATTTTCCCGTGTGCGCTACGGTCAAAACTCGCCTCCAGC
>NZ_LSZP01000019.1 GCF_001580045.1 Cephaloticoccus capnophilus
AAATCACGATTTGTGTTCGGTTGCGAAGCGACCGAGCCAAATCGTGATTTAAATGGGAGTGGCAGCATGCCACCGCCCCACGCGTAGTGGGAAAAAGCAGCGAGGCTTGCCCCAATCGATGGGCTGACCTTTCTTCCTCCTAAAATGCCCCGCACGCCGCTCGCTATCTCCTGTTCTGTTTCTCACATCCGACAATGAAAGCTGCCCTGTTCTTACGCCTCTGTATCGGTCTTGTTTTTGGTGCTAGCCTCGCAGGCTGCACTGGGGCTTACCACCGCTCGCTAGAGCAGCGCGGCATGACCAAGCGCGACGTGCTCGTGCGCCGCATCCAGCACGTCCAAAGCGCACAAGAAGAGGCAAAGTATCAATTCACGCGTGCGCTCGAAAGCCTGCGCAGCATTGCACAAGTCGAGCCCGGCCGCCTTCGCGAAAAGCACTCCGAACTCGACGCGCAGCATAAAAACGGCAGCGAGCGGGCGCGCGTTTTGGGCAAGCGACTGCCTGCCGTCGATACCGCCGCGGCGACACTCTTCAAAGAGTGGGAAAAGGAACTCGCGCTTTACCAAAACCCCGCACTCCGCGCCCAAAGCGAACAACGCCTCGCCGCCACTCGCGCCGACTACGCCGAGTTTATCCGCACGCAAGAGGCCATCCTCGCACAAATCGCGCCTGTGCTTGTGAGCCTCCGCGACCAAGTGCTCGTCATCAAACACGGGCTCAACCCCGAAACCCGCCGCGAACTCGACACTACGCTCCAAGCCCTCCGCGAAGAGCTCAGCGGACTCATCCGCTCAATCGACGAATCCACCCGTGCCGCCGATGCCTTTATCGAAGCCCTCAACACCCTGGATTAACCTACTAAAACCGTGTCGAGCGATACGGCCCCGCCGCCGCTATGCGTGCACGGGGCTTTTCTTTTGGGCGGCAACACTCACGGCGACGGCAGCCACAACCCCAATCCCAATCCACGCCTCCGCCGCGCAGCCCGACACGCCCGCGCCCCAAAGCCAAACGCGCGAAGCCCCACTCTCCCCGCTCCCCGCAAAACGCCCGCTGCGCTGGGAGGATTTCGACGACTGGCGCAGCGTTAGCTCGCCCACGCTCTCGCCCGACGGACATTGGCTCGCCTACAGCTTCATGCCCGCGCGCGGCGATGGCGAAGTCGTCGTCCGCCAACTGCCCGCCCCCGCCGCCAAGTCCGCGCCGCCGCAATCGCTCCACTCATCGGATGACGCCCACAAGCCCCGCGCTCGCAGTTATCACATCAGCGCGGGCGAAATCCCACCGCCGGTTTTTCCCCAAGGCCCGACCGCCACGGGTCGACCGCCGCCGCCCAGAACCGTCGATCATCTCTTTACGGGAAATAGCCAATTCTTGCTCAGCCTCACTTTTCCCCCGGCCCAAGCGCAGCGCGAAGCCCGCCTAAAGCCCGCTCGCTTCGTCGCCGACCCACTGCGCGGCCAAGCCACCGACCCGCGTAAAACGACGCAGTCGCTAACGATCGTCGATTTGCCCGCTGGCCGCAGCGAACTCGTCCCCGAGGTGCAGTCCGTACAAGTCAGTTTGCACGGCGCTTGGGTCGCGTACCTGCACGAGCCCTTGGAGCCTAGCCCGCCTGCCGCCCGCCCATTCAATGGCCCGAGCCGCCAAAGCTCCCCACCGCCCCTCGCGCGTGAACTCGCAGCCCCCCAGCCCGAAAACCGCCGCCTTGTCTTACGCGAACTTCTGCCCGGATCCAGGCGCGGCTGGGGTAGCGCCGCCCGGCAGATCGGCGGCGCGGGCCAGCAAAAGAGCTTTGAGTATGTGAGCGAGTACAGCCTCAGCCGCGACGGGCGCACGCTCTTGTACCTCGTTGAGTCGCCCACCCGCAGCCGTAACGGGCTCTATGCCCTCGCCCTCGGCAGCAGCAGCACCGCGCCCCAAGCCCTGCTCCGCACGACAAAAGCCGATGCCGAGCAACTCAGCCGCCTCACTTGGGACGCGCAGCAGACCCAAGCCGCCTTTTTGATTCAGCGCAAAAACGGCAGCTATGACGTGGGGCTTTGGAAACGTGGTGAGCGCAGCACTACGATCGCCCTCTCCGCCGCGCACAGGCCCGGCCTCCCGCCCGACCTGCAAATCGGCGAACACACGACGCTTCAGTTTTCGAGCGACGGTAAAAAACTCTACATCGGCCTCGTCCCCCGCACACCCACAGCGAGTGACGCGCTCGCCCGCGACGCCGAAGCCCTCATCGACCCGCTCGAGCGCGCCTATCCCGAAGTTTGGCGCTGGGACGCCGAGCGACTCCCCGCGCGCCTCAACATCCTCGCGAAAGTCGAGCCCCCGCGTACTTACGCCGGCGTGCTCGATCTAGAGACCGGTCACTACCTGCAAATCGGCCGCCCCTCCCGCTCCTCCCGCCCCGCATTCCAAGAACTGCGCTTTAGCGAAGACGGACTCTGGGCGCTCGCCTTCGACGAAACACCCTACCTGCGGCTCCGCGACCACGACGCCACTTACGCCGACGTGTATGCCATCGATACGCGCAGCGGTGCCCGCCGCCTCATCGCCAAAAAACTGCGCGGACCCTCTGGAGACGAAGGCCTGCCCAATGTCTATTTCTCGCCCACAGTCGCAGGCCGCAGCGCGGCCGCTACCCCGCCGCCCACTCGCTACGTCGCCTACTTCGATAACGGTCACTGGTGGGCCGCCGACCTCACGAGCGCCGCCACGCAAAACCTGACTGCCGGCCTGCCCGTCTCCTTCGCGCACGAAGTTCACGACAAGCCCGAAGCGCCCCCGACCTACGGCTGGGCGGGCTGGGTCGCCGACGCCGCTTCACTCATCGTCTACGATCGTTACGACCTCTGGCAGCTCTTCATCCCCGAAGAAGGCCCGGGCGGCCCGACGCAGCGACCTGCGCTCAATCTCAGCGGCGGCGCGGGCCGCAGCGCGCGACTCATCCTCCGCGTGCAAGACACCGCCGCGCAGTACGCCTCCGGCGAGGGGACCGCCCTCCCGCTGCCGCCGCTCTGGCTGCGCGGGCTCGACCCCACGCAGCCACTCATCCTGCGCGGAGAAGACGAGCGCACGCACGACACTGGGTTTTTCCGCCAGCCTTGGCCAAATCCCGCCACTCGCCTCGGCAACCCGCCGCAGCTCGAACGACTCTTTTGGAGCGATAAAAACACCCGCTTCATCGGGGCGGCGCGCTCCGACCTATTCCTGCTCAGCGCATCGCGCTTCGACGAGTTTCCCGACCTCTGGGTGAGTGACAGCGCCTTTTCCGCGCTGCGGCGTGTGAGTGACGGCAGCGCACAGCTCGCGCCCTTTGCGTGGGGCCGCTCCCCCGAACTCATCGACTACCGCAGCCCTGCGGGCGCCCCGCTTAGCGGGCTCCTCTACACGCCGCCCGACTTCGACCCGAGCCGGCGCTATCCGCTCATCATTTACCTCTACGAACGGCTCTCCGCGCTGCGGCACAGCTTCTTCGCACCCAGCTTCGGGGCGAATCTCAATATCCCCTACTACACCAGTAACGGCTACTTGGTGTACCTCGTAGACATCGCTTACGAAATCGGTGCCCCCGGGCCGAGCGCACTGGATAGCGTGCACGCGGCACTCGATGCCGTACTCGCGCGCGGCGACTTCGTCGATCCCGAGCGGATCGGCATCCAGGGTTCCTCCTGGGGCGGTTACCAAGTCGCGTATATCGTCATGCACAGTGACCGGTTTCGCGCCGCAGTCGCGGGCTCTCCAGTGAGTAATATGACCAGCGCCTACGCAGACATCCGCTGGCGCTCCGGCCGCGCACGACTCTTTCAATACGAGCAATCGCAGAGCCGTATCGGCGCGGCCCTTACAGAAGCCCCCGAACGCTACCTCGCCAACTCGCCCCTCTTCGCCGCGCATAACCTGCGCACGCCACTGCTGCTGCTGCACAACGACGGCGACGGCGTCGTGCCTTGGAGTCAATCGACCCAGCTCTTCCTCACGCTGCGCCGACACGAAAAACCCGTATGGCTCATCAACTACCCCTACGAAACGCACGAGATCGCACGCTACGCGAATCGACGCGATTTCCAGAAACGCGTTTGGGCCTTCTTCGAGCACCAGCTACGCGGAGCAGCAGAGCCAGAGTGGATGCGCGCGGGCTCTACGCCGTAATAGAAAAGGGACTACAGTCTTTGCTGGCGAGCGGACGAACGACCGCTCGCAAAGCTAGAAAAGCCCAGCGGGCTTTTAGCACCCTCTCGCCATGCGCAGCCGTATGCGCCGCACACCGCGAGAGGGGTTTTACACAACAAACAAAGAACAATCCCTGTCCCCCACGGCAGCTATAGCCTGCTGTGAGGTATGGAGAGCGCATGAGATGCGCACCGCACGAACAAGGTTCCGCGCCTACCACACATTACGTAGCAACTGCGTAAGCCTCCCGCTTCAAACGCGCGCCGCGCTGATACGCTTTTTTCCACTGCGCGTGGGGCGGCAGCGTGTCGCTGCACCCATTTACAGGGCCGCTTGGTTGCCGTGCATTCGCACAGCAGCCAAGCGGCCCTGTGAAAAGGAACCCAAACTTGGAGGCGGGAGCTTATGAGTGATTTTCCCCGCCTCGCCCAAAGGGGTTATCACTCTACTCCCTGTCGCAACGCGACAGGGGGGAATGCTTTCAAATTTGGGATTTCGCTTTCGCGCGATAGCGCGATGCGAAATCCCAAATTGAACGGGTGCAGGCACAGCCTGCCGCTCCACGCGCAGTGGCGGTCAGTGACCGCTTCCATTTTGCGGGCCGCCTGACGGCGGGCACAGGACGACTTTAGTCGCCGAGCCGCCGTCAAGTGTTGGCGGCCCGTCAGGCGCGGCGCGGCGGGGCTGCGGTGCGCAGTTGAAGCGCGAACAGACCCTAGCCCTGCCAACATCCTGTCAATAAGGGGAACCGCGTAGAATTTTACGCAAAATCACGGATTAGGGCTTACGTAGGGTCGCGCATTGGCTTACGTAAAATAACGCATTATCTGCTCGTGCTTTAGGTAAAATCTGGTATGCCCCTACCCTAAATCATGCAGACCGCAGACCGCAGACCGCAGAGTTGTAGGGTTGTAGGCGAAGGCTCGGCACGCAGGTGTCCTGCGCGGCTCGCGTGCTTAGCGGCAGGAGTCGCGACCTTCATTTTCGCGTTCCTCGCTTCCGCCCTGTCCGCTCGCGCCCAGCTCGTCATTAATCTGCCAGACCCGACCGACACCCAAGTACTGCCCCCCCCGAGCGGTGGCGCAGGTGATACGCTAGCAATCAGCGGGCTAGGCACTGCAGTGTTAAAGGAAGAGTTAGAGGAAGACGCCGACGACTTCTTTGGCGAAGTCATCATAAGCGGCGCACAGCTCACCCTCAAGGACGGCGGCCGGCTCACGAACGCCAAGCGCTTCCTCATCAAAAACGGTGGCACGCTCTTTCTCGATAACTCCGAAGCGGCGCACAGCAACCGGCTTAAAAGCACAGCTGCAGTCGACCTCTATGCAGGGACGCTCGCATTCGACCCGGGCGGCTCCGGATCTCTCACCCAAGAGCTGGGCCACCTCACCCTCTTAGGCGGGGCTAACCAGATCGACCTGCATCTAGGCTCGGCATCAGGAAGCAAATTCCTCGCGGAAGCGGTATCGCGTGCTGCGAACGCGCAGACTGCGGACCCGTTTCTTGGTCGTGTATGGCCGACCTCCACGCTGAACATTCGCTACATCGATCCCCCAAATGGCAGCGCCCCGACCAACGTGGACCTTGAGGTCCCCGCAGGTGGGGCATCCGCAGGTTTGATCTATGCGATAAGCGGACTCAGTATCCTCCCTTGGGCGACTATCACACACGGCTCACAGGTGGATTGGGTCCAGTGGGAGGAAGGTGTGAGCAGCGTCTTTAAGCCACTCACCACTTACTACACAGGAAGCCCAGCAGACTGGCACGGGCAGCACAACGTGCTCATCGACGCGAGCACCGCCGAACTCATCTTCGACGACCCTCTCAGTGGGTTTACCCAGATTACTTCGCTCAAACTCGCCAACGGCGGCGCGCTCGTTTTCGGAGGAACCAGCGACTGGAACTATCTGACACTCCTCTCTGGCGGGCTACTCTCCACGGGCTCCGCTGGTAATCAAATATCCGGCCGCGGCACTATCAGCGCCGGGAACGACTCGCCCGACACGTTCTACCTCCACATTCACGCCAACCTCTTAGTGAACGGCTCGATCGACCTCTTCTCCGGCAGCGCCCCGATGATCAAAACGGGGGAAGGCACACTGCGGCTCACCGGCGATGTCTGGATGCAGGGTGGCTCTCTCGTGATTAACCAAGGCACAGTCGCCTTTGAACAAGGCTACGCAATGGAGTTCAGAACCGTGAGCGTAGGTGACGGCACAGGAACCGACGTGCTCGAACTGCCCGCTAACCACAGCAATCCCATCACGCATCTAGACGCCTGGTGGGATCCGGAAAATAAGCCCACCATCTTCCTGCACGGCACGACCCACTCGATGACTCCCGATTCGGGTGAGGTCGATGCAGCGATTTTGCGCTTCGGGGGCGGCACCATCCAACACGCCAACCTGCTCCATGTCGAAGGCCGGGGCACGCTCGATTTCGCGGGCGACCCAGACCATGCCCCTAACATGTTCTACCTCGAAGAGTTCACCCTGGCCGACTTCGATACGACCCTGCTCTTTATCCGCCACTGGGAAGATGGGCGCGACGTCCTGCTCGTAAGCCATTCGCAGGAAAACATCGCAAGGATCAATGAGGAGTTCCTCGCGCGCATCAGGTTCGAAGGCTACACCCCCGATGAGGGCGGCGCCACTGCCCAGTGGGTCTCTTGGGGGGATGGGACGTATTGGGAAATCCGGCCCTTTCCCGAACCTGCAAACTACGGTGCGCTCTTGGGCGCGCTCGGCCTGGGGCTTTTCGCTTGGCGTAGATGGAAACGCGGCGAGCGTGCGCAGCACACGTGAGTGGCGAGCCGCGAGCCAGATGCCTCGTGAGCGTGATAGGGCGATAGCGAGCCCTCACTGACGGCTCGCCAAGGCGGGCGAGGTCTGCGAGTCTTCGGGGTGAATCATGTATCAAGTCACGTTTTCCGAGCAGAGTCTGCGCGAGCTCAAGCAGCTCGACACGCTCGCCCAGCTCGAACTCATCGAGCCCATCAGCAGCCTAAAACCCAGCGACCTCGCCCGGCCACGCGAACCGCTGGGCCGCTTTAAGCGGGGTGAAACGCTCTACTACCGGCTGCGCGCGGGCGACTACCGCTTCTACTTCGAGGCACAGGGCGAGACACTCCACACGCACTACATCCTGCACAAAAACTCGCTCGAAGACTTCCTGTTGCGCAACAAGCTGCCCGTCAGCGAAGAGCAACTCTTCGAGCAGCACTCCAAGTTTTGGAAATACCTAGAAAGCCTAACGCGAAAGTGAGCGCCCCGCCCCCTCCTACCCCAAGCGCGCCAGCCTCCGCCGCCGCGTCCGCGCCGCCCCCGCCGGCTGCTGGCCCGAGCCCGAGCGCGAGCGGCAGCCCCCCGCCGCAAGTCGCCTCAAATAGCGGCGACCCGCGCAATCCCTACCACGTCACCCAAGCGAGCCGGATTTACTTCCTGCCCAATCTCATGACCGCCGGAAACCTCTTCTGCGGGTTCATGGCCGTCATTAACTGCATCCAAGCGCGGCTCGCCGAGACGGCGATTGATGGCCGCTATCTGGACGGGCGACCGGTCGAGCATTATCGGATGGCGGTGTGGCTGATTTTAGCGGCGGCGGCCTTCGACTTACTCGACGGGCGGCTCGCGCGGATAGGCGGGCGCGAGTCGCTGTTTGGCGCAGAGTTCGACTCGCTCGCGGACGTAGTCTCCTTCGGCGTCGCCCCCGCGCTACTGATGTTCTTCTTCATCATCTCGCCCAGCCAAGGGATTATGTGGTTTCGCAACGTCGGCTGGTTCGTGGGTTTCGTGTACTTGCTCTGCGCGGCCATCCGGCTCGCCCGGTTTAATATCATTACCAACCCGCTCCTCCAGCGCGATACGAGCGACCCTAAGCAAGGCAAGGCTGCTGCGGCAGCCAGTAAGGACTTCATCGGCCTGCCCGTGCCGGCCGCAGCAGGCACAGTCGCCGCGCTCGTCCTGTTCCTCACTCAGCTCGTCGAGAGTGATAAAAGCCTCAATCGCTGGGCGCTGACCCTGCCCTTTCTCATGCTGCTGATCGCCGCGCTCATGGTCAGCAAGGTGCGCTACCCGAGCGGGAAAAAGGTAGACCTGCAAACGACCACTCGGCTCGGCACGTTCATCCTCATTTTAGTGGCGGCCGGGCTCGTCGTCGCGCTCAAGGAAGTCGCCCTCCTGATCCTCACGCTCGGCTACATCTTCTACGGGCTAGTCCGCCATTTCCGAGAGGCCAAAAACCCTGCGGCACAGCCAGCCGCGAATGTTTTGGGAAAAAGCCTGTGAGTAAGTTGCGCATGCTTTGCCCAAAACATTTTTCTGTGAAAAACCGCCCACTTGCTGGGGGCTTTCCCACGGTTTTTCACCGCCTCGGCGAGGCCGTTTTTCCCTCTCAACGCGCCCAGTTATTGCACTTACTCACAGCCCATAATAATAGGGATACTTTTAATAAAAGGTTCCTATTCTTTTAGGCTTTGTGAATTGCCTCTCCACTCCTCTAACCCTTTAGCCACCCTATGAAATTCAAGATCAACCGAGATCACTTCGCCAGCGGGCTCGCCCAAGTGCTCAATGTGGTCGGCTCGCGAGCGACGATGCCGATCCTTAACAACGTGTTGATTGAGGCGGATAACGATCGGATCTCGCTCACGACGACCAACCTCGACCTCGGGATCCGCTGTCAGATCAAGGCCGAGGTGCAGGAGTCCGGCTCTGTGACTCTGCCCGTCAAACGTCTCGCCGGGATCGTCCGCGAGCTGCCCAGCGTAGAGGTCGCCGTAGCGGCCTCGCCCAACCACCAGGTCAAACTGGTCTCTGGCGGCTCGAACTTTCGCATCATGGGTATGGCTAAGGATGAGTTCCCGCCGCTGCCCGAGTTTGGCGAGGAGAAGACCTTCAGCCTCGAACAGAGCGAGCTTAGCGCGATGCTCAAGAGTGTCGCCTATGCGCAGTCCAGCGACGAGACCCGCTACATCCTGAACGGCGTGTACTTCGACTTTTCTGCGGGGAAACTCGCCCTCGTCGCGACCGATGGCCGCCGCCTCGCCCACATTTTCAAGGACTTGGAAGTCCCCGAAGCCAGCACGGGGGCGATTATCCTGCCTGCCAAAACTTCGGGCGAGCTGCTCCGACTTCTCGACAAGGGTAAGAAGGTCAAAGTGAGCTTCGATGCGCGGCGCGCGGCCTTCCAAATCGCGACCGATGCGGACACCAAAGACAGCGGCCTAGTCGATAGCATCTACCTCTACTCCAAGGTCGTCGAAGGCAGCTACCCGAACTACCAGCAAGTCATCCCCAAGGAGACCCACCACCGGATCAAGCTGGAGCGCGAACTGTTTCTCCAATGCGTGCACCGCGCCGCACTCGTGTGCAGCGAGAAGGCCAACTCCATCAAAGTTAAACTCTCGCCCAACCTCCTGGAAGTGACGGCACAGAGCCCCGACTTTGGCGAGGCGCACGAATCGATGGCGATCAGCTACGAGGGGCCCGAGTTCCAGGTCGCCTTTAACCCGCAATTTGTGATGGACCCGCTGCGCGCGCTCACGAAGGACGAGGTTTACCTAGAGGTAAAAGACGAGATCAGCCCCGGGGTTTTCAAAACGCTCGAAAACTTCACCTGTGTCATCATGCCCGTCAGGGCGCAGTGAGCTGTGTGCTCACTGCTCGGGCGCAGGCCCAGTGGCTGGGCGGCGCCGGTCGCTTGGCCGCTCGGTCAGCCCGGCAGGCTAGCGCTCAAAGTAGGACGGCCTATAGGCCGCACGGCGTCGTTGCTGCCGTGGTTTTAGCTAACACTCTAACGCGCGGGCAACGACCGCGCGCCACTACGAAAGCGGGCTTTCGACCGCGACGGGCGGCCCCGACAAGCCATCCGCAAAACAAACCAGTCAGCGACTGTGGAAAGCTATCTTACCCTAGGACTTATCGCAGTGGCGATTGTGATTATGCAGCTCAATCAGCGGCTCGGCTCGCCCGTACTGGCGATTTTTTCGCGCTGGCTGCGCTGGCTCGTCTTTGGCTTCGGCGTGGCGCATCTGTGCGTCGCGTTTGAGCTGATCGACCGGCCATTCTGGGTGCTCGCCGTCGCCTTCATGCTTTTGTGGTTCTTGATTGAGACCATTTATAATTGGCTCGGGATTCAGGCCTTGAGCGTAAGCCCGCTGCCGCTGTTTCCCCGCTATATCGAGAGCCCAAATGGCGAAGAGTGGCCGACCTTGCCGCGCTTTTTGAAAATCCGCGAGTGGCTGCGGGCCAATGGGTTTAGCCTCGTGCAGCCGGTCAAAGCCGAGATCGGCGGCGGGATACACCTGCGCAGTTGTGTGTACCAAGACCAAGCAGGCGGCATCCGGCTGCAAATCACCTTTATGCCGCTCTCGGCAGCGACCTTGGGCGTGTGCTACTCGCTCGTCTCGCACACGGCGGGCGGACAACGGCTCGTGACCGATAATTTTTATATCCCTTACGCCGGTTTTTACCCGGAGCACTGGTTTGTCGAGCGGCTCCCTTTGACGCGCTCGCTCGCTAAACTCGTCGCACGACACAGGGCCCGACTCGCCGGCGAAGCCGCGATCCCTTTTACAAGCGAGCCAGTCGCTGACCTCAACGCCCAACAACACGAACTCGACCAGCTCAATACCCAACTCGGCTTCCTAAACCCACACGGCGAACGCGAGGAGTTTGGGAAAATCAGCCAAGCCGGCCGCTACCGCATCTGGAAAGAAGTCTGGATGCTCAACTACCTAGGCCGCTCCTCCCAATAACGGGCGCCCGCTCTGTGGCGCGGGAGGCACTTTTCCCACTGCGCGTGGGGCGGCGGTCAGTGACCGCTTCCATTTAATTTGGGATTTCTCATCGCGCTATCGCGCGATCACGAAATCCCAAATTTGAAAGCACTCCCCCCTGTCGCGTTGCGACAGGGCGAGTAGTAAAAGGGAAAATAGAATGATAACCCGTTTGGGCGAGGAGGGAAAAATCACCAGTAAACTCCCGCCTCCAAGTTTGTGGTCCTTTTCAGATTTTGGTTTCGTTTCTGCGCGACGCGCAGAGGCGAAACCAAAATCTAAATGGGTGCAGCGACACGCTGCCGCACCACGCGCAGTGGGAAAAAAAGCGTATCAGCGCGGCTGCGCGGTTGAAAGGGGAACAGACTTTAGAAGAAGCGGAGGGTTTGGGTGGCCATTTTGGCGTGTTCTTCATCGGAGCAGCCGGCGTTGAGCGGGGTATCTACGGGGGCCTCGCTGCGGCTGACGAGGTGGTTACTCAGGAGGTAGTTTTCGACCTCTTCGCCTGACACGTCGGCGAGCATCACGCCGTCGATCTCTACGCAAGGCGAGAGGGGTTGTCCGGAGCGTTGTACCATCTCCACGTAGTTTGCGCGGTTGTTGATGATGTCGACGTCTTCAAATTCCAGGCCGTATTTGCGCATGATGGCGCGGACACCGTTGGACCACCCGCAAGTCGGTTTGAGATAGGCTTTGATCTTCATGAGGCGGCGGACTGTGGGCATTTTCCCCTCTTCGGCAAGGCGGAGTCTTCGGCGCGGGCTCAACGCGCCTTGTGCGATTAAACACTCGAACACAGAGAGCCACTCGCCATATCGCTAGCCGATGAAAGTGCTCGTGACCGGCGCGGCCGGCTTTATTGGTTATCATGTTTGCAAACGGCTCTGTGCCCACCCCGAGTGCGAGACGCTCGGGATCGATAACCTAAACGATTACTACGACGTCTCGCTCAAACGTGCGCGGCTCGCCGAGCTCGAAGCCCAACAAGCCCAGCATCTCAGGGGCCGCGCGACGGCAGCGGGGGGTTTGGCGGCGAGTGCGCTCGGTGCCGATAGCCCGGGCGGCCCCAATTTCCGCTTCGTGCAGGCTGACTTTGCGGAGGGCGACGTGCTCCTAAAACTTTGGGCGCAGTTTCGGCCCGATTACGTGGTGCATCTCGGCGCGCAGGCGAATGTTCGCTACAGCGTCACCCACCCTGAAGCCTATGTGCAGAGTAATTTGGTGGGCTTTTTCAAAGTGCTAGAGGCGGCGCGCAGGCATCCGCCCAAGCACACTGTCTTTGCCTCGTCTAGCAGCGTTTATGGGGCGAGTGCCACAATTCCCTTTGCCGAGGATGGCGACACGAGCCACCCGCTCTCCTTTTACGGTGCGACCAAGAAGGCCAACGAAACAATGGCGCACAGCTACGCGCATCTCTACGGCCTCGCGCTTACAGGACTGCGCTTTTTTAACGTTTACGGCCCTTGGGGCCGCCCCGACACGGCCCCTACCCTCTTTGCCAAGGCGATTTACTCGGGCGAGCCGCTCAAGCTTTTCGCCGAGGGCCGCGTCCGGCGCGATTTCACCTATATCGACGATATTTGCGACGGACTCCTCAAACTGCTGCTCTATCCACCGCTCGAGCCGCCTGTGCCGCCCTTCCGGCTCTTCAATATCGGCCACCACCGGCCCGTCGAAACGCTGCTTTTCGTGCGCATGCTGGAGGAGCTCATTGGCCGCAAAGCCCAACTCGAACTCCTGCCGCCCCAAGCGGCCGATGTGCCCGAAACCTGCGCCTCGCTCGACCACATCTACGCCGCGATCGGCTACGCGCCGCGCGTCCCGCTCGAAGACGGCCTGCGCCACTTCGTCGAATGGTTCCGCAACTACTACAAACCAGAGTGAGCCAATTTACCGTTTCCCGCTTCTTATATAGGCGCGCTTGCCTAAGTTATCCGCGCTGCGCACGCCAACGCCAAAGGCTCTACCACCGCATATGACCGACAAGCCAGCTTCTCTAACGACAGCCCCGCAAGGCTACGCCGATTGGCTGGCCGACCTGAAGGGACGCATCCACACCGCGCAGCAGCGTGCGGCGCTGGCGGTCAATCGGGAACTGGTTGGACTGTACTGGCAGATCGGCCGCGACATCCTGGCGCGGCAGGTCGAGCAGGGTTGGGGCACGAAGGTGATCGAGCGGCTGGCGCATGACTTGCGCGCAGCCTTCCCGGACATGAAGGGCTTTTCGCCGCGCAATCTCAAGTACATGCGGGCATTTGCCGACGCCTGGCCGGACGCCGAAATTGTGCAACAGGCTGCTGCACAATTGCCCTGGGGCCACAACCTGGTATTGCTGGATCGCCTGAAGACGCCAACGGAGCGCCTGGCCTATGCCCGCGCCGCCATCGAACATGGCTGGTCGCGCAACGTGTTGAACATCCACATCGAAACCCGCCTGCTGGAGCGCACGGGCAAGGCCGTTACCAACTTCGATCAGCGCCTGCCTGCACCGCAATCCGATCTGGCCATCGAGTCGCTGAAAGATCCGTACCGCTTCGATTTCCTCGGCCTGGGTGAGGAAGCACAGGAACGCGAGATCGAAAACGCGCTGGTACAACACGTCACCGATTTCCTGCTGGAACTGGGTGCGGGCTTCGCCTTCGTTGGCCGACAGGTCTTGCTGGACGTGGGCGGCGAGGAGTTCTTCATCGACCTGTTGTTCTACCACCTCAAGCTGCGCTGCTACGTGGTGATCGAACTGAAGGCAGGCAAGTTCAAGCCCGAGCACCTGGGACAACTGGGCTTTTACCTGACGGCGGTGGATCGGCAGGTGAAGCACACGCAGGACAACCCGAGCATTGGCCTGCTGCTGTGCAAGAGCAAGAACAAGGTGGTGGCTGAGTACGCCCTGGGTGACAAGTCGCAGCCTATGGGTATTGCCGAATACAAACTGGTGGAATCCCTGCCGCAAGAGCTGCAAACCAGCCTGCCGACGATCGAACAGATCGAGCGGGAGCTGGGCGAGCCGGTGCGAGATTAACGCCCATTGGCTAGCCGCGTGTCAGCGGCAGCACGCGCTCTCCGTTTCCGCCACGCGACCAATCCTATTCCGGCTGCGGCGAGGATTGCCCCGTAAGTGCTCGGCTCGGGGAGGGGACGGACGAAGTCGCCGGGCACGATTTCCCAGTAGCGGTTATCTTCAGCCCACTCGGTTTTTTTCGCAGGGCCGTAATCTTCGAACCAGATTTGGTGTAGGTAGTCGTCGAGCCCGGGGGAGGTCTTGCTCACGAGGATGTGGGTGAAACGGTCTCCTGTGTAGTCGGTGCCGCTTTTGGCTAATTCCTGCACCCAGCCGCGCACGAAGAGCCGACCAGTAGGGTCAATGGTAAACACTTCGCTGTAAATCTTACTGAGGCCGCCAGTTACAGGGAGCCGAAACTCCAGCACGCTGTTGCCCGAAATCGAGAGGTGGTTGAGCCGCAGGTCGTGATGCGCGCCGATGAGGATTAGCGCGGGGGCTTTCGCGTAATCATGACCGCCGCGCAGTCGCAGGTCGCGTTGGCCGGAGAGTATCGGGGTGCCTGCTCCATGGTCGTCTAGGACGAGCGCGGCGTAGGAGCCGCCGTCCCCCACGGTGATCGTGCCGGTGCTGGAGAGGCGGGACCGGCCATCAAGATGCAACTCGCCTTGGTGAATGTAAATCGAGCCCAGTTCGTTAGTGTGGCCCGAGTGGCCGCTATTCGCAGAGTTAAGGTGGAGACTGTGCGCGCCGGTTTTTACCAAATCGATACCGCCGGTAATTTTGGCAGTGAGAGTGAGTGCGCTGTGTGTGTGAATATAGAGCGGGCGGCCTCCGGCGGTGGTGACTGCGCCGAAGCTCGAGCCGTTGCCCCCGTCGTAAATCGTCGCGGGGCGGTTGTTGCTAACGAGAATGCCGCCCGAGCCGATTGTGAGCGTGTGCCCTTCGAGGAGGAGGACCCCGCTGCCGAGTCGCAGCGAGTTAATCGTACGGTTGTCGGAGAGAGTCGTCGTGGCCGTGACGTTGACGTTATTCCCGGCGGTCCAAGTGCCCTCGCTGCCTGCGTAGTAAGTGACGTAGCGTTTGAGGTGGCCGTCGGAGTCGAAAATCCCCCAGTCGGAGCGCGAGCTCCCAGCGCTGGAGCCGGTGGTGACGACGAACCACGGGTGGATGCCGCCTATTGCGCTGCTCTCTAGGGCAGTGGTGTCGGTAAACTCCATTAGCGAGCCGCTGCGGTTTGGGCCGATTAGCTCGACGAGGAGCGTGCTGCGCGGGTCGATACGGGTGAGCGAGTTGGCGCGGAGGTGATTGGCCGCGCTGCTGCGCTCTATCCGATTTGCGCCGCCGCCGAGGATGATGTCGCCGAGAGTGCGTGTGGCGTTTGCCGCGTGGGGATCGTCCCAGCGCAGCGTGCCGCTGGAGAGCGTGATTGCGGCGTTGCCGGAGAGCGGGGAAGCCTCGCTCGCGCCTATCGAAATGGCGAGTGTGCCGCCCTCGCTTACGGTGAGGTGGGCGGCGTCGCCGAAGCGCCCGCCGTCGCCAAGCACTAGGTCGACGCCGGCGATTTCGAGGTCGCCGAGGAAGGCGTCGTTGCCCGCAGACACGACAACCGTGCCGCTGCCGATGAAGCGGAGCGTTTGGCCCGCTGCGGCGATCAGCTCTTCGGAGAGGTGCAGCGAAAAGTCGCCGAGCGAGGAGCGGTTTAGCCGAATCGTGCGCGCTGAGCGGTTGCTCGGGTCGCCGAGGTCGAGCGCGTTGTGCCAATGGAGTGCTCCGCTCGCTTCCGCAGAGCCGAAGAGTAGCTCGCTGCCGAGCGAGACGAAGTCTGCCTCGCCCCAAGTGAGCGTGCGTCCGCCGTCGAGCGTGACGTGCAGCTCCGTGCCGTCGAGTGCGGTGAAGCCGCCAGACTTGCCCACGAGCCAGCGGACTTTCGCCGCGCCGTCGCCTAGGTCGCGCTCGAAGGTTCTGAAGCCGTCTTCAAACCCATAGACACCGCCCGCAAGCGTGAGCGTGGAGTCGTCGGCGATTTCCCCGATGAGTGTGCCGCCGCGCAGGGTGAGTTCGCCGAGGTAGTTTGTGGCATCAATATAGAGCAGGCCCGCGCCTTCCTTGATGAGTTCGCCGCTGCCGTGCAGCGCGTTTATGGTGGTGCGGCCAAGGCCGCTGACGATGAGTGTGCCGCTGCGGCTGGTGAGCGTTTGCGCAAAGATTAACTCCTCGTCACCGAAGATCGAGGGCATGTCGTTGTGGATGCGAAAGTCGAGCCCGGGCACTTCGTGGATGAGGACGTCGAGGTCGAAGACATGCGTCCCAAAACCGCGCGCGGCGATAAGCCGGTCGATTTCGTCCGTGCCGTAGCCGACTGTAATCTCCGAGCCAGTGAGCGTGTAGGCCGTATACATGTTGAGCGGCTCATCTGGCGCACCGAAGCCAAACCAGATCGAGGCGTAGCGCGCGGGCAGCCGCGACTCGCCGAGGCCCGCGATTTCTCCCACATAATAATCGCCCGGAACCCACGGGCCCTCGACCCAGTCGCCGATGTCGTCGTCCCAAACCCATTTGTAGTAGCCGTCTGCGAGGGCGGGCTTCGTCCCGAAGTTTAGGTGCGCGCCGTCAGTCGGAAGGAGATCGGCACCGCCTGGGCTGAGCCAGGCTGCCGCGTCAGTCGGATCGCCGGTTCCGGTCGGGTCGAGCCACTCGTAGGCCCTTTCGGGCGGGGAGAGTTGGGCATGCGCGAGCTTTGCCGCCGCGAGGCACAGCCCGCTAAAGGCGAGGATAAGCAGCCAAGTTAGGCGGCGACCACGACTCCGCGACCGTCGGCTCTCGGCAACACAATCATAAGAAATTTTACACAAGCCCCGAGACGGGGCGAATAGAGTTGCTAACCGTCTCGCCGCATCGGCGAACAGGAGAGCTGACGAGGCACACACACTTGCACGGCGCTCAGTCTTCATGCCGCGCAGGCTGCGCGACTACCGCATAGCTTCACCTGTTATACGCGCATTTCGGTAGGATAGAACGCCTTATACGCAGAGTGATTTAAGTGCCTTATAAAGAAGATCTCACAATAGTTAGAAGCCCGCTAAAACACAGTGATTTCACGGCCTGATAAAGGGCCTTAGTCACGCAATAGAAGCCCGTATAAAAACCCCAATTTAATAAGGTAATAACCGCTCTCTGCGCTTCCACTGCGCGTGGGGCGGCAGCGTGTCGCTGCATCCATTCAATTTGGGATTTCTCATCGCGCTATCGCGCGAAAGCGAAATCCCAAATTTGAAGTCCCTTCCCCTGTCGCGTTGCGACAGGGCGAGTAGAGTGATAACCCGTTTAGGCGAGGGAGGAAAAATCACCAGTAAACTCCCGCCTCCAAGTTTGGGTTCCTTTCTACCGAAGGCTTGGCTGCCGTGCATAAGCACGGCAGCCAAGCCTTCGGTAAATGGGTGCAGGCACAGCCTGCCGCCCCACGCGTAGTGGGAAAAAGCGTATCAGTGCGGCTCGCGTTTGAAACGGGAACAGACCCGAGCCAAATAGCCTCGGCGAACCCCGGGGCGTTCAGCCAGTATAGCGCGCAGGCTTTCGCGACTGGCGCTTTAGGCGGGGGAGGATGTCAAAACAGCACTTTAGCTAAGCTTTTAAGCCGCCTAAACTTGTCTTTTTCCCTTAGTATGAATTACAACGTAATTCACTAACTCAACCGGAGAATCGACATGGCAGCAAACCAGCTCGTACAAGCGCGCATCGACGGCGCGATCAAAGAAGAAGCCTCGGCCGTCCTGGCCGCGATGGGGCTTACTGTGTCTGACGCGGTGCGGCTGCTGCTCACGAAGGTGGCGCAGGAAAAGGCGCTGCCCTTCGAGCCACTGATTCCGAACGCCACCACGATTGCCGCAATGAAGGAAGCCCGCAAGGGTGGCTTGCCTCGCTTCACCAGCGTGAAGGCGCTCATGGATGATCTGAATGCGGACGATTGAACCCACTGGCCAGTTCCGCCGCGACTTCAAGCGCGAGAAAAAAGGGCCGCATCGCGCCACGCTCGATGCCGACCTAGCCGGCGTGCTCGATCTGCTCGCCGCTGACCTTCCGCTGGAGCCACGCCATCGCGACCACGCGCTGACTGGCGACTGGAAGGATCACCGCGATTGCCACATTAAGCCCGACCTGGTGCTGATCTACCAGAAGCCCGACGCCGACACGCTGCGCCTGGTGCGCCTCGGCTCCCACTCCGAACTTAGCTTGTGATCGAGGCGCGGTCAGTGACCGCTCTCTCTGAGCTTCCACTGCACGTGGTGCACTTTCCCCCTGTCGCGTTGCGACAGGGAGGAGAAAGTAGAGTAATAACCCGTTTGGGCGAGGTGGGAAAAATCACCAGTAAACTCCCGCCTCCAAGTTTGGGTTCCTTTTCAGATTTTGGTTTCGTTTCTGCGCGTCGCGCAGAGGCGAAACCAAAATCTAAATGGGTGCAGGCACAGCCTGCCGCCCCACGCGTAGTGGGAAAATGAATCGCCCCATTCAGCCATCGGATTCATCCCGCCTGCCGAGGCCGAAGCAAACGGCGACATCCCTTTTGGCGTGTTGTTTGTCGGTTGCATGCTGCTCCCTTGTCAGAGGCACTTGCTTTCTGTTGTTTGTGCCCATGCTCGCTTCTAAGGGAGATACTATTGTTGCGCTTGCTACGCCGGTTGGCACTTCGGCTATCGCGCTTTTGCGCGTCAGCGGTCCGCTGGCTGAACCCATTGCGCGGCAGCTACTTGAGACAGTCCCTCCCACCTCTCGCACGGCGACTCGTGCCGACTATCGCGACTGCAGCGGTGCACTCCTAGACGACGTGCTCCTCACTCTTTTCCGTGCGCCTGCCTCTTACACCGGCGAGGACGTTTTAGAGCTCTCCTGTCACGGAAACCCCTTTATCGCGCAAAAAATCCTCGAAGACCTCGTCGCGCGCGGCTGCCGACATGCTGCGCCGGGCGAGTTTACCCAACGCGCTTTCCTAAGCGGAAACATGGACTTGGCCCAAGCGGAAGCGGTGATGGATTTGATTCACGCGCGCGGTGAACGCGCCCTTGCTGCCGCCAACCAGCAACTGCGCGGCGCACTGGGCCGCCACATGCAGGCACTCATTGACGGGCTGCTTGCTGCGCTCGCTCGGGTTGAGGCGTATATCGACTTTCCTGAAGAAGACCTGCCGCCCGAAGACCAAGATTGGTTGTCCGAGCAAATCGCTAAACTTCAAGTCTCTGTCTCTAAGCTCATCCAAACCAATCACTACGGGAACATCCTCCGCGCCGGTCTTCGCGTCGCACTGCTCGGCGAGCCCAATGTCGGCAAAAGCTCGCTGCTCAACGCGCTTCTCGGGCGCGACCGTGCACTTGTGAGCCCCACCCCGGGCACGACTCGCGACTACCTCGAAGAGCCGCTCCTGCTGGGCGGTTACGCCTTTCGGCTCATCGATACGGCTGGGCTCAATGAAAACCCAGAAGCAATTGAGCAACAAGGGATTGAGAAAACGCTAAGTCTTGTGGATGAGGCTGATTTGCTCTTGCTTGTCATCGATGCGTCGCAGCCACAGCCCCCTACCCTACCCGATTCGGTTGTTTCTGCGCTGACGCCGGATCGTGCTCTCCTCGTCGCCAATAAAACGGATCTTGTGGCAACAAGATCGACCACTCCTCTCCAATCTCCGTCTGTTCTGTCGCCGCAGCTTCCGCGAATCGCGACCTCTGCACTCACTGAAACCGGCCTCGACGCGCTCCGTGCCGCCCTCGTTTCACATGCGGAATCGTTCCACGTGGAACACGGCGCAGAGCTGATCGCTATCAACGCACGCCATGCGGATTCGCTCTCGCGCGCAAAAGATGGACTCGTGCGAGCGCTCACTCAACTTCGCAGCCAAGCGCCGATCGAACTCATCGCAAGCGAACTGCGCGATACGCTCGACGCCTTTGGGGAAATCGCGGGGCGAGTCGATAACGAGCGAATGCTTGACCAGCTCTTTGCGAGCTTCTGCATCGGGAAGTAAGCCTAGGGTCTGTTCTCGTTTCAAACGTGGCCGCGCTGCGGCTCTCCCCTACTCTTTTTCTTTCAATGATTTACAATAAAATCCCCTACGATGTAATCGTTTGCGGTGCGGGCCATGCGGGTGTCGAAGCCGCGCTCGCTGCCGCACGGATGGGTGCCGCTACCCTACTTCTCACGGGTAATCTCGACACGATTGGGCAAATGAGCTGCAACCCTGCCATAGGCGGTCAAGCCAAGGGGCAGATTGTCAGGGAAATCGATGCCCTCGGCGGTGAGATGGCGATTAATACCGACCTCACTGCGATTCAGTTTCGCTTGCTCAACGAGTCCAAGGGCCCTGCTGTCCGCTCGCCACGCGCGCAATGTGATAAAAAGGCCTATCAAAATCGGCTCAAGCACACGCTAGAGCTTCAGCCCAAGCTCGACCTTTTCCAGGCTCTCGTCACTGACCTCGTTTTTGAAGGCGACCGTGTGGTCGGTGTGCGAACAAGCTTCGATATCGAATTTCGCGCGAAAAGTGTCGTCGTGACAACTGGCACCTTCCTTCGCGGATTGATGCATATCGGCGCAAACAAGACCGAAGGCGGCCGTTTGGGCGACTTTACCGCGCAAACCCTATCGGGGGCCTTTCTCCGTGCGGGAATTCAGCTCGAACGCTTCAAAACGGGCACGCCTCCGCGACTTCTCGGGCGAAGTCTCGATTTCGCTAAAATGCAGGAGCAGCGCGGCGATGCAGTGCCGACACGCTTTGCCTTTCACGATACGCGGGCGGCAGCCGGCGATGAGGCGGAACTGTTCCACGTGGAACAGTCGGGCGAAAGCCGCAATGGCTGGCGGGTAGGGGAGCGCCCCCAGGTTTCCTGTTGGATGACGCACACGACGGCGGAGACCGCCGAGCTCGTGCGCACTAATCTTTCTCGCTCTGCGCTTTACGGAGGAGAAATTACGGGCGTGGGACCGCGTTATTGTCCGAGTTTTGAAGACAAGGTGGTCCGCTTCGCGGACAAGCCGCGCCATTTACTCTTTTTGGAGCCGGAGGGCTATTCGACGAATGAGTATTATGTGAATGGCCTTTCAACGAGTCTGCCCTTCGATGTGCAGCTCGCGATGGTGCATAGCGTCCCGGGGCTCGAAAACGCGCACTTGCTGCGTCCGGCCTACGCCGTCGAGTACGACTATGCGCCGCCCACGCAGCTTTACGCGACTTTGGAGTCAAAAAAGGTCGGAGGGCTCTTTTTTGCCGGACAAATCAACGGCACTTCCGGCTACGAAGAGGCGGCAGGGCAGGGGCTCGTGGCCGGAGTCAATGCCGTGCAAAAGGTGAGGGGAGGCGCGCCCTTTATCCTCGGGCGACACGAGGGATATTTAGGTGTATTAATTGATGATCTTATTAATAAAGGAGTTACGGAGCCTTATCGGATGTTTACGAGCCGAGCCGAGCATCGGCTCCTTTTTAATCACGGGAGCGCGGAATTGCGCTTAGTCGAGCATGCTAAGGAACATAACTTGTTGGATAATAGACGGATAAAGGCTATTGAAGCGAAGCAGGCTGCGATTTCGCATTGGCAGGCTTGGCTCGAAACCAATCGCTGCGAGGGAAAGACTTGGGGCGAACTCATCCGGCGCGGCCTCGAGGTCGGGGCTTTGCCCGAGGAATTTCGCCGCATCGCGCCCGAAATCTGCGACGAGGTGCTGTATCGTGTGAGCTATCAGGGCTATCTGGAACGCGAGCAGCGGCAGATCGAGCGACTGCGCGCGGTCGATTCGATAAAAATCCCACCCAACTTTGACTTTCTAGGGCTGCGTGGGCTGCGAGGCGAAAGCGCCCAGCGACTCGCACAGCTGCGCCCGCTGACCCTCGGCCAAGCCTCGCGAATCAGCGGCGTAAATCCGGCAGACATCAGCGTCCTCATGGTCGCACTGGGACGTGTCGCCCCAGACATTGCGCCGTGAAGTGAGAGGCCGTTTTTCCCACTACGCGTGGGGCGGCAGCGTGTCGCTGCACCCATTTACAGATCCGCTTGGTTGCCGTGCATTCGCACAGCAGCCAAGCGGCTCTGTGAAAAGGAGCCCAAACTTGGAGGCGGGAGTTTACTGGTGATTTTTCCCACCTCGCCCAAACGGGTTATCACTCTACTTTCCCCTCCCTGTCGCAACGCG
>NZ_LSZP01000020.1 GCF_001580045.1 Cephaloticoccus capnophilus
GGAGTGCTTTCAAATTTGGGATTTCGCTTTCGCGCGATAGCGCGATGAGAAATCCCAAATTGAATGGACGGCGGGCCAACGAGCCCGCCGCCAAATAAAACAGCCTGCGGCTGCGCCCCACGCGCAGTGGGAAAAAAGCGTATCACCGCGTGACGATTGGGTGACGGAGTGGCTTTGAACTGGTGTCGGGGAGGCGCGTGCGTAGAGTCCGCCGTCTATGCCGGATACAAGATCCGAGAGAATTCTCGTGGTGGACGACGAGCCCGACGTCACTGAGCTGTTGTGCTACACGTTGAATGCCAAGGGCTTTGTGGTAGAGGCGTTGAACGATCCGAACCGCTGCGTCGATTTTGCGCGGGAGTTTGAGCCCGACCTGATCGTGCTCGATGTGATGATGCCGGAGCTTAGCGGGATCCAGATTTGCCGGATGTTGCGCGCTTCGGCGTCGCTCAAGAAGGTGCCGGTGTTGTTTTTGACGGCCAAGGCGGAGGAGGCAGACCGCGTGCAAGGCTTGGAGGCGGGGGCGGATGATTACGTGAGTAAGCCCTTTAGCACAAAGGAGTTGGTGTTGCGCGTGCAGTCGATTTTGCGGCGTTCGCGCGAGGGGCGGCAGGCCGAGGCTAGGGTGTTGGAAGTGGGCGGGCTCGCGCTCGACCTGGGCCGGCACGAACTGCGCTTGCACGGCGAGTTGGTCGCGCTCACGGCGACGGAGTTTCGCTTGTTGCACCTGCTGATGTCGCGGCGCGGGCGGGTGCAGTCGCGCGAGCACCTCTTGCTCAATGTATGGAACTACGAGACCGAGATCGAGACGCGCACGGTCGATACCCATGTGCGTCGCTTGCGCGAAAAGCTCGGCTCGGAGGCGGACTGGGTCGAGACAGTGCGCGGCGTGGGCTACCGATTTAGCGAAAAGGGGCCGACAGCGGTTTTAAGCGATTCAAGCGTTACTCTCTGATGTCGTGGGTGTTACCAATACTCGCGGTGGCTCTGGGGGCGGCGTTTTACGCGCTTTGGGCGCGCCGCGAGGGCTTACTTGCCCTAGAGAGCTACCGGCGCGGGCAATTGTCCGAACTCTCGGCGACTCTCGGGAATTTGCAGGAAGCGGTGCTCGTGGTCGATGCGGAGAACCGCGTGCGTTTGGCGAACCACGCCTTGCGGCGGATTTTTGCGGATGCGGAGAGCTTAGTCGGTGCGCGGCTCGACGCGGAGCGGCACGGGCAAGCGCTATTGGACTATTTAGACGTAGTGCGACTGCGGCAGCGGACACCGAGGCGGCGGATCGAGTTTGAGGCAAAGCCTCGCTTTACTGGCGAGCCGGAGCGAGGCGCAGGGCCCTTGGTTGGCGGCGCGTCGCCCAACAACAGGGGAGAGCCTGTGGCGCAATCGGTCTGGGCGGAGGTCGCGGGCACGCTAATGCCACCGCTCGGCAACGACGCAATAGGGCAGGGGGCTTGGGTGCTCGTCGTGCTGCATGACATTACCCAGCAGCACAAGCTGGAGACCATGCGTAAGGATTTCGTCGCCAACGTGTCGCACGAGTTGCGGACGCCGCTTAGTGTGATCATGGGCTATGTCGAAACGCTGGTCGACGCGCACCGGACGATTCCCGAGGAGACGCGCGAGCAGTTTTTGCTCAAAATCCAGCGGCATACGCAGCGGCTCAATTCGCTCTTGGACGACCTGCTCTCGCTCTCGCGCTTGGAGTCGGAAGCGCCTAATGCGGGCGGGGCCGGAAGCGTGCGCGAGCGAGTGGACCTAGCGAAGCTGATTTCTGGCGTGGTCGAGGACTACCGGGGCCGGCCTGCGGTGCTTGAGGGGCGTTTTCGCTTGTGTTCCGAACTAATTGACTGTGGGCCGCCAGCAGCGACTGAGGGCACCGCGCCCAGTGCGTCAGTCTTGGCGGAGAGCGGTGCGGATGCCGGGCTCTACGTTTTGGGTGATGCTTTGCAGCTTACGCGGGCCTTGGAAAACCTGATTGATAACGCGCTGAAATACACGCCGAGCGGCTCGGAGATTTGCGTGAGTGCGCGTCGAGTCGCAGCCGCAGTAGGCGCGGATGAAGCCGAGCCGATGGACGCAAGGCGGCTTGCCTCGCGCGAGGTGGTCGAGGTCCGTGTGCGGGACGATGGGCCGGGGATTCCAGCGGAGGATCTGCCGCACATCTTTGAGCGGTTTTATCGAGTCGATAAGGGGCGCTCGCGTGCACAAGGCGGCACAGGGCTGGGGCTTAGCATCGTGAAACACATCGTCCAACTCCACGGCGGGCGGGTTTGGGCACGGGCACGCGATGAAGTGGCCGGGCAGGGCACGGCGATTTATTTTACGCTGCCAATGGCCTAGCGCTTTTCCTGCGCTCACGGTACTTTCCCACTGCGCGTGGGGCGGCAGCGTGTCGCTGCACCCATTTACAGAGCCGCTTGGTTGCCGTGCATTCGCACAGCAGCCAAGCGGCTCTGTGAAAAGGACCCAAACTTGTAGGCGGGAGTTTATTAGTGATTTTCCCCACCTCGCCCAAACGGGTTATCACTCTACTTTCCCTTTTACTCCTCCCCCTGTCGCAACGCGACAGGGGAGAGTGCTTTCAAATTTGGGATTTCGCTTTCGCGCGATAGCGCGATGAGAAATCCCAAATTGAACGGGTGCAGGCACAGCCTGCCGCCCCACGCGCAGTGGCGGTCAGTGACCGCTTCCATTTTGCGAGCCGCCGTCAAGTGTTGGCAGCCCGTCAGACCCTAGCGCATCGTCGTGCATGCTGCGCTTGCTGCGGCTTCGGTGTCCGCCTAGCGAAGGCGGTTTATGTCTATTGCCGAGGCCCAATCCATTATTGAAAACCGTGCTGCGGAGCTGCGTGTGCAATTGGCGGCTTTGCCTAGTGATTGGAAGCACGCGGCGACGCGGGATGGCAGGAGCGGTGTGACCTTGGAGATCGGCTGTGGGCACGGGCATTTTATCGCGGCGTATGCGGCGGCGCATTGCGAGGAGCCGTGTCTAGCGATTGACATCATTGCGGAGCGCCTAGCGCGCGCACAGAAGAAGCTCGACCGTGCGGCCCTTACCAACGTCGTCCTGTTACGCAGCGAGGCGCGGCTCTTGTTGGACAATTTACCGGACTGGCTGCGCTTCCGCCGTGTGTTTGTGCTTTTCCCCGACCCGTGGCCGAAGCGGCGGCATCACAAGAACCGGCTCTTGCAGCCCGATTTCCTCAAATCGCTTGCGCGGCACTGCACAGCGGACGCGCGGCTCTATTTCCGCACTGACCACGCCCCGTATTTTGCGGAAGTTGCGGAGTTGCTGCGCACGCATCCCGATTGGGAAATGGCGGGGGATGGTGAGCCCTGGGGCTTCGAGCAGGAAACGGTTTTCCAAAAACGCGCCGGCGGATACTACCAGTCCTGCATCGCGCGAGTGGGTGCGGGCGAGTGGGCGGCGCGTAAGAGTGATAAGTAAAACTCGCTATACGTATAAGCGGCGCGACTCTCGCGGGTGCGCTGTGCTTATTTTGCGAAATTATCTGCGCATCGGTAGTTGACGCACGGGAGAGCGGACCCCTAGCAATTGGCCCTTTCGCATTTTTCTAAGCCACTCACGCACCATGTCACTTGCCCCTAAACTCGCGCTTCCAGCTCTCTTTTTGAGTTCCGGCATGAGTGCGTTTGCTGCAGTCGATCCGGCGGCCTCACAGTTCCTCGGCGGCTGGGTGACGAATAGCATGCTGACGGGCTGGGCGGTGTCGCTCGTTCTCGCCCTCGTGATTGTGAAGTTGATTGGCAAGCCGTCGCTTCTCCCCACGAAGCGGCAGGCGGTGTTTGAGTCGCTGCTCGAAGCCTTGCGCGGGCTCTTCGAGCCGATTGTCGGCAAAAAGGCGTTTCCGGCGGCCTTCCCGCTTTTGGTCACGTTTTTCATTTTCATCCTCGTGCAAAACTACGCGGGGCTACTCCCCGGAGTCGGCACGGTGGGCTATGGGCATACGGATGCGGAGGGGCACTTTCATATTACGCGTGCTCTGGTCCGCCCGTTTACGGCGGACTTTAATAGCACTATCGCACTGGCGCTGATTTCGTTCGGTGCCTGGCTGATCATTATTTTCAAATACGCGGGCCCAAAGATGATTCTTTGGGATTTGTTTGGAAACAAGGCCGACAAGAAGGACACGCCGGGCTGGCTCTACCCGATCCTTTCGCTCGTGTTTTTGGTCGTGGGCTTAATCGAAGTCTTCTCGATTTGCATCCGGCCTTTCACGCTTTCGGTGCGGCTTTTCGGCAATGTCTTTGGCGGCGAAAACCTACTCCACGGCACGGGCTTTGTCTTTGTGTTCTACTTTATGGAGCTAATGGTCGGGCTCATCCAAGCCATCGTCTTTACGCTCCTCAGTGCCGTTTACATCGGCCTCATTACTAACCACGACGACGGCCACGATGCCGAGCACGGCGACGCGGCGCACCCAGCAGAAGCGGCCCACTGATCCCTTTCGCCGCTGGGAGTGTGCCCAAAACGATGCGCACACAGCGGCTAAACCAACCACTAACGAAACCTCCAATCCTCTATCCTCATATGCTCCCCGCTATCCTCGCTGAAATCACCGGTAACCTCACTAGCGCGCTCGGTCTGCTCGCCGCTGCTGTCGGCGTCGCGCTGATTGGCACGAAGGCCGCCGAGTCCGTCGGTCGCAACCCCGGTGCCTCGGGCAAGATCCTCGTCCAAGCCATCATCGGCATGGCCCTTGTCGAAGGTCTCGGTATTCTCGCGCTCTTCCTCGCGAAGTAAGCGTTTCGCTCCGCTTTAATAAAAAACCGGCCCGCTGCGGAGGGTTTCGCATTTCGACTCGCCAGCCAACCTCGCTGCACACGAGTCCTCTCGCCGAATCCTCCGTAGCGCGCGCCCTGCCTCCGCTCTCCCTCCTTTTCCGCCTCCCGCCTCTCCTCCCCATGCTGCCACTCCTGCTTGCTGTCTCCGATGCCGCTGCCCAAGCGACTGATGCCGCGCCCGGGATGATTGAGACCTTCGGCTTAGAGTCGAAGTTCGTCATCATGCAGGCGATCAGCTTTCTGATTCTCTTCGCCGTCATCTACAAGTTCGGCATCAAGCCCACGCTCTCCACGATGGAGCAGCGCAACGCGAAGATCGAGTCGGGGCTCAAATACGCCGAGGAGATGCGCGAAAAGCTCACCGCCTCTCAACGTGAGAGTGCCGAAATCGTCCAAAACGCGCAGGTCAAGGCGGGCGATATCATCAACGAAGCGCGCACGACCGCCAAAGACTTCCTCGAAAAGCAAACCCAAGAGGCGACCCAAAAGGCCAACGACCTGCTCACCAAGGCGCAGCAAGCCATCGAGCTAGAGCGGCTCAAAACAATCGCCCAAGCGCGCGAAGAGATTTCCCGCCTCGTGATCGCGACGACCGAGCGCGTGCTCGCCAAGCAGCTTAGCGATGCCGACCGCGCTGCCTACAACGAGAGCGCGACCCGCGAGCTCAACATTGTCTAACCCGCGCGCGTTTCCCCGCTCCCGCTCCTGCGCGTATCTCCGCCCTCTCTTTCTCTAACCACATGGCCGCCGCCCCCTCCAAAGCTTCGCAGCAACTCGCGCGCCAACTCTTCGGCCTAAGCCTCGCTAACGGGCTCGTGACGGCCGAGCGCGTCGAAGGCGTCCTCGCTTATCTTGAAAAGCACCCGCCCGCGCAGCCGCTCGCCGTCCTCGAAGCCTATCGCCGCCTCGTCGCTCGCGAGTTGGCCAAGGGCGAGCTCATCGTCGAGCACGCGGGGCCCATCGCCGAAGGCATCCTGCGCAGCCTCGAAGGTGCCTTTACCCAAAAATACAAACGCCAAGTCACCGCGCGCAGCGTGCACAACGCCAGCCTCATCGCCGGACTGCGGCTCCACATCGGCGACGACCTCTACGAAGCCAGCATCGCCCAGCAACTCTCCCAACTCACCGTTGCCGCCTAAGCCCGTAGCCCGGCGCCCGACAAACTAAGCGCTCCGCTTTTTCCCAAAAAACCCGTCCTTTTCCCTCTCTCGCCCACTCGCAACCCATGAGCACCGTCCTCGAACAAATCGAACAACAGATCGCCAAACTCTCCAATAAGGCGGTTAAGAAAAACACGGGCACCATTCGCAGTGTCGCCGACGGCGTCGCCAAAATCGACGGCCTCTCCGACGTGATGTATAACGAGATGGTGCAGTTCCCGGGCGGAGCGACGGGGCTTGCGCTCAACCTTGAGGCCGACGAGGTCGGCTGCGTCATCCTCGGCGACGTCTCTCAGCTCAAGGAAGGCGACGAAGTCTACACCACCGGCAAGCTCCTCTCCGTGCCCGTAGGCAAAGCGCTGCTCGGTCGCGCCGTCGATGCGCTCGGCAACCCCGTTGACGGCAAAGGCCCCATCGAGGCGAAGGAGACCTATCCCGTCGAGCGGATCGCGCCCGGCATTATCGCCCGCAAGTCCGTCGACCAGCCGCTCTTTACCGGCATTATGGCGATCGACTCGATGATTCCGATTGGGCGCGGCCAACGCGAGCTCATCATCGGCGACCGCGGCACCGGCAAGACCACCATCGCGATCGATACCATCATTAATCAGGCCAAGATTAACAAAGTCGGCCTCGCGTCGGGCGACCCGTCCTTCCGCCCTGTTTACTCTATCTACGTCGCGATCGGGCAGAAGAACTCGAACATCGTCCGCACTATCTCCGCCCTCGAAGCCGCCGGCGCGCTCGACTACACCATCGTCGTCACTGCGCCCGCTGCCGATAACCCCGCCAACCAATACCTCGCACCCTACTCGGGCGCGGCCATCGGCGAGTGGTTTATGGAAAACGGGATGGATGCGCTCATCGTCTACGACGACCTCTCCAAGCACGCCGTCGCCTACCGCCAGATCTCACTCATCCTCAAACGTCCCTCGGGTCGCGAAGCGTATCCCGGCGACGTGTTTTACCTACACAGTCGGCTCCTTGAGCGCTCGGCCCGCCTCGACGGCAAGGGCTCGCTCACCGCGCTTCCCATCATCGAAACGCTCGCGGGCGACGTCTCGGCCTACATCCCGACCAACGTTATCTCGATCACCGACGGGCAAATTTTCCTAGAAACCGACCTCTTTAACCAAGGTATCCGCCCGGCCGTCTCGGTCGGCCTCTCGGTTTCCCGTGTGGGCTCCGCCGCGCAAATCAAGGCCACGAAGCAAGTCGGCGGTAAACTCAAGGGCGAGCTTGCCCAGTTCCGCGAGTTGGCGGCCTTTGCGCAGTTTGGCTCCGACCTCGACGCGAAGACCAAGGCGCAGCTCGACCGCGGTGCGCGCATCGTCGAACTCTTCAAGCAGCCGCAATTCAACCCGCTGCCGATCGAGCTCCAAGTCGCGATCCTCTTCGCCATGCAGCAGGAACTCTTCAACGACGTGGCGGTAGGCGACATCGTCGCCGCCAGTGCCTCGCTCAAGGACTACCTCATCGCCCGCAAAGAGGCGCTGCTGACCGAGATTCGCGAAGCCGCCAAACTCGACGACGCCCTCACCGCCAAGCTCAAAACCGCCACCGAAGAGTGGAAGCAGAGCTATGTGACTGCCGCTAAGTAAGGGCTTTCCCACTACGCGCTCTCGCCTCTTCCCGCCGCTCACTCGCCACCGCTTTTTTTCCGCCACGCTCTGACACATGGCCTCCACTCGCGACATCCGCCGCCGCATCAAGTCGGTCAAAAACACCCGCCAAATCACGCGGGCGATGGAGCTTGTCGCGGCCTCAAAGATGAAGCGCGCGCAGCAGGCGACGCTCGCCGGTCGGCCCTACGCGCTGCTCATGGCCGACATGCTCGGTGCGCTCGCCAGCCGCGTCGACGGCACACAGCACCCCTTCCTCGAAAAGCGCGAAATCAAAACGCGCGGCATCCTGCTGCTCACGACCAACATCGGCCTTTGCGGTGCGCTCAACGCCAACCTCTTCAAACTCGTTGGCGAGGTAAAGAGCGCCGCCAAATTTGTCGCCATCGGGCGCAAGGGTGCGCAATACCTCGCCCGCACTAAGCGCGACCTCATCGCCGAATTTGTGGTCGATGACCGCGGCAGCTTTAACGAGGTCAAGGTCGCTATCGAGTTCATGACCGAGCGATTCCTCGCGGGCGAGATCGACACGATCGAAGTCATCTACCCGCGCTTCAAAAACACGCTTGTCCAAACTCCGCTGCTGCGCCCCGTGCTGCCACTGAGCAACGTGCGCGACTTCGCCGCCACGCTCGAAGTCGAGGCGGGCGTCCACAGCGACTCACCCACCGACACGCGCGAAATGCTCTTCGAGCCCTCTGCGCCGGAAGTCCTCGACGCGCTCCTGCCCTTCTACGTCAACCGCTTCATTCACCAACTCGTCCTCTCCGCTCGGGCCTCCGAGTTTAGTGCACGGATGGTCGCCATGAAGACCGCCAAGGACAACGCTTCGAAGCTCCTCGACGACCTCACCCTCGAATACAACAAGGCGCGTCAAGCCGCCATCACGCAGGAGATTCTGGAAATCGCCGCGGCCCAATACGTCGCCGCGTAGGCTGCGCCGCACGACGAAAACTGCTGCGCACTGCTACTCCCTTTTTTTAACCTACACCACACCGCTCCTTCCTCCGTCCCTCGCCCCCTTTTTAAAGCCGCCATGAGCAATACCGGAAAAATCGCCCAAGTCATTGGCCCCGTCGTTGACGTCCAGTTTTCGGAAAACGAAATCCCGCCCATTTACCAAGCCCTCAGCGTCGAGTTTGAGGCCGCGGGTAAACCCGAGCGGCTCACGCTCGAAGTCCAGCAGCACCTCGGTGGCGGCCTCGCGCGCGCCATTGCGATGTCCTCCTCCGAAGGACTCAAACGCGGGATGGAAGTCGAGGACACCGGTGCGCCTATCTCTGTGCCCGTCGGCGAAGGCGTTCTCGGGCGTATCTTCGACGTGACCGGCACGCCGGTAGACGGACGCGGCCCAGTCGCTTACCAAAAGAAGTACCCGATCCACCGCGCCGCGCCCTCGCTCGCTGACCAAGACACCAACGCCGAAATCCTCGAAACCGGCATCAAGGTCATCGACCTGATCGCCCCCTTTACCAAGGGCGGTAAAGTCGGCGCCTTCGGTGGCGCAGGCGTCGGCAAGACCGTCGTCATCATGGAGCTGATCAACAACATCGCCAAGGCGCACGGCGGTTACTCCGTTTTCGCGGGCGTCGGCGAGCGCTCGCGCGAAGGTAACGACCTTTACCACGAAATGTCCGAGGCGGGAGTCATCGACCAAAAGAACCTCGCCAACTCAAAGGTCGCCCTCGTTTACGGCCAAATGAACGAGCCGCCGGGGGCGCGTATGCGCGTCGCCCTCTCCGCGCTGGCGATGACCGAGTATTTCCGCGACGAGAAAAACCAAGACGTGCTCCTCTTCGTCGATAACATCTTCCGCTTCTCCCAAGCCGGCTCGGAAGTGTCCGCGCTGCTCGGTCGCTCGCCTTCGGCGGTGGGCTACCAGCCCACGCTCTCGAACGAGATGGGCCAGCTCCAAGAGCGCATCACCTCCACGAAGAAAGGCTCCATCACCTCCTTCCAAGCCGTCTACGTGCCGGCGGACGACCTCACCGACCCGGCTCCGGCCAACACCTTCGCGCACCTCGACTCCACGATCGTGCTCGAGCGCGCCATTGCCGAAAAAGGCATCTACCCGGCGGTCGATCCGCTCGCTTCGGTGTCCAAAGCCCTCGAGCCGGGAATCGTCGGCGAAGAGCACTACCATGTCGCCCGCGAGTGCCAACGCGTGCTCCAACGCTACAAAGACCTGCAAGACATCATCGCCATCCTCGGGCTCGACGAGCTCTCGCCAGAGGACAAACAAACCGTCTTTCGCGCGCGCAAAATCGAGCGCTTCTTCTCGCAACCCTTCCACGTGGCCGAAGTCTTCACCGGCTCGCCCGGGAAATACGTCTCGGTCAAAGACACCGTGCGCGGGTTTAAGATGATCCTCGACGGCGAGCTCGATGACGTCGCCGAGGGCGATTTCTACATGAAAGGCTCGATCGACGAAGTCCTCGCCGCCTCGAAGAAATAAGGAAAGGCGCTCAGCGCGTGCGCGAGTCTGCTAGCTGACTTTCCCGCCCGCGCTCGCCGCCCCGTCATACCGCTTCACACACACCGACTGCCCTTTTTAGAAAAACGATGTCACTCACGCTCGAAATCGTCACTCCCGAGGCACGGGTCTACTCCGATACGGTGGACTCCGTCGTGATCCCGACGGTCGAAGGCGAGATCGGCATCCTCCCCGGGCACCTCCCGCTCTTGACCCAAGTCGCGCACGGCGAACTCGTCGTCGCGCAGCCGGGTGGCGGGCAAGAACGCCTCGCGATAGGCGGCGGGTTTGCACAAATTTCGGGCGACAAGGTTTCGGTGCTCGCTGAGCACGCGTGCTCGGAGGACTCGATCGACGAACGCGCGGTAGAGGAGGCGATGAAACGCGCCCAGCAACAAATCGAAGAAAGCCAGCACCTAGACCCGCAACAATACGAGCAACTCCAAAAGCTGGTGAACTACGCCGGCGCACAGCTTTCGCTCAAACGCCGCAGTCGCTAAGGTCTGTTCCCCGTTTGAACCGCGCGCCGCGCTAATACTTTTCCACTACGCGTGGGGCGGCAGGCTGTGCCTGCACCCATTCACAGAGTCGCTTAGTTGCCGTACATTCGCACAGCAACAAAGCGGCTCTGTGAAAAGGCCCCCAAACTTGGAGGCGGGAGTTTACTGGCGATTTTCCCCGCCTCGCCCAAAGGGGTTATCACTCCCCTCCCTGTCGCAACGCGACAGGGGAGAGTGCTTTCAAATTTGGGATTTCGCTTTCGCGCGATAGCGCGATGAGAAATCCCAAATTAAATGGAAGCGGTCACTGACCGCCGCCCCACGCGTAGTGGGAAAAAAGCGTTAGCTGGTGGCGGGGGTGAGTTCAAACATCCGGTCGATGCAGCGGGCGGCGCGGCGGCGTAGGTCTTCGTCGAGTGTCACGATTTGCTCGGGACGCGGCGCGCGCAGGAGATCGCGGATTTTTTCCAGCGAGTTGAGCTTCATGTAGGGGCAAAGCCGGCAGCCGCCGATGAAGTTCTTTTCGGGGCTTTCGACTTCGAGGCGGCCCACGAGCCCGCACTCGGTGAGCATGAGGAAGTAGGGCGCCGCGGTGCTGGTGACGTAGCGCATCATTTCGCCGGTGCTGCCGACGAAGTCGGAGGCGCGGGCAACGGCTTCCGTGCACTCGGGGTGCGAGACGACCTTGAGGCCGGGGAATTGGGCGCGCGCTTGCTCGATCTGGGCGACATCGAACTCTTCGTGCACCATGCAGGTGCCGTCCGAGGAGATGATTTCCTTTTTCACGCCGCGGCGCACGAGTTCGTTACGGATGTTGTCGGCCATGAGCCGGTCGGGCACGAAGAGGATCCGTTCTTGAGGGAGCGCGGCGACGATTGAGTAGACGTTGCCACTGGTGACGCAGACGTCGCACTCGGCTTTTACTTCGGCGGTGCTGTTGATGTAGCAGACGGTCGCGGCGTCGGGGTAGAGGGCTTTGAGCCGGCGCACGTCTTCGCCGGTGATTGAGTCGGCGAGCGAGCAGCCGGAGCCGCGGTCGGGGACGAGGACGGTGGCTTGCGGAGAGAGGATTTTGGCGGTCTCGGCCATGAAGACGACTCCGGCGAAGAGGATGACGTCGGCCTGCGCCTCTTTGGCTTTGAGGCTGAGAAAGTAGGAGTCGCCCTTGTAGTCACCTACGCCATACACGATTTCGGGCTCGACGTAGGAGTGAGTGAGGATGATGGCGTTTCGCTCGCGTTTGAGCGCGTTGATTTCGAGCGTGAGGGGCGCGATTTCGAGGCAGGTCTCGTAGTTCCAGCGGCGGCCTTTCGGGTCGCACTCGACGTGCATGAGTGCGCGTAAGAGCCGCTCGGCTTCTGCTTCGATGTCGCTGCTCTTTTGATTTTTGCTGCGCGTCGTCGCCTTGCTGTCAACAAGGGCAGAGGGGGAGAGGTCAGGGAGTGGCGAGGAAATCATGACAGGGCCGCCCAAGAGAGGCGGAATCAGGGCTGGTGCAAGTTGCGGCGCGTAAATTACGCGGCGGCGACAGTTGCGGTGCGTGTGCTCGTGACTGTGTTGCCCGCACCGATTTGGAGGACGGTGACGCGGTGGGCGGCGATTTCCTCAGGAGCGAGCGCGGCGTAGGCGGCGATGATGACGAGGTCGCCCACGTTTACGAGCTGGGCGGCCGCACCGTTTATCTGCACTTGGCCGGGCTCGCCGTAGATGACGTAGGTGGTGAAGCGCACGCCGTTGGTGATGTCGTAGACGCTGATTTCTTCGAACTCCAGGAGCCCGGCGGCGCGGCATAGGGCGCGGTCAATCGAGACCGAGCCTTCGTAATCGGGGTCGGCTGCCGTGATCGTGGCACGGTGGAGTTTGGCGCGTAAAAAAGTTCTAAGCATGTTGTGCGGCGGCGTAGGCTTGCAGGCCGTGTAAGGTGAGCGCGGGTTCGGTAACCGTAAAGCAGCTTTGTGCGGCAAAGTGTGGGGCTTGGCCTCCGGTGCCGATGACAGTGACAGACTGCCGTGTTTGGGCGGGCCCGCGCCGGGGCGCATCGAGGGCGAGGGCCGCAGCGTGCGCGCCAAAGGCGTCGTGCGCGCCGCGTGCGGCCAGTTCGCGTATAGCTCCGGCGTGGCCGTAGAGTGCGCCGGCGCGAATGGCGCTAACAGTGTCTTTTGCGACTAGTGGCGGCAGGCTCCCCTGGGCTCTTGGCAATTTAACGCTCGGCAGCTTGGCGGTCGCGTGTGCGAGTGCGGCGGGCCAGAGCGCGAGGCCGGGAAGAATCGCGCCGCCGAGCAATTCACTCTCGCGCGTGAGGAAGCTGAGCGTGGTGGCGGTGCCGCAGTCGATGATGACGAGGTTTTGGCTTGGGTAGAGTTTGCGTGCGCCGAGTGCTGCGGCGATGCGGTCGGTGCCGAGTTGGGCGGGGCGGCGGTAGCCGATTTTGAGTCCGTGATTCGCGGCGGCGCTGAGGAGGAGCGGGCGAAGTCCCACTGCGGTTTCGAGTGCGGTGAAGAGTGGGGCGGTGCGCTCGGGGACGACGGACGATAGGGCCACTGTGCTAAAGCTTTTGCCTACCCGGCGGATGAGTTGCTGGGCCGAAGCGTCGCTCGGTAGCCGGAGGTGTTTTACCAAGCGGTCGGACTCGAATACGCCGACCGCGAGCGTCGAGTTGCCCAAATCGAGCGTGAGGATGCGTCCAGTCATTTTGCGGGCTGCGTTAAGAAAGCGTGAATCGCTGCGGCGAGCGCGGCGGGGCCGGCCAGGCGCGGTGGGGCTTGGTCGTTGGCGGCGCGCGTGTAGAGTCGGAAGGGGTGGGGCGTGCCGCGCGCGGTGGCGGTCTCGATTTCGCTAAGATCGTTGTGCGCGATGGCGTCGACTCGCGCCGCGCGAAACTGGGCGGTGACGGCGGCGAGCCGCTCGGCGTCACTTGCGCCGACCGTGAGTTTAAACCCAATGACGCGGAGCGGTCGCGGCGACATCGCGTGAAGCTGGGGGAGGAGCTTGGGCACGCGGACGAGCCGGAGTGTGAGTGCGGCGGCCTCCGAATCGATTTTCCCCAAGAGCGGTTCTGCGGGCCGGAAATCGGCGACTGCGGCAGCCATGAGGACGGCGTCGATGTCGCCCGTGCCGAGTCGCTCGCGTAGTGCGGCCTCGAGGCTTGCCGTCGTGGTGAACGCTTGGCTTGCGAGTGAAGGGCTTGGCGCAATCGAGTGTGCGCTGCGGAGCAGCTCGACCGAGTGGCCGAGTGCAGTCAGCGCAGCGGCGAGCGCGGCCCCGGTTGCGCCGGTGCTGGTGTTGGTAATCGCGCGAACGCGGTCGATTGGCTCGCGCGTGCCGCCTGCTGTAACGAGAATCCTCACAGTCGCAGACTGTTTTACTTGGCGGCGCCCTCGTCGGGGCGGCGTCCTCCTTGGGGGTTTAGGGAAGCGATTTCCAATTTAGCCAACACCTCGCTTGCGATTTGCTCGGGCTCCATGAGGCGGCCGATGCCGGTGTCGCCACAGGCGTGGAGGCCGTCGACCGGTTCGAGGATGTGTGCGCCCCAGCTTTTGAGTTTTTCAATCGCGGCAGTGGTGGCGGGGTGCGTCCACATGTGGGGATTCATGGCGGGAGCGATCCACCAAGGTTTTTCGCGCTGCCAAGCCAGGAAGAGCGTGCCGAGGCAATCGTCGGCGAGTCCAGCGGCGAGCCGGTTAAGCGTGTTGGCGGTGGCCGGGCAGAGGAGCGCGAGGTCGGCTTCGCGAGCGAGTGCGATGTGGTCGAGTGCGCGTCCGTTTTCCCAGAGCTCGGAATAGACGGGGCGCGCGCTCAGGCCTTCGAGCGTGGCGCGTCCGATGAAGCGGAGCGCGGCAGGCGTGGCGACGCACTGGACGCTGACGCCCGCTTGCACGAGCCGCGAAATGACGGTGCAGGCTTTGTACGCGGCGATGGAGCCGCTGAGGCCAAAGAGCACGCGACCAGAGGCCGTTTTATTTGGCGCGCCGCTCGCGGGCGGCACGTCATTTTCTGGAGTTGGGGCCTTCATGAGAGCGGCACGTTATCGATTAGGCGGGTGTTGCCGAGCCGGATGGCACTCAGGCGCCTCTGATGTGCTTTGAGGTCTTCGACGTAATCGACCGCAAAGCCGAGCGCGGTGAGCTGCGCGGTGGCGCTTGCCGCGTCGGGCGCGGTGCAGAGGGTTTTATAAAATTGTGGGGCCAGCGCGCGCTCGGCGGGGCTTAGGTGGCGGTTGCGCGAGCTGAGGGCCAGCCCGTCGGGCCCGCGGACGCTGGGGCAGCCGATGATTTCGGTTTCGAGGAAAAAGGCAGTGGCCATGCCTTTAATGAGTTGGAGCTGTTGCCAGTCTTTCTCGCCGAAGTAGGCGCGTGTCGCTCCGGCGATTTGTAGGAGCTTCATCACTACAGTGAGGACGCCGGTGAAGTGGCCGGGGCGGTGTGTGCCGCAGAGCGTGCGGCTAAAGTGGTCTTCCTGAACCGTGTAGTGCGTGCCGGTATCGGGCGGGTAGAGTTCTTCGACCGGCGGGATGAGGGCGGCATCGACGCCTTGCTCGGCCATGAGTGCGAGGTCGGCGTCGAGCGTGCGCGGGTAGCGGGCTAGGTCACTCGGGTCGTCGAATTGAGTCGGGTTTACGAAGAGTGTCGCGAGCACGAGGTCGCAGTCGCGCCGCGCGGCAGCAAAGAGCGAGGCGTGGCCCGCATGGAGTGCGCCCATTGTGGGGACGACGCCGAGTGTCGCGTTTGGAGTTTTGGCTAAAAACTCCGCGCGAGACGCGCGCCACTCGGCGACGGTGTGGAGGATTTTCGGCTCCTTGGGCATCGCGTTAACTGTTCGGTTAAAAAGACTCTTCCGCGTTGGGGAATTGGCCGGAGTGGACGGCTTCGGCGTAGGCGCTGAGCGCGCGGCGGCTCTCTGCGCTCGCGTCGCCGAAATGGCGGACGAAGCGGGGCTTGAAGCTGGGGTTGAGCGCGTGCAAGTCGTGCCAGACGAGGATTTGGCCGTCGCAGTGCGGGCCCGCGCCGATGCCGATCGTGGGGATGGTAAGCTTGGCGGTGATTTTTTTCGCGGCCTCGCTCGGGATACACTCTAGGACGAGTGCGAAGGCACCGGCTTTTTCGAGGGCTTGTGCGTCATCCAAGAGCTCGAGGACTTCGCTCGGGTTTTTGGCTTGGACGTGATAGCCGTCGGTCGCGCGGACGCTTTGGGGCTGGAGACCGAGGTGGCCCATGACGGGGATTCCCGCTTCGACGAGTTCGCGAATGACCGCGACAGTGCTGCCTGCCCCTTCGATTTTTACGGCATGGGCCCCGCTGCGTAGCAGCTCGGCGGCGGTGTCGAGCGCGTAGGCCGTGCCTTTGCGCGCGGAGAGGAAAGGCATGTCGGCCACAATGAGGCAGCCGGGCCCGCCGCGCGCTACGGCGGCAGTGTGCAGAGCCATGATCGCGGGCGTCGCCGCGAGCGTGTCGCTGTGACCGTGGACGGCCATCATGACGCTATCGCCGACGAGGAGGGCATCAATGCCGGTGCCCGAGATCAGGCGCGCGCTGGGCGCATCGTAGGCAGTGACCATCGAGATTTTGTGTCCCGAGTTTTTGGCGGCAGCAAAGTTGCGTAGGGCTTCCATAAGAAGGCGCGAGAGCGAAGCCACTGCCGCGCGCGCCTTCAAACGCATTTATCCATCAAACGCGCGCCGCGCCGCCGCGCTGATACGCTTTTTCCCCACTACGCGTGGGGCGGCAGCGTGTCGCTGCACCCATTTAGATTTTGGTTTCGTTTCTGCGCGTCGCGCAGAGGCGAAACCAAAATCTAAAAAGGACCCCAAGATTGGAGGCGGGAGTTTACTGGTGATTTTCCCCTCCTCGCCCAAACGGGTTATCACTCTACTTTCCTTTTTACTACTCTCCCTGTCGCAACGCGACAGGGGATAGTGCTTTCAAATTTGGGAATTGGTTTCGTCGCGAAGCGACGAGGCCAATTCCCAAATTAAATGGAAGCGGTCACTGACCGCCGCCCCACGCGTAGTGGAAGCTCAGAGAGAGCGGCTAGGCTTTGAGTTGGGGTCGGGCGGGGTCGGGCCAGTCGATGTGGAAGAAGCGTCCGCGTTTCTCGTCGGTGCGTTCGTAGGTATGTGCGCCGAAGTAGTCGCGTTGAGCTTGGAGGAGGTTGGCGGGGAGGCGTGCGGAGCGGTAGCCGTCGTAGTAGGCGAGGGCGGAGGCGAAGGTGGGCACGGGGATTCCGTTTTCGGCGGCGAGGCTCACGACTTTGCGCCAGTTGGTTTGGGCGGCTTGGATGGTTTTGTTAAAATAGGGATCGAGGAGCAGGTTCGCGAGGCGGGGGTTCGCGGCGTAGGCTTCGGTGATTTTTTGGAGGAAGGCGGCACGGATGATGCAGCCGCCGCGCCAGATTTGGGCGATTTTGCCGAAGTTGAGTTTCCAGCCAAACTCATCTTGGGCTTGGCGCATGAGTTGGAAGCCTTGTGCGTAGGAGCAGATTTTCGAGCAGTAGAGGGCGTCGCGAATCGCTTCGATGAGGGCTTTCTTTTTGGCGGGCGAGGGGCTGAGTTTTTCGAGCTTCGGGCCTTTGAGGATCTTGGAGGCGGCGACGCGTTCTTCCTTAATGGCGGAGAGGCAGCGGGAGAAGACGGACTCGGCGATGGTGGGCGCGGCGACGCCCATATCGAGCGCGTTGACGCTGGTCCACTTGCCGGTGCCTTTTTGGCCGGCGGTGTCGAGGACGATGTCGACGAGGGGTTTTTTGGTGACGGGGTCTTTTTGTTTTAAAATGTCGGCGGTGATTTCGATGAGGAAGCTGTCGAGGACGCCTTCGTTCCAATCGGAGAAGATCGCGCCCATCTCGGCAGGTTTTAGGCCGAGGAGGCCCTTCATGAGGTCGTAGGCTTCGCAGATCATCTGCATGTCGCCGTATTCGATGCCGTTGTGCACCATCTTCACGTAGTGGCCTGCGCCGTTCTCGCCGATGTAGGTGGTGCAGGGGACGCCGCCTTTTACAGGTTTGCCGGGGGCCGCGCCGAGGAGGGGTTTGCCGGTGGTTTTGTCGACTTTGGCGGCGATGGCTTTCCAGATGGGCTCTAGGTGTTTGAAGGCGTCGCGGTCGCCGCCGGGCATGAGTGAGGGGCCGAAGCGTGCGCCTTCCTCGCCGCCGGAGACGCCGGAGCCGATGAAGAGAAAGCCTTTTTCTTTAAGGGCTTTTTCGCGGCGGATGGTGTCGGTCCAAAGGGCGTTACCGCCGTCGATGATGATGTCGCCCGGCTCGAAGACTTCGCAGAGGCCGTCGATGACGGCGTCGGTGGGGCGTCCGGCTTGGACGAGGATGATGGCCTTGCGCGGACGGGCGAGTGAGGCCGCGAATGCTTTGAGCGTAGTGGTGGCGACGAGCCCGCCGGGGGTGTCGGGATTTTCCGCGACGAATTTCTCGGTTTTCTCCGTCGTGCGGTTGTAGACCGAGATTTGGAAGCCGTGGTCGGCGATATTGAGGGCGAGGTTTTGACCCATCACGGCGAGCCCGATGAGTCCGATGTCGGAGCGTTCTTTGGCCATAAGCAGAAGTGGTGACTAGAGGGCCCGGGCTACGCAGCAATCGTTTATTGGGCAGAAGGAGATATGCTTATAAAAAAATCTTCGACCGTTGACGAAGTGGCAGTGTCGCTTCGCAAATGAGACGGGTCTGCGACCTAAAATGATTGCGCGTTATCTCCCCGCGGCCTTGCGCCGTCTTTTTAAAATCACAGTGCCTTCGCGTCCCCCTGCTTACACCTTAATCGACCAGCCGGGGCAACTCGCGCCGCTCCTCACTGCGCTCTCGCGGGTCAGCGAGCTCGCGCTCGATACCGAGGCGGACAACATGTATCACTACAAGACGCGTGTGTGCTTACTCCAGTTTTTGGTGGGCAAGGAGGTGTTCATGGTCGATGCGCAGGCCCCGCTGCTAAAGCTCGACGCGCTTTGGGAGGCGCTCGCCGATAAGCACTTGATCATGCACGGGAGCGACTTTGACCTGCGGCTTTTGTACGACCTGTGTCGGTTTAGCCCGAGGAGCATTTTCGACACGATGCTCGCGGCCCAGCTCCTCAATCGCCCGCGCGTGGGGCTGGCCTCACTACTTGAGGCCCATTTTCAGGTAAAACTCTCCAAGGACTCGCAAAAGGCCAACTGGTCGAAGCGTCCGCTTAC
This sequence comes from Cephaloticoccus capnophilus, assembly GCF_001580045.1. GTDB lineage: Bacteria > Verrucomicrobiota > Verrucomicrobiia > Opitutales > Opitutaceae > Cephaloticoccus > Cephaloticoccus capnophilus. Next base: position 18,735 of record NZ_LSZP01000020.1, read on the forward strand.
GCAAAAGATGCTCGACTACGCCGCGCTCGATGTGTGGCACCTGCCCGCGCTGCGCGACATCCTCACGCGCGAGCTCGAGCGGCGCGGGCGGCTCCCATGGCTCAAACAGCAGTGCGAGGCGCAAATTAAGGCGGGCTTGAGCGGCTTTGCGCCGCGCGACGAAAACGCATGGCGCATCGGCAAATCCGAAAAGCTAAAGGCGCGTGGGCTAAGCGTCCTGCATGCCGTGTGGCACTGGCGCGAGGAGACCGCCGAGCGGCTTGATGTGCCCGCCTTTAAAGTCTGCAACGCGGACCGGCTCCTCACGCTCGCCCAAGCTGCCGATGCGGGCGACTCGCTCGCTGCGATCCTTGCGCGCGTGCATTTAGGCCGCCGCCACGAGCGCTTACTGCCTACGCTGACTGCTGCCGTGACGCTCGGGCTGGAGCGTGACCCGCAGACGATCGAAGTGCGCCGCAAACGTCGCCGCGACCCCGATGCGCAGCCGCTCACTCAGGCCGAGGTCGAGTTGCAGCAAAAGATCCGCGAAGACCGCGACCGGCTTGCGCAAAAGCTTTCGCTAGAGCCCACGCTAATCGCCAACCGCACCCAACTCGCGCGCATCGCTCGCGAGCCGCGCGCGCTCGATGAAATCCTGCTGCCTTGGCAGGCCGAGCTCATCCGCAGCATGCCCGCGCTGCAGGGAGTGTGAGAAATGGGGTTCCATGTGGGTGAGCCCTTCCACAACATCGCGTGGCATTTGACGCGGATGGCTGCCGCGCAGCCGGAGCGCGCCGCGCTCAAAATCCCGCGTAGGCGAAGTGCCGCGCGGTCGGGGCCGCAAGGCGCGGCTGCCCGCGAAGGACGGATCGACTACCTAGAGCTGAGCTTTCGCGAACTGGAGGCCGAGGTCGATGCGTGGTGCGCGAAGCTCGCAGCAAAGAGCGCGGGCGAGAGTTGGAAAGGCGTGCGGACACTCGTGATGTTGCGCCAAGGGCTGCCGCTGATTGCGGCGGTCTTTGCGCTCTTCAAACTCGGGGCCGTGCCGATCGTGATCGATCCGGGCATGGGCCTCAAAAACTTCCTTCGCTGCGTCGTGCGCTCGCGCCCGAAAGCACTCGTGGGGATCCCGCTCGCGCAAGTAGTGAGCCGTGTGTTTTGGCAAAAGTTCGCGAGTGTGCGTTGGCGCGTGTGGGCCAGCGGCGCGTTGACGGGGCGGGTAACGCCGGGCCCTGAGCGTGAGGCAGTAGCGGTGGCGGAAACCGCTGCCGACGACCTCGCCGCTATCCTTTTTACGAGCGGCTCGACCGGCGCGCCAAAAGGCGTGTGCTACACGCACGGGATGTTTGAGGCGCAGCTCGGGCTGATTCGCGCACAGTACGCAATCGCGGCAGGCGAGGTCGATCTGCCGATGTTGCCGGTGTTTGCCCTCTTTAATCCGGCACTCGGGATGACAACCATCGTGCCGGAGATCGACCCGCGCCGTCCCGCACAAGTAGATCCGGCGAAAATCGTGCAGGCGATTTTGCAGGAAGGCGTTACCAACTCCTTCGGCTCGCCCACGCTCTGGCTGAAAATCAAGCGGCACTGCGTGGCGCACGGCATCCAGCTTCCGAGTTTGCGGCGCATCTTGTGTGCCGGTGCGCCGGTGCCCGCCGAGCTTTGGGAAGACACGGCGCGTTGGCTGCCTAACGGCCAACTTCACAGCCCCTACGGCGCGACCGAGGCTTTGCCGATTTGCTCGGTGTCGTCGGGCGAGATTGCCGAGCTAAAGCAGTCGGCGCGGCCGTACCGGGGCGCCTGCGTGGGAAAGCCGTTGCCCGGGATCACGGTGAAGATTTTAGAAATCGTGGACGGGCCGATTGCGACTTTGGCCGAGGCACGCGAACTCCCGCGCGGCCAAGTTGGCGAAATCATCGTCGGCGGCCCAAACGTGACGCAGGACTACGATGCGCTGCCCGAAGCGACCGCGCGCGCGAAGGTCGCGGTCGCTGACCGTTCTACTTCGCGCAGCGTCGCGGGCGCAGCGTCAGAGCCTGTGGGCGATGCTGCTGTGGTGGACACGCCGCCAACGAGCGGCGGGCAAAATAGAGCGAGCCCAGGGCTTCTCCATCGGATGGGCGATTGTGGGTATTTGGACGAAGCGGGCCGACTCTGGTTTTGCGGGCGTGTCGCCGAGCGCGTGCAAACCGCGCGTGGCGACGAGTGCGGCAGCCTCGGCGCAGCCACGCTCTACACCGAGCCCTGCGAGCAAGTCTTTCGCGCTCACCCGCAAGTTGCCCGCTGTGCGCTAATCGGACTCGGGCCGGCCGGCTCACAAACGCCTGCCCTCGTCGTGCAACCGCGCGCGGCGAAAGCGACGAAAGCTGAGCACGCGGCGCTTACGCGCGAGCTGCGCGGCCTCGCCCTCGCGCACGAACACACGGCAAAAATCGAGCGATTTTACTTTCACCCCGACTTTCCGGTAGACGTGCGCCACAACGCGAAAATCCACCGGCTGACGCTGGCGCGCTGGGCCGCGACCGCGCACGCTTTTCGCGCCTAAGAAAATGGGCCGCCGCGCTGAGTTTGGGCGGCGGCGTGCAGTGCGCCTGTCTATCGGATGTCGCGGACTGCGCCTTGGCCGCCGTTTAGCGCCGTATAGAAGGGGTCGCCGGGGCGGATGCTGCCGCGCGTGATCGCTTGGCCAGTGAAGGCGGATTTGTAGAGCGCAGTCAGAAAATCGATGCTGCGGCGGGCTTCGTCGCCGCTCGTGTTGGGGCGCGTGCCCTCATCTCTGTTTTTAATCAGAGTGGCGATTTGCGCGGTATGGGTTGAGCCGATGTCTTCGCCGAGCGAGTCCCAGGCCGAGTGGAGTTTGGCCGCGTGGGCGGTGTCGCTTGCGACGAGTGCGCTGGGCGTTAGCCGCCAGTTTTCGCGCGTGTAGCTGTAAAGGTAGTCGGCCTCGAGCGTCGCATGTTCGCAGTCGATGCGGATCTTGGTTTCTTGGCGCGGGCTTACTGCACTGTTCATAATCGAAGCTCGGGCTCCGTTGGCGAAGCGCACATGCGCCATCAACAGGTCATCGACCTCGATAGCGTGAAATTGGGTGGCCGCGATGGCGCGGACTTCCTCCCAGTCCCCGAGCAGGTGGAGCAAGAAGTCCACTGTGTGAATGCCGTGTGCCATCGTCGTGCCGCCGACTTCGGTCTCCCACTTGCCGCGCCAAGGGACGGCATAGTAGGCGCGGTCGCGAAACCAGAGCGTGTTGGCGAGCGCGACGAGGGGGCGGCCTAGCGTGCCGTCTTGGATGAGTTTGCGTGCATGATTTCCGGCGGAGCCGGAGCGCATTTGGAACATACAGGCGGTGTAACAGCCGGTGCGCGCTTCGGTCTCTTGGATTTTGTCGAGCTCGGCGAGCGAGGCGCAGAGCGGTTTTTCGCACATGACCCAAGCGCCCGCCTCCATCGCGGCGATGCTGGCCGGTGCGTGGAACCCGGGAGGCGTGCAGACTAAAACGAAGTCGGGGCGTGCTTCGCGTAGCAGGGTGGCGTGGTCGCCGTAGGCGGCGGGGAGGCCGTAGCGCGCGCGAAAGGCTTCGGCGCGTGAGGTGTCGATATCGCACACCGCGACCAGTTCGAGCCGGTCTTTGAGCGCATTGACTGCATTGACGTGGGCGGTGGCGATCTCGCCTGTGCCGATTAGCGCGACGCGATAGGGTTTCATGGTGGTGGGGCTTTGTTGTGTGGGGTGACTTAGCGCGTGAAGGCTGAGTTTGGGGCGGCGGCGAGCGTGCGCAGCACACACGTGAGTGGCGAGCCGCGAGCCAGATGCCTCGCGTTTCAAACGCGAACAGACCGCAAGCTAGCGGGTGGGGTTTTTTTGAAGCAAGGAGAGAGGAGCCGCATCGGGTCTGATTTCACGTGTAAGGATTGCCAGCCAGCCAGACTTGATGGTGGCGCGCAAAAAAGCCGCGCATGCGCAGGCACGAGCGGCTTTTGGGGGAGGAGCGCTGTGGCTTTAGTTTCCCAGCGTGCGGCACCAACGGGCGCACGCCAATGAAAGGGTCTGCGGCGCTAGAAGCGGAACGAGAAGCTGGCCTCGAGTCCGACGTCGTCGGTGTCGCGAGCGCTGAGGCCGAGGAGTTTGACGTCGTCGACCCATAGGTAACGCGCGCCGAGCGTGACGGACGCGGCGGGCGTGAAGTTATACTTCATCCCGGCGAAGGCCTGGGCGGCAAAAACAGTGTCGTTATCGGAGTAGTGGATGAAGTTGCTCCAGAAGCCGACATCCGCATTTGCGAAGCCGAGACCTGCGCCGAAGTACGGCACCCAGCCGAGGCCAGTCATCTCGCCACGATAGTTGAAGAAGAAGGTCGTTAGGTCGTAGGCCACGCGGTTGTCGCCCAGGTCGACGTAGCCGAACTCGAATTCGAGGTTGTGCGAAAAGCGGTCGGGCAAGTCGCCGAGGCTGCGGCTGGGCAACTCCATGCCCGCACGAATGGTGATTAGCGCTTCTTCGGAATCGATCAAGTAGCCGAGTCCGACGCCGACGTAGGGAGACGCCGAAGCGGCTTGAGCTTGAGCTGTGCCGAGAGCGAAGCCCGCCAGCGCGAGCAGAGTAAGTAGGTATGTCTTCATAGGGATTAGGTCGCTTTGTGCGAACTACGTACAGGGCGAGCCATTCGAATTCTTTCAAAGACAAAAAACACCGTCCGCGAAATCAGTGACCGCGCGCTCTCTCTGAGCTTCCACTGCGCGTGGGGCGGCAGCGTGTCGCTGCACCCGTTCAATTTGGGATTTCGCATCGCGCTATCGCGCGAAAGCGAAATCCCAAATTTGAAAGCACTCTCCCCTGTCGCGTTGCGACAGGGAGTAGCGCCAAGGTAGAAATGGGGAGGGGGCAGTCTATTAAGCGGGGGTAAGCGGAAGGCGGAGGGATTTGGTTTAGGCGATACTGGGCGAAGTGGAGCTTGGGCCGACTATGGCCTCTCTTTTTACAAAAACTCTTGTCAGTGCTGCACTGCTTGGCGCAGTCGCTGCGTCGCAGGCATTAGCAGAACTTACCCCCCCCCCCCCCAGGGCATTAGTAATATTAATGTAGATAGAAAGGTGTCTCTTGATAGAGAGCATAAAGGATCCGTCACTTTCAACTCTACGGAGAACGGAGGCTATCCTTCCTTAGACCTCAATGGTTATACTCTTTTTATTGACGGAAGGCTTTATTCTAATAGTTCGCGTGGGGCGAGCATAGTGGGCAGGGGAAGCATTACTTCGAATAACAGTACGATAGATATAGTCTTGGGGAAGGATAATGGGGACATTTTAGATCTAGAGTCTGCGATTAGAGATAATGGCCACAAGGTAGGACTTAGAATTTTCAGCGAAGGGCCAAGGACGTACGTGAGCATGTCAGGGGATGCATCCAATACGTTTACTGGCGATGTTGAACTATCAAATTCTTACTTGGACCTGTGGAAGAGCGGCGGGCTTGCAATTAAAGGGAATGTTTTTGTAAATAGTAATTCGCGGCTCACTTTTGACAGGAGCCACCAATTAAGTCGAAACTCTTTTGTTATATTAAACGAGGGGACACTTCATTTTGGTAATTGGGGAGGTGATGTTACTCAGAATTTTAAACAATTAACTGTAGATAACTCTGGTGTTGTGTCCTTCGGGCATGAGGATAGGCCTACTACTATAAAAAAACTTTACCTAGATGACTTGTGGGTTCGTTCCAGCGGAACGCTCACAGTTTTAGACTGGAAAGAAGGCCGTGACTTTATTTTAGTAAAGAAAACGAGCAAAAACGTAGAGGATGCCCTGAAGAAAATGAAATTTGAGGGCTATGATCCTAGTAAGATTCACCTCGAGGATTATAACAGTGAATATTGGATGATTAACGGCGCCCCTGAGCCGGCGACTTACGGGGCGGGCTTAATGTTAGGCGTACTCGGACTTGTCCGCTATCGGCGCCGGCAAAAACAGCGCTCGGCGCGCTTGGCTTCCTAGGGCCTGTTCCCGTTTTTTCCCACTACGCGTGGTGCGGCGGTCAGTGACCGCTTCCATTTAATTTGGGAATTGGCCCCGTCGCTTCGCGACAAAACCAATTCCCAAATTTGAAAGGATTCCCCCTCCAAGCTTGGGTTCCTTTTCACAGAGCCGCTTGGTTGCTGTGCGAATGCACGGCAACCAAGCGGCTCTGTAAATGGGTGCAGCGACACGCTGCCGCGCCACGCGCAGTGGAAAAAAACACTCAAAGTCGGGCGAGCAGGCGGCGGAGGCCTTCGAGTGGGGCGTCGGTGATGGGGTGTAGGGGGTGGGTGGGGCCGAGGGTTTCGGCGATTGTTTGTTGGGCGAGTGTGCTGCGCAAAATCGGGCCGCTTAGCCCGACGGGGATTGCGGCTGCTGTGGGGGCGTCTTTGGGTGGCGACTCTTTGCCAAAGAGTCGCTCGCTTACGGCTTTGGCGATTTGGGCGAGAGCGGAGACGGAGTCGCGGAGAATCGTGATTGCGGCGGCGTCGGCTTGGGCGGCGTGTTCGGTGACGAGTGGAGAGAGTTGGGCGAGGGCGGCTGGGGTGTTGTGGCTGCCGTCTTCGGCGTAGATTTCGCGTAGGAGGGAGTCGATGTGATGGGCTCGAATCGCCGCGCACACGGCGCGTCCGAGGGGGGAGGCGGTGGCCCAGCCTTGGGCTTCGCCCAGCGCGCGCTCGGCGGCGCGGCGGCCTAGGTCCTGCGCGCTTCCCGGGTCGCCGATGCGCCAGCCAAGGCCGCCGGCGTAGTGGGCTGTGCCGTCGGGGGCGCGTGCGGCGATGAAGGAGCCGGTGCCGCTGTGCAGGGCGAGGCCTGGGCCGCTGGCGGTCGCGAGTTCGAGGATGGGGATCGAGTCGTCGAAAGCGTGGACTTGGCCAAGCTGCGGTAAGCGTTGCGCGAGGGTTTTGGCAAAGTCCTGCCAGAAAAGCCGACTGCCTGCCATGCACAGGCAGCAGTGACTGATGGCGAGGGTGCTGCCGGTGCTTTGGATTAGCGCGTGGATGTTTTCCGCGATGAGTTGGGTGATCGTGTCGGCGTTGCCGAGGCTGGGGCTGGAGCCGGGAGCGCGGCGTTGGCCGAGGAGCTCTCCCTGCGCGTCGACGAGGATGAAGTCGGTTTTTGTGCCGCCGCCGTCGATGCCTAGGCGCAGGGAGTTTGGGGTAGTGGGGTTTTGGGGCATGGCGTTTGGGGGAGTGGGGTAAAAGGGGTAGTGCCCGGCTGTGTCGCCCGTGAGCGTTTAGGCGATCTGCTTGGAGAGGCGGTGTTTGTAGGGCTCGGCGACGCGGCGGTTGTGCTCGATGGCGCCAGGTAGGTTTTGACTGCGCAGCAGCGGTAGCGGGTGCCCGTGGGCCTGCATCCACGCGCAAGTTTCGAGCATGAGGAGGTTTAAGAGCATCGCACCGACGAGCGTGGAGCTGGGGCCTGACATTTCGCCGTTGCCTAGGGGCACGAGTGTATCGCCGGGGACACCGAGGTTATCGAGCGTCCAATCGGCGATTTCGTGGAGTCGTTTGCCGCTGGGGTGCACGGTGGGCGTGGTGCGCGACATGTGTTGCGAGCAGAGCCCGACGACATGCAGGCCTTTTTCTTTGGCGTAGAGAGCGACCTCGATGGGCGCGGAGTTTTTGCCCGAATTAGAAATGACGAGGAGCGTCTCTGCGGGGCGCAGTTCGTGGCGGCGGTCGTAGCGGGCGACGAGGGCGGTGCCGTAGCCAACTAGGTTTTCAATAAACCCTGCTGTCGGGTCGGGGATGCCGTTGATGCAGGCGAGCCCGCCTGCGCGACCGATGATTTCGCGTGCGAGTACCTCGCTGTGCCCGCTGCCAAACACATGGAGCATGCCCCCTGTGGCGAGTGAGTGTCCGATGACGGGGGCGACCGCGCTGATCGTGGCGCGGTTTTTGTCTCTCGCGGCGGCGATTAACTCGAGCGACTGCGCGTAAAATGCGTCGGCAGGGCTGGGCGAGGGAGCGGTGCCGGGCACTCGGAGGGGGGCTGAATGGGGCATTTTTTGGGAGTACGTAAAAGAGGTGCTTTGCTCCTTCTTGACGAGGAGAAATAAAGCCTCACGATGTCGCCTCTCTCGTTTAAAGAGACAATCGAAATACCCCAAACCCCACATACTGAATATTACGCCTCGTAATGGCCGCTCCTGGTTAAGGAGTAAAACGACACGGAAAGGATTATACTATGCTTTTATCGATGCAGTTATTTTCTGCGCATAAGTTTAAGAACTATGCGGAGTTTATCGCAGTTTTAGCCAAAATGGGTTACGATGCCGTCGAGGGTTATGGTGCAAATTTTGAGGATGTAAAAAGCACCCGCGCGGCGCTTGATAAAGCCGGTATACGGATGCCTACATTGCATATGGGGCTCCCGCTTCTGGAGGAAGACTTTGATAAAGGGGTCGGGATTTGCCGAGAGCTGGGCGTGGAGACGATCTATATCCCCGGCATTGCCGAGACGGATAAAATGACTGACGTGGCGGCGTGGACGGCGTTTGCGCAGCGTCTTGGTGAAGTTGGGAAGCGGGTGCAAGATGCGGGGCTTAACTACGGCTGGCACAACCACTGGGATGAAATGAAGGTCTTGGAAGATGGGCGGCGGATTATCGAAGTCCTGCTCGACTCTGCGCCTAATATCGAGTGGCAGTCGGATATTACTTGGGTGGCTGAGGGCGGGGCGGACCCGCTGGAGTTGACGGGACGTTATAGTAACCGCGTGACTGCGTTGCATTTCCGTGAGCTCGCGCAGAGCCCCACAGGGCCGGGCGCACTGGGCCGCCTACTCGCTTGGGATGCGTATTTCGCACCTGCGCGAAATTCTAAGATAAAAACAATCGTCGTGGAGCACGAAGCTCAGCCGACCGTGGAGAGTCTTTATGCATTCTCCAAAGAAATCGCCGATACGTATAAAACCTTAAAAAAGTAATCAGTCATGACTCAAGAGACTCGTATAGGAATAATGGGATGTGGAAACATCTCTAAGGCTTATCTCGAACTATCTGCGCGTTTTCGCGGTATAAAGATTGTTGCTGTGGCCGATGTCGTGGCGGCAGCCGCTGAGGCGCGTGCCAAAGAGTTTAATGTGCGTGCGTTGACACCTGAGGCGCTTTTGGCCGACCCGGAGCTTGATCTTATAGTAAACCTGACTGTGCCTGCGGCGCATTATGAAGTGACGCGCAAGGCACTGGAGGCGGGCAAACATGTGTTTTCTGAAAAGCCCTATGTATTGAGTGTTGAGGAGGGGAATAAGCTGCGTGCGCTCGCGAAAGAGAAGGGGCTAAGGCTCGGCTCGGCGCCCGACACGATATTGGGCGGGGCGCACCAGTACGCGCGGCACTTGGTCGATAAGGGCGAGGTGGGCCGGATTACTTCCGGTCTTTGCGGAGTGATGAGTCACGGCATGGAGTCGTGGCATCCGAACCCGGGCTTCTTCTTCTTGCCGGGCGGCGGGCCGATGCTCGACCTCGGGCCGTATTATGTGTCGAACTTGGTGCAACTGCTCGGGCCGGTGAAGCGGGTGGCCGCCTTTACCTCGGCGGCTACGCCGACGCGCGTCGTCACGGCTGAGCCGAACGCCGGGAAGATCATCCCCGTGGAGACGCCCACGAATATCCACGCGACGCTCGAATTTGCCCAAGGTGCGGTTATCACGCTCATCACCAGTTGGGATGTGTGGGAGCACGGCATGGAGCCGATGGCGCTCTTTGGCACCGAGGGCACGATTCACTTGCCCGACCCCAATAACTTTGGCGGCGAGATTCAGATGGCGCGGATTGCAGATTTCCCGGGCAAGCCTTCTTGGGAAATCAAGCCGACGCCTGTCGAGCAGTGGGATCACCCGTTCAGCGGCGAGGGGAATTTCCGTTGCGCAGGACTCACCGATATGGCGCACGCCATCGCCGAGGGCCGCCCGCATCGTTGTAATGCGGACTTCGCGCTGCATGTGGTGGATATTATGACCGGGATACTTCGTGCGGGCGACTCGGGGCGCGTCATCGACATGCAGACGACTTGCGAGCGCTTTGCGCCGCTCGGGCCCGACGAGGCGCGTGCGTTGCTGGCGTGATCGCGCTCTAGCGTGCCTGCTTTTGGGTCACTCTTTGGTGCGCGTCCACTGGGCGCGCCCAAAGATGCCGCAGGGCAGGGTCTTGCCGTCGGCTTGGATGGGCAGGCCGAGCTCGCCCGCGCTGATTGTGCAATCGGGCTGAGCTGCGAAGAGTTCGCCGAGGAGGTTCGCAAGGACGGTGGGGGAGAGTTGGGCGGTGTAGGCGTTGATCAGGAAAAAGAGCGGGGTGTCGCTGAGCAGCGCGCGGCACTCTTGGAGCAGCGGCCAGAGGTGGGTTTCGAGTTTCCACATTTGGCCACCGCTGCCGCGCCCGTAGCTGGGCGGGTCCATGATGATGGCGTCGTAGCGGCGGCCTCGGCGGTTTTCGCGGCGGACGAATTTGAGGCAATCGTCGCAGAGGTAGCGGATGGGCGCTTCGGCGAGCCCGCTAAGTGTGGCGTTTTCGCGCGCCCACTTGACCATGCCTTCGGCGGCATCGACGTGGGCGACTTCTGCGCCCGCCTTGGCGGCGGCGCAGGTCGCGGCGCCGGTGTAGGCGAAGAGGTTGAGGACGCGGGGGCGCGGGGCGCTGCCGTTTTTTGAAAGCGCAGCTTTGATCAGCGCGCTAGCCCACTCCCAGTTGACGGCTTGCTCGGGGAAGAGGCCGGTGTGTTTAAAGTTGGTGGGGCGGATTTTGAAGCGAAGCCCGAGCGGCGCGTAGGCGAGCGTCCAGCTTTCGGGGAGTTTTTGGCGGATCTCCCAGTGGCCACCGCCTTTGTCGCTGCGGTGGTAAATGGCGTGAGGGAGAGGCTCGCGGGCGTTTTCCGGCGGCGGCGAAAGCGGGGCACGCCCCCAGATAATTTGCGGGTCGGGGCGCAGGAGGGAGTAGGGGCCCCATTGCTCGCGTTTCATGCCGTCGGCGCAGTCGAGGAGTTGGTAGTCTTGCCAGTGATCGGCGGTTTGGATGGGGAGAGAGGCGGGTGAGGTCATGTGGTGGGCGGCGGGCGGTGGCTTAGGGCGTTTGGCGCGCGAAGGGCTTTGAGCATTTGGCTAACGAGTTCGGCGGGCGGCGGGGCGATGTCGAGCACGAGGGCATTTTCTTCGGGGCCGGGTTCTTCGAGGGCGTCGAGTTGGCTGTCGAGGAGAGCCGCCGGCATGAAGTGGTTCGTGCGGGCAGCGAGGCGGGTGGCGAGTAAATCGCGGCTGCCTCGTAGGTAGACTAGGTGCACGGCGTGCGGCGGGAGCCCGCAGAGGAGTCGCTGTCGGTAGCCTTTTTTGAGCGCGGAGCAGGCGAGGACTGTTGGGCGTGCTTCTGCGAGAGACTGGGCGAGGTGGTGGCGCAGCGCGGCGAGCCAAGGCGCGCGGTCGCTGTCGTCGAGCGGGTGGCCGGCCTGCATTTTGGCAATGTTGGCCGGGGAGTGGAAGTCGTCGGCATCCGCGAAGTGCCAGCCGAGCTCGCGAGCGAGTGCTTGACCGAGCGTGGTCTTGCCGCTGCCGGAGGCACCCATGAGCAGAATGATAGCGGGCCGCGTCATCTACGCTTAAAGTAATAGACTGCGGTGGCGAGGAGCCCGAGCGCGAAGGTCGGTGCGTTAATCCAGAGCTGGTGGAAGGGGATCGGCCAGTGGTGGCAGGCGTAGATGACCGCCGCGTGCTTGAGCGCGATGAGGATCCAGCAGTTTAGGATGAAGCGCCGGGTGCGGGGATTGTGCGGGCGCGCTCGGGTGGAGCGTGTGTTGACTTCGAGGACGAAGGGAGCGTCCGCGCTCGGTGGCGGCGGCGGGCGGGAGATGAGGCGTGCTAGGTTTGTAAACACAGTCGCAGACTGTTTGATTTTGCGGGCCGCCTGACGACGTGCACAGGACGGCTTCAGTCGCCAGGGCGGGCGCACGTGTCGCCGCTGTGAGCCGGCGTCAAATGCTGGGTGGTCCGTCGGGCTTTAGGTTTTGGCGGTGGCGGGCGGCTATCCGTTGTGTTGGCGGTCTGCTCGGGATTGCGTGTTGCGGGTGCAGTTACGGGCGAGCGTGCTGTGTGGCGGCTTCGGCATTAGCGTAGTGAGGTGCGGTATTTTAGTGGTTCGTGAGATTTGCGCTCCTGAGTATCTCGGGTTACCTGGTTAGCAAGATTGCCGATCGGCGGAACTTACTCCGTTGGGATGTATCTTTTGGAGGCCAAATCCCATGAAAACATTTGTTTCTCTACTCTGTCTCTCCCTGTTGGCCCTCGTGGGCTCGGGTTGCGAGAGTCTCGCTGTGAAAAATGCGGCCGCGGCTGAAGCGGCTGCCGCTAAGGTTGAGGTCGAGTTTGTGGATCCGGAAACCTTTACCGATGTGAAGGATGCGCTGGTCGCCACCGAGAAGGGCCGCGCTCACACTATCGAGGAAGTGCGCCAGTACTTGGTGGAGACCGCAGCGCGTTATGTGCCGGAAGGCCAGCACTTGAAAATTACGGTTGCCGATATCGATATGGCCGGAGACTACGAGTTTTGGGGGCGGACCGGGCACTCCGATATTCGGATTATCAAGGCCATTTATCCGCCGAGTATCGATTTGGCCTTTGTCCTGAGCGACGCGTCGGGCACGGTCCTTAAGGCGGGCGAGCGTAGGCTCCACGATCTCGCGTTTCAGATGCGTATCGACCTGCGCGATACCGATCGGCTGCGCTACGAAAAGGCGTTGATCGATGATTGGCTGCGCGACGAGTTCGGCCCGCCAATTAAGAGCTAGGCTCTGCTCCCGTTTTTTTCCACTGCGCGTGGGGCGGTGGCATGCTGCCACTCCCATTTAAATCACGATTTGGCTCGGTCGCTTCGCAACCGAACACAAATCGTGATTTTGAAATAAGCCCTCCGTTTCTGTCGCAACGCGACAGGGAGAGGAAAGTATCAGCGCCAAGGTAGAAATGAGGAGGGGGCTGTCTATTAAGCGGGGGTAAACGGAAGGCGGATGGATTTGGTTTAGGCGATACTGTACGAGTCGGAGCTTGGGCCGACTATGGCCTCTCTTTTTACCAAAACCCTTGTCAGCGCTGCACTGCTTTGCGCAGTCGCTGCGTCGCAGGCATTAGCAGAACTTACCCCCCCCCCCCCACCCAGAACATTAGTAATATTAATGTAGTTGGGAGGGTGTCTCTTTATAGCGACCATCACGGATCCGTTACTCTCGGAAATGGCTGGAGCCCGTATCCTCACTTAGATCTCAATGGTCATACTCTCTTTCTTGACGGAAAGCTTTATGTTAATAGTTGGAATGCGATCATATGGGGCAGGGGAAGCATTACTTCGAATAACAGTAAGATAGATATAGTTCTTAGAGGGGGAGCTAATGGATTCTTATTTTTAGAGCCTACGATTAGAGATAATGGCCACAAGGTAGGACTTAGAATTTCCAGCGAAGGAGAAAGGAAGCGAGTGATGCTTTCAAAGACTGAAGCCAATACCTTTACTGGCGATGTTGAAGTATCAAGATACTATCTTGGTTCTGAGGAAGCCGAACGGGGTTACTGCCATTCAAGGGAATGTTTTTGTAAATAGGGGTGGGCATCTCGATTTCGATACTAGCCACCAATTAGCTCGCAGCTCTGTTGTTACATTAAACGAGGGGGAGCTTTATCTTGGTAACTGGGGAGGTGACATTACTCAGAGTTTTAAACAGTTAATTGTAGATAACTCTGGTGTTTTGTACTTCGAGGGTGATGATGGTAGTTCTTCTATACACAAACTTTACCTAGATGATTTGTTGATTCATGCCAGCGGGGAGCTGATATTTAAACGCTGGAAAGAAGGCCGTGACTTTATTTTAGTAAAGAAAACGAGCGAAAACGTAGAGGATGCCCTGAAGAAAATGAAGTTTGAGGGCTATGACCCTAGTAAGATTCAACTAGCGGATTATAACAACGAATATTGGGAAGTTAAAGGTGCCCCTGAGCCCGCTACTTACGGTGCCGGCTTAATGTTAGGCGTACTCGGGCTTGTCCGCTATCGCCGGCGGCAAAACAGCCTTCGGTAGAAAGGAGTCCAAACTTGGAGGCGGGAGTTTACTGGTGATTTCCCCCACTTCGCCCAAACGGGTTATCACTCTACGCTCCCCTTCCTGTCGCAACGCGACAGGGGGAGTGCTTTCAAATTTGGGAATTGGTTTCGTCGCGAAGCGACGAGGCCAATTCCCAAATTAAATGGAAGCGGTCACTGACCGCCGCCCCACGCGCAGTGGTGGCTTAGATGACTTGCTCAATTTGGGAGACCTTACCGTCCTCGAAGACGACGCGCAGGCGCAGTTCGATGCGGTCGGAGTACACGTCAGCCATGATGGGCACGTAGATGGGGTAGTAGGTTTTGGCCACGGGGTTGTAGCGCAGGTAGCGGTGGTAGCCCACGTGTTGTACGCCGTGGTAGTCGCGGTGGTACGCGTTGTAGATCCAGACCTTTTTGCGTTCGGTGGCGGTGATATGGTCGCTGCGCGAGTCGGGGTTGCCGATAGCGAGGAAGACCATGTCGGCGGTGTAACCGATATCGATGATGCCAGCCCTGATTTTGGCTTGGGTATCGGCATCAAGGGACTCGAAAACACCGGGCCGCTGAGTGAGTCGTTTTTCGAAGGTGTTGCAGCCAACGAGGAGTCCGAGTGCGGCAAAGAGAAGGAGAAAGCGTAGTTTCTTCATGTTGTAAACGTGGGGGATATTGAATCGCTTGGCAAACGAACTCAGCGGCAGACTTTTAGCTAAGTCCAGTTATGAAAACACTGCGTGCGCCCCTCATCCCCGGTTTGGTTTCGGTCACTTTTCGCCAACTGGCTTTCGCGGAGATTATAGGCCTAGTCTGCCAAGCGGGTTTACGCACGATCGAGTGGGGCGGCGATGTGCATGTCCCGCATGGCGATTTGGCCCGAGCGCGTGAGGTGGCGGTACAGACGCGCGATGCGGGGCTTAGCGTGGCGGCTTACGGGAGCTATTACCGGGCGGCTCACAGTGCAGGGCTCCCCGCAGGGTCGCGTTTGGATTTTGCGCGCGTCCTTGAGACGGCGGTCGCACTTGGCGCACCTGTGATTCGTGTGTGGGCGGGTGTGGAGAGCTCAGCGGAGGCGAGCGTGGATACGAGGCGTCGTGTCGCCGCCGACTTGATGCGCATCGCCGAGCTCGCAGCCCAGGCAGGCCTGCGAGTGGCGACGGAGTTTCACGGTGGGACGCTCACGGATACCAATGAGTCGGCCCGAAGCCTGCTTTTCGAAGAGGCGGTGCATCCCAATCTCTACAGTTACTGGCAAGCGCCTACAGGGATGAGTGACGAGGATTGCCTCACAGGACTCGGCTGGCTCGGCCCGAAACTTTCGCATCTGCATGTTTTCAACTGGGTCTTGGGCGCGAGCGGCCAAGCGGAAGCCCTCCCTCTGGAGGAAGGCGAGGGGCCTACGCGTTGGCGGCGTTTCTTGGCCTCTGCTGCGGCGATTTTCGCAAAGTCGCAAGCAGGTGCGGCTGCCCCTGTGCCGAGCGTGCCGGCTGGAATGCTGGAGTTTGTGCCCGGGGGAAGTCCCGAGAGCTTTCTGCGCGAGGCGCGAACGCTGACTGCTTTACTTGGCGAATTATCTTAGTCGGCTTAGCGAAACTCGGGGAGGGCTGAGGCGGCTGCGTACCTGCGTTTAGGGGCTAAGTGTCTGCGCTGCGCAGGGTAGTTTTGCGTGCGAATGAAGTCGAGTACGCCTCCTTGCAGGGGACTGCGCAGAGTGCTTTTTCTCCTATTTTTATTTATGAGGCGTATTGCCGCCGCGCCCGCGCTGGGTATGCTTTCCCCCTCTCCAGTTAGACCTTCCCTTCCCCTAGGATTGTGGATGTAGTGGTTTTTTTATGACAGACTCTCCGCGGCACTTTACCCTCCGTAACAAGTCTACGTATACGATACCATTTATTACTTAGTAATTACTTCTTTTGGGTCAGTTAGTGCGAGCTGTATGCACTTTCCCCCGCAGATTTAGTACGGGTTCTTTTTCTACTAATTATTCATTCCACTGCCTTATGCCATCCAAGACGGTCATCATCGAAGACGAGACGGTTTTTCGCCAAATGCTTAGCCTTGCACTGAAAAAAGTGAGCGGCCTGCAGCTTGTTGGTGAATTTTCAGATGGCCGCTCGGGGCTCGACTTCTGTTTAGCGGAGAAACCGCAACTCCTCGTAGTCGACATGTACCTGCCCGAAGTACATGGTATGGAGATTGTTAAGGAGGTCCGTGCGCAATCGCCCGGGACGCGCATCCTCGTCCTCACGGGGCACCCCGATGGCGATCTGCCTGCTCGGCTCTTGCGTGCCGGTGTGCACGGGATGGTCGATAAGACTGCGCCGCTCAGCTACGTGCTCCAAGCTGTCGAGGCTGTCATGCGCGGCGGGATGTTTTTTGCGGCGAGCGTGCCCCCGATCCCGAATGCTGAGGACAAGCCCGAGCCGAGCTTTTACCGGATGCCGCACACGCAGCCGCCGCCGTCCGCGCCTTCGCTGGCTGCTGCGGCGACCCTCACACCGCGCGAGCTCGAAATCGTGGGGCTTGTGAGCGAGGGCTTCTCCTCCAAGGAAGTCGCTGGGCAGCTCAACTTGAGCGTGCGCACAGTCGAGAAACACCGCGCCAACGCGATGGAGAAGCTCGACGTGCACGACGTCGCCAGCCTGGTCCGCTACTGCATCAAGGCCGGCATCGTGACCCCTTAACGGGACTGGTTCAGCTCCCCGTCCTTTTTTCGGGCCGCTCATCTGGGCGGCCCGTTTTTTTGTGTGGAGCGCACTCTCGCGAAGAGGTTTGCAATGAGCGGTGAGTCTACGAATCTCGGCGGCTTCCTATGTTTAAGAAGCTAATCTCGGCAGTGCGCGGCGTGTTTACGCCAGCCAAGCCTGCTAGTAAGAAGAATCCATCCTCGGCGACCACGAGGCGTAAGTCTGCCAGCACAGAAAACCCGCGTCGCAATCCACGAGGCGAAAAGACACGTAAGACCGGGGGCGCGGCCGGCGAGCGCGGGAGTCGCGGCGCAGCGGGCGAGTCGAGAGAGGGCCGGGGCGGTGAAGGCAGCCGGGGCAAGCCACGCAGCGACTCGAAAGGTCGCTCGCGCAGTGAGCGCGCCAATCGTGCCGCGCCCAAGAAGCGAGTGGCGGACGATTTTGAGCATCCGCGTCGCGAGCCGATTAAGCCGGTGGTGCCGGTCGATGTCCCGAAGATGGACAGTGCGTTTTCCGCGCTCGGGCTTTGCGATGCCCTGGCCTACGCGGTGCAGGAAAAGGGCTACACGGAGCCCACGCCGATTCAGGCGCAGTCGATCCCCGTTATCCTCGAAGGCCGCGATTTAATCGGCTCGGCGCAGACGGGCACGGGCAAGACGGCGGCCTTTGCGCTGCCGATTATCCAAAAGCTCGGCGGCCACGGGCCGCTGCGCTGTCTGGTGCTGGAGCCGACCCGTGAGCTCGCGCTCCAAGTCGAGGAGGCGTTTCAGCACTACGCGAAGTTTACGGATTTGGCGGTGACGATTGTTTACGGCGGGGTGGGTTACGGAAAGCAGCTTGAGGATTTGCAACGCGGGGTGGATATCCTCGCCGCGACGCCGGGCCGCTTGCTCGACCATTTGGAGCAGGGGAACTGCTCGCTGGCGGATGTGGATATCCTCGTCCTCGACGAGGTGGATCGGATGCTCGACATGGGCTTTTTGCCCGACGTGAAGCGCATCGTGCAGCAGACGCCGAAGTCGCGCCAAACGCTGTTTTTCACGGCGACGGTGCCGCCCGAAATCGCGTCACTCGCAGGCTGGGCTCTGCGCGATCCGGTCCGCGTCGAGATTGGCCGCCAACGCTCACCCGCCGAAACGGTGGCGCACGCGTTTTACCCGGTCGTCGCGACGCAGAAATTTGAGCTACTGGAGCTGCTGCTGGAGCAGACGGAGTTTAAGAGTGTGATCGTGTTCACGCGCACGCGGATGGGCGCGGACCGGATCGCATCGCGGCTTCGGGAGAGCGGGCACACGGTGGGCGTGCTGCACTCCGACCGCAGCCAGCGCGAGCGCGTCGAGGCACTACAAGGGTTTAAGAGCGGCAAGTTCGAGGTGTTGGTTGCGACCGATATCGCGGCGCGCGGGCTCGACATCGCGGGCGTGTCACACGTCGTGAATTACGATGTGCCGGAGAACGCTGAGGACTACGTGCACCGGATTGGGCGCACCGGGCGTGCGCAGACCAGCGGCGATGCCTTTACGCTCGTGACGGAGGAGGACGTGCGCGACGCGCGCTCGATCGAGCGTTACATGGGGGTGGCGGTAGAACGCAAAAAAATCGACGGCTTCCCCTACATTTATTCTGCGCTCTTCGACGAAGGTGCGCAGGGCGGCGCGTCGCCGAAACCGGCGAGCCGACTGCATCGCGGTTTGCGGCGATAACTTTATGTCGCCGCAAGGCTCCTTCTTGCGGGAGCCCCTAGATTCTGCTGCGTTCTGCAGCGACCATGCAGCTAACTATCCCTGAAGGCGATTTTGCCGGCTTCATCTTCGATCTCGACGGCACGCTGGTAGACACGATGCCGCAGCACTACTGCGCGTGGCGCGATACGCTGCACGATTTCGGACTAAAAGAGGTGTTGGACGAGGCGCTTTTCTACGCGCAGGGCGGCTCGCCTACCGAGAAAGTCGTCCAAACGTTTAATGCACACTACGGCACGAGCTTCGACCCGATCACCGTGCGCGATGCTAAGGAGTTGCGCTTTGCCGAGATGATCCACGACACGGAGTTGATTGAGCCTGTCATCGCGTTTGCGCGGGCGCGGGCCGCCGAGGGCTGCCCGGTCAGTGTCGCTTCGGGCGGGTTGCGCCACATCGTCCGCGATACCTTGCAAGCGCACGGGCTGGCGGAGCTTTTCCCCGTGGTCGTGACGGTCGACGATGTCGCGCGCGGCAAACCGGCCCCCGATACCTTTCTGCTGGCTGCCGAGAAAATGGGTGTGCCGCCCGAGCGTTGCTTGGTTTTTGAAGACGCGGAGTTGGGCTTTCGTGCGGCGGAGGCTGCTGGCATGCGCTGGGTCGAGGTGCCGTCTGCACCGCGATTTGGCATGGGTTTCTCTGGCAACTCTTAGCGGTCTTCTCTGTCTGTATCCAAATCATGTCTACACTCTCTGCCCTCGCTCGTCCCGAACTCGCCACGCAGCCCGTTTACGAGCCTGGGAAACCGATAGAAGATGTTGCGCGTGAACTCGGGCTGGCCGTCGCGGACATCACGAAACTCGCGTCCAACGAAAATCCCTTTGGTCCTTCGCCGCTTGGGATAGCCGCTGCTCAGCACGCCCTCACACACAGCGAGCTGTACCCAGACGGCGACTGTGTCGCGCTACGTGCGCGGCTCGCCGCGTACTGGCAGCTCTCGCCGCGCGCATTCGTCGTGGGTAACGGCTCTAACGAAATCATTGAGCTGCTCGGTCATGCGTTTCTGCGACCGGGCGACGAGGTGGTGATGGGGAGCTGTGCGTTTGTCGTCTACAAGCTCGTCTCGCTGCTCTTTGGCGCGAAGCCGGTGGAGGTGCCGATGCGTGCGGACTTCGCGCACGACCTAGATGCCATGCTCGCCGCCGTCACGGCCCACACGCGGCTCGTATTCGTCGCCAGTCCGAATAACCCGACAGGTCGTGCACACAGCCAAGCCGAGCTTCTCGCCTTCGCGCGCGCACTGCCCCCGCATGTCGTCCTCTGCATCGACGAAGCCTATGCGGAATACCTCGACCCGGCTGCGGCTCCCGATTTGTGCGAGTTGATTGCTGAGGGTCGGCACGTCATTTGCCTGCGCACCTTTTCCAAGGTTTACGGATTAGCCGGGCTGCGGATTGGCTACGGTTACGCGAGCGAAGAGCTGGTGGGGCTCCTCAACCGCGTGCGCCAGCCGTTTAATGTGAATGCGATTTCTCAAGCGGCGGCGCGGGCCGCACTCGACGACGTGGATTTTGTCGCACGCTGCCGTCGCGAGAATGCGCGCGGGCTGCGCCAACTGGAGGTGGGCTTGGCTGAGCGCGGCGTCGAGTTTGTGGCGAGTGCGGCAAACTTCATCCTGCTGAAAGTCGGCGACGGCGTGCGCTGTTTTCAGTGGATGCAGACGCAGGGGATGATCGTTCGCCCTGTGGCCAGCTACGGGCTGCCTGAGTGGATTCGGCTAACAGTCGGCACCGCTGCGCAGAACGCGCGTTTCCTCTCTCTGCTCGACGAGTTTTTGGCGAAGGCCAGGAGCTAGGTTTCGCGCTTTTGACCGGAGGCGGATTCAGGTGAAAGCAAAGGAAGCAGCTCACTGAGCGCTCGCAGCTGCGCGGCGGAGCCGGTCGTTGATTGCGGTGCTTAGCGGCCCCTCAGGGGCGAGCTCGGCATGGATGGTTTTGAAGCCCTGCGCGTCGAGCGTGCGCAGTGTGGCAAAGAGCGCCCGGGCGGCCTCGGCTTGGTCGTTGTTGTCCGTTAGCCAAGCGCGGTGGGCGTCGGTGCGGGGCCAGTCGGCTGGCGGCTTTTGGAAATAGAGGAGTGCCTCATCGGGCTGCGCTGCGCTCGCCAGCCTAGGCGGGATTTTTTCGTAAAGGACGACGCGTGCGCGCGGGCTGTAGTGGCGGCTGAGTAAGCCGGGGGCGATTTTTGGCGATTCGTCTACCTCATTCGAGTTGGGCGTTTGGGAAAAGTCCTCGACCCGCACAGCGGCGACTTGGCTTAGCTCGGCTGCGCTGATCGCGCCCGGTCGCAGGATTCGCAGCTGTTGCTCGTTGCGGGCGTCGAGGATAGTCGATTCGAGCCCGATTGCGCAGGGGCCACCGTCGAGGATTGCGAAGATTTTTCCGCCGAGTCCCGCCTTTACGTGTGCGGCGCGAGTCGGGCTTACGTAGCCGAAAGGGTTCGCACTCGGCGCGGCGAGCGGGACTGCGCAGGCGCTTAACAGCGCGAGGAAAAGTGGGTGCTGCGGCATCCTGACCGCCACGCTGTCGCGGCCGGCGGTGACGATTGCGGGCACGGCGGGCCTTTTCGGAAGGACGAGTGTGAGTGGCCCGGGCCAAAACGCGGCCGCGAGTTTCTGTGCGAGCGGCCCTGCATGCGCGAGCGTGGTGAGCTGTGCCAGTTCGCAGATGTGGACGATTAAGGGGTCAGTCTTGGGGCGGGCTTTGGCGGCAAAAATCTTTTCGCAAGCGCTGGCGTCGAGCGCGTGAGCGGCGAGCCCGTAAACGGTCTCGCTCGGCACTGCGACGAGCTCGCCCGCCTGCAAGAGCCGCGCGAGCCGTGCGAGGTTGCGCGGTGTTGGGCGGTAAATGCGGGTGCGCGGGGCGTGCGTTGGCGAGCGAGGCATGGGCTGTTGTTGGTGTGGCGACACAAAAAAGCCGGTGCTGCGTTTTGTGCAGTCCCGGCGTGGTGTGCTGGAGCGCGGCTGAGCGGATAAGTGCTTAAAGCGCGAGCAAGGTGTTGCGCGATTGCTTGATGGTGCGGGTGACGGCGCGCTGCTGCTTGGCGGAGAGGTGCGTGTATTTGCGCGGGAGGATCTTGCCGGTGTCGGTCACGTAGCGGCTCATCAGCTCGGGCGCGGTGAAGGGGAACTTCTCGGGTGTCAGGCTCTGCTGTTGCGAGGACTGCGTTTCTTCGGAGGTGCTCATGGATGCGTTTCTGGGAGAGACAAAAATAGTGGGCACGGAGCAGACGCGGGCGCACGCCGAGCTGTCAACTGCGCATTTTCCTAGCGCAGGCGAGCAGGTCAGCCTTGACCGGCGGCGAGCCTCTGCGCGTTTATGACGCTTCTGCTGACTGGGGTCGTAGCTCAATTGGATAGAGCTGCTCCGTCCTAAGGAGAGGGTTGTGGGTTCGACTCCCGCCGACCCCAGCGCGCAGTCGCAGGCGGCTTCACAGTCGCGGACTGCTTCATTTTACGGCGCGCTGCGAGTTGCACTTCCAGTTGCGGGCGGTCAGTCGGAGTTGAGGAAGGCGGGCAACGTGGCCGTTTTTATTTCACGTTCGCGTAGTGGCCGCGAGCGCCTACTACAGGTGCCACCATGCCCCATCCAGACTACCTCAACTCTCTTTTTGGCTTAAGCGGTAAGGTCGCGGTCGTGATTGGGGGGACGGGCGAGCTTTGTGGTGCGATGGCGGAGGGGCTTGCCGGGGCGGGTGCGGAGGTCGTCCTTGTCGGGCGCAATGCGGATAAGGCACAGGCCAGGCTTGAGAAAATCGCGGCGATCGGAGGCAAGGGCTGGTTTCACGCAGCGGAGGCGACGAGCCGCAGCCAGCTCGAGGCCTTGCGCGATGCCGTCCTCGCGCGCAGTGGGCGGATCGACATCGTGATTAACGGTGCGGGGGTGAACTCGGCGACGCCGTTCTTTGAAATCACGGAGGAGGAGTTTGAGCGGATCGTGCAGGTGAATTTGAAGAGCGTTTTCCTGGGCTGCCAAGTGTTCGGGAAGTATCTCGTCGAGCGGGCGGCGGGCGGCGGCGACAAGAGCGGTCGCCTGGGTGGAGCAATTATTAACCTCGGCTCGATGTCGGCGGTGGTGCCGCTCTCGCGGGTTTTTACTTACTCGGCGACGAAGAGTGCGGTGCACAATCTCTCGCTCAATCTCGCGCGCGAATGGGCCCCGCATGGGGTGCGGGTAAACGTAATTGTCCCCGGGTTTTTCCCCGCTGAGCAAAACCGGAAGGTCTTAACCCCAGAGCGTGTGGCGAGCATCCTCGGGCACACGCCTGCGAAACGTTTCGGCGAGCCGCGCGAACTCATCGGCGCGACGCTGCTCCTCGCGAGCGACGCGGCGGGCTCCTTTATCACGGGGGAGGAGTTGATCGTCGATGGCGGCTACCACGCGATGACGATTTGATAGGCGTGAGTGTGTTTTCCTCCCCCGCGCGGCCGCGCCCTTATCGTTAATCTCTCTCCCCATGAAAAAAGCCCCCTTCATTCACGACGATTTTTTGCTCCACACGGATGCGGCGCGCGACCTCTACCATAATTTTGCCAAGAACGAGCCGATCTACGACTACCACTGCCACATCCCGCAGCGACTGATTTTGGAGAATCACCAGTTTGAGGACATCGCGGAGATCTGGCTCGGAGGCGACCACTACAAGTGGCGTGCCATGCGGGCCAACGGCGTGGACGAGCGCTTCATCACGGGGGCCGCCTCGCCGCGCGAGAAGTTTGCCGCGTGGTGTGCGACTGTCCCTCACACGCTGCGCAATCCGCTCTACCATTGGTCGCATCTGGAGCTCGCCCGCTATTTTGGAATCACCGAGCTGATTAACTCCGAATCGGCGGACCGGATTTGGGATGCGGCTAACGAGCGGCTCGCGGGGCTGCGCGTGCACGACATCCTCGCAGCCAACAAAGTCGCTGTCGTTTGCACGACTGACGACCCGGCCTGCTCACTTGAGGCGCACGCTGAAATCAACCGCAGCGCGGCGATTAAGACCCGAGTCTACCCGACCTTCCGGCCCGACAATGCGCTGATTGTCGATCGGCCCGTCGCGTTTAACGCGTGGTGCGAAAAGCTCGGTGGCGCCGCGGGGATACCGGTCAACTCGTTCGACGATTTTCTCACGGCACTCGACCGCCGCCATGCGGCGTTTCACGAAGTCGGCGGTCGGCTCTCCGACCACGGGATGGAAGCGGCCTTTGCTGCGCCGTGCACTCCTGCGGAGGCGGCGGCGATTTTTAAAAACGCGCGCGCGGGCCGCGCGGCCACACTCGAGGAATGCGCGAAGTTTAGCGCTTACCTCATGCTGGAGTTTGGCCGCTGGGATGCGCGGCGCGGCTGGGCGAAACAACTGCATCTCGGTGCGCTGCGAAACAATAACCGCCGCCTACTTGCGGCGCTTGGCCCAGATACCGGCTTCGATTCGATTGGCGACCTGCCGCAAGCGAGTGCACTGAGTCGTTATCTCGACTCGCTTGATGCGACGGGTGAGCTGCCGCGCACGGTCATTTACAACCTCAACCCCGCCGAGAACTACGTCTTCGGAGCGATGATTGGGAATTTCCAAGACGGCAGCATCCCCGGGAAAATCCAGCTCGGCTCGGGCTGGTGGTTCCTCGACCAAAAGGAAGCGATGGAGTGGCAGATTAACGCGCTCTCAAATCTTGGGCTCTTGAGCCGCTTCGTCGGCATGCTCACGGACTCGCGCAGCTTTCTTAGCTATCCGCGCCACGAGTATTTCCGCAGAACGCTTTGTGGGCTGCTCGGTGCCGACATGGCGCGCGGCGAACTGCCCGATGACCGCGAACTTGTGGGCGGGATGGTGCGCAACATCTGCTTTGCGAATGCGCGCGACTACTTCCGCTTAGAGCTCGAGCCGAGTTACGCGGCGTAGCGGCGCGAGCTGGGTCATGCGGCGATCCGCTCGGCGAAAAGCGTGCTGAGTGCTGGCCGCGCGATTTGGGCCTGCGGCTGCGGCGCTTGCCAGAGTTGGGCACGGAGCCGCTCCAAAAAGCGACGCGGCAAATCGGGCGAATCAAGCTCTCCCAGCGCGTGCAGGGGCTGCGTCGTTGCGGGCAGGCCCAGCCACTCGAGGACGCCCCAGATCCCTGCTCGTTCGTACACGGCATCGAGCTGCGCCCAGGCCGCGCTGCCTGTGTCGCGAAGCTCAAATTGCTCTGCTAGAAAAACCGTGAGCACTGGCGTACGCCGCAGCTCGGGAAGCAGCGCGGGGCAGTGTGCGGCAGCGAAGAGCGCACTCACGCGGTTGAACTCGAAGTTTTCGATAAACTCGCGCTCCGGCGGCGGTACGAAACCGAGGTAGCAGGCCCAGTGCGTTTCGTGCCCGGGGCGACTGAGCTCGAGCGAGGCGCTTTCCAAGAGCGCGGCATCCAGGCGGATGGGGATCCACTCGCCGTCGTAGTTTTTTTCGAGCCGCACATCGGGCCATGCCGTGATCCGATGCCGCACGCCGTAATGCGCCCAGTGAAGAGAGAGCGGCAGCGCGACCGCTTTGGGTGAATGGCGTGAAGGGCGCGAATTGCGCGCAGTGCCTAAGATAAAGGAGGCGCGACGAAGCGCGTTGGCGGGGCGGGGATTGATGATCATGCCGAGAGCTTAGCGGGTGGGGTGGGACATTGGTTGTCCTAGGCTACGAAATTTCTCTAAAAAAAACCGCATGCCTCCCGCTCCACGCAGCACTGCCGCTCCCGCCGCTTCGCAACTCTCGCGGCCTCCGCTTGAGCGTATGCTAAAAATCCACGCTCAGTTGCGCCGTGGCGCACGTGTGAACGGCACGCAGCTTGCCGAGCAGATCGAAGTTTCGCGTAAGACCATTGTCCGCGACATCGCCTTCATGCGCGACCGGCTCGACCTGCCGATCGCATTCGACCCGCAGCTCAACACCTATCGTTATACGCACCAAGTCGAAGCCTTCCCGACCGTAAACGTGACCGAGGGGGAGCTCCTCGCTCTCCTCGTCGCGCAGCGCGCACTAGAGCAGTACCGGGGCACGCCCTTTCACCGGCAGCTCTCCATCGCGTTTGAAAAACTCACCAGCAACCTGCGCGACCAGATTTCTTTTTCGCCGAGTGAGGAGTTCCACGCCGTCTCTTTTAAAAACATCGGGACGAGTAAGACCGACCTCACCCTTTTCAACGCGCTCAGCACTGCCGTCCAGCAGCAGGAGGAAGTTCAGTTCGAGTACCGGAAGCCGGGGAGCGCCGCCACCACGCACAGTGCCGAGCCCAGCTCGGGGGAAAAAGGGGCCGAGCCCGCATCACTCGTTCGGCATGTGCGCCCCTACCATTTGGCGAACCGCGAAAACCTCTGGTACTTGATTGGCTACGACCTCGACCGGCAGGCGTTGCGGACCTTTGCACTGCCGCGAATCTCGGCGCTTAAGCGAGCGAGGCGGCACTTTGAGCGACCGGCGGACTTCTCACCAGAGCAGTTTTTCGCCAACGCACTCGGAGTACTCGGCGGTGCGGGAGATTGGCAGGTGCGTATCCGGTTTTCCGCTACCGTAGCTGAGCGTGTCAGCGAGCGCGAGTGGCACGACTCGCAGGAGCTGCGTGCGCTCCCCGATGGTACGCTCGAGCTAAGCCTCCGGCTCGGTGCCCTCGAAGAGGTTGAACAATGGGTTTTGAGCTGGGGCGCGCATGCTGAAGTGCTCGGGCCACCTGAGCTGCGCACAAAGATGCAGGCCACCGCCAAAAAACTCGTCGCTATCTATAAGTAGCCTAGCCAGCTTTGCGGCTCTCTATGGGTAACAGTTTTGGAACGCTTTTTCGGATTACGACTTGGGGCGAAAGCCACGGCGCAGGTGTGGGCGTAGTGATTGATGGTTGCCCGCCAAATCTGCCGCTTACGGCGGCGGAGATTCAGGCGGAGCTCGACAGGCGCCGCCCCGGGCAAAGCGCAATCGTCACTCCGCGCAAGGAAGCGGATGCGCTCGAAATCCTTTCCGGCCTCTATGAAGGCCGCACGACTGGCACGCCCCTCTCGCTGCTTGTGCGCAATACCGACCAACGCCCCTCGTCTTACGACGAGATGGTCGAAAAATTCCGCCCCTCGCATGCCGACTACACCTACCAGACGAAGTACGGGCGGCGGGATCCGCGCGGCGGGGGCCGCAGCTCGGCACGCGAGACGATCGGGCGCGTGGCGGCGGGCGCGATTGCCAAAAAGATTTTGAGCCTAACTGGCGGCGTGGAAATCCGCGCCTACGTCGCGCAAGTCCACGACATCGCGATGGCTGCGCGGGCGGATTTCCCGAGCTTGGCAGAGGTCGAGGCGACTGCGGTGCGCTGCCCAGACGCAGCGACTGCGGAGCGGATGATTGCGCGTATCAAAGAAGTCCGCTCTCAGGGCGACTCGGTCGGCGGCGTTGTCGAGTGCCGGGTGCGCGGGCTACCGGTGGGCTTGGGCGAGCCGGTTTTTGACCGCTTGGAGGCCGACCTTGCGAAGGCGATGCTCTCACTCCCTGCAAGTAAGGGCTTCGAGGTTGGCAGCGGTTTTGGTGGCGTGCAGCTAAAGGGCTCCGAGCACAACGACCCCTTCGTGATGCGCGAGGGCCGCGTGCGCACTACGAGTAATCGCTCGGGTGGCGTGCAGGGCGGCATTAGCAACGGCGAGGAGTTGTTCTTCCGCACGGCCTTTAAGCCGACCGCCACGATTTTGCAGCCGCAGCAGACCGTGACGATCAGAGGAGAAAATACCGAACTCGCCGCGCGTGGGCGGCACGATCCCTGCGTGCTGCCACGTGCCGTGCCCATCGTCGAGGCGATGGCGGCACTCGTACTGCTCGACCACTGGATGCGCCACAGCGCACAGAACCGGACGTTTCCGTTTTAATAAAACCCTATCGCTTCCGCTCCCATGACCGCCGCCCTTCCCGTCGATTCGCTGCCTGATGGATTTTCTGCGAATGCCCAGAAACCGCTCGTGTACTTCATCCTCGGGGCGAGTGGTTCGGGGCGGCACGCCATCGCCAGCGAGTTGGCTGCGGTTGCGCGCGAGGGCGGCGGCGGGAGTACGCACGTCGTTGAAGTGATGGGGGAGACTTGGCCAGACTGGCCGCAGGGCGCTGTGGCGCAGGTCTTTGTGGTCGCTGACGGGCGGCGAAATCCAGTTGACCAAGTCGAAGCGCTAAAACCGTGGATTGAGGCGCACGGGGCTGCGCTCGGGCGCATCCTCTGCGTAGTGAGTTGCCAATTGGCGGCGAGCACTCCGGCTCTGCTCCCGTGGTTCGATGCCTGTGTACACTTCAGTGATGTGGTGCTGCTCAACCATCGTGAGGGAGTGGAAAACCGCTGGGTGTCGGATTTTAAAAAACGCTACGCTGAGCGGTTTTATCCCTGTCTCTTTGAGTTCGTGAAAAAGGGCCAAGTCACCAATCCGCTTGTCGTGATCGAGCCGCAGGCGCGGCGTATCAGCCAGTATTTTGACGAGCGCGAAGACCCGGTAGTCGAGGGGCTCATTATCGAAACCGATACGCCGGACAGCGATGATGACGATGCGGACGAAGCCGGTGCGCCCGCTGAGGATTTTTACTTAGCGCGCCGGGCCGGCGGTCGCCGCCTGCACGAGATACCCGACATCGCCAAGTGCCTGTAGCGGCACTTGGCCGCAGCGGCAGCTAAGGGCGGCTGAGGGCCGCGGCAGCCCGGCACTTGGCCTTAGGCGGGGATTGCGGATACCGCCTCGACGAAGGCGCGCGCCTTAGCGGTGATGGAGGCCCAGTCCTTTTCTTTGAGTGCCTTCGCCTCGACGAGTGAACTGCCCGCCGCCGTGGCAAAGGCGCCGGCCTTTAAAAAGTCAGCTACGTTGGCAGGCGTCACGCCGCCGGTGGGGACGATCTCAATTTGCGGAAGCGGGCCTTTGATCGATTTGATATAGGCGGGGCCGAAGAACTCGGCGGGGAACACTTTAGCGGCGTCGGCTCCGGCCTCCCACGCGTTGACGATTTCAGTCGGAGTAAAGGCGCCGCAGAAAATCGGCACGCTGTAGCGGCGGCATAGCGTGATGACATCGGGCCGGAGCGCGGGCGTAACGATGAATTTCGCTCCGGCGAGGATTCCGGCGCGCGCGGTTTCGGCATCAAGTACGGTGCCGAGGCCAAAGAGGAAGTCCGGCAGCTCGGTCGTGGCCTTTTCAAGCATGCGAATCGCCCCCGGAGTGGTCATCGTAAGCTCGATACTGGTGAGTCCACCAGCGGCGAGGGCTTTGGCGCAGTCGAGGAGCCCGTCAGAGTTTTCGGCGCGGATCAGGGCGACGACTTTTTCGGCACGGAGTTTAGAAAGCACGGCGTCTTTTTTCATGAGAAATCGGGGTGCGCTTACGCAACGGGGCTGTGGGGCGTGAGCGAGGAAAATCAATTATTCTTGCACAGCGAAAGCGCTGCGGCTGTCTTTGGCGCGCTCTCGCGTTTGGCGCGAGGACGCTTTGCCCAGGTGGTGGAATTGGTAGACACGCAGGTCTCAGAAGCCTGTGCCGAAAGGTGTTCGGGTTCGAGTCCCGATCTGGGCAGGCCGTCAGGCAAGCCCGCAAAAGGGAAACGGCCCACGACCGTCCGCGAAGTAAATGCCAGAAGGCCACAGCCCTCCACTGCGCGTGAGGCACTTTTCCACTACGCGTGGGGCGGCGGTCAGTGACCGCTTCCATTCAATTTGGGGATTGGCCCCGTCGCTTCGCGACGAAACCAATCCCCAAATTTGAAAGCATTCCCCCTGTCGCGTTGCGACAGGGAGAGGAAAGTAGAGTGATAACCCGTTTGGGCGAGGTGGGAAAAATCACCAGTAAACTCCCTCCTCCAAGTTTGGGTTCCTTTCTACAGAGCCGCTTGGCCGCTGTGCGAATGCACGGCAACCAAGCGGCTCTGTAAATGGTTGCAGCGATGGACGGCGGGCCAACGAGCCCGCCGCCAAATAAACACAGCCTGCGGCTGCGCCCCACGCGCAGTGGAGCTTTGTGACTTCTGACACTGAGAATGCGCCGTTAATTCATTTGTGACAAAAGACTAAGTGATTTCACCAAAACGATTTTGACTAATAGGCATTTCCCCCCACCTTTCGCCCCGCTTGTTTGCTAGGTGAAGGCCCCCGCCTACGCTTTCTGACCTGCGATGGGTGCCGCCCTCCCGCCCCCTGCGCCTTTCCCAAATCTGAAACCCTCCCCCAGAAGATTGCGCCCCGAAACATTAACCGCTCATTTGGGAGAACCACCAATTACAAAACGTAAAAAATTAATGGGGTTCTTTAGTTTTTTAATCATATTAACAAATTAAAACAAAATGAAAAAACAGCTTCTTGTATCTGCCCTTGTGGGGCTTGCCGGTTTTATAACTGCACAAGGGCAAAACGTAAACATCCCAGATCGGAACTTTAAAGCGTATTTAATTCAAAACCGTGCTATTAACACCAACGGCGATGGTGAAATTTCGGTAGCCGAAGCACAAGCCTTTACTGGAGTCATTGACTGTAGTAGGAGAAACATTTATAACCTTTCCGGAATTGAAGCCTTTGTTAATATAAAATTATTGGCTTGCTATGGTAATCAACTGCGTAGTTTGGATGTAAGCCACAATACGGTTTTAAGAGTATTGGATTGTCATGATAATGAACTAAGTCGTTTGGATGTAAGTAGCAATACGGCTTTAACAGAATTGCTTTGCCATGATAATCAACTAAGTCATTTGGATGTGCGCCGCAATGCGGCTTTAACAGTATTGGATTGTCATGATAATCAGCTAAGTCGTTTGGATGTACACCATAATACGGCCTTAAGAGTATTAGATTGTCATAATAATCAACTAAGTAGTTTGTTTGTAAGCCGCAATACGGTTTTGACAGAATTAATTTGTTATAATAATCAACTAAGTCATTTGGATGTAAGCCGCAATACGGCTTTAACAGTATTGGATTGTCATGAAAATCAACTGCGTAGTTTGGATGTAAGTAGCAATAAAGCTTTAAGAGTATTGGACTGTCATAATAATCACCTAAGTGATTTGTATGTAGACCGTAATACGGCTTTAAGAATATTGATTTGTTATAATAATCAACTAAGTCGTTTGGATGTACAGCGCAGTGCGGCTTTAACAGTATTGGATTGTCATGATAATCAAATAAGTGGTTTAGATTTACACCACAATAAGGCTTTAAGAGTATTGGATTGTTCCTTTAATGAACTAATCAATTTGAACCTTAAAAACGGAAATAATAAAAGTATATCTGCTGATAAAATTGATCTAAGAGGTAATCCCCAGCTTCGTCTTATTGAGGTGGACGATGTGGGGTATAGTAACGCGTATTGGTCGTTTTATAAAGACGTTACGGCTCGTTTTATTCACTAATTGAGTTAAGCCCAGTTTCGATTAAAGCGGGCGTAGCATAGCCTGAAATTTCCTTATCGAAGAAAATGGCCGCATCGCCGGTGATTTTTATTGGGCGGGCCGATGCAAGGTAAATGTCAGAAGGCCACAGAGCTCCACTGCGCGTGAGGCACTTTCCCACTACGCGTGGGGCGGCGGTCAGTGACCGCTTCCATTCAATTTGGGATTTCCCATCGCGCTATCGCGCGAAAGCGAAATCCCCAAATTTGAAAGCATTCCCCCCTGTCGCGTTGCGACAGGGAGAGGAATGGAAAGTAGAGTGATAACCCGTTTGGGCGAGGTGGGAAAAATCACCAGTAAAGCTTCGTCCCAAAATTTGGGCTCCTTTTCACAGGGACGCTTGGCTGCTGTGCGAATGCACGGCAACCAAGCGGCTCTGTAAATGGGTGCAGCGACACGCTGCCGCCCCACGCGTAGTGGCGATGGACGGCGGGGCAACGAGCCCGCCGTCAAATAAAACAGCCTGAGGCTGCGCTCGTGGCGCGCTGAATTGAACGGACCTGATCGGCGAAGGAGACGCGGGCTTAGTCCGCGAAGGACACGGGGGAGCCGGTATCGATTGACTCGTAGAGTTTGTGCCGACCCGTCATTGCCGCGTTGGCTTTGGCACAGTGTCCTCAACGGGTTTGCGCCTGCTCGGGATCCCCTCGTCGCAAATGCCGCGAGCGTGCCAGCGGGCCGGGCAGCAGGTAGTCGCCCTGCATAAGCGGCAAGGTCAGTGGGGTGAAACTGACCTCCAAGTCCAGTCCGGCGTCTAACCAGGCCCGCCAGATGAGCAGGGTGCAGTAGGTGCCTGCCGGGTCGGCCAAGCGAAACGTTAACCCGCGCGCAGCCAGTGCCTGCTCGATGGCTTGCGCGCGTTGTTCCGGTGACGCTTGTACGTGATAGACGGCGTGGGTCTGGCTGCGAGCGGGGTCGAGGAAAAACGCGAGCTCATCGATAACCACGCCATCGTCGCGGCCGGGGACCTCGGACGGTACGGCGTGTATTACCTGCCAGGCGCCGGGCGCGCCGAGCAGCATGCCGACGTGGCTGAATTCGCCGCCGTCTACGCTGAGCACCACGGCGCTATCCAAACTCGTGCCGCGCCGAAATATCAGGTCGCCGGGTTGGGCCTCGGGGGGAAGCGCTTGCGCACATGTGGCGGGCAGCAATACCGCGAGGAGCGACAATGCCAAGCCCGCCAACAGATGGCGGCGCAGCATTACCAGGGAGCGCGGAACAAGGAGTAAAGTACTCACACCGCAGGTGTTGCGGCCTCGGGCGATTCGCCGCGCCTACTTGGCCACTCGGCTTGTTCAGGGCGCATCCTTACCCAAATACGCACCTGCCATTTTTTGTCATTGCGGAGCAACTCAACCGATTCGGTATGCTCTTTGCCGTTGCCGAAGGTCACCTTCACCTTCACCTTGGCCTCGTTTTCTTTTTCGAAGCTGGTTTCCAGCACCTCGATTTTTTTCAGGCCGTCGTTAGCCCTAGCCCGCCCGGCGATTTCGTTGATCATCGTATTCACCTTGCCTTTGGCCTGCGCCATTTGATCGGCGGGAGTTTCTTTAAAATACATGAGCTTGAGGACGGCGTCAACGTTGGCCGCGGCGGCAGCTTTGTAATAGGCTTGTGCGACGTCTTCGGGCTTGTCGGACGCGCCGCAGGCGGTCAGCGCCAATACAGTCAATGACAGCCAGAAGAGGCGGATGAGGCGGGTAGCAGACATAAAAACTCCTGTTAAGTAGAGGGATAAGGTAGCTAAAGAAACAGCGTCGGCGCGAGTAATGCTGTACAGATTGTGCGAAGTCAATTTTCGCGATGAGCGCATTGGGGTTTGGATGCCGTCAGCTTGGCGCGGCTCGGTGCGCACGATGTTACTCTGCGTGGGTTCGAGCATCTTCAGGTCGAGCGCGCCTTTATCTCCGCAGATTTGCCAGACGGTGCTCGGGGGCAGTGAGGAGAACTCGGCGCGTTCGTGGCGCGCTGAATTGAGCGGGCTTACTCCGCGAAGGACACGGGGGAGCCGGTGTCGATTGATTCGTAGAGTTTGTCAGCGATGCGGGCGAAGAGCAGGGCTTCTTTGAGCGTGGTGTTGGGTTTGCGCTTATCTACGATGGCTTCGACAAAGTCGCGAACGACTTCGTCGTGCTCGTGGCCTCGGGTACCGGGCTCGCCTTCCCAAAGGACGCGGGTCTGGATGCCGCCGCCTTGGCGGGGCTCGGTCAGCACGATGTTACTCTGGGTCGGCTCCAGCATTTTCAGGTCGAGCGCGCCTTTATCTCCGCAGATTTGCCAGAGGGTGGTCGGGGGCAGTGAGGAGAACTCGGCGCGTTCGTAAGTGAGGACGCAGCCTTCGGCGAAGGTGACCAGCGCGGTGATGTGTGTCTCGGCGTCGGAGCCTTCGGCGGCGTAGGCCTTGAAGGCGGTGGGTACGGGCCACGCTTTGGCTAGGGCGAACTGCGGGGTAAGCTGGAAGTCGAGCATGCCGAGTAGGTAGTCGAGGTCGTAGCAGCCCCAGTTGACGAAGATGCCGCCGCCGTTGAGGTCACGGCGCAAGCGCCAAGGCGGTGGCGGAGAGGTCGGGGCGTCGTCGGCGGGCTTAAAGACAGCGCGGCAGGTGATAGTGCGAATGGTGCCGAGTCCGCCCCCGCGGATATAATCGGCCGCGGCCTTGGCGGAGGCGAACGAGCGGAAGCGCGATGAGCAGCAGGCCCCGACACGGTCGCCTTGAGCTTCGACGAGCGTGCGAGCTTCGGCGAGGTTCATCGCCACGGGTTTTTCAACGAGGACGTGCTTGCCGTGTTTAAAGGCTTCGAGCGCGAGGGGCGTGCGCAGGTTTGTGGGGAGGGCGAGGATGACGGCGTGAATCTCGGGGTCGGCGAAGAGCTCGCTCGCGTCGGTGCTCCAGCGGGGCACTGCGTGGTCTTGCGCGGTCTTTTGCGCAACTTCGGGGCGCACGTCGCAAACGGCGACTGCGCGGGCGGTTTTGAGTTTGGCAATCCCGCGCAGGTGTTGCTGCGCAATGACGCCACATCCGATGACGGCTATGTTTAACATGGGGAGAGGAAGGGATAGAGCGAGGGCGCTGCTCGGGCAGGGGAAAGAGGAGCCGCGCTGTGTGTGGGGGAGCAGCGACTGATGCAGAGCGTGTAAGCGAATGCAAGTGGGCGTGCTTACGTGGTACTGCTCATAGGGGCCTGCGGCGAGCGTGCGCAGCACACGTGAGTGGCGAGCCGCGAGCCAGATGCTTCGCGTTTTCAAACGCGCGCCGCGCTAATACGCTTTTTTCCCACTACGCGTGGGGCGGCAGGCTGTGCCTGCACCCGTTCAATTTGGGATTTCGCCTCGCGCTATCGCGCGAAAGCGAAATCCCAAATTTGAAAGCATTCCCCCTGTCGCGTTGCGACAGGGAGTGATAACCCGTTTGGGCGAAGTGGGGAAAATCACCAGTAAACTCTCCGCCTCCAAGTTTGGGTTCCTTTCTACCGAGCGCTTGGCTGCCGTGCGCATGCACGGCAGCCAAGCGCTCGGTAAACGGGTGCAGCGACACGCTGCCGCCCCACGCGTAGTGGAAAAGTGCTCCGGCTCGGGTCTGCGCGCGTTTGAAACGGGAGCCGCTCCTAGGGCATTCACGACGCTGGGCTTGGGCGCTCAAAAGTGGTGAGCGGCCGGGGCGTGTTTCAGGTTGCGGGGAGGAGCTCTTTCACGGTCTCGGCGATCTTCGTGAGCGGTGTGGTTTTTTCGAGGTAGCGGTCGATCAAGTCCTTGAGGGTTTTGTCGACGACTTCGCCGTCGAAGAGCACGCCGGTGAGTAGGATGACGGGGGTGGTGGGGCAGAGGGTTTTGATTTCTTTAATCATCTCGAAGCCATCGCCGTCGTCGAGTTGGAGGTCAGAGATGACGAGGTCGGGTGCTTCTTTGCGCACTTCGCGCAGGGCTTCGTGCACGCCGGAGGCGGCGTGCACGCGGTAGCCGTTGGTCTTGAGGAAGTGGCTGAGGAGGTCGCGGATGGGGGCTTCGTCGTCGATGAGAAGGAGGTACTGTGGTTTCATAAGCTCTGCCGTTCCAAGTAGTGGGTGTTGGGTGTGGAAACAGGGTTGGGGGTTGGGCGGTGCGGCGCGGCTGTGCGCTCGCGGCAAGTCGTGGCTGTGTGGGCGCGGGTGCGTTTAGCTGTGTGCGGTGAGGCGCAGGGTGAGGATGCCGCCGATGATTTTGTTTTGATCGCGCAAGGGGTAGAGCGAGACGCGGGCATGGGCTTCGCGGCCCTCGCTGCCTAGGGCGAGGCCGGCTTGGTCGACGAGGTCGCGCCCGTCTTTCATCGCATCGGCGATGCGTTTGTTGAGCGCGTCGGGGCTGGGGGCGCTGGGGGTTTCGCCCGTGCCGGTGAGGCGCACGAGTTTGTCGAAGGGTTCCTTGACCAGTTCGGCGGCGTCCCAGCCGCTGAAGCGCAGCACAGCCGTATTCACGCGGGTGATGTGTCCGGCTTTGGTGAGGACGATAACGAGGTCGCTGATGCACTCGACGATGCGGTGGTTATAGTGGAGCTGGTGCTCGAGGGCTTGGTTGGCCCACTGGCGTTCGAGGTTGTCGAGCGAGAGTTGTTGGTTGGCCGCTTGGAGTTCGGCAGTGCGTTCTTGGACTTTTACTTCGAGTTGGGCGTTTGCCTCTTCGAGGGCGGTGGCGGCGCGGCGGCGGTTGGCGAGGTCGTCGCGGATGAGCCAGCCAGCCGCTCCGAGGAGGAGCAGGTCGAGGACAACGCCCGACCAGATGGACCAGCGGGTGGACTGGACTTGGAGGTAGAGCTGGGTGTCGCGCTCGGTCAGGCGTGTGAGGAGCTCGGACTTTACATAGGCGAGGCCTTGCTCGATCTGGCCGAGCGTGTCGGAGCGTGCGAAGCTGTCTAGCTCGTGGCGCAGGGTGGGGAGGGTCTTGGCTTGGCGGGCGGTGACGATTTTGCGCGCGACTTCGGTGTGCGATTCGCTCAGGGAGTCGATTTCCTGGAGGCGTGCGTGCAGCTCGGGCTCGCTGTGCTCGTCGGCCATGAGGAGCGCGAGCTCGAGCTCGCTGCGCATGGCGCCTAGGGCGCGGTTGAGGGTGAGCAGGTCTCCCGACTCGCCAGTGGCGGCATAGGCGCGCAGGCAGGCTTCACTGCGGAGGAGCCCGCTGCGTGTGTTGTCGATGCGGTCAATGAGCGAGTGCGTGTGGTTTACCCAGTCGCTGGCTTCGGCGGTGAGCCGGATGTTGCGCACGGCGAGGAGCGCGATGGCGATGAGTACCGCGCTAATAAAGAGGAAGACGTAGGCGAGGCGTTTGAGGGTGGCGTCTTTCATGACGTGTGAGGCGTGTGCGGTGGCGGTGAGTTGGGGCGTAGCGGCGGTGGTGATAGGCCGTGCGTTTAGGGGTAGCGTTTGGCGTCGGGGTCGAGGTGTGGGGGGCGGGTTTTTACAACGGTGTAAACGGCGCGCTTGAGGTAGTCGTCGTAGCTAAAGGTGAACTCTTGGGCGAAGGTCCAGTTGGCACGAAAGGAGGCGGCGACTTTGTTAGCGACCTCGCGAATGCGGGGCTTGGACTTGGTGAGGTTAAAGAAGTAACTGCGGTTGTTGTAGTCGAGGTACACGCGGGAGTCATCCACATAGCAGATAGCGTGGCCGGCTTTGTAGCCGGCCATTTCTACGCGGATGAGGCGGGTTTTATAGCCGTGGTGTTTGAGGACGTAGTCGGCGAGTGCGGCGTAGTCGATGCAGTCGCCGGCTTCTTGCGCGAGAAACTGGTTGGGGTTGATGACATCGAAGAAGGGGTCGCTATCAAAGCGGAAGTCGGTGAAGTGATCGGCAAAGCGCTTGGGCGTCATCTTTGGGTCATTGAGCAATTCGTCGAGCGTCACGGCCCGAAGCGCTGTGCCTGCTAGCGTCACGAGTGCTGCCACGAGCGCGAGTGCGCCGAGGGGAAACGCTGTCCGCGCGAGCGTGGTTCGGGGGCGATGGCGCGGCAGCAGAGCGCGGGGGGCAGGCGACGACATGCGCGCCAGTTGTGCCGCCTAGCGCGGCAATTTCCAGTGTGTTTTCTCCGGGGCTATTGTGGGGAGCGTAGGGGGCCTTACTGAGCGTAAAGTTTTGGGCGGGCGGGAGAGGCGGTCAGTGACCGCAGCCATTTACGCTGGCGCGACCCTACTCAGCCCCAAGGCAGTCTGGCTCGCTGCGGTCAGAGGGGGAACCGGCCCGCTCGAGGGTAAGTTTGCCGTTGGGCAGGCGGGCGAGAGTGGCGATAGCGTCGCCCTCGATTGAGCCGAGGAGGATCAGCCCGCGCGAGTAGCCGAAGTCTTTGTAAAAGAGGGCGAGGTTTCCCCAAGGCGCGTAGTAGGCGACAGAGCCCAGCTCCGGGTCGCTGCCTGCGGGGGCGTCGTGGGTTGTGAGCTTGCGCGGCAAATAGGCGATTTTCTCCGTGCCGGCGTAGTCGTTTAGGTCGAGCGTGAGAGGCAGTTGTGCGAAAAGGTCGCGGGCGGTGGGCGTGTCGAGCAGCGTTGCGGCTAAGGTGGTGCTGGCAGTTTTGAGCAGGATTTTCATAGGGGCAGTTTCAGATTCCGGCCGTGCGGAAAACGGGGTTATTGCGAACAGCAGGCAGAGGATTTTGGCGAAGCGGCTCAGCGGAAGAGTGCGGCTGTGCTCAGTGTGTGGCGTGGCTGGCATGGGGCGAGTTTACCAAATCCGCTGCGCCGAAGGGCTAGTCCGATACGCTGTGTTTCTTGCCTATTCCTCTAGGCGGCGGCTTCGTAAATGGCGCTGGCGTCTCGTTTTTTTGAGCAATAAGTGCTGCGTGGAGACCGTGGTAGCGCAGCGAATACTGCGCATTTAAGGCGCGGTTTTTGTAAAAACTCCGTGCGCTCGCGGCGAGTTTCGTTAGGCAAGCGTGTTACCCATGACTCAAACGAAAACTCCCCTACGCGTCGCGGTGACTGGTGCCGCCGGCCAAATCTCCTACTCGCTGCTATTTCGCATCGCCTCAGGGGCGATGTTTGGCCCCGAGCAGCCGGTCATCCTCCAGCTTTTGGAAATCCCTAACGAGAAGGCGATGAAGGCCCTCGAAGGGGTGGCGATGGAGCTCGACGACTGCGCCTTCCCGCTGCTGCGCGGACTCGTGCTCAGTGACGATCCGCGCGTCGCGTTTAAGGACGCGAATTGGTCGCTGCTCGTCGGCGCAAAGCCGCGTGGGCCGGGCATGGAGCGCGCCGACCTCCTCAAGGACAATGGCAAGATCTTCACCGTGCAGGGCCAGATCATCGACGAAGTCGCCGCCGAAGATGCCCGCGTGGCCGTCGTGGGCAACCCCGCCAACACCAACTGTATGATCGCCGCCTCGAAAGCGCGCCGACTCACCCCCGATCGCTTCACCGCGATGGTGCGGCTCGACCAAAATCGCGCCCAAGCCCAGCTCGCCAAAAAGGCCGGCGTCGCGCTTACCGAGGTTCAAAGCATTTTCATCTACGGCAACCACAGCCCCACGATGTTCCCCGCCTTCGCGCAAGCGACGATCGGCGGTAAAGCCGCCCGCGAGGTCATCGGCGACGACGCTTGGCTCCAAGGCGAGTTTTGCGAAACCGTCGGCAAACGCGGTGCCGCGATCATCGCCGCACGCGGGCTCTCCTCAGCCGCCTCAGCGGCCAACGCACTCGTCGACCACGTTCACGACCTGATGACGCCGGGCGCCATTCACTCGGTCGCCGTTAAGGGCGCGACGCACTACGGCTTCGATGCCAATGTGTGGGCCGGCGTGCCCGTGCGCACCACGACTCCCGGCAGCTACGAAATTATCGAAGGCTACGCGATGGACGACTTCGCGAAGTCCAAAATCGCCGCGACTAACAAGGAGCTCACCGACGAGCGGGCAATGGTC
This sequence comes from Cephaloticoccus capnophilus, assembly GCF_001580045.1. GTDB lineage: Bacteria > Verrucomicrobiota > Verrucomicrobiia > Opitutales > Opitutaceae > Cephaloticoccus > Cephaloticoccus capnophilus. The sequence continues at coordinate 57,463 of NZ_LSZP01000020.1, forward strand.
GCCGAGCTCCTCGGCACCTAACGCCCTCGCCGACTCCCACTCCTTTTCCCACTGCGCGTGGTGCGGTGGCGTGTCGCCACTGCCATTTAAATCACGATTTGGCCCGGAGGCGTTGCCTCCGGCCGCAAATCGTGATTTTGAATAAGCCCTCCGTTCCTGTGCAACGCACAGGGTGGAATGCTTTCAAATTTGGGATTTCGTTGGCGCGCAACAGCGCGCGTCGAAATCCCAAATTGAACGGGTGCAGGCACAGCCTGCCGCCCCACGCGTAGTGGAAAAAAAGCGCAGCAGCGCGGCTCGCGTAGTGGGGCTCGGCTGTAATGGGTTTCTCGCAGCGAGCTGTGTCTCAAAGCCTGCTGCCCTTGTCGTTTTCAGTTCGCTTCGGCTCATGCGCTGCAATTGAAATGGCCTATGCCCAACGCTATGCCCGCCAGTGTGATTGCCGATTTGCGTTTCATCGGTCTGGAAAGCGCTTCGGTGAAATCGCTAAGCGGGTTCAATAAGAAGCGCCACACGCTGCCCGACTCGGCAAATGCAACGACCAACGCCTTTCTCGCCCGACTGTGTGCGCCCGAGTTGGCGGAGCGGGGCGAGGCCTTGTTTCAGGCAGTGCGTGAAGCGATGGGCTACAAGCGACGGGAGGTTTCCCTAAGCATTGATGCCGACGGCGGGCTCGCGCGGCTCAGCGCGCGGGATTTTTCGCTAGAGCTTTTTTACGAGCTCGAGCCGAGCTCGCCCGAATTTTACCTTTTTAGGCAAACGCTGCTCGACGCAAAAACAAGCGAGCTGCTCCACAACGCCGCCTTTAACGAAGTCTTTGCGGGAACGTTTTCCGAATTGTCGTTCACGCTGCAAAAGGGCGTGCAGGTCGAGGCAGTGATCGATGCAGTCGAAGGTTTGGACGAGGTCGGTAACGCGGCCCACTCGCCCCTACGGGTGACTTATCCTTCGGATTGCAGCGTGTGCGAAATCGCAGTCGCAGGAGTCGAAGCGCGTGTGCGTTGCACGGGAGCAAGCATCGATATGATTTTCCCGCGTGCGGGTTCGCCCTTGGAGCTTTTACAGGAGTTCGCCGCTGTGCGCTCGGCCTTCAGCTTGAGCGAATTGCTGCGCGGCCTAGTCGAGTAGTTATTTCGCAATTACAGCTGAGCTCCACTACGCGTGGGGCGGCAGGCTGTGCCTGCAACCATTTAGATTTTGGTTTCGCCTCTGCGCGACGCGCAGAGGCGAAACCAAAATCTGAAAAGGACAATCCCCTGTCGCGTTGCGACAGGTAGAGTAGTAAAAGGGAAAGTAGAGTGATAACCCGTTTGGGCGAGGTGGGAAAAATCACCAGTAAACTCCCGCCTCTAAGTTTGGGTTCCTTTCTACCGAGCGCTTGGCTCGGCTGCTTCGCGTCCGAGTACCAATCGTGATTTTGAAAGCCCTCCGTTCCTGTCGCAACGCGACAGGGGGAATGCTTTCAAATTTGGGATTTCGTCGGCGCGCAACAGCGCGCGGCGAAATCCCAAATTAAATGGAAGCGGTCACTGACCGCCGCCCCACGCGCAGTGGGAAAAGGAGTGGGAGTCAGGGAGGGCTTTAGGCTCCGAGGAGCTCGGCGAGCATTGCCCGCGCTTTGGTGAGCCCCTCGGCTTGCCGCGCCGAGTTTTTCGGATAACGCGCTTGTGTTTTGAGGAGAGCGGCGCAGTGTCTGCGCTCTTGTTCGCGTTCTTTGAGATGGGTTACTTGCTCTTACGAAAGGCAACCAGTCTCTCCGAAATCATGATTTTGGGGGTGTTTTGGATTCGATTTTCGGGTGGAGCGCGTGGCTGCCGTTCGAGAGTGAAGCGTCTCTCGTAAATCCCCGTTTCAACACCATAAATGGCAACTTCGAAGAAATGCCCCTGGCTGCTTAAGTTCAGCCACGTCGGCTCAGCGACACCTGCTAGCTGAAACCGGCGACGACAGCAGGCATAGTGTGCGGTGCGACTCGCGGGCTGCACACGGTATCTTCATCCGGGAGTTGGCCTTGGGCTCAAGCGCGTGCGCTAGCTGAGCTCGGGCGAGAGTGATAGGGCACTATGACGGTAGATGCGGCGCGTGAAGGCCGAAAAGACGCGGGTTCAACTCCCGCCACCTCCACCATGATTACTCACAGCTCTACCTCACCCAAAAAACTCCCCCAAGTCTTAACGCTTCTCAAAAACACTCACCGCTCATTTGGCCCCCCCCCAAGTCCCAAACGCGAAAAATCAGCGTTTCCCTTTAGTTTTTTAAGTATATTGGAAAAATAAAACAAAAAATATTTTGTGTTATAAAAATACAGTTATACTATTAAAATAGCCGTCCCTTATAGAGGCGGGAAATATCATAAATTTTAAAAATTAAAAAAAATGAAACTAAAGTTTATTATTGCTGCGTTTGTGGGCCTTGCGGGTTTTATCACTGCACAAGGGGAAATCGTAAATATCCCCGATCCGAGATTCAAAGCTTATTTAGTTAAAAATCGTGCGATTAACACCGACGGCGACAAGGAAATTTCGGTAGCCGAAGCACAGGCCTTTACTGGAACCATTAACGGTGGGGGTAGAGGAATTTCCGACCTTACCGGAATTGAAGCCTTTGTGAATATAACAGGATTGGATTGCAGGCTTAATAAACTATCTTTATTGGATGTAAGCAACAATACAGCTTTAACCTATTTGGATTGTGGGGGCAATCACCTAACGAGTTTGGATGTAAGCAAGAATACGGCTTTAGAGGAATTGGATTGCAGGGAGAATAAACTAACGAGCTTGGATGTAAGCAGCAATACGGCTTTAGAAAAATTGAGTTGTGGTTTTAATAAACTAACGAGTTTGGATGTGAGCAGCAATCCGGCTTTAGAAATATTGTATTGCTATAGCAATCAACTAAGCAGTTTGGATGTAAGCCAGAATACGGCTTTAACAGGATTGATTTGTGATGCTAATCTACAAAGCAGTTTGGATGTAAGCAACCATACGGAATTAGTGGAGTTGAGCTATATTAGCAATGACTAAGGGCTAGAGTGTAAATAAAAATACGGCTTTAGCAGACTTGGCTTGCTCTAGTAATCCACTACGTAGCTTGAACCTTAAAAACGGGACTAATACAATTATACTCTAAAAATAGCCGCTCCTTATGGGGGCGGGCATCATAAATTATAAATTTTAAAAATTAAAAAAATGAAAATAAAGTTTATTATTGCTGCTTTTGTGGGTCTTGTGGGTTTTATCACTGCACAAGGGGAAATCGTAAATATCCCCGATTCGAACTTCAAAGCGTATTTAGTTGGAAATCCTGAGATTAACACCAACGGTGATGGTGAGATTTCGGTAGCCGAAGCACAGGCCTTTACTGGAACTATTAATTGTAGTAGTAGAGGAATTTCCGACCTTACCGGAATTGAGGCCTTTGTGAATATAACAGGATTGGATTGTAACTTTAATGAACTAACCAGTTTGGATCTAAGAAGGAATACGGATTTACTAAAGTTGAATTGTCGCAATAATAAAATGAATATTCTGGATATAAGGGGAAATACGGCTTTAGTCCATTTGGATTGTCGGGTTAATAAACTAGCGATTTTGAATTTAAGAAACAATACAGCTTTAAAAATATTGAGCTGTGGTTCTAATGAACTAACCAGTTTGGATTTAAGCAAAAATACGGCTTTAGAAAAATTGTATTGTGAATATAATTATAAACTAACGAGTTTGGATTTGAGTAGAAATAGGGCTTTAGAACGACTGCATTGTGATGAACATCTACAAGGTAGTTTGGATCTACGCAACCATACGGAATTGTTAGATTTGCGCTATGCTAGCAAGTACATAAGGCCTTGAATGTAAGTAAAATACGGCTTTATCAGACTTGGTTTGCTCTGGTAATCCACTACGCAGTTTGAATTTTAAAAACGGGAATAATACAGCTATTCCCGTTTCGAATGCGAGCCGTGCTGCTTCTTACGGCTGCGCACCACGCGCAGTGGCGGTCAGTGACCGCTTCCATTTTGCGAGCCGTCGTCAAGTGTTGGCGGCCCGTCAGGCGCGGCGGTCGCGGCGCGCGGATGAAACGGGAACAGACCCTAGCCCTAGCGGCTAATCCGCTACTGCCCTTATTTAAAAAGGTCTGTGCCGCCGAAGACGCCGCCGCCGAGGAGCGCTTCGCCGCGGTAGAGCGCGATGATTTGCCCGGCGGCGAGGGCGCGTTGGGGAGTCTCGAATCGGATGTGTGCGCCGCCGTCACTGTGTTTACTTGGCGTAAAGTGGATGGGGATGCGCGGGTCGCGGTAGCGGACGCGGGCTTCGAGGCCTGTGGCTTCGGTGATTGGCGTAGTGATGAAGCTGAGGCTGTGGATGTGGGCTTCGCTCGTCCAAAGTCCGGGGGCGCTGGGGTCGTCAAAGGCGACGAGGAGCGCGCGGTCGGCGGCGCGTTTGCCGACGACGACGTAGGCTTTGTTATCGGTGTTGGAGGGGATGCCGATGCCGCGCCGTTGGCCGAGTGTGAAGTAGTGTAGGCCGCGATGTTGGCCGAGCGGCAGGCCGTCGCTTGCGCGGATAATCGGCCCGGGCGCGTCGGGCACGTAGGTGCGGAGGAAGTCGGCCATTTTTATTTGGCCGATGAAGCAGATGCCTTGGCTGTCTTTCTTTTGCGCGGTCGGCAGGCCTGCTTCGGCGGCGAGGCTGCGGAGTTCGGGCTTGGTTAAATGCCCAATCGGGAAGCGGGCTTTAGCGAGTTGTGCGCCGGTGAGGAGCGCGAGGAAGTAGCTTTGGTCTTTGTTTTTGTCGGCGCCTTCAATCAGGCGGCAGGCTGTGGCGGCTGCCCTGTTTTGCGCGGATGCGGGCGCGTGGCGCGTGGCGGCGTGTTGCGGCAAAGCGGGGGTGGTGAGCTTTCGGGCGTAGTGTCCGGTGGCGACTGCGCTAAAGCCTTCGGCTTCGGCGTAGCGGAGGAAGGCCCCGAATTTGATTTCGCGGTTGCACATCACGTCGGGGTTTGGGGTGAGGCCGCGTTGGTAGCTTTCGAGCAGGTAATCGACGACGAGGCGGCGGTAGTCGTGCATGAGGTTGACGACGCGAAACTCGATGCCGAGGTGATCGGCGACGGCGCGCGCGTCGCGGATGTCTTCTTCCCAAGGGCAATGGCCAATGGTGCCGTCTTCGTTGACCCAGTTTTTCATGTAGGCGGCGACGACATCGTGGCCCGCGCGTTTGAGCAGCAGCGCGGCGACGGAGCTATCGACTCCGCCGGAGAGGGCCACGAGGACTTTTTCTTTCTCGTGGGGCGGTGCTGCGGAGTCGTGGGGCGTAGCGGCGTGGCGGGCCATAAGGGCAAGCGACACGCTAAGCGCGCAGGTCGTCAAGGGTGACGCGAATCGGGCTCGCGCTCGGGGGCGAGCTTGCGCAGCTCTTAGGTAATTACGCTCGCAAAGCATCCGCGCCTAAGTGTTTCCTGCTTCGCAGTTTGTTGAAACTGCTCCTCCTATGACCGCACATAATCCGTTGATCCGCGCTTGGCTGAGTTCGCTAAAGAGCGGCTACATCGAATATGCACACGACTGGGGTCAGGTGGATGTGCCGGCGGTGCGACTGCGTGGGGGCGAGGGCGTGGAGGCGACGCCGCTTTTCGCGCGGCTGGAGTTTGCGCCGCGGCATGCGGCGGCGCGCCGTTACGGGTATTTTGTTCGGGAGGATGGGGCTTTGGTCTTTGCGTTGCCGAGCGCGGCTGTGCCGGAGGGCGAGCGGGTGTTTGTCTCGGGTGACTTTAACCACTGGCAGGGCGCGGGCGATCCGGTGTGGGAGCTTAAGCCCTACGCCGACAGCTCGGAGGCGGAGGGAAAATACGCGGCGAGTGGGGCAGCCGCTCAGGGTTTTAGCGAGGTCGAGCCCGATTTGCGGCCCTTGTGTTGCTGCGTAGTGCCGCCTGCGCGGCGGCGGGCGGCGATGCGAAAGCTGCGTGATGGGCGGCGCGTGCAATTCAAATTTGTGACTGGCGAGCAGCTCTGGCTCAACGTGCCGGAGGACTCGCCGAATCGGGTGGCGGACGAGCTCGGGCATTTTAACTACCAAATCGATGTGCAGCGGACGGGGCGGCAGTTTTTTAAGTTCACGCTGCGCTGGCCGCTCGACTTGAGCCAGCGCTGGTGGGTCGCGCCGCTGGCCCTGGGCGGGCTTGAGGCGGGCGTGCCGCTAGAGCCGGGGAACTTTTTTTTCTCGCTGGCAAGCGAGTTGCCGCTGGGGGCAATGGTCGAGGACGGGCAAACGTATTTTCGGCTTTTCGCGCCGCGCGCTTCGGCGGTGCGGGTCTTACTCTCGGAGTCGCCCGAGCCGAGTGCGCCTGCCGAGGTGGTTTCGCTAGAGCGGCTCGGCTCGCAGCCCTACATCTGGGAGGCGTGTGTGGAGGGAAATCTGCACGGGCGGTATTATTGGTATCAGCTTTTGGGCGAGGTGGGCGGCGACAAATCCGCAAGTGCGGGCGGCGGCGAGCGCGGTGCGCGGGTGCTCGACCCGTATGCATTGGCCTGTGTGGGGCGCGAGGGGCCGGGGATCGTGATTGATCGGGCGCTGCTGGCGCGGCCCGGGCTCGCGGAGCATTTTTCGACGCCGCAGTGGCAAGATCTCGTCATTGCCGAGGCCCATGTGCGTGATCTGGCCGCGCAGGCCCCGATCGAGCTGAGTGCCGAGGAGCGGCTGGGTTTTAGCGGGTTACGCAAATGGGTGGAGAGCGAGGACTTTTACTTGCAGCGGCTGGGCGTGAACTGCGTGGAGCTGCAACCGGTGCAGGAGTTCGATAACTGCACGCGAGAGGAGTATCACTGGGGTTACATGCCGGTGAATTGGTTTGCGCCTGCGAGTGCCTACGCGCTCGACCCGGCGCGAGCGAGCGGCATCCGCGAGTTGCAGGATTTGGTGCTGGCGTTTCACCGGCGTGGGATCGCGGTCGTCCTGGATGTGGTTTACAACCACCAAGGCGTGCCCGCCGGACTCGCGGCAATCGACCGGCAGTACTACTTTGAGCACAACGCCCAAGGCGAACTCTCGAATTGGAGCGGTTGCGGAAACGACCTGCGCGCTCACGCGGCGATGGCCAAGCGGCTCATCATCGATTCGTGCCGCCACATGATTGAGTGCTTTGGCGTGGATGGGTTTCGCTTCGATTTGGCCGAGCTGATCGGGGTCGATGTGCTCCGCGAGATCGAGCACGCGCTCAAAAAAGTAAAACCCGATGTGATCCTCATCTCCGAGCCGTGGAGCTATCGCGGGCACATCGCGGGGGCTCTGCGCGACACGGGTTGGTCGTCGTGGAACGACGGCTACCGCGACTTTGTACGCGACTACGTGCGCGGCGGCAGCTTGCCCGAGACTTTTGAGTATTTTATAAAAGGCGCGCCGTGGTTTTGGGCGAAGTGGCCCGCGCAAACGGTCAACTACAGTGAGTCGCACGACGACCGCGCGTGGATTGATGTGATTACCGAAAACCCTGACCACAACGGCAGCGTCCCCACGCTCAACGACCGCCGCCGCACGCACCTGATGGCCGCGCTGCTTTTCGCCTCGCTCGGGATACCGATGATCGCGGCGGGGCAGGACTTTCTCCGGTCTAAGGGAGGCGTCAGTAACACTTACCAACGCGGCGACCTCAACGCGCTCGATTACCGCCGCTTGCTGCGGTATCCGGCGACGCACGCTTACTTTGCGGACTGGATTGCGTTTCGCCGCAGCGAGGCGGGGCGGTTCTTGCGCCAGTGGCGGCTGCCCAGCGCGGGTTTCTTCCGGTTTTACCACGCGCCAAACTCCACGGCTTGCGCGGTCGTCTACAATTTCGACGCCAGCCAAGGCCGCCAACGGCTCCTTTTTGCGATAAATCCGACTGGGGCCGAAGTGGAAATCCCGCTCGGCGAGGCCCTGCCGACAGTCTCCCGCTGGACGCAAATTGCTAACCACGAGTGCTTTTTGGGTGCAAATGGCGTGCGCCAGCCGCTCACGAGCCGCCTTTGGCTGCCTGCCTTATCTTGTGGGCTCTGGCAGAGCAGCTTATGACCGCTCAGCGGGGCCGAAAACACCCTTGCTTGCCGAAGCCCGAGCCCCTCAGTCTGCGCGCTGCGTGCGATTTGGCATGACAGTTCGAAGGTGCCGCAAGAGCCACCGTAGCGCTGCCGCCGAGCCGCTCGTGTCCCTTTTCCGATACAAATAATAAAATAACAGAACCCACCTAACCGCACACTTATGGCTATCAAAGTTGGTATTAATGGATTTGGCCGGATTGGCCGCCTCGTATTTCGCGCGCTTGTCGAGCAAGGACTCCTCGGCAGCACCCTCGACGTCGTCGCAGTGAACGACCTCGTCCCCGCCGACAACCTCGCTTACCTGCTCAAATACGACAGCGTGCAGGGCCGCTTCAACGGCACGGTCACGAGCGAGAAATCCTCGCCCGACGCGGCTGAGGACGACGTGCTCGTGGTCAACGGCCACAAAATCAAAGTTCTCGGCGAGCGCGCTGGGCCCGCTGCGTTGCCTTGGGGCGCGCTCGGCGTGGACCTCGTTATTGAGTCCACCGGCCTCTTCACCGAAGCGGAAAAAGCCCGCGGCCACATTAGCGCCGGAGCCAAGAAGGTCATCATCTCCGCGCCCGCTAAAGGCGAAGACATCACCGTGGTGATGGGCGTAAACGACGAGAAGCTCGACGTCGCGCAACACAGCATCATTTCCAACGCCTCCTGCACGACGAACTGCCTCGCGCCGATCGTCTCCGTGCTGCTCAAAGAAGGCTTTGGCGTCGAGGAAGGGCTCATGACGACCGTCCACTCCTACACCGCCACGCAAAAAACCGTGGACGGCCCCTCGAAGAAGGACTGGAAGGGCGGGCGTGCCGCTGCGCAAAACATCATCCCCGCCTCGACCGGTGCGGCGAAGGCCACGGCCCTCGTCCTCCCCGAAGTGAAGGGCAAGCTCACCGGCATGTCGCTGCGCGTGCCCACGCCGACCGTCTCGGTCGTCGATCTCACCGTGCGCACCACGAAGGAAACCTCCTACGCGGAAATCTGCGCGGCGATGAAGAAGGCCAGCGAGACTTACCTCAAGGGCGTCCTCGAATACACTGGTGACGAGGTCGTGTCTTCCGACTTCATCCACTGCAAAGCCTCGTCGATTTTCGATGCGGGCAGCGGTATCGAGCTCAACAGCAAGTTCTTCAAGCTCGTGAGCTGGTATGACAACGAGTGGGGTTACTCGAACCGCGTTGTCGATTTGACCAAGAAAATCGCCGCCGCGCTTTAAGCGGCGGCGCGCGCTCCCGCCCCCCTGCTGGAGCGCGCGCCGAGTCTTTAATGAAATTATATTGAGGAATAACCTCAATTGGTAAAGGAAAGTAAAATAAATATGAAAAAAATAAAACTAATATCACTCCTGGCTTTGGGAATAGCTTCTTTTATAGCTTATTCCAATGGGGCAATTGCTAGCGAGACTGGTAATAATTCAGAGGTTTCAGATAAATCTCTTATAGAAGACGGAAATCTTCTTAAAAACATTAAGCTCCCTGGGCTAAAAGTACTTAGCGATTATTCCGTTCCGATAACCGAGACGGAAGGCGTAAAAGAAATACTTTCTGAGCAAGCAGGTCAGCTTTATGCGGCTTTTAGCAGAAAGTTAGAGGGCGTTCGCTCGATTTCCTATGGTATCGTTCATGAGGGGGATAAATTAAGTTTTGTAAAATTTAATGTCGCAGAAGGTGATTCAGATAATAAACAAGGAGATGCCTCTGTACTGGACGAGAGTTGTCCGGTCGGGTTGCGCCTCATCAAAATTTGTTATACTAGATCTTGCGTTGAGGACACATTAGCTGAACTTGGTCAGCATTTTTCTAACGGAGATACGATCTATGTGCACCATAGCGGACTTGGTGGAGTTATAATATGTTCTGATATAAAGATGAATTAAGTGAATTTTCACTTAAAAAAGACTTTATCTTTGTGATAACAGCTTAACTCTATTTCAGCGTGCGCGTGAGTACGCTGAAGCCCGCAGAGGAGATCAGCAGCAAGTGCTGCTCTCCTCTTTTTTCTGGCTTTTTGCGCCCACTGGCGCGCCCGCCCATGGGCCAAACCCGCCCCTCCGTTCCGATTTTATTAAGATGAGTAACTTCAAATCCATTCGCGACCTCTCCCTAGCGGGTAAGCGCGCGCTAATCCGCGTCGATTTCAACGTCCCTCAGGACAAAGCCACCGGCGCGATTACCAACAACCAGCGCATCGTCGCTGCGCTGCCGACCATCCAGCACGCGCTCGATAGGGGTGCGGCGGTCGTCCTCATGAGTCACCTCGGGCGGCCCAACGGGCAGCGCGTTGAGAAATACTCGCTCAAGCCCGTCGCCGCAGAGTTGGAGAAACTCCTCGCTCGTCCTGTGCGCTTACTCGCCGACTGCGTGGGCCCTGAGGTTGAGGCTGCGTGCGCAAGCCTCGCGCCCGGCTCGGTCGTCTTGCTCGAAAATCTGCGTTTCCACATCGAGGAAGAAGGCAAGGCCAAGGCCGAAGACGGCAGCACGCGCAAAGCCGATCCCGCCGCAGTGGAGGCCTTTCGTGCCAGCCTTACCCGGCTGGGCGATGTGTTTGTAAACGACGCGTTTGGCACCGCCCACCGCGCGCACTCCTCGATGGTAGGTGTCGCCCTCGCCGAAAAGGCCGCCGGTTTCCTTATGGAGGCCGAGCTCAACGCCTTTAACAAAGTCCTCGCTGCACCTGAGCGCCCGCTGCTCGCCATTTTGGGCGGCGCGAAAATCGCCGACAAAATCCCGCTTATCACCAACCTGCTCGAACGTGCCGATAAGCTCATCATCGGCGGGGGCATGGCTTTCACGTTTAAGACAGTCTTAGACCAAATGCCGATCGGTGACAGTCTTTACGACGAAGCAGGCGCGGCCCTCGTCGCCGACCTCGCCGCCAAAGCCACTGCGCGTGGCGTCGAGCTCATCTTGCCCGACGACTTCCTTTGTGCCGATAGCTTTAGCCCAGACGCGCAGACTCAGCCCGCTGACGAAGCGAGCGGCGGCATTCCCGAAGGCTGGCAAGGGCTTGATGCAGGGCCGCAATCCACCGCCCGTTACTGCAAAGCGATTCTCTCGGCTAAGACCATTATCTGGAATGGCCCGGCGGGCGTTTTTGAGTTCGACAAATTTGCGGGTGCGACTCGCGCCATGGCCGAGGCCGTAGCCCAAGCGACTGCGCGCGGCGCGACGACCGTCATCGGCGGAGGCGACACCGCGACCGCCGCCAAGAAATTCGGCGTCGCGGATAAAGTCACCCATTGCTCAACCGGAGGCGGCGCGAGCCTAGAGTTTCTCGAAGGCAAGGCCCTGCCCGGCGTCGTCTTCCTCGAAAGCTAAGCCCCGCCCTGGGACGCGCCGATGTGCGCGTTTGCCAGCTATTCATCGCACAGCTATTTACTCTCCTATGATCACTCGGAAAAAACTCATCGCTGGAAACTGGAAGATGAACAAAAGCGGCACGGAAGCCGTCGAACTCGTCTCCGAACTCGTGACCCAGCTCGGCCCGCAAACCGAAGTCGATGTGCTCGTTTGTCCGCCCTTTACCGCGCTGGAAACCGTCAGCCGCAAACTCGAAGGCACGAGCCTCAAACTCGGTGCGCAAACTATGCACGCTGAGCGCAGCGGTGCCTACACGGGCGAAATCTCCGCGCCCATGCTGCGCGACCTCTACGTCACCTACGTCATCCTCGGGCACAGCGAGCGGCGGGCACTCTTCGGCGAGACCGATGAGGTCGTTAACGGCAAGGTCCTTGCCGCGCTCAAAAACGAACTACGCCCGATTCTTTGCGTGGGCGAAACGCTCGAGGAGCGCGAAGCAGGCGAGACGCTCAAGGTCGTGCAGACCCAGCTTGAGGGTGGCCTGGCGGGCGTCGACGCAGCGCAAGCCGCAAGCCTCACAATCGCCTACGAACCCGTTTGGGCGATTGGCACAGGCAAGGTGGCGACCGCAGCGCAAGCGCAAGAGGTCCACGCCTTTATCCGCGAGCTGCTGGGGGCACGCTTTGAGCCCAGCCTCGCGCGCAAGATCCGCATCCTCTACGGCGGCTCGATGAAGCCCGACAATGCCCCCGAGCTTTTAGCGCAAAAAGACATCGACGGTGGGCTGATTGGCGGCGCGAGCCTAGAAGCCCGCAGCTTCCTAGAGCTGGTAAACGCCGCCGCCGAAGCGAAGTAAGCCTTCGGCGGGGGACGGGGAGCGCACTAGGCGCTCCCCAACTCAGAGTGGCGAGATAGTCTGATAACTCTTCAGCCTATCTCGCTCTCGTATTCTAGGCTCGGTCCCGTGCACTCGATTAAGCCGAGGCTCTGACGAAAGATTTTGCGCGAAGCGCAGAGGCAGGGCTTGGGCTGAGGCGCGGCGTGGGAAGAGTCCGCAGGCGGGGGCAAGGGTGGCGGTAGTAGGCGTATTGGTGCAGGGCCTCACTTCTTGCGGTCGGTGAGGCTGCGGGTGAGGTCGGCAAGGAAGCGGGTGTCGCCGGGGAGCGTGGCGAGTGCGGCGAGGGCGCGCTGCGTTTCTTCCTCGGCGCGGGCTTGGGCGGCGTCGATCCCGTAGAGGCTTACGTAGGTCGTCTTTTCGGCGCGCGCGTCTTTCCCTGCCGTTTTGCCTAAAGTCGCGGTGTCGGCGGTGGCGTCGAGGATGTCGTCCACGATTTGAAAGCCGAGTCCGAGGTGTCGGCCTACAGTGCGCAGGGTTTCGCACTGGGGGCCATCTGCACCGCCTACGAGTCCGCCCATGACGAGCGCGGCCTCGATCATTGCGGCGGTTTTGTTGAGGTGGATGAAGTCGAGCGTTTCGGCAGTGACGGCGTTTTCTGTGCCTTGTTTTTTCTCGGCGAGGAGGTCTTCCATTTGCCCGCCGATGAGGCGGCGGCTCCCCGCGGCGTGGGCGAGCTCGCGAGTGAGGGCGTGGGCGAGTGCGGGACTGTCGGCGTAGTGCTCGGCGAGGAGCGCGAAGGCGTGGGTGAGGAGGGCATCGCCCGCGAGGAGCGCGGTGGCCTCGTCGAAGGCGCGGTGGGTGGTGGGGCGGCCCCGGCGTAGGTCGTCATCGTCCATGCAGGGGAGGTCGTCGTGGACGAGTGAGTAGCAGTGTAGGCACTCGATCGATACGGCTGCGCCGAAAGCGGCAGCCGGGGGCGCAGGGGCGCAGGCCGTTTCACTTGGCGCGGTGTCGTCTCCACCGCGTCTGAGCTTAGTGGGTTCAAACAATTCTGCTGCGGCGAGGCAGAGGGTGGGGCGGAGGCGTTTGCCGCCGCCGAGCACGGCGTAGCGCATGGCTTCGTGGAGCCGAGTAGGGCGCGCGGTGGCGGGCGGCAGGAGTGCGTCTAGCGCGTCTTCGACTTGCGCGGTGTAGTGGGCGAGTTGCTCGGAAAAGGTCATTGGGAAAAGAGGGGGAGTAGGGCGACGAGGTCTTCGACCTTTTCATTTTTCGCGAGGCTTTGTTGGCCTCGCGTCTTTAAGCGGAAGTGAGTGAGGGGTTGTGCGTATGCGGGAAAGAGTGAATTTCGCCTTGGGCTTTGGGCGCGGGCGCAGTCTGCTAACTGGGTGTCGCGCAAACTCAAGGCTATCGGTGTGGTGTCAGGGTTGACGGTGGTTTCGCGCGTGCTGGGGCTTGTGCGCGACCAGTTGAGCGCGGCGGTGTTTGGCACGAGTGCGCTCAACTCGGCGTTTATTACGGCGTTTAGCTTGCCCAATCTATTTCGGCGGCTGCTGGGGGAGGGCGCGTTGACGGCGGCGTTTGTGCCGACTTTGCAGGAGGAGTTGCAGGAGGGCGCTGAGGCGGCGGCGTTTCGCTTGCTCAATCAGGTGGTAAGCTGGCTGGCGCTGGTGGCGAGCGGCGTGGTGGCAGCGGGCATGGGGCTGTTCGCCTGGGGGGCGCAGTTGCCGCAGTTTTCGGGGAAGTGGTCGCTCGCGGCGGAGCTCACGGTAGTGCTTTTCCCTTACTTAGTGTTCGTGTGTTTGGCGGCGGCGTTTAGCGCGACGCTCAATGTATTTAAGCGGTTTACCGAGTCCGCGCTGTCGCCGATTTGGCTGAATGTGGCGATGATTGGCGCACTCGGGGGCGCGGGGCTGCACTTTGCGGAGACGGGCTTGGGGCGGATGCACTGGTTGTGTGCGGGCGTGCTGGCGGGTGGTTTTTTGCAAATGGTGGTGCCGGGGCTGGTGCTGGTGCGGCTGGGCTGGCGGCCTCGGCTGGATTTTACGCTGTCGGCACGGGTGCGTGAGATTGCGCGGTTGATGGCGCCGGGGCTCTTCGGTGTGGCGATTTACCAGATCAATATCTACGTGTCGCGGCTTTTGGCCTTTTCGGTGAGCGATGAGGCGGCGGCGGTCTTGTTTTACGCGAATCGGCTGACGGAGTTGCCGATCGGAGTCTTCGCAATCGCGGTGGCGACGGTGATTTATCCGCTGCTCGCACAGCATGCGGCGCAGCGGCAGTCGGGGGCTTTTGCGGCGGATTATGCGAAGGGCTTGAGGCTGATTTTACTCGTGAATCTGCCTGCTGCGGCGGGGCTAGCTTTGTTGGCCGAGCCGATTACGCGGCTGCTTTTTGAGCGCGGCTCGTTTGGGCCGAGTGACACGGCGATGCTCGTGCCCTTGCTTGCGCTGTTTGCTGTGGGGATGCCGTTTTTCTCAATCACGAGTCTGAGCACGCGGGCGTTTTACGCGCTCAAGGACACGAAGACGCCGGTGAAGCTAGCGGCGGTGAGTTTCGTGATAAACCTCGGGTTAAGTATCGCGCTGATGCGACCGCTGGGGGCGGCGGGTCTGGTGCTGGGGAGCACGGTGGCGATTGGCGTGCAGGCGGTGCAGCTCCAGCGGGCACTGACCGTGCGGCTGCCGGAGCTGGCGTTTGCGCCGCTTTGGGGTGGAGTCGCGAAGCTCGTGCTGGCGGTCTGCGCAATGGCGGCGGTGGTCGGCGGTGGCTGGTGGGCGCTCAAGGCAGGGTGGGTCGTCGGCGGCGCAGGGCAGGGGCTGGTGCGCGATTTCGTGGCAGTTGGCGGGCTGATTCCGCTGGGCGTGCTCGTTTATGGCGGGGCGCTTTGGCTCCTGCGGATTGAGGGCCGCGAGCAGTTGCCCGCGCTGTGGCGAAGGCTGCGCGGGCAGCACGACTGACGACGGATTGGGCGCGCAAGGTGAGCGTTGTTTCTCGGCCGTCGTCTTGCGCGTTTCGCGATTTTTTTAGAATTTTGCCGAAGCGGCGAGTCGGCTGTTTCGCCCAAACTCGGAGGGGAAGCGATGGGGCAGGCACCCAACGCGAGAGATAACAAGCGGACGGGTTTCATTTTGGGGATGGGGTTAGTGGTGGGGCTTTTGTGTGGCAGATGGCAGGCCCTGCCGTTTCTGAGCTTGGGGTCTGTTCCCGTTTCAAACGCGAGCCGCGCTGCTGCTTACGGCGCAGCCCGAAGGGACGAGGCATCTGGCTCGCGGCTCGCCACTCACGTGTGCTGCGCACGCTCGCCGCTGCGTTACTCGTCGCTCATTTGCATGAGCAAACTTCGCTTCTCGCGCCTTGCCGCGCACAAAATCTGCCTCCGTCGCGGCCACGTTTGAAACGGGAACAGACCCTAGCCTTGAATTGATTTAATCAAATTTTAATAACTATAATTAGATATTAATTATGATTTAGAATTAACTCTTAATAACGGGAGCTTTGGAGTGCGAGTCATGGTCTCTAATGCCCAAAAGGGGAAAAAGAAATCGGTGTCCTTTTCACTTTCTAACGAAGAGCTTCAGTCTTTTCTCGAGCGGGCGAGTGCTCACGGTTTTGGTGACCGAAATGACTATGTTTTGGCCTTGTTAGAGGCTGATTTGGCCTTGCGACTGGCTCCTGTGTTTGACCCGAAGGACCGTCGCCTCGTCCTGCGCCCTGGAGGCAAACTTAAATGAGAGTCCCCAAGCTGGATTGGTTTTTAATCGGAATGGGGTTGGCGGCTTTGCTGGCGTGGGCGGTGCCGGGCCCGGGGGCAAGTGGCGGTTGGTTGCGGCCCGAGTTTACGGTTAAGGCGGGCGTGGCACTGATTTTCCTGCTGCACGGGCTTTTGTTGTCCTTTGCGGCGCTGCGAGCGGGGGCGTTGAGCTGGCGGGTGCACTTGGTGGTGCAGGGGTGCACGTTTTTGTTTTTCCCGCTGCTGGGCTTGGCACTGCTACCGCTACTTGAGGGGGTGTTTTCGCCAGAACTGCGGCTGGGGATTTTCTTTGTGTGTGTGCTGCCTTCGACGGTGTCCTCATCGGTAGCGATGACGGCGGCGGCGGGCGGGAACGTGCCGGTCGCGGTGTGCAACGCGACGCTGTCGAGCCTCATCGGCGTCGTGCTTACGCCACTTGGGATGAGCGTGGTGACGGCGACCACTGGTCAGCCAATCCCACTGGGCGAGGTGATTTGGGACCTGGTCGTTTGGATGGTTTTGCCGTTGGCGGCGGGGCAGGTGCTGCGGCCGGTGCTGGGGTCGCTCGTGCAGCGGCACAAGGCAAAGGTCAACCTCGCCGACCGGCTGGTGATTTTGCTCTTGGTCTACACTTCGTTTTGCGAGTCGGTGCGGCGCGACGTCTGGACAGGGCAATCGCCGTGGGCACTTGGCGGAGTCGCGCTCGTGGCACTGGGGCTATTTTTCGCTGCGATGGCTGCAGTGAGGCTCGTGTGCCGTTGGGCGGGGATGCCGCGTGAGGACGAGATTGCGGCGATTTTTTGCGGCTCAAAGAAGACGCTGGCGGCGGGCGTGCCGATGGCGCAGCTCATCTTTGGGGCGACGCCCGCGCTGGGGCTAATCCTGCTGCCGATCATCGTGTATCACCAACTGCAACTGCTCGTGTGCAGTGTGCTGGCGAGCCGCTGGGCGAAGCGGGGCTAGGGGCTGTTCAGCGTTTCAACCGCGAGCTGCGACGGAGCCAGATTTTGTGCGCGGCTCACCAGTGAGCTGCACTTTTCCACTACGCGTGGGGCGGCAGCGTGTCGCTGCACCCATTTAGATTTTGGTTTCGCCTCTGCGCGACGCGCAGAAACGAAACCAAAAT
>NZ_LSZP01000021.1 GCF_001580045.1 Cephaloticoccus capnophilus
TCCCACCTCGCCCAAACGGGTTATCACTCTACTTCCCCTTCCTTGTCGCAACGCGACAGGGGGAGGGGCTTCAAATTTGGGAATTGGTTTCGTCGCGAAGCGACGGGGCCAATTCCCAAATTGAACGGAAGCGGTCACTGACCGCCGCCCCACGCGCAGTGGAGGTGTCTGTGAGCTCTGACATTTACCTTGTGGGCAGGGGGAGGCGGGGCTGCGGCTCGCGTTTGAAACGGGAGCAGGCCCTAGGCTTGTGTCGCTTTACCCCTTAACCGCTCCGGCAGAGAAGCTGCGGACGAAGAACTTCATCGTAAATAGCAGCATGATGAGCAGGGGGACTGAGGAGATGAAGTACGTGGCCATAATTTTGCCCCACGGCTTCACGTATTCGCCTTCGAGGTAGATGAGGCCTACTCCGAGCGTAAAGAGTTCTTGGTCGCGCAGGATGATGAGCGGCATCATGAAATCGTTCCACCCGCCCATGAAGGCGAAGATGGAGAGGGTTCCAATGATGGGAGCGGCCATCGGAATTACGATGTGCACCATCCGCTGGAAATGGCTGGCCCCGTCCATTTCAGCCGCTTCGAAGAGGTCTTTGGGGATGTCCTCGATGAAGTGGCGCAGGATAAAGACGTTAAGTACTTGGCCGCCCGAAACGCCGAGGATGATGAGGGCGAAGAGCGTATTGAGCAGGTGCAGCGACTTGAGCAGCATGAACACTGGCACAAAGGTCCCGACGCCTGGCATGATGAGCAGAATCAAAAACAGCGTCCACAGGATCCCTTTGCCTGGCAGTTTTGAGCGGGCGAAAAAGTACGCTCCGAGCAGCGCGAAAAAGAACGTGCCGAAGGTGGCACAGGTGGTGACGAAGACGGTGTTGGCGAGGTAGGGGGCGATGAGCTTTATCCCGAAGCTCCAGTTACTCCAATCCCACTGGCTAATTGGCAGTGGGAGCCAAGGTTGTTGGAGAAAAGTGCTCGTGTCTTTAAAAGACACTTGGAGCATCATGTAGAGGGGGAACAGCTCAATGCCGATGAGCGTCATCAGCACGATGTGCTTGGGCCAGTCGTACTGCCGACGTTTTAGAGGACGAGCGGCTTTGGTGGCGTTGGGAGAGGGGGCAGTGGAGGCAGACATGGGGACAGGAGCTACTGATGCGCGGGCTTTAGGAGCGGCCAAGTTGCGGGGCTTATTTGTCTATGCGGATGTAGCGGTTGTTGATGTAGGTGAGCCCTAGGATGATTAGCCCGAGGATAATCCCTAGTGCGCAGGCGTAGCCGAACTCACCGGCGACAAAGGAGCGGTTGTAAATCCACAGCCCGGGCACCATGCCCCTGCCTCCTGGGCCGCCCGCTTCGTTTAGCATGAGCAGTTGGAAGCCGAAGCCGCCTAGGGTATTCATCACCATCAGAATCAAACTGAGGCGGATCTGGGTGAGGATCAGAGGCAGCTCGATGTAGAAGAATTTCTGAATGGGGCCGATGCCGTCGAGGTCAGCCGCTTCGTAGACCTCTGTGCCGATGGATTGGAGTCCGGCGAGGTAGAGTAGGACGCCAAACATCCCAATCCACGGGAAACCCCAGATGAACAGCGTGGGCAAGATGAGTTGCGGCTGCCCGAGCCAAGCGATCGGCACATCCTCAAAGAACACGCCCCACCCGAAGAAGTTATCTACCGCGACGAGCACCGACTTGAAGCCAGTGGCCTCAATCAAGGCATTTAACCCGCCGATGTTGGGGTCTAGGAGGAACTTCCAGATGAACAGGCTCACTAGCGAGGGCACGATCATCGGCACCACCAAGAGCACGCGATACACATATTGCCAGCGGTCGCTCTTTAGTCGGTGGATGAGGACGGCTATGATGACCGAGGGCCACATCTTTATGAGGTTAAAGATGAGCAGTAACCCGATCACCTTAAACGAGTTAAGAAAGGTCGTATCGGTAAATGCCCGCCCATAATTTTCCCAGCCTGTGAAGCGCTTGGCGTCTCCGCCCCCCCACTCAAACACGCTGTGATAAAAACCACTCGCGACGGGGTAGTACTGGAAGGTGACGACTAGCACCAACGAGGGGATTATGAAGAAATACAGCGGCCAGTCGCGCAGGATCTTCTTGTGGACAGTGTACCTAGGCATCGGTTTGGGGCGCACCGCACGGCGGACTGGCTAGGGGAAGCTAGATGCGACCGTGGGGAACTACGCTTTTGGGGAGAAAGCAGAATAGGACGGGGAAATGGGGTGCCCCACGATGAGTGGATAATCCCCAAGCTTCCAGTTCAAAAAATGTGAGACGCGTTTTTTATGGGCTAGGGTCTGTTCCCGTTTCAACCGCGAGACATCTGGCTCGCGGCTCGCCACTCACGTGTGCTGCGCACGCTCGCCGCTGGCTAATACGCTTTTTTCCACTGCGCGTGGGGCGGCGGTCAGTGACCGCTTCCATTTAATTTGGGATTTCGCAACGCGCTATCGCGCGAAAGCGAAATCCCAAATTTGAAAGCATTCTCCCTGTCGCGTTGCGACAGGGAGGGGAAAGTAGAGTGATAACCCGTTTGGGCGAGGTGCGAAAAATTACCCATAAACTCCCACCTCCAAGTTCTACCGAGCGCTTGGCTGCCGTGCGCATGCACGGCTGCCAAGCGCTCGGTAAATGGGTGCAGCGACACGCTGCCGCCCCACGCGCAGTGGAAGCTCAGAGAGAGCGGTCACTGACCGCGCGGACGGTCGTGAACCCTTTCTATTTTACGGGCTGAGCCGTAAGCAGCAGCGCTGTTCGCGTTTGAAATGCGAGCAGGCCTTAAAGCGGAGAAGTCACCGTCGCTAAATGCGTGGATACGAGGCTCGCACTGCGCATATCTTGACAAAAATCCGCCTGCGGTCCCTCTCCGCGTCCATGTTACAAGCTCCAGCCCTCTCGTCCGAATCCCTGCTCTCTGCGCTCAACTGGCGCTACGCGGTCAAACGCTTCGATCCTGCGCGTAAAATCGCTCCCGAGCTTTGGTCTGCGCTCGAAGAGTCGCTCGTCCTCACGCCGTCGTCCTACGGGCTGCAGCCTTGGCATTTTATCGTGGTGACTGATGCCGAGAAAAAGGCCGCGCTGCGGGAGGCGGCTTACGGCCAATCTCAGGTCAGCGACTGCTCGCATTTTTTGGTGTTTGCGGTGCGGCGTGAGTTTGGGGCCGACTATGTCGAGCAGCATCTTGCGCGGGCCTGCGAGTTACTCGGCGTTACGCGCGAGTCGCTTGCGGGCTTTGGGAAAATGCTCAATGGGGCTATCGAAGGCGCTCGGGCGAGCGACAGCCTCCATTCTTGGCAGTCGCATCAAGTCTACATCGCGCTGGGTAACTTCCTGACCAGTGCCGCGCTCCTCGGTGTGGATACCTGTCCGCTGGAAGGTTTATCGAAGGACAAGGTGGACGAGGTTCTTGGGCTTACGGGGAGCGGCTACCGCGTCCAAGTGTGCTGTGCGGCGGGCTATCGCGCTGCGGACGATCGCTACGCGGAACGCCCCAAGCTGCGCTTGCCCAAGGAAACGCTGTTTACGCACGTTTGAGTGGCTCGACTTGTGCGCTATGCGCACTGCCCTCAAGGTTCTGTGTATCATGCAAGCCATTACCTTTACTGCGGTTGATTCGCTGTGCTTCGGCTCCGTCCCTGAGCCGAAACCCGCTCAAGGCGAAGTGTGCGTGTTGTTGCGCGCCGCGGCGCTTAATCACCGCGATCTGTGGATACTGCGCGGACAATATGCGGGGCTTCAGTGGCCGATCATTCCGGGGAGCGATGGGGCTGGCGTGGTGAGTGAGCTGGGCGCGGGCGTTTCCCGTGAACTCCTCGGGCGTGAGGTGATTATCAACCCTGCGCTCGGGTGGGGCGAGTCGGCAGCGGCACAGGGGCAAGCGTTTTCGATATTGGGGCTTCCGCGCGAAGGCACACTGGCCGAGCGGGTGTGCGTGCCTGCCGATCAGCTCGCTCCTCGCCCCGAGCATTTGGACTGGTGCGAGGCCGCTGCGCTCCCTCTCGCCGGGCTGACCGCGTGGCGTGCGCTGGTCTCGCGTGCTCAAGTCCGCGCGGGCGAGCGTGTCCTTATCTCGGGCATTGGCGGAGGCGTCGCGCTTTTTGCGCTGCAATTTGCGGTCGCGCTCGGCGCAGAAGTTTGGGCGACGTCGAGCTCCCCCGAGAAGCTCGTGCGTGCCGCCGAGCTGGGCGCGCGCGGCGGCTTTCTTTACACGCGCAGCGATTGGGCGCGCGAAGCCGTGGAGCAGTCGGGCGGCGGTTTCGATGTGATTATCGACAGCGCGGGTGGGCCGGGTTTCGAGTCGTTGATTGATGCCGCGGCTGCTGGCGGGCGAATCGCATTTTACGGGTCGACGCGTGGTAACGTGCCCGAGCTCGCGCTGCGCAAAGTGTTTTGGCGGCAGCTCTCGCTTTTGGGGTCGACGATGGGCAGTCCGGCAGACTGGGCGGCGATGCTCGATTTCGTTAACCGCAAAGAGCTGCGCCCGATAATCAGTGCGCACTATCCGCTCGCCCAAACTGCCGAGGCCTTCGCTCTGATGGAGCGCGGCGAGCAACTGGGCAAAATCGGCATCACGATTTGAGGCTCACCTGCGCTTGTTTACGTACCGGGCATTTGTCGCTGTCCGTTTTGCTCCGATTGCCCTTCACCCCAGTGTTATGAAAATCCTGATCACCGGTGCAGCCGGATTTATTGGCAGTCACACGAGTGAGCGGCTTTTGGCCGAGGGGCACGAGGTCCTAGGCGTTGATAATTTCCGCACCGGGCATCGTCGAAATCTCGACGCGGCGCTGCGGCAGGCTCTGCGCTTTGAGCTCGTCGAAGCGGATGTGGCCGAGTCGGGCGTGCTGGACTCGCTTTGCGCGCGTTTCCGGCCCGAAGCCATCATCCACCTTGCGGCACTCGTGAGCGTGCAGGAGAGCATTGCCAACCCCGCACTCAACCACCGTCTCAATATCACGGCGACTGAGCATGTCGCCTCCGCCGCCGCCAAGCAGGGCGTGCGCCGGATCGTCTTTGCCTCGTCTGCCGCCGTTTATGGCGATGTGCGTGCGCTGCCTATCGATGAGGCCGCGCCGAAACAGCCGATCAGCCCTTATGGCGAGGCGAAGTTGAGCTCTGAGTCGATCCTGCTGGATAGCCCGGCGGCTGTCGCGGGCGACTGTGTCGTGCGCTGCCAGCGGTACTTTAATGTTTTTGGGCCAAGGCAGGATCCGGCCTCGCCGTACTCGGGGGTGATTTCGGTTTTCCAAAACTGCTACGCCGCAGGGCGAGCGCCGACGATTTACGGCGATGGGCAGCAGACGCGGGATTTTATCTCGGTGTACGATGTCGCGCGGGCTAACGCGCTCGCGGCGACTTCGGCGCGCACGGGCTTGGCGAGTGGCGTTGCCAATATCTGCACGGGGCGGGCGACTTCGCTATTGGAGAGTGTGCGGATTTTCTCGGTGGAGTACCCCGATGCGCCGCCGCCGGTATTCGCGCCTGCGCGCAGCGGCGACATCGTCCACTCGTTGGGAGATCCCGCCCGGGCTCGGGCCGAGCTGGGCTTTGAGGCGGAGTGGACGGTGGAGCGCGCTTTGGCCGAGCTAATTCGCGGCGCGCGAGCGGCGTGAGGAAAACACGCAAGTGCGCTTTATCTTGCGCCCTGCCGCTGAGGCAGGCTTGGCAGTGGGCATCGTGATGACACGCAACTGTATCCTCCCTGGCACGGGCCGCATCGGTATTTTGGGCGGCGGGCAGCTTGGCCGCATGCTTGCCCAAGCCGCGCAGTCGCTCGGATTTTCGGTCGCCGTTTACGAGCCACAAGTGGCCTGTCCCGCAGGGGCAGTGGCGAACCAAGAAGTGAATGCGCCCTATGCCGACCTCGATGCGTTGCGCGACTTCGTGCACGGCTGCGATGTGGTGACTTACGAATTTGAGAATATCCCGACTGCGCCGTTAAAGGCTTTGGAGGCCGCAGGGCTTGGGCAACGGCTGCGGCCGGATTGGCGGATTTTGGAAATCGCCCAAAATCGGCTGCGCGAGAAGACTTGGTTGCGCGATCAGGGGATTCCGCATGCGCGTTTTGCCTCGGTACCGGAGGGCGGAGACTTGGCCGCTGCGATTCGCGAGGTCGGGCTGCCCTGCGTGGTGAAGACCGCTGACTTTGGCTACGATGGGAAGGGGCAGTTGAAGCTCACGAGCGAGGCGGAGATCGCCGCTGCGCAAGCCCAGTTTTCCGGGCAAGCGGCGGTGGTCGAGCAGTGGGTAACGTATCAGTGTGAGCTTTCGGTCGTGGTGGCGCGTGGGGTGGGCGGCGAGTTGCGCACGTTTCCGCCTGCCGAGAACATCCACACAAATCACATCTTGGATATCTCGATTTTGCCCGCGCGGGTGCCGCCCGGGATGATGGCGAGGGCCGAAGCCTTGGCAGTCGAGATCGCGCAGAAACTCGGGCTCGTGGGGGTGCTGGGAGTAGAGCTGTTCTTGACGGAAAGTGGCGAGCTACTCGTCAACGAGTTGGCACCGCGTACGCACAACTCGGGACACGCGACCTTGGATGCCTGCGCGACTTCGCAGTTTGAGCAGCAAGTCCGCGCGATTTGTGGACTGCCGCTGGGCTCGGTCGCGCCGCGTGCGCGTGTCGCCGTGATGGTGAATGTTTTGGGGGATGCGTGGTTCCCGCAGCGCGACTCGGCTGTCCCGCAGACTCCAAATTGGGCGGCTCTTTTGGCCGACGCGCACACGAAGCTGCATTTGTACGGAAAAGCCGAGCCGCGCCGTGGGCGCAAGATGGGCCACTTTACCGTGCTGGGCGACGATGCGGAAGAAACCCTCACCCGCGCTCGTGCGCTCAAAGCCCAACTGCACGCCGCAGGCTGAATCGGCCTCGTCCCTTCGGGCCGCGCCGCGTCGGAGGCAGATTTCCCACTACGCGTGGGGCGGCAGGCTGTGCCTGCACCCATTCAATTTGGGATTTCGCATCGCGCTATCGCGCGATCACGAAATCCCAAATTTGAAAGCACTCTCCCCTGTCGCGTTGCGACAGGGAGGGGAAAGTAGAGTGATAACCCGTTTGGGCGAGGAGGGGAAAATCACTCATAAGCTCCCGTCTCCAAGTTTGGGGTCCTTTCTACCGAGCGCTTGGTTGCCGTGCGCAAGCACGGCGGCCAAGCGTTCGGTAAATGGGTGCAGCGACACGCTGCCGCCCCACGCGTAGTGGGAAAAACGGGAACAGCCCCTAGACTGCTGCTAAGTATCAGTCCTTCGATTGCTGGACTGCTCACTGCTTGAAGCCCGTGGCATAGTTTTACGTAGGGGGCATGATTTTCTTGAATCAGGGGCGGTGCCTGTGCTCTGTGCGCCTCTTCTCGGTGAGTGCGGCTGCGCGCTCGCTGACCTACACAACTAACAAACCAACCCTTCCCCCACCTATGCACACGCTTCGATTTGCCGCGTGGTTTTTACGCGCTGTTTCAAGCTTAGTGGCTGCTGCGTTCGGCGGCCGCCGCGCGCGGTCTTTCGCTTCGCTTTCGCTCGCGGGCGTATTGGCCGCGCTCCTGGTAAGCGCTCCGCTCGCCCTAGCCCAGTCGAATGTCACTGGTTCGCTCTCCGGTCGTGTCGCGCCCAGTGCGAGTGTCACTGCCGTAAATGTTGAGACGGGTTACTCCCGCACAACGACCGCTACGTCTTCTGGCTCATTCAGAATTACCGCCGTCCCCACCGGTCGCTACCGCGTGAGTGTGGAGGGCGAGGGCGAAGTCCTCGTCGAGGTGTTCATCGGCACGACGAGCAACGTGAGCATCGGCAGCGACTCGATCGTGGAGCTGGAGCGCTTGGAGGTCAGCGGGCTCAGCGCGTCGTTTAGCCCGATTGATTTTGGCCGCACGGAGTCGGTGTCGATTTTTGGCGCGTCGCAACTCGAAGCCCTACCTGTTGCGCGCAACACGAGCGCGATCGCGCTGCTCGCCCCCGGCGCGGTGCAGGGCGACACGGCTTTCGGCAACCTCATCTCCTTCGGCGGTGCGTCCGTCGCGGAAAACGCCTACTTCGTGGATGGCTTTAACCTGAGCGACTTTCGCACGGGCACCAACCCCATCGAGCTGCCCTATGAGGCTTACGAGCAGTTTGAGATTAAGAGCGGCGGCTACTCCGCTGAGTTTGGCCGCTCGCTGGGCGGCGTCATCAACGCGACGACCAAGACCGGCACGAACACCTACAAGGCCGGGGCCAATGTCTTCTACATGCCCGATTCCAGCCTAAACGGCAAAAACCCTGACCGCTACTACACGAACCAAGCAGGCACGCCCAACACGCTTTGGAGCTACAACGGAGCGGATAAGCGCGAGCGGCTCGAAGCCAATATTTGGGCGAGCGGCCCCCTCATTAAGGACAAGCTCTTCTTCTACGCGCTCTACAACGCCAACGAGATTAAGAACGAAGACGTGCGCGCGGGCGGCAGCCGCATCCGCCGCCAAAAGCAGGATGACCCACTCTACTTTGCCAAACTCACCGCCAACCCCTTCCCCGGGCACACGCTGGAGTTTACCTTTATCGAGACCGAGAAGGAAACGCTTAACACCGATACGGACTACGACTTCGCCACGAAGACCGATCTCGGCACCGATCCGACCACCATCACGAGCAAGCTCGGGGGTGACGTAAAAATCGCTCGCTACGTTGGCAGCCTCAGCGACCGGCTCACCGTCTCCGCGCTTTGGGGCAAAAGTAAGAACGACCTGTCCACCTTCGGCAGCACCGATGCCGAGCCGCTCGTCCTCGACGCCCGCTTTGGCCCCGCGCAACGCCTCTCCGGCACGCAGGCTGTCGTCGAGCCTGGCAGCCTCGACGAGCGCGAGGCGATCCGGCTCGACGTGACCTACGGCTTCTCGCTCTTCGGCGAGCACCAGCTGCGCGTCGGCTTCGACCGCGAGGACAACTACTCCAACGTCGTAACCGGCTACTCCGGTGGCGGCTGGTTTCACCGCTACGCGACCGTGACGCCCGGTGCAACGCTCGGCGGCGGCATCGTCCCCGCTGGCGTCACCCAAGTCACCCGCGACCGCTTCTTGGAAAATGCAGGCAGCTTTCAAGTCACCAGCGACGCCTACTATATTGAGGATAACTGGACGACGCTCGACGGCCGCTTGCTTTTCCGCTTGGGCGTTCGCAGCGAGAATTTTGAAAACTTCAACGCTGCGGGCGAATCCTTCGTCGAGATGACGCAGCAAATCGCCCCGCGTCTCGGTGTGGCCTACGACCTCTTCGGCGACCAAAAGACAAAAATCTACGCCAACTACGGACGTTACCACATCCCCGTCGCCTCCAACACCAACGCCCGCCTCGCAGGCGGCGAGAAGTTCACCGAAGAGTGGTATGAACTCCTCGGGGTAAACGCCGACGGCACGCCCATTCGCGGACGGCAAATCGGCACGCTGCAACTGCTCTCGCCCGGGACGATTCCCAACAAAGACAGTATCGTCGACCGCAACCTCGACCCGATGTATCAGGACGAGTTCATCGTCGGCATCGACCACGCGCTCAGCAAAGACTACCGCGTCGGCCTGCGCGGCACCTACCGCGACCTGAAGAGCACGATGGACGACATGATCATCGACCACGCGTTGACCGATTATGCGCAAAACGTGCTCGGCCTCGCCGGGGCCGACTTCATCGGCTATCAGCACTACGTCCTCGCCAACCCCGGCAAGAGCATCACCACGCTCTGGGACTTCGAGGACGGTAACGGCGAGCAACTCGTGACGCTCACGCCCGAGCAACTCGGCTTCACCGAAGGCAAGCGCAAGTATGCCGCCATCGAGCTGCTCTTTGAGCGGATCTGGGACGGCAAGTGGGCCGCGCAGTTCTCCTACACCTGGTCGCAAAACTACGGGAATACCGAAGGCTGGGTCTTCTCCGACATCGGCCAAGACGACGCCGGCCTCACCCAGCAATTCGACACGCCCGACCTCCAGCGCAACTCCTTCGGCTGGCTGCCCAACGACCGCCGCCACGCCTTTAAGCTCTTTGGCACTTACGCGCTGACGAGCGAGCTGACGCTCGGCGCAAACTTCCGGCTCACCTCGGGCCGCCCGCTCAACTACATGGGCTGGTATGACGACTCGGTCACCGGCACGGGCTACGGCGAGGACTACTACCTCAAGCAACGCGGACACGCCGGTCGCCTCGACTGGGTCTTTAATCAAGACCTCAGCCTGCGCTACGTGCCCAAGTGGGCGGGCCGTCGCCTCGCGCTCCAAATCGATGTGACCAACCTCCTCAACAAGCAGACGGTCATCCAGCGCGACGAAGTCGCCGAAATCGACAACACCGGCACCCCTCGCGCCGAATACCTGCTGCCGACCGCGTGGCAAACCCCGCGCCGCGTGACCTTCAGCGCAAGTTACGGCTTCTAGCCGCTGCGTGTTGTTTTATTTGGACTGCAGGTGTGGGCGAGCAGTGACCCGCCGCCCACACTTTAACTTTAGAAGCGACCGATTTCACATCGGTCGCTTTTTTTATATCCTCAGTCCAAGCTTCCCATCATTGCACATTAGCGATATGGGGCGCGCGTCATAGGCGCGTCATTATAAATCTTGGAATTTTATTTTCTTTCCATAGCAAGTGAAGCCTTTGGTGAATCCGAGGTCTATAGCCCTTATTGCTGCCGCAAGAATATATTGGTTAAGGCCATCATATTTATCATACTCAGGCTCCAAAAGATGGGATTGCTTGCCTCTATCTTTTATTGAGCGAAAATAGCCAATTGTTCCATCTCGCCCAGGCGGCATGCCATAAGGCGCTTGCGTATTATCGGGGATAGGGATGGTGAGTAAAATCACGTATTCTCGATCTGAAGGATAGCGTAGGAATTTTTTATAAACCCCAATGAGGTCTGAGCATACGGAATTAATGTGTAAAAGCAGCCTCCATCCCGACAGGTCTTCAATGTTTATTCTTGGCAAAATAGAATCAATATAAGTATTTACTTTTCGCTCAATTGGGCCCATGTTGGCAAAATTCCAAATCCCAGGGACTGATGTCGGCATGGTGGCCCTTACTTGTTTAACTTTTTTATCTTTCATTTTTATATCTCCTGGCTTTTTTATCTTTCATTACGGGCAGTGCTCTCAAAAGCAGGGTGGCACTGCCTAAGCAATAGGCAAAGCGGTCGGTTTTGTAATTTTGTGTGGTGATACAAACCTCTATTACCCGTAATAGCTTGCCGCAAATAGAGTGAAAAAAGAATAAAGCATAGCGACGAGAGCGAACCCTAGTCTTCCCGATCAAAACCAGGGATCTCATCGCCATATTTAACAGTCATGCCACTGAAAATAGCTTCTATATAAGCCTGGTCGTAAGGGGCCAATGCCATTTCCACTTCTCTGTATTGCTCATCACTATCAGGGTAGACGATGTCTTTTGCATCGGCATCATACCAAAGCTTCTTGGTACCCATTTTAAAGAATCCATATTTAACCGGGTGAATAATGTCTGTGTGGTAATCGGTCAGCACCATAGGTCTTTTGTTGAAATAGGACTTGTGGAAGTGATTCACAAGACTTAAGATCATGTCGTGGATTTTTATTTCTTCTTTCTTGATATCTTCTGACCACTCATCCAGTCGGCAGACTCGATTGTAAATGTCGGCGAGCGGTAAGTTAATGCTCTTTCGATTGCTGCGGGTGTTGCAGTCATATTTTACGTATCCAAATACGCCGTTTACACCGTCTCGGAACGGAACGAAAAAAACACTGCCTAATTTAAAATCTGTAACTTTTGGTTTATCTTTCATTTTTATATCTTCTTAGCTGTTTGTATTTTATTACGTATTCTTTTATTTTTATGCTTTGCCCCAAGCTCCCCTCGTCGTTGAAAGGCGATATGAGGCGAGCGTCATGTGCGAGTCATTATAAATCCTGGAATTTTATTTTCTTCCCATAACAGGTGAAACCTTTGGTGAAGCCAAGGTCTATCGCCTTTATTGCTGCCGCAAGAATATATTGGTTAAGATCGGCGTATTTATCATACTCCGGATCCAGAAGATGGTTGTGCTTGTCACCTGCTGAACGACAAAAAAGGCTAATTTTCCCATTGGCGCCAGTCGGCATGCCATAAGGGGCTTGCGTATTATCTGGAATGGGGATGCCAATCAAAATGACATATTCTCTATCTGAAGGATACCGTAGAAATTTTTTATAAACGCTAATGGAGTCTGTGGGTAGATAGCTAATGTGGAGTTGTAGCCTCCATCCCGATAGATCCTCAATGTTTATTCTTGGCAAAATGGACTTAACATAAGTAGCTATTTTTTTGTCAGTTGAAAATACGTCAGCAAACTTAGTAAGCCCAACAACTTCAATCCCCAGGCCGATGCTTAGTTGTTTAACTTTTTTATTTTTCATTTTTAAATCTCCTGGCTTGTTTATATTTCATTGGTGTTTCTATGAGGGGAGCGTAATGGGCAAGTCATTATAAATCTTGAAATTTGATTTTCTTGCCGTAACAAGTGAAACCTTTGGTGAAGCCAAGGTCTATCGCCTTTATTGCTGCCGCAAGAATATATTGGTCAAGATCATCATATTGATCATACTCAGGATCCAAAAGGTGGGAGCGGTCGCTTCTTGCTGGACGAAAAGAGCCAATTGTTCCATGTTTTCCAAGCGGTAGGCCATAAGGCGCTTGAGTATTGTCTGGTATGGGGATGGCAATTAAAATTTCGTATTCTCTATCTGAAGGATATCGTAGAAATTTTCTATAAACTCCAATGAAGTCGGTGCATGCGTAAGTGACATCGAAATTTAGCCTCCACCCCGATAGGTCTTCCATGTTTATTCTTGGCAAAATAGACTCAACATAAGCCGCTATTTCATTTTCAATTGAAGATATGTTAGCAAAGCTACCAAGCCTGGGGACTGCAATCCCCATGCTGAACCTTACTTGCTCATGTTTCATTACGTACTCCTTGTGTGGTAGAACAATGACATTAACGGTTTGGGGGATAGATGGATGGTGGATGCGCTGCGTCGCGTCCCATTTTTAAATCACGATTTGCGTTTCTTTTTGAAAAAATACTCATAGCCCAAATGTACAAAAAACGGAATGTACATCAGAAGGTACAAAACAGCGATCAATAGAACGAATAATTCGGCTATGATGGATGCTATTAGCCCTACCAGTCGTGAGAATAGCGTGTTCATGTCTCTGCGTTTACTATTTTTGGTGAAAGATAATACATTATTAGGAGTTACGAAAAAATAAAAATAAATGTCTACATTTGAATAAAAAGACCATGGTTGACATGATTATGGGATTGATTGCGATTCAGAAAAATCATGTCGATTATTATAAATCTTGAAATCTTAATGCTTTCCCCTCACGAGCAAAGCCTTTGGTGAAGCCAAGCTCTATCGCCTTTATTGTTGAGGCAAGAATATATTGGTTAAGGTCGGCGTATTTATCATACTCAGGATCCAAAAGGTGGAAGTCGCTTTTTCTTTTTAGCTCAAGAGGCTCAATGGGCTCATCTTCGCTACGCGGCATGCCATAAGGCGCTTGCCTATCATCGGGGATGGGGATGGCAAGTAAGGTTACGTATTCTTTATGTGAAGGATAGGGCCCCAGTTTTTTGAGAATTGAAATGCATTCTGCGCAGACGTGATCAATGCCTACAGTTAGCTTCCATTCTGATAGATCTTTAATGTTTATTCTTGGCAAAATAGACTTAATATAAGTGTCTATTTTTTTGTAAATTGAACTCATGTCGGCAAAATCATCAAGCCGCGGGACATTATTCCCCATGACGACCGTTACCTTTTTATACTCCATTACATATTTCCTCTGAGGGGAGGGTAGTCTGCGAGTCTCTATAGAGCTTGAAAATTTTAATTCTATCCCCCCATCCGTGAAACCTTTGGTGAGGCCATATTCTATAGCCTTTATTGCTGCCTCTAGAATATATTGCTCAAGATTGTCATAGTTATCATACTCAGGATCCAGCGGATAGAAGTGCTCGCTTTCTACTGGAGGGAAAGAGCCCGTTTTCCCATTTTCGCCGGGCGGCATGCCATAAGGCACTTGCGTATTATCGGGGAGGGGGATGGCAATCGAAATTACGAATTCTCTATGTGCAAAATCATAATCAAGGTTTTTATAAATTGCAATGCGGTCCGTGCAGAAGGAATTAATGCGAAAAATTAGCCTCCCTCCCGATAGGTCTTCAATGTTTATCCTTGGCGGAATAGATTCAAGATAAGTATTTAGCTTTCTGCTAATTGAATTTATATTGGCGAACTTACCAAGTTTAGGGACTTTAATCGCCATGCGCGCCCTTGCTTGCTTGTATTTTATTGCGTGCTTCTTGTGAGGGGGGAGTGGAGTCTCTATAAAGCTTGAAAATTTTATTTCTTTCCCATCACAAGGGAAACCTTTGCTGAAGCCAAGGTCTATAGCCCTTTTGGCTGACACAAGAATATATTGTTCAAGGTTGGCATATTTATCATACTCAGGATCCAAAAGATGGCAGCCGGTGCCTCTTACTGAACGAAAAAAGCCAATTGTTCCATTTCCGGCAGGTGGCATGCCATAAGACGCGTGTATATTATCGGGGATGGGAATGGTAATTGAAATTTTGCATTCTCTATCTTCAGGGCACTGTTTGAATTTTTTATAAATTGCAATGAAGTCTGTGCATGCGGGTTCAATAGATAAGGCCAGCCTCCATCCCGACAGGTCTTCAATGTTTATTCTTGGCAAAATGGAATTAACATAAGTAGCTATCTTTTTTTCAATTGAATTTATGTTGGCAAAATTATTAAGCCCAAAGACGCCAAATCTCGACATCCTGACCGCTACTTGTTTATTTTTCATTACGTATTCTCTTGTTTTTACGCTTTAGTAAGAAATCCTCTCGTCGCTGAAAGGCCATATGGGGGGAGGGGCATGAGCGAGTCATTATAAATCTTGGAGTTTTGTTTTCCTCCCATAGCAAGTGAAGCCTTTGGTGAGGCCAAGGTCGCATGTGGCTACGTGAACTGAAGCGCGTAACACTGCTCTTGGGTGAGATCTGGAAACAGGCCGCAGCTCGGAGTGGGTGAGCCGAGTTTGCGAAAGCGTTGCCAGCCTTTGGGGCGAATGATGCGCGCTGAGTGCGAGAGTTCTACACTCCCGACTTTTACCTCGCCTAGCCCGCCGACGCGGAAACGAAGCTTCACTCCCGGCGTTTTGAGTGGCACGCGGTGCGTGTGCCGAAGGGTTCCGCGCCGCTTCGCGGCAGCGCCCAGAAACTCAATCGTGTAGCACTTTTTTCTCTCCTGCCATTTGCCGTGTGCCCATTCATCGACTGCGATCCAGTGCAGCCCGGGCGCAAAGTCCCAAACCGTATAGCGCAGCCAAGGCGAGCGGCCTGGGTCTGCGCCTGACCAGCGTTTCAACTGCTGCTTGTCGGCGGCGATTAACTCCAGATTGGGCGCGTGCGCGTCGGGCCTCCGACTCCCTGCCCACATCGCTCGTGCGGCGGCTTCACCTGAAGTAATCGCGTGCTCGAATCGTTTCTTGTCTGCTGCGCTTCGCCCAAATCTCACGAACCAGTCGCGTTCAGCGAGGTAGAGCCGGTAGCGCAGGCTGGCCGCCAGAGCGGAGAGTTTCTTCGGCCAACGCGCCGCCGCCTTGGCCGCCTTTTTGAAAAACGCTCGCTCTTCATTGGGCCGCGCTTCGCTGATCTCGGTGGCGAGCGACCAGTCCTTATTGATCTCCCAGCGCGCGTAACCGGTGAATGGATACCGATCGGCAGTGAGCAGGCGCGCAGCGATTTTGCGCGCCTGCTGCGGTGTCGTTCCAAAGACGCGCGCGACTCCGGCTGTTAGACGTTCCTCGGGCGAGGGGGTCTTAACTGCGAGTGCCGCATCGACGAGCTGTGTCGTTTCAATCGCGAGTCGGCTTGGCTCCCAACCAGTCATGAGCAGCCCGCGCGCTCCGACCTCCTTGCAGCGGCGTTCCCATGAGGCGAGGTTGCCGAGTCGGTCGCCAAAGTGAGGCAAGGGCTCGTGCCGGAAGGCTCCATTCATCGGGCAGCCCCAGTACTCGATGCCGCGTGAGATTAGCGGCGTGGCAAGGTCGATCTCCCTAAAATTAAACAGTTCTATCTTAGGGCTTCGAGGAAACGGGTAGTAGTACCAGTCATAGGCGATTAGGTCGCGTGGCAGCAGCGGAATCGCCTCGGGGAGGAAGTGGAGCATGTCGGCCCACATCCCCATCCTCAGCCCAAGTGAGCGCGTCAGCCGCCGGAGTTTTCTCACGTAGCGCGCGAAGTGCGCGGCTAGGCCGATGCGGGCAATCTCAGCTCGCGAGCGCGGGTGGCGACCTAGGTCAAACGATTCGTCGAGCCCGACATGCACCTTGCGGTCTGGCGTGGTGCAAAAGGGCTGCATGTCGCGCAGTAGTTTCTCGGCGACCTCGAGCGTGCGCGGATGCAGTGGGCAGATTTGCCCAGTGGGCCGCGGCGATCCGTCGGGCGCGCGCAGTTCGTTGAGGTCGCGCAGTTCGGGCACCTTGATGAGGTATTGCGTGTGCCCGAGCAGGTTGACGATTGGCACGACACCGATGCCGACCGCTGCTGCACGGGTGACGAGCCGCTCCATTTGGCGGGTGGTGTAGGCGCCGGGCCGTGCAACGTTTGGCAAACTGGGGAACTGGACTGCGTCTTCGAGATGCAGGTAGAGCTCGGTAAATCCCCAGTCGGCGTAGCGCGGGACTTGCTCAAGTAACCAATCCAAACGCTCGATCTGCCGCGCTAAATCCCAACTCCAAGCCCGTGCTGGGCCGCCCATTTTGGCGCGGGGCTCGTCGGCCCCGCGCGGGTGGACTCGAGTGTTATTCGCGCACATCGGGCTGCGGGTGCGTCGAGTTTAGGGGCGGCTCCAGCATCTATTTCAGTGCTGCCCAGCGTGTGGCGATCATCTGCTCGAGTTTGACGATGTCGGCGGCAAAGGCGCGGATACCCTCGGCGGTTTTTTCGGTGGCCATCGCGTCTTCGTTGAGCGCGTAGCGGAAGCCTTTTTCGTCGAAGTTGACCTTGGCGACCTCGGCCTTTGCGGCGGCGCTCGGGTCAAGTTTGCGGACGAGGGGCGCGGTCGAGCTTTGCAATTCGGCGAGCAGCGCGGGGGCGATTGTCAGGAGGTCGCAGCCTGCGAGTTCGAGGATTTCGCCAGTGTTGCGGAAGCTCGCGCCCATGACTTCGGTCGCGTAGCCGTGGCGTTTGTAATAGGTGTAAATCTCGGTGACGGAGCGCACGCCGGGGTCTTCTGCGCCGATGTAGTCGCGACCGGTGGCCTTTTTGTGCCAGTCGAGGATGCGGCCCACGAAGGGCGAGATGAGTTGCACGCGGGCTTCGGCGCAGGCCACGGCCTGGGCGAAGGAGAAGAGCAGTGTAAGGTTGCAGTGGATACCTTCCTTTTCGAGTTGCTCGGCGGCTTTGATCCCTTCCCAGGTCGAGGCGATTTTGATGAGGATGCGTTCGCGCGCGATTCCGGCCTGTTCGTAGCGGGCGATTAGCTCACGCGCTTTGGCGATGGTGCCCGCCGTGTCGAAGGAGAGGCGTGCGTCGACTTCTGTCGAAACGCGGCCCGGGACGCTCTTTAAAATCTCGCAGCCGAAGAGCACGAGTAGCCGGTCGATGGTTTCAGAAAGGCCCTCTGCGCTCGTCGCCGCGCTGGCCGTGCTGCTGCGGCTATCGGCGATGGCCTTTTCGACGAGCCAAGCATAGTCGGGCATGCTGGCGGCTTTGAGGATGAGGCTCGGGTTGGTGGTCGCGTCTTGCGGTGCGTACTGCTTGATGCTGGCGAAGTCGCCAGTGTCGGCGACTACGGTCGTGAATGCCTTGAGTTGGTCGAGTTGAGTCGTGGCCATTTTTTTGTGGGTGTTTGGGTTGGGAGTGAAAGGAGTAGTGCGGCCGGCAGAGTGCCGGACACCGAAGGGATACGCAAACTAGGCCGCGGGTTCGTTTTGATCAGCTAAAAATTCGGCGAGCCAAGCGCGGCCTGTGGCTTCGTCGTGAAATTGCCCGTCGAGTTGGGCCTCAAAGGCGGTATCGAGCACGGCTTTAAACGCGGGGCCGGGCTGCCAGCCGAGCGCGATTAAGTGGCGCCCTAGGACGAGCGGCTTGGGCGCGGCATCGGCGAGGGCGAGTTCGTGCGCCTTCGCGCCGAGTGCGTCGATACGGGCGAGCGTCTCCGCGTCGTGCAGCGGAGGCCGCCCGTCGTGGTCGGCGCGCATGATGACGAGCAGCTCTTCAATTGTGGCGGGCGCGAGCCGCCGTGCGAGCCGCCGCACTGCCGAGTCGGAAAATGCGCCCTGTGTGGATTGGCCGCTGTAGTGCGCGAGGTGATTTTTCACCAGTGGGCAAACGTGCGTGGCGATTTCTAGCGGGGCACCGATGCGGTGCAAAAACGCCTCAGTCGGCGCAGTGCCCGCCGCTTCGTGCCCGGGGCTTAGGATGCGTTTAACGCCGCTGCGCTCGCCTGCGAAAGTCGTCGCCGGTTTCCCAAAGTCATGTGCGAGGACGGCAAACGTGAACTTGCGGCGCAGTGCGGGGGTAGCCGCTTGCCAGGAGTCGAGTGAGACCAGCGCGTCGAGGCAGTGTTGAGTATGGGTAAACACGTTACCCTCCGGGTGCCACTGCGGGTCTTGCGGTGTCGCGTCGAGCGCAGCGATTTCGGGAAAGTGGCGGAGCCAGTCAGTCTCCTTTAGCACGTCGAGTCCGCGCGAGGGTTTTGTCGCTTTGGTGGCCCACTTATCCCACTCGCCCCAGACCCGCTCCAGTGCGAGTTCGCGAAACGTATCAGAGATTTTCCTACACAGGGTGGCCGTCTCGGGCGCGAGGGCAAAGTCGAGCCGCGCGGCGAGTTGGAAGCCGCGCAAGACACGCAGCGGGTCTTCGCTGAATGCCGCGCTTGTGTGTCGGAGGATGCGGCGGCGCAGGTCCGCTTGGCCGTCGTGCGGATCGATCAGCGCATCGGCGAAGGGGTCGTAGGCGATCGCGTTTATCGTGAAATCGCGGCGTGCGGCGGCCTCGGCGTCGCTGAGCTGTGGGTCGGGCGTAATGGCGAAGCCGCGATGCCCCGCGCCTTCCTTAGACTCGCGGCGCGGCAGGCTAAAATCGTATTCGCGACCGCGTATCCGAAGTTTGATTACGCCGAAGCTGCGCCCGACTAAGTCCGTGCCGCCGAAGCGGCCTAGCACGCGTTGCAGCGTGGGGAAATCGACGCCCGCGACCTCGATGTCGTAGTCGTGCGAGGGCCGCCCAAGTAGCCAGTCGCGCACGCCGCCGCCGACGAGGCGCGGCCTGCCCACACGGCGCACGGCTTGGAGCGCAGCGAGCAAATCAGGCGGGAGCTTCATTGCGGAGGCGGACAGAAAGAGCGCGGGGGCGGGAGGAAAGGCGGCGGCTACAGCGGCCTTACTGGGATTATTTCTTGCCTTGTTTGCCCATGCTCAGGGCCGTGGGAATCAGGTAAGCCCAGGCGAAGATAAAAGCCACGCCGCCGATTGGCGTCACGGGGCCGAGCCAGCGCGGGCCGCCAAGCGCGAGCCAGTAGAGCGAGCCCGAGAAGAACACGATGCCGAGGCACCACGCTAAAATGGCGCGACGCAGCCAGCGCGCTTCGACGGATTGCTCGCTGCGACTCGCGAGAAAGAGCGAGGCGGCGAGGAGCACGACCGAGTGGAGTAAGTGGTATTGCACAGCCGTTTCCCACGCGGAGAGGTGCCCCGTCGCGAGGAGTTGGGGCCGGAGTGCATGCGCCCCGAAGGCACCGCAGATAATGGCGAGCAGACCGATCACTCCGGTCAAGAGAAGGGCAACACGTGCGGACATGATGGGCGGAACTCCAAGCGCGGGATAGCCGCTGCATCAACGCCCAAAGAGTCGCTAGGCTCCTTTATTTCACGGCAGGCCCGCTGGGAGGCGCGGCCTGCCCACGCGGCGCATGTGTGCGTGCGGGGCGCATTCCCGCGATTTACGAAAATCGTGGCGCGAGCCCCTCGTAGAGTTCGTGGATGAGCGCCTCTGTCGTGGCCCAGTCGATACAGCCGTCAGTAATCGACACGCCGTAGCGCAGCTTGTCCTTGGGCTGGGGGAAGGGCTGGCTGCCTGCCTCTAGGTTGCTCTCGATCATCGCACCCATGATGGAGCGGTTTCCGGAGGCGATTTGAGCTAGGAGTGCGCGCAGGACTTCGGGCTGGAGCTGTGGTTTTTTAGCGGAGTTATCGTGCGAGCAATCGACGAGGATTGCGGTAGGCGGGAGGCCCGCTTTGGCGAGCGTCGCCTCGGCGCTGGCGATATGCTCGGGCGAGTAGTTGGGGCCTGCGCTGCCGCCGCGCAAGACGAGGTGGCAATCGGGATTGCCACGTGTGCGCACGGCAGAGGCTGCACCGCTGCGATTGATGCCGAGAAAGGTTTGCGGCTGTGCCGCGGCGAGAATCGCATTAATCGCGGCGCGCAGCGTGCCGTCCGTCCCGTTTTTAAAGCCCAGCGGCATGGAGAGGCCCGAGGCCATTTGGCGGTGCGTTTGCGACTCAGTGGTGCGTGCGCCGATCGCCGCCCAGCACACTAGGTCGGCGATGTATTGCGGGGTGATCGGGTCGAGAAGTTCGGTCGCGGTGGGGAGCCCCAGCTCGAGGACTTCACGCAGGAAGGCGCGTGCGCTGCGTAGCCCGGCCTCAATGTCATGTGAGCCATCGAGATGCGGGTCCATGATGAGCCCTTTCCAGCCGACGGTGGTGCGCGGTTTCTCGAAGTACACGCGCATGATGATCATGATGCGATCGGCGACCTTGGGGGCGAGGGCGGCGAGTCGCCGCGCGTAGTCGCGGCCCGCCTCGAGGTCGTGGATGGAGCAGGGGCCAATAACGAGGAGGAAGCGGCGGTCGTCGGTAAAAAGGATGCGGTGCAGATCGTGCCGCGTCTGCGCGACAAAGCGGGCGAGCGCATCACTGGCAGGCGTTTCGGTGATCAGCTCGGCGGGCGTCGGCAGGGGGCGGGTTTCGGTGACGTTTAGGTCGGTGGTGGTTTGCATGAACAATAAAGCGCTGAGTTTTGGGCGACTGCTTCCGGGAGTGCAAGGGGCTCTCGGGCTCAATCGAGCCAATCTGCCACAGTCGCCGTTTTCCTTCTGGGCCCGCTCACCGCCTTTTTCGCTCTCTGTGGGGCTTTTGGAATCGACAAAAAAAGTGGCCGGCCGCTTACCCCTAAGCGACCGGCCTTTGCTTTCTTAGTTACCCCAAAACTCCCGCTATGCGGGAGAAGTGTTAAACTGACGGTTTTGAGAGATAGGGGGACTGCCCGGCTCGTCAACTGAATCTTGTGAAATTTTTCAAAAAATAACCGTAACTCCTTGTTAAGCAGTAAAATAAAAAACAAAGCGATGTCGATTACGCCCGAACTCTCATTCTTTCCGTGGAAACCGGCCTGCTGGCTGCGGGTGCAGGGGCCGGATGCCTTTAGCTTTCTCCAAGGGCAGTTTAGCAACGATTTGCGGGGGCTCGCCGGAGGGCTGGGCGGCGATTCTGGCGTAAGCGGGGGCGATGAGGCTGCGGTGTTTAGCGCGTTAGCCCGCGCAGTCTACGGGCTGTGGCTCGATCGCAAAGGACGGATTTTGGGCGACGGTTTTGTGCTCCGCGTTGGAGAGGAGTGCTTCTTTATTTGCAGTTACGAGACTTCAGGGGCGGCTCTGCGTGCGCACTTGGAGAGCTTCATTATCGCCGATGAGGTCGAGCTCTTCGATGAGACTGCGGAGGTGCTGGGGCTGACTTTTTTTTTGAAGGAGGGCGTCCCTTTCTCTCTGGATTTGGCCCGCGCGGGGCGTGTGTTTGAGGGGCGCCGTGGAGCCCGGGCGATCGAGTGCGTCGGGCCTGCTGCGGCGTGCGCTGAGCTGATCGCGCAGCTCAACCCGAAAATGGAGCTTAGCGCAGCCGAAATGGAGCGCCGGCGGATTTTGGCAAAAGTGCCTGCTGTGCCACGCGATCTCGGGAGCGCAGATTTGCCGCAGGAGGGCGGAGCCTCCTTTGAGCAAAGTGCCGTCTCGTACACGAAGGGCTGCTACTTGGGCCAAGAGGTCATGTCACGGCTGCGCTCCATGGGGCGCGTGCGGCGCAGCTTGGTTTTGGTACGGAGCGAGGGCATAGCCCCGAGCGAACTGCCTGCACCGCTCTATCTCGGTGAAAAACGAGTCGGCGAAATGCGCTCGGTCGTCGCTGACGAAACTCCCGGTGGCTTTGTCGGCTTGGCATCGGTCTCCTTACACGGGCTCCCAACAGGAAGCCTGCGCCTTTCACTCAGCGCCAATGGCCCTGCTGCCCTAAGCGCCGAGCTGCCAACCGCCTAGCGCTGAACTCCCGCTGGCTGATACGCTTTTTTCCCACTGCGCGTGGGGCGGCGGTCAGTGACCGCTTCCATTCAATTTGGGATTTCGCAACGCGCTATCGCGCGAAAGCGAAATCCCAAATTTGAAAGCACTCCCCCTGTCGCATTGCGACAGGGAGAGGAAAGTAGAGTGATAACCCGTTTGGGCGAGGTGGGGAAAATCACCAGTAAACTCCCGCCGCCAAATAAAACAGCCTGCGGCCCCACGCGCAGTGGGAAGAATAGACTCTAGGGGTAGGATGGGGTACCCGTTCGGAGAACGGATAGGGATTAGGCGATTTTGGGCACCTGATGATTATTTAAGGCGGTGGAGGGCGTATCGCAGTCTGTGCCTATGTCGTGTCGCACGTTTCTTTATATTACTTCTCTACTCGGGTGCTTTCATTTGCAAAGCGCTTATGTATTAGCAGAACTTACCCCCCCCCCCCCCCCCCCC
>NZ_LSZP01000022.1 GCF_001580045.1 Cephaloticoccus capnophilus
GCGCGTGGGGCGGCAGCGTGTCGCTGCACCCATTTAGATTTTGGTTTCGCCTCTGCGCGACGCGCAGAAACGAAACCAAAATCTGAAAAGAACCCCAAACTTGGAGGCGGGAGTTTACTGGTGATTTTTCCCACCTCGCCCAAACGGGTTATCACTCTACTTTCCCTGTCGCAACGCGACAGGGGAGAGTGCTTTCAAATTTGGGATTTCGCTTTCGCGCGATAGCGCGATGAGAAATCCCAAATT
>NZ_LSZP01000023.1 GCF_001580045.1 Cephaloticoccus capnophilus
AGGGGCAGGCAGGCGGGGGAATATACAAAATTACGGTAGATAATTCCTTAGATCATGTTGGCGTGATTGATTTTAATGGGGTTCAAGGTAAGACTCTATTTTTTGATGAATTAAATATAGCCGAGGATGGCTATTTGGTAATCAAGAATCTTGGGAATAATCGTATTGCTGGGCACCAGGGTACTAATAATTGGGGAAAACTCCGGAGTGTTACCATCGATGTAAATGGAGAATTAATGGAGGTTCGCCATTACTGGCCGGGTAAGCATTGGTGGTGCGAGTGGACTCAATATGATCTCATCGTGCCTACATACAACCTGTGGACTCCCATCCCCGAGCCCGGCACTTACGGGCAAATCTTCGCTGCCCTGGGAGTCGGCATAGCCGCCTCTCGGCGAAAGAGGGGATGCTTAGTGCCTTAAATTTGGTGATTACAGGCTCGCGAGGGTTTCACCTTCGATGAGCTGTGGGTCGACGAGGGTTTTTTTGTAGGGGGCGCTCGGGTTTGCGATCCGGTTGACGAGGCGGGTGAGGGCGGCTGCGCCGATTTGTTCGTGAGGGACGGCCATCGAGGTTACGCGTGGGAGTCTCTCGGCGGGCGTGAGTGATTCCGGCGGTGGGAGCCCATCGAAGCCGGTTACTGAGCAGTCGCGCGGCACGCGCAGCCCGCGTGCGTGGAGGTCGGAGATGAGACCGTAGGCTTGATGGTCGGCGGCGCAGACCCAGGCGCTGACTTGGTCTTTCTCGATTAGCCGGGCAACGGCTGTGCTGACGGCAGTGGGACTGAGTGAGGCGGCGGCTTGGTGAACGTTGAACACCCATTTGGGGCGAAACTCGAGCCCGAGCGAAAAGAGGGCTTCGACGTAGCCGCTGAAGCGGCGGGCGACCCAACCTCCGGCGACGGGATAAGTCCACGACACGAAGCCGATGCGGCGGTGCCCTGCGGTGGCCAGTCGATGGACGAGTTGGGAGATGGCGGGCGCGTCGTCTACGTCGATAATGTCGACCTCGGGCTGGGCGTAGCGCTCGAGGAGAGAGACGAGCGGGAGGCAGCGTTTGAGTGCGGTGACGGTTGCGCTGGGGAAGGGGTGGATGAGGAGCGCGCCGCGCCACGCATTGGCGCGGATTTGGCGCATCGCGCCTTGGCGGATTCGCTCGACGTCGAGTTCTTCAGGAGGCTGGTAGCAAAGATCGAGGCTGACGCGCTCGGTGACGGCGCGGGCACGTAGGCCGCTGACGATTTGCGAGTAGACCGTCATGCTCGTGGGGTGCTTGGGGATGCCGATGAGCGCGCCGACGGTGAGCGTGCTTGCAGCTCGGCGACCGGGTCCCGTGCGATTTTGCCCGTTTGACTTTCCGGCGCGCGGATCGCGTTGGCGGAGCCGCCCCGGGGAGGGCGAGTAGCCGAGTTCGGCGGCGAGCTCGCGGACGCGCTGACGAGTTTCAAGGCTGATTGCGGGATGGTCGGCGAGGCTGCGCGAGATAGTGGCTCGCGAGAGGTTTAGCTGCTTGGCGAGAGCGGCTTGGTTGAGTCGGCGGGGCATGGGCGAGGAGGAGGGAGGGCGATTAAAGTGCGGAGGTTTAATAGCGTTTTTTAGCTCTAAATTTTATGCAACAAAATAGAAAATTGCATTAATTTGCTAGGGTAGATTACAGAATTAAAAATTCTCAAATATCTAATAAATAATGATTTAACTTACTTTTTCTAGACCAAAATTTAATGCAACAAAGTGTATTCCTTTAAGTTGACGATGAGAAGATCGGATTGGGAATTTCGAGGAGGTGACACGCCTTTTTACGAAGGCGTTTCTTCTCTCCTAAACCCCAGCGAACCAACCCCTTCTTGTCGTTATGATGTTTTCCCCGACTGTCGGACGTGCCGCATTTTTGGCACTTTCACTTGGCTTGTCGCTTGCTCCGAGTGCGTCGGTTCTGCTCGCCCAAGAGCCTGATGCTGCGGCTGATGAGTTTAGCCGTGCTCCCGATCAAATCGCCCACGCGGGTAGTCCCCTTCGCTCGGGTGTAGCGGCCGAGGACGAGGCCTTTGTGCTCTCACCGTTTACGGTGAGCACGAGTGCGGACAAGGGGTATCGGGCGACGAACAGTATTTCGGGGACGCGGCTGGACACGCCGATTCGCGAGCTGCCAATGCCAATTGAGGTGATCACCGAGTCGTTTTTGAAGGACACGGGTGCGAGCGATTTACGGCAGAGCTTGCGCTATAGCTCGGGGATTATCCTCCAGTCGCAAAACGACCAAGGGGCCAATGCGTTTTACGGTGCGGGCGGGGTGCACAATCCTGAGGGCGCGACGGCGAACAAGACGCAGTCCACGTTTAAGATTCGCGGCTACATTACCGATGTGGTGTTGCGCGATGGGTATCGGCGGCAGAGCGCGACCGACTCGGTCAATATCGGCCGTATCGAGGTGATTCGCGGGCCGGCGGCCTTGCTTTACGGGATTGGGAATTTCGGCGGCATCGTGAACTACTTGCCTAAAACGCCGAACTTGGAGGCGGCAGAGTCGCAGGTGGGAGTCGCCTACGGGAGTCACGAGTTGATGCGCGCGTGGGTCGATACGACGGCGCCGCTCGGAGCGTCGGGGGCCTTGGGGTACCGGTTGACGGGCGCGTGGCAAAAGACGGGGAACCAGACGGAGCTTTACGATGAGGAGCATTGGTTTGTGTCGCCGAGTTTTGAGTGGAAGCCCTTTGCGAAGACGGACGTGTTGCTCGACCTAGAGATCGGCGAGCAGCGCGAGGAGGGGCTTGGGTTCTTGAGCGTGCGGGCGCGTTCGGATGTCGATGGCATTGGGCAGGCGGACCGCTTGCAGAGCGCGGGCTTTGTGCAGTTCGCGGGGAAGGATCCGCGACGCTTTCGCTGGTCGGGGCCGGACACGTATCGCGAGTCCGACCAGTTTAACGCGCGGGTGCAGGTATCGCAGGAGCTCGCGCCGGGGCTTAACTTGCTCGCGGGTTACAATCACTCGCAGGTCGATTTCGATGTGCGCGATGTGAATGGGTCGATGCGCCAAAACGCGGGCCCGGTCGGGCTGCGCGATACGATTACGGTGTTGCCGATTGATGTGGCGAATGGGGGCGGAGAGTTCGCGCTCGGGGAGAGCCCGAACACCGTTTTCCAATACCAGTGGAGCGATTTTGAAGAGGAGTCGCGCCGCGACCAAGTGCGCGTGGAGCTTAACTATGCGCTGTCCCTTTTCGAGGGGCGGAGTCGCTGGCTGGCGAACTCTCACAGTTTCTTGTTTGGCCGCTCGACAGAGAAGGCGCAGCTCAAGAGCGCGCTGCGTCGCACTGCGAACGACACGTTTAACTACAAGCGGCCTACCGATACGTCCTATATCCGCTACGGGCGGCAGGGCGATGGCTCGGCGGACCAGCCATTGGTCGCGATTAATCGGACCGCGAGCACGGCGCGAAACACGGGCGACTACGCGGTGTATCAAGGGAAGTTTTTGGACAATCGGCTGATTTTGGTCGGCGGTGCGCGCAGCGATAAAAACGAAAACACGGTGTCCGCGTCCATTTATCACCCGACGGCGAGCGAGAGCGCGGTGAGGCGCCCCGCCTCGCGCGATACGACCGACCAGTTTGGCGCGATGGTGGAGATTACGCCGCAGCTCAGCGTTTACGCGCTACGGGCGAGTGGGATTCAGCCGAACTTCGACGGTCTGCGCGACGCTGCGGGCGATCCGCTGGGGCCCACTGTGGCGAAGAGCAAGGAGATCGGTCTAAAGATCGAGTTAGCGAATGGCCGTATCTCGGGGACGATCAGCAAGTTTAAGATTAAGCGCTCGGGCGTGCCTTTTGGGCAGTGGTGGATGCCGACCTTGAAGGGCAACTTCGACCCGACGCGCCCCATCATTTACAACTTGAGCGACTTTAGCCCCTCGACTGTTTCGGGCGGGGCGAATGGTGGCAATGGTGCGGCGGAGGCGGCCATTAACCAGTGGAATGCGGCGGTGGCGAGTGGCGCGATTTACCAGCGGGCGACGGGCGGTGTGCCGACTTGGTATGTGAATGCCTCGACGAGTGAGGGCGCAGCCTACCTCGACCAAGTGATCGCAAACGGCCAAGAGCTTGGCGGCTGGACGGGCTGGCTCTTCACGAGCGACGAACACACGAACAACGGCTGGGAAGATCGCGGCGACGGCGGCGGTGTGCAGTCCTACGTGCAGCAAGAAGACCAGTCGGAAGGCTGGGATGCGCAGATCCTGATTACGCCGAGCGATAACCTGCAATTCATCGTGACCTACGCGCACACGAAGCGCGTCATCACGCAGCCGGGTAAGTTCATCAAATACCCGTATCCCGAGAATCGCTGGGCCCCGTGGTTTTACCCGGACGGTCAATGGGGACTGACTGGCTACCCG
This sequence comes from Cephaloticoccus capnophilus, assembly GCF_001580045.1. Lineage (GTDB taxonomy): Bacteria > Verrucomicrobiota > Verrucomicrobiia > Opitutales > Opitutaceae > Cephaloticoccus > Cephaloticoccus capnophilus. The sequence continues at coordinate 4,390 of NZ_LSZP01000023.1, forward strand.
ATTGAAGAAGTGTATCCAGACCCCAACGACACCTCGAGTTGGACGGGGATTGGCTGGGGCGCGGGCCAGAGCCGCGACGACACGCCGAAGCACTCGGTGAGCCTCTGGTCGCATTACAAAATCGATAGCTGGGGCGGCCCGCTTGCGGGGCTCGAAATCGGCTTTGGCGGCCAGTGGGAGAGCGAGCGCGAGTACTTCTCGGGCATCAGCGTGTCCGGGCAAAAGCAGGCCGACAGCAAGGGGAAGCTGATAACTTTAAAGCATAAGGCGCGGCTCAACCTCGACCTGATGCTTCGCTATCCCTTCCACCTCGCGCAGCGTCCCGCCTACGCGCAGCTCAATATCTACAACCTGCAAGATGACCGCGACCTCTACGGGCTCATCTATGCGCCGGGCCGCAGCGTGCGTCTGGAGTTTGGAGTGAGCTTCTAAGCGGAGAATAAATCGTGCTCCGTTTTTCAAAAAATGCGGCTTGGGTCACATCGGTGTCCAAGCCGCTTACTAAAGATTGCGGCTCGGCGAGTCTGCGGCTCTGTGCCCTTCTCGTCGGTCTAGCGGTTTTACTAATCGTGCTACCTATGACTGTGTTGCGCATGCTGTTCGCTACGGAGAGTGCCGCGCCGACTACCTCGCTCGAGGCGCGGACTCTGCTTTGGCAGGACGAGTTTGCGCAGCCGATTGGCACGGGCCCCGACCCGAGCAAGTGGGCGCACGACCTCGGCGAACACGGCTGGGGAAACGCGGAGCTGCAGCGTTACACCGACTCGCGGGAAAACTCCTTTGTAGTGGCGGATGCAGACGCGACCGACGGGCGTGCACTGGTGATTCGAGCACTGCGCGACTCGGAAGGGCGCTACACCTCGGCGCGGATTAAGACGCAGGGAAAGTTTGCAAAGAAATTTGGCCGGATTGAGGCGCGGCTAAAGTTGCCGAAAGGGCAGGGGATTTGGGCGGCCTTTTGGACGCTCGGCGAAACGATTGAGCGGAGCGGCTGGCCCGAGTGCGGCGAGATCGACATCATGGAGTCGCTCGGCCACGAGCCGGATAAAGTTTACGGGACGATTCACGGCCCCGGATACTCGGGCGGCAATAACCAGACGACTGCGCACTATCGTATCGGGCAGCGCGATACCGATGGAGACGCGGGCGAGGATGCACGACGCGACGCGTTGAGGGGCGGAGTCGGGGCAGGAACTGCGCCTGCTGTTGCCACAGCCGAAGCGGCGCTGGATTTCAGCGCGGGCTATCACGTCTTTGCGGTCGAGTGGCGGCCCGGACAGATTGAGTGGTTTGTCGATGGGGAGCGGTATCACGTGCTGACGGCCGCTGATTTCCCGGAGGAGGCGCGCTGGGTTTTTGACGATACGCCGCAATTCATCCTGCTGAATCTCGCCGTGGGCGGGCACTGGCCGAAGTATCCCGACGCCACGACCGAATTCCCTCAAGACTACCGCATCGACTACGTGCGGGTATGGGGTGACCACTAACCCAAGCGCAAGCCTTGCCGTGAACCGCGAGGTCAAGCGAGGTCATCGTCCTATGGAGCCGAAGGCTCCCCTAGCTTGTGGAGGAGAAGCTCCGACCGCAGGGGCGGAGTTCTTCACTCCCTTGAGACAGCGGCGGCTGCGCTGACCGACATGCCAGATTGACTATCCTCCCCTGCCTAAAGACGGGGGATTCCTACCGCGTCCAGCGAAGCGTTGTCGCTTTGTTGGATCACCTCGGTGGGTTCCTGCTGCGGCCCCCATTGGGATTCACTTCACAGGCGAGCTGGGCATGTCCTGCCCTTAATACATTTATCGCGCCGACCATGTCGGCATTGTTTTTATAACCACATTCGACACAAACCACTTGCCTGCTCGCAGCGATACCGTGGCATTGCGCAGTTGATTCTGGATATTTCAGCTGTTGCTTCTGCGCTATTTGGTAAAATGCTACGCAGCGGCTTTGTGTATGCGTAGTGAGTAAGGACGGGATTTCATCGTTACACGATGAGAAACTTTCGCCTTCTTGGTTTTTTATATGTAACGCTCTTTAATTCGAATATACTATTTTCTACCCCCCCCCCCCCCCCC
>NZ_LSZP01000024.1 GCF_001580045.1 Cephaloticoccus capnophilus
AGGAATCACCAAGGCTAAATTCGGAACGCTCACGAGAGGAGAGCATTAGCCAAAACGATCTCCCTATTCAGGTTATCAGTGAGTCATAACCCTCGATTATGAGATAGAGAGTAGCAGCCATAAGCCCCGAAGGGGCGGAGTTAAACGTAGTTGGGAAGCCTTTCGACAAAACAGAAGAACCCAAGCCTCTCTACTGAGTGGCTTGGGTTTGTTAGAGTTTTGGCTAGGGCCTAGGGGCCTAGGAGCTTTTAGGAGCCCGACAGATCAGTACCCCGCTGCCCCTTTCCAAGTGCCGCCGCAAGGGCCACCATTTTTTTCGGATTCAACCATGATATCTCGGCCATCCATCGTAACGACGGGAGCGTAGTACTCAGAGATCTTGGCGATATCGCCCTTCGCGTAGTGGCAAATCCACGAGCGACGGAAACGGTCTTTTGACCGGTTCGGGCCCGAACCGTGAATCACGTTACCATTAAAAAAGAGCGTATCGCCTGCTTTCATGTGAGCTGGGATTGGCTTCAGCCCCTTTGGAATAGGCACCTTATGAGGCGTATAACTTATGTTGAGGTCGGCAATATCCGGACAGACTAAGTCGGTATTCTGCGAGTTGGGAACGACCATTAAGCCGCCATTTTCGGCATCGCAATCATCGCATGCGGTCCACGCGGCCATACAGGTGCCAGGCGAAACCAAGATATAGAAGTTGTCTTGATGCATCGCCTGCCCGCGCGCACCGGGAGGCTTAAAGTAATACATGGTTTGGGTCCCAACGGGCTCTCCGCCGAAGAACTTTTCAATATATACCCGTATCTTGGGGTGCAAGAAGTAGGCCCGGGCTTTTTCGTTAAAACGATGCGCGTGCATCACACGCGGCCACACCGCCAACGGATCCACCTGATCTTTGTTATCGGCTCTATCATCTTCATCCCGCCAGCCATCCAGCTTACCCGGTTCGTAAAACCCTGGGACGCCACCATCGGCATGCATCTTCATGAAGGTTGAGTTAAGCTCCTCAATTTCTTCGGGGGAAAAGTTTCCGCGAGCGATAAAGTAGCCATCACGGTGAAAGGCCTCCGCCGCAGCGGCGAGATCGGCTTCAGTTACGTGAGCGGCATCTAGCACGGCAGGCTGAGTCGCTGAGTATCCCTTAGCAGGGATTTCTTTTTCGGGTGTTTGTGGGGACATAAAATAGGGGGTTCCGGCTCTACTTACTGCCAATCTCTCCAAAAGTCAAAGTCTAGTTGGGTTTACACGGAGAGCCGGTAAATAACGATCTAGGTGAGGAAGCTAACTCAGTTGCTGCGGCTCTCCCTTGCGTGGGGCCAGAAAACCGTTTGCCTCGCTCGACTCGCTACATGGCCATTCAGCTTTACGATTCACTGACCCGCACGCTCAAACCGCTCGCTGCCTCGCAGCTCGATGGCGTCTTCCGCTTCTACAATTGCGGCCCGACCGTCTACGCACCCGCCCACATCGGCAACTTCCGCACCTTTATCGTTAACGACATCCTGCGCCGCCTCCTCGAACTTGAGCTTGGTGCGGACAAAGTCCATCATGTGCGCAACCTCACCGATGTCGACGACCGCACCATTCAGCAGACCCGCAAAGAAGGCCGCCCGCTTGCCGAAATCACCGCCCACTGGACGGCCAAGTTTCACGCCGACTGCGACGCGCTCGGCTGCCTGCCGCCGCATGTCGAGCCCACCGCCACCGGCCACATCCGCGAGCAAGTCGACATGATTGAGTGCCTCATGGAAAGGGGCAACGCCTACCGCGCCGCCGACGGCTCCGTTTACTTTCGGATAAACTCCTTCCCCGACTACGGGGCGCTCTCGCGCATTAAAGACCGCGAGCTCAAAATCACCAACGAGGCCGCCGACTCCGACCACAAAGACTCCGTCTCCGACTTCGCCCTCTGGAAGGCCTACAAGCCCGAAGAAGACGGCGACGTCCAGTGGCCCGGCCCGCGCGGCGCAGCGGCAGGCCGCCCCGGCTGGCACATCGAGTGCTCGGCCATGATTAAGAAACACCTCGGCGAAACCATCGACCTGCACACTGGCGGTGTAGACCTGCTCTTCCCGCACCACGAAAACGAGATTGCCCAAAGCCAATGCTGCAACGGCGGCACGACCTTTGCCCGCCACTGGTATCACAGCGAGCATCTGCTCGTGGACGGCACCACGATGAGCAAGAGCAAGGGCAACTACTACACGCTCTCCGACCTCACCGCCAAAGGCTACTCGCCGATGGCCGTCCGCTACGCGCTGCTCTCGGGCCATCCGCGCAAACAGCTAAACTTCACGCTCGACTCGCTCCACGCCGCCGAGCGCGCGCTAAAGACGCTCCGCAACTTTCGCGCAAAACTGGCTGCGAAGCCTGCGAGTGACCTACCAAGCCGCACAGCAGAAACGAGCCCTTCATCGACGCGGGCCAGCGAGCCCGCGCCGACAAAAGGGGTCGAAGCCCTTTTTAACGCGTTACACGACGACCTGAACACGCCCGCCGCACTCGGCGCGCTCTTCACGCTCGTCAATCGCGGGGCGGACGCCACCGACGCGCCGAGCCTCGCCGACTTCGACCGTGTGCTCTTCGCGCTCGGGCTCGACCTGAGCGAGGCGAAAAACGTCGACCAAGCCGCGCCCGAAATCCCCGCCGAAGTCACCGCACTCGCCGAGCAACGCTGGGCCGCCAAGCTCGCCAAAGACTGGGGAAGCGCCGATGCTCTGCGCGCCCAAATCGCCGCGCTCGGCTGGGCCATGCGAGACCGCAAAGACGGCTACTCACTCGAACCACAGAACTAAAGCCCACCCGCGCAATTCCACACCTCAACAACGCGCCAACCCGTGTTGCCGAGCCACTCGCCCACACGGGTTAACCGCTATTTCCGGCCTTCCCGCAGCGCTTCCCTTCCCTTTTTTTAAACACACACAAACAAAACGCATTCCGCTACACACGCCGACTCGCGCCACGTAGTTAAAAACCACTTACACTGATGACCCCGCTCGAAGAAATCCGCCACTCTTGCTCCCACGTCCTTGCTTCCGCCGTTTTGCGGCTCTTCCCCGACGCCAAGCTCGACATCGGCCCGCCCACCGACACCGGTTTTTACTACGACCTCGATCTCGACCACAAACTCAGTGCCGAAGACCTCGTGCGCATCGAGGACGAGATGCGTAAAATCGTTAAGGAGAACCAAGCCTTCGTGCGCAAAGAAGTCCCCCGCGACGAAGCCGCCGCCCTCATCCGCCAGCTCGGCCAAGAACGCTACAAACTCGGCCGCCTAGCCGACATCCCCGAAAACGAGGCCATCACCTTTTACACCAACGGCGACTTCACCGACCTGTGCGGCGGCCCGCACGTCCGCTACACCTCGAAGCTCAAAGCCTTTAAGCTGCTCTCAATCGCCGGCGCCTACCACCGCGGCAACGAGAAGAACAAACAACTCCAGCGCATTTACGGCACCGCCTTTGAAACCAAGGAAGAACTCGCCGCGCACCTCGAACGGCTCGAACAAGCCCGCGCCCGCGACCACCGTAAACTCGGCAAGGAGTTAAAACTCTTTCACATCGACGAGGAGGTCGGCCAGGGGCTCGTGCTCTGGTTGCCCAAAGGCGCGGTCATTCGCCAAGAGCTGCAAAACTTCATCTCCGAAGAGCTGCGCAAACAAGGCTACTCGCAGGTCTTCACGCCACACATCGGGAAACTCTCGCTCTACAAAACCAGCGGCCACTTCCCCTATTACAAAGACTCGCAGTTCCCCGCGATCGCCGAGCCCGATGCGCTCGCACAGCTCGCCGATTGCGGCTGCTCCTGCGCGGAACTCACCGCGCGGCTCGAAGGCGTCTCGCGCCAACTCGCCGACGGGCTCAACGCGCGCAGCGGCCAAACGTTAATCGAAGACGAGCGCGTGATGGATCCCGAGCGGCTGCTCGACGGCTTCCTGCTCAAGCCGATGAACTGCCCGCACCACATCAAGATCTTCGCCTCGCAGCCACACTCGTATCGCGACTTGCCCGTGCGCTTGGCCGAGTTTGGCACCGTCTACCGCTGGGAACAGTCCGGCGAGCTCAACGGCATGACCCGCGTGCGCGCCTTTACCCAAGACGACGCACACATCTTTTGCACCGAGAGCCAAGTGGCTGAAGAACTCATCGGCTGTCTCGCGCTCGTGAAGACCGTGCTCACCACGCTCGGCATGGGCGACTACCGCGTGCGCGTCGGCCTGCGCGACCCCGACTCCGGCAAATACACGGGAGACGCCGCGCATTGGGACAAAGCCGAAGAGGCCTGCCGCCAGGCTGCGCGCTCGCTCGGCATGCCCTTCACTGAAGAGCCCGGCGAAGCTGCCTTTTACGGGCCGAAAATCGACTTCGTCGTGAAAGACGTGATCGGGCGCGAGTGGCAGCTCGGCACCGTGCAAGTCGACTACAATCTCGGTGTGCGCTTCGACCTCAGCTACATCGGCGCGGATAACCAAGCGCACCGCCCCGTCCTCATCCACCGCGCGCCCTTTGGCTCGATGGAGCGATTCGTGGGCGTGTTGATTGAGCACTTCAACGGCGACTTCCCGCTCTGGCTCGCACCCGAACAAGTCCGCATCCTGCCCATCAGCGATAAAGTCGCCGACTACTCGCGCGCACTCCTCGCCAAACTCCGCGCTGCCGACATCCGCGCAACGCTCGACGAACACAGCGATAAACTCGGCGCAAAAATCCGCCGTGCCGAGTTGGAGAAAATCCCGCACACGCTAGTGATCGGGCAAAAAGAAGCCGAGCAGGAAAGCCTCTCGCTGCGCTCCCGCGCCCTCGGCGACGAAGGCACGCTGCGGGCCGACGACTACCTCGCCCGCCTCAAACACGAAATCGCCAGCCGTGCGCTCCCGCCCACTCGGCAGCAGCCTTAGGCGGCTTTATTTGGCGCGCCGGCCCTTAGCGGCGCGTCACGCACACAGCTCCACTGCCTCGTCCCAATGTCACCTTTCGAGCCACTCAGCTTTGCTGCTGCCGATAAAGCCGAAGCAGCGCCGCAACCCGAGTGGAGGCCTGCTCTCGACGCACTCATGGGCTCGCGCCACGGCGGGCGCGTCCACGAGCTACTCGCCGCGCTAAGCGATCTCGATGCCCGCTACCCCAACATCGCCGAAATCAACTACCAACTTGCGTGGACTTACGAAGTCCTCGATCGCGAAACCGAGGCCGTCCCGCTTTACGAAAAAGCAATCGCACTGGGGCTTCCCGAAAACGAGTTGTGCGGCGCGCTCTTGGGGCTCGGTAACACGCTGCGACTGATTGGCAAAACCGCGCGAGCCGTCGAAGTCCTTCGCAGCGCGAGCGCGCAATTCCCCGACAATAAAGAGCTAGATGCCTTTCTCGCGCTCGCGCTCCACGCAGCAGGCGAGCCTACGGAGGCATTGCGCACACTCATCGACATCCTCTGCGAAACGAGCGAAGATACCGGCATCACCGCCTACCAGCGCGCCCTGCGCCACCATGCCAGTAGGCTCTAACGCGTTTTGCGCCAGCCCTGTGGCAGCCCAAAATCAGGTGACGCAACAAATCAGCAACTCCTACACAAGCCTCCCACCTGTTCCCTTGCACGAACAGGTAACCCCAACTGCTCTTTTTGTTTCATGATACGGCAGCTCTTCTCATGTTTCGCATCGATTCTCCTCTTGGGAGGTGCCCTAGGCTGGACGCCCGCGCCAAGCGCTCCAGCAACCGGTGCCACCTTAGAAACTTGGCGCGGCCCGGAAACCATAGGGCAAATCACCGAAGCTGCGATTAACGAAACCAGCGGCTTGGCGGCTTCCTTGCACACGGAAGGACTCCTTTGGGCCCACAACGATAGCGGTAATGAACCCGTGCTTTATGCCATAGGCCCTAGCGGCGACTGCCTCGGCTCCGTGCGAATCGAGGGCGCAGTGAATCGCGATTGGGAAGACATCGCTTCCTACGAAATCGACGGTCGTGCCTACCTCATCATCGGAGATATTGGCGATAATAACGCCGTACACCCCGAGTGCGTGCTCTATGTCATTGCTGAGCCCAGCCCCGACGAACTCTCCCCAACACGTCAGCTCACCGTCACGCCCGAGCGGGTCATCCGCTACGTCTACCCAGGCGGCCCGCGCGATTGCGAATCGCTCGCCGTCGATAGCTGCGAGCGCTCCATCTACCTCATCTCCAAACGCACCCAGCCCCCCATTCTCTACCGACTACCGCTCTTCCCCGAAGACACCAGTAAGCACCCGCTCATCGCCGAAGACACCAGCAAGCGCCCGCTCATCGCCGAAGAGCTCGGCCCCATAAACGGCATTCTGCAGCCCAGCGGCCTCCTCTCAAAAATGTCAGTCCCTTGGGGCAAATGGCGCGGGCAACCCTGTAGCCTCGATATTAGCCCCGACGGCAAAACGGCCGCCCTCCTCACCTACGGCGAAGTTTACCTCTACGAACGCCAAGAGGGTGAAGACTGGGCCTCCACCTTCGCCCGAGGCGGGCACGCACTCGCCGCGCACAATCTCCCACAAGCCGAGGGACTCTGCTTCTCTCGCGACGGCCAATCGCTCTACGTCACCACCGAGGGGAGCCCCGCCCCACTCCTCCGCTACACAACACGCAGTACGCCTGACCACGCACCAAAGCGCAAGCCTCGCCGTTCACGGCGAGGTCAAGCGAGGCAGTCTTTTTATGGAGCCGAAGGCTCCCCTAGCTTGTGGAGGAGAAGCTCCGACCGCAGGGTCGGAGTTCTTCACACCGCCCAATAGTGAGTCTTACCAAAACCCAAGTTCAGCGACTGCGCGCACTGCGCGAAAAAAAAATGCGTGAGGCGCACGGCCTTTTCGTCGTCGAAGGTGAAAAAGTCGTCAGCGAACTCCTCGCCGCAAACTTCGCGCTCGAAGCGCTTTACGTCACGCCAGCCTGGACGGGCCCGCGCAACCATCCGCAATTTCACGAACTGAACCCGGCCGAAATGGCTCGGGTAAGTCACTTCCCCACCCCATCCAGTGCTCTCGCTGTAGGCCGCATCCACCGCCCGCCTCTCCCCGAAGCCGCTCTGCACAGCGGCCTAAGCCTCGTGCTGGACCGCATCCAAGACCCGGGAAACGTTGGCACGCTCTTGCGCCTCGCCGATTGGTACGGCCTCGCACGCGTCATCCTCTCTCCTGACTGCGCTGACCTATTTTCGCAAAAAGTCATCAACGCCAGCAAAGGCTCCTTCGCACGCGTTCTCTGCTACACCACCCCACTCGCGCCACTCCTTGCCACTACACGCCAAGCCGCGCCCACAGTCCCCATTCTCGGCTGCGATTTAGAAGGCGATAACGTCCACACCACGCAACCGCTACACGACGGCGTTATAATCATCGGCAGCGAAGGCCGGGGGCTCTCTCCCGAACTCCGCCCACACCTCACCGGAGTTATCACTATCCCGCGTTACGGAGCCGCCGAGTCGCTCAACGCCGCACTTGCCGCCGCAATTATCTGCGATCGCCTCGCCCTCCCTCCAAAGTAGCTCACGCTAGACCATCCCCACGATTCGACCCGTTTAACTGCGATTTTTTGCCGTTAACCACTTCCCGACTCTATCACTGGGCTGCTCAATCCAGCGATAAGCCACCGCCCCGACGGCAAAACACAGCACAAGCAGTCCCACTACGTAAACGGGTAACGGCCAGCCGTGTAGAATAAAAGAAAGCCCGCCGGGGTTATTGGATGCTATGAAATTGCGAACACCAATAATGATTAAAAAGTGGAACAGATACGTTGAATAGGTCCAACGGCCCACAGCCGAAAGCCAGTTAATACGGATAGGCGTCAAAACCACCCAAAATAGAAAGCCAATAACCGCAAACAGGAGTGACAATCCGAATCGAGTCTCCACACGCCCCCACTCATTGGATCCTCCGTAAATAAAATAGTATAGCCCTATTATCACGAGTGGAGCGGTAACGAGCCCTATTGCCAACGATCGTGACCAGTTCACCCCCTTCATCGGAACAAACTCAGTATACTTCGAGAAATCGAAACGGAGTATTTCCCGACACACAGCTCCCCAAAACATCACCATGATAGAGGGAATAGGGGAGTATTGTGGAGCGGCTCCCACGGGGAAAGCGCCCCAAGTAGTACACAGAACAAGCGAGATATAGCCGAAAAGGAGAAGTCTCAATCTAAGCCGCCCAAAAATCATAAATAAAAAGGCGAGCGTAATGTAAAATATCAGCTCCACCTCCAGGGTCCAGAAGTGAAGAAATCCATGTGCCCACCCCAAACCTGCAAAGCGTCGAAGACTGGGCAACATCGTCGCATCCCACGGCAAACGCTCAATAGGATAACTGAAACCCCAGAAACAGGTCATGAGCAGCACCAACCAGTAAGCAGGGTAAAGTCGCCAGAACCGGCGCAGGGCAAAACGTTTTACGCCTTCCCAACGCCCCCCTCGCAAGGAACTTGGGATTACAAAACCACTAATCGCAAAAAACATCAACACCGCGAGCCGCCCCATTCTCAAATGGGTTATCCATTCTCCGCCCTGTGAAATCCCCTGAAACAAATCCGGCGCATGGGATATGACCACTAGGCCGCAGGCCACGGCTCTCAAGCCATCTACTTCGCTAAAGCGTTGGATTGTTTGGGGGTTAGAAGACATGTAAATTCCCACCGGTAGCTACATATTTACCGCAGGGCTCCAACGTAAAAACTCAACAGTAAATCCCCACCGTGACTACAGATTTACCGCAGGGCTCCTTGAATTTAAAAACTCAACAGTTCAGCCCTAGGCGCAGGCTTGAGAAAGCGCACTTCTAACGAACCGCTGCGAAGCGCTGCGCGAGTAATTCCACGATTAATGGATGCGTTGCGAGCGGCTCGGTCTGCACTGTTCGCACGCTCGCTAACACCGCATCCACACCCGCAGCTTCCGCTGCCCGTGCGCAAATTTGCGCGATGTCGCCGCTCGGACCGGCGTGTCGGCCGGGGAGCAAAAAGAGTTGGGCAACGATAATCAGCGGCCGCCCCCCCGCGCTGTCTCGCCACTGTTCGCGCGCGAGCTGCGTTTCCAAGAGCGGTTCGTTAAAGGCGTAATCCGCGCCCGGGCGTCGCTCCATGCTACACGCCGCGACTTCGGCCACTCGGGTATCGCCACTGAGCAGCGCAGCAAGCTGTGCCGCCACCTCGTCGCGCACGGCAGTGACTTCGCGGGCAGGGCTTCCGTGGTCAACGAGTGCCACGCGGACGCGCCCTCCGGTTTCCGGTTCGCCGCTCAGCACCGGCGTTTTCTCCGCTTTGCCGATTTCACTCAACACGCGGTGAACTCGATCCGCCAAAATTCGCGCCAAGGTATCGTCTCCGGCGGCGTGCAAAACGGGCGCGATTCGCACGCGCAAATGGGGAAACTCCCCACGCAGCGTATCGATAAGTTTGGGCAACGCGCGCGTCACCGCCCGGCTCGGCCCGATAAAGAACGGCACAATCACAAACTCGCGTTTGCCCGCCTCGCCCGCGCGCTCGTCACCGCACACGCGCTCGCACGGGTCAGCGCGCTCCAACTCTTCGCGCAAAAACGACTCGACGCACTGCGCCGCTACGCCTCCGAGCGCGGCAGCCGGAATCTTGTCCGAGTGTGCAAGCGAAACCGGAAAAATGGGCCGCCCGACTCTCTGCGCCAGCCGCCTCGCCACCTCGCGCAACGCGAGCACCACAGCCGGCTCCAACGAGCCATTATCGACGAGTAAGACTTTCACAGCGCGACCGGCACTTGAGAAATCACGGACTCCCAATGCGAAGTGCCGGAGCCGGCGAGCCGTACCACCTGCCCGACAATAATCAGCGAGGGCTTTCCCTTAAGCTGCTCGGCAAACTGCGCCGCCTCGGCGAGCGTGGTCGTATACAGCTCTTGGCTGCGAAGTGTCGCATTGGCCACGATGGCGACAGGCGTCGTGCCCTGTGCGCCGCCATCAATCAGCTTTCCCACGATTTCCGCCAAGCGCCGCACGCCCATGTAAATGCATAAGGTCGCACCGCTCGCGGCCAGCGCGGGCCAGTTAACCCCCTCCTGCTCCGGCCCTTTTCCGGCGCACTCGTGCCCCGTCACAAACACGACTGACGACGCGTGTTCTCGATGCGTAAGCGGCACGCCAATACTCGCCCCGGCCGCCACCGCCGCCGTCACGCCCGGGACGATTTCGTAAGCAATTCCGGCTTCCGCCAACACCGCAATCTCCTCGCCGCCGCGACCAAACACCAACGGGTCGCCGCCCTTTAGCCGAACCACATGCAGCCCTTTGAGGGCCTCCGAAACGAGGATCTGCGTAATCTGCTCCTGCGGTAGCGAGCGACGCCCGCCGCGCTTGCCCACATAAATCCGCCGCGCCTCGTCCGGGCAAAAATCCAATAGCTCCGCATTCGCAAGGTCGTCATACACGACCACATCCGCTTGCGCGAGAAGCCGCTGCCCGCGGATCGTCAGCAAATCGACCGCGCCCGGCCCCGCGCCCACTAAACTCACCCGCCCTCGCTCAGCTCGGGGCGATTCGAGCGGAGCCGCGGCAGGCGCCTGCGTTCTGACATAATCTAAACTTTGTTCTTTACTCATCTACTTAATTAGTAAGTTTAGTGCATAACTAAATTAATCAATCCCTTTCTTCTCCCACTTTCCTCCATGAGCACTGCTACTGCCACACCCGCCAGCACCGAAGCCCCAAAACTCAGCAAAAACGAGCTTTTAAAAGACGCCGCGCCCACACTCGCCGGCAACCTCGCCGCCACCATGGCTGACCCGGCCGCGGACCGGTTTTCGGAAGACGACACGCAATTCCTCAAATTCCACGGGGCCTACCAGCAGGACGACCGCGACCTGCGCAAAACCGGCAAGAAGTTTATGATGATGATCCGTGCGCGGATCCCCGGCGGCGTCATGACCGCCAACCAGTATCGCGTCTTCGACGATCTCTCGACCGAATACGGCAACAACACCATGCGGCTCACGACGCGCCAGAGCATCCAGTTTCACGGTGTGCTGCTCCACGGGCTCGGCCCACTCATCAAGCGCATCAACGACTCGCTGCTCTCGACGCTTGCCGCCTGTGGCGACGTCAACCGCAACATCACCGCCTCGCCCACGCCCGCGACCACCCGCGCCCGCGAACTCGTTTACCAAGACAGCGTGCGCCTCGCCGAAGCCCTCGCCCCGCAAACCAAGGCCTACCACTCGATCTGGATCGACGGCGTGCAGCTCGACCTCGACGACCCGGAGAACAAAGACTTTGTCGACCCGCTCTACGGCAAAACCTACCTACCGCGCAAATTTAAGACCTCGCTGGTCATCCCGCCCGTCAACGACATGGACGTGCTGACCAACGACCTAGGCTTCATCGCCATCACCGAAGGCGACACGCTCCTCGGCTACAACGTCGTCGCAGGCGGCGGCATGGGCCGCAGCCACGGCCAAGTGCAAACTTTCCCGCGCCTCGCCAGCCTCATCGGCTTCACCAAGCCCGAAGACGTCATCGAAGTCGCCAAAGCCGTCCTCACCATCCACCGCGACTACGGCGACCGCACAAACCGCAAGCACGCGCGGCTCAAATACGTCGTCCAAGAAAAAGGGGCCGAGTGGGTCACTGCCGAGGTCAACCGCCGCACCGGCGGGCTCCTCGCCGCCGCACGCCCCTACGAGTTCACCACCACCGCCGACCTCTACGGCTGGAACCGCGCGGTCGATGGCAGCCTCTTCCTCACACTCTACGTGCAGACTGGCCGTATCAAAGACAGCGAGGGCCACGCACTGAAAACTGCGCTCCGCCAAGTCGCGGAAAAATTCCCGCACATCGAGTTCCGCCTCTCGGCCAACCAAAACGTCATCCTCGCCAACATCCCCGAGGCTGATCGCGCCGCCATCGACGCGCTGCTCTCCAGCCACGGCGTAAAGACCGCCGACCAGGCACCCATCCTCCACGCCGCCTCGATGGCCTGCCCCTCGCTGCCCACCTGCGGACTCGCCCTCGCCGAATCCGAGCGGATGCTGCCGGGCCTCATTGACCGGATCGCCACGCTCGGAGGCTCCCTCGGGCTAGGCGGCGAAGAAATCATCATCCGCTCCACCGGCTGCCCCAACGGCTGCGCACGCCCCTACATGGCCGAGCTCGCCTTCGTCGGCAAAGCCCCCGGCCGCTACCAAGTCTGGATCGGCGGTAACGCCTCTGGCACCCGCCTCAACCGCGTGTTTAAAGAGATGATTAAGGAAGCCGACGTGGAGACCGAGATCGGCCCGCTCTTTGCCCGCTGGAAAGCCGAGCGCGTCGCGAACGAACGTTTTGGCGACTTCGCCGCGCGCGTCATCTGGCCCGAACTCGAAATCGCCCAGGCTGCCGCCGCGGACGAGGCGCGCAAGAAGGCCGCTGCCGCCGCCGCGTCCGCAACTACGCCTGCGCCCGCTCCTAAACCCAAACTCGTGGAAGCTTAACAACGCCATGTCCACTGCACCCAAGATTTCGCTCTCCATTTCCACCGATCAGCTCGCGACCCTGAACCGCGAACTGCGCCACAAAAGCCCGCTCGAAATCATTCGCTGGGCGATCGCGCAGGTGTCTGGCCAAGCCATCGTATCGACCAACTTTCGCCCTTACGAAGCCGCGCTCTTGCACCTCGTCACCCGCGCCCAACCCGACATCCCCGTCCTCTGGGTAGACCACGGCTACAACCGCCCCGCGACCTACACACACGCCGAAGCTCTCCGCGCCCAACTCGGGCTCAACCTCAAGCCCTACCTTCCGCGCATCAGCGCGGCGCACCGCGACGCCATTTACGGCCCCGTGCCCAGCCTCACCGACGAGTTCGGGCTAAAAGCCTTTAGCGCCCAAATGAAGCTCGAACCCTTCCAGCGCGGAATGAGCGAGCTCGCGCCCAAGCTCTGGATCACCGCGCTGCGCCAAAGCCAAAATCCGGGTCGCGCCGAACTCGATATCCTCTCCGAAGACAAAAACTTCGGAACGCTCAAACTGAGCCCGCTCTTTTATTGGAGCGACGCACAACTCGACGCCTACCTCGCCGAACACCAACTCCCCAACGAGTGGGACTACTTCGACCCGGCCAAAGCCGACGAAAAACGCGAATGCGGCCTACACGCCTCTTGGGCGCGCGCAGACCGTTTCGTTGGTGGCTCGCCTGATGGCGGCTCGCCGTCAGCCGTTTCCAACGCCGCAGCCTGACGGTCGTAACCCAAAACGGATTCCGGCCTCCCCAGTTTTTCATTTCTCCCAATTTCCCCGACCTCCCCTTGCCCGCTCGTGAGCAACTACCACCTCGACCACCTCCAGTATCTCGAAACCGAAGCGATTCACATCATGCGCGAAGTCGCCGGTGAGTTTGAGCGCCCCGCGATTCTCTTCTCCGGCGGCAAAGACTCCATCTGCCTGTTGCGGCTCGCCGAAAAAGCCTTTCGCCCCTCGGACATCCCGATGCCGCTGCTCAACGTCGACACCGGACACCACTTCCCCGAGCTCAACACCTTTCGCGACGCCCGCGCTGCCGAACTCGGCGGCAAACTCATCGTGCGCAAAGTCGAAGACGCGATCGCCAGCGGCATCGCCACGCCCGCCCCGGGCGAAGTCTCGCGCAACCGACTCCAAATCCCGACGCTCCTAGCCGCCACCGAAGAATTTCGCTTCGACTGCTTAATCGGTGGCGCGCGCCGTGACGAAGAGAAAGCCCGCGCCAAGGAGCGCTTCTTCTCCTTCCGCGACAGCTTCGGCCAGTGGGATCCGAAAAACCAACGGCCCGAAATCTGGAACCTCTACAACACCCGCGTAAACTCCGGTGAGCACATGCGCGCCTTCCCCATCTCGAATTGGACGGAGATGGATGTGTGGGAATACATCAAACGCGAGCAACTCGCCGTCCCCACGATCTACTTCACGCACACTCGCCAATGCGTGCGCCGCAGCGGCCAGTGGTTGCCCGTCACCGAGCTGGCCCCGCCCAAGCCCGGCGAAACCGTTCGCGAACTCGGTGTGCGCGTCCGCACCATCGGCGACATCATCTCCACCGGCATGATTGAGTCCCCCGCCGACGATGTGGACGACATCCTCGCCGAACTCGCCGCCGCCCGCATCACCGAGCGCTCTTCGCGCGCCGACGACCGCAGCGCAGAAGCCGCAATGGAAGACCGTAAAAAAGCCGGGTATTTCTAAACGCACTACACACGACGTGCCAACTCGTCGCTGCTGCCGCGCACCAAGTCTCCCTCCCACCATCCCTCTTTCGCAATGTCTCTGACCGCTACGCCCGAATTCGCCGCCCACGCCTTAACGCCCCCAGTTGATTTGTTACGCTTCAACACCTGCGGCAGCGTCGACGACGGCAAGTCCACACTCATCGGCCGCCTCCTCTACGACTCGAAGTCGTTGATGGAAGACCAACTCGAAGCGCTCGAACGCTCCGCCGACCTCACCGGCGGCGGCCAAATTAACCTCGCCAACCTGACCGACGGACTCCGCGCCGAGCGCGAGCAAGGCATCACCATCGACGTCGCCTACCGCTACTTCGCGACCCCGCGCCGCAAGTTCATCATCGCCGACACCCCCGGCCACACCCAATACACGCGCAACATGGTGACGGGGGCCTCCACAGCCAACCTCTCCATCGTCCTCGTCGATGCGCGCAGCGGCGTCATTGAGCAAAGCCGCCGCCACACGGCAATCGCCTCGCTCCTACGTATCCCACACCTCGTCGTCGCCATTAACAAAATGGACCTAGTCGGCTGGTCGCAGGAGCGCTTTGAGGAAATCCGCGCCGACTTCGAGAAATTCCTCCCACGGCTCGATATCCAAGACGTCAAGTTCATCCCCATCAGCGCGCTCAGCGGCGACAACGTCGTCAGCCTCTCCGACAAGACGCCTTGGTATACCGGCCCCAGCCTGCTCGGCCATTTGGAAACCGTGCACATCGCCAGCGACCGCAACCTCCAAGGCCTGCGCCTCCCCGTGCAATGGGTTAACCGGCCCAACCGGCCCGACGACCCCGCGCTGCACGACTTTCGCGGAGTCAGCGGCCAACTCGCGGGCGGCCTCGTCCGGCGCGGACAACAAGTCGTCGTCTTGCCCAGCGGCATCACCACACGCGTGCGCGCCATCCACACCCATGACGGCGAGCTCGAAGAAGCCTTTTGCCCGCAATCCGTCACGCTACTCCTAGAGCACGACATCGACATCAGCCGCGGCCAAATGATCGTCGGCCTCGAAGATCTCCCCGGCGCAGGCACCGAACTCGCCGCAAAAATCTGCTGGATGCACCCGCGCGCCCTCACCGCCGGACGCAAACTTTTACTCAAACACACCTCGCTCACCACCCAAGCAATCGTCAGCGCGATCACCCACCGCATCGACATCACCAGCCTCGAACCCGGTGAGGCACCCGATGGGCTCGGCCTCAACGACCTCGGCGAAATCCGACTGCGCACGGCGACGCCCCTCGTTTACGACGGCTACAAAACCAATCGCCAAACGGGAGCCTTCATCCTGATCGACCCAGCGACTCACGCGACCTTGGCCGCCGGCATGCTCCTGCCGCCCAAGGCAATCGTCCGCCCCGACGAAGACGGCGACTGGGTGATTTAACCGGCTGCCGACGCGCTTTGTTCGGCAGGCCGCCCATCGGAGGCGTCATCAACTTTATCCGCGCGTCGCCTCGGCAGGGCGAAGCTTACTGAGACTTCGCCCTAACCGGCCCCTGCGTTAGCAGGGAGATCCGGTTGCGAGCCTCAGCGGGCCGCGAGGTAAATGCCCAAGGGCACGACTTTAGATATGGATGGCTTCGCCGAGTGAGGCGGCGGCCGCTTCCATCAGGGCTTCGCTCAGGGTCGGATGCGCGTGAATCGTGCGGTGCACGTCTTCGACGGTCGCCTCCATCTCAATCGCCAAGCCGTACTCAGCGATAAGCTCGGTGGCCTCGGAACCGATAATGTGCGCGCCGTAAATCTCGCCCGTTTTCGTATCGGTAATAATTTTCACAAAGCCCTCGCTCTCTGCCGAGGCGACCGCCTTTCCGGAGGCCGTGAAGGGGAATTTACCGACCTTGTAAGAGAGGCCCTTCTCCTTGGCGGCTTTTTCGGTGAGCCCGATGCTCGCCACTTGCGGCTGGCAATAGGTGCAACCAGGAAAGTTGCGCACACGGTGCGGCGTGCCGTGGCCGAACATTCCGTTAACCGCGCTCACCGCCTCGAAAGTCGCCACATGCGCGAGCCAAGGCGGACCGATAATGTCGCCCGCCGCGTAAACGCCTTTAACGCTGGTTTGGTAATCGTCGCCGACTTTTAGGTAACCGCGTTCGAGCTCGGGCTTCACGCTCGGCGCCAGTGCCCCATCGAGATTGGGCACGACACCGATTGCCGAAAGGAGCACCTCGGCCTCGAGTGCGCTCGTCTTATCGCCACTCACCAGGTCGAGCGTGACGGAGTTTTTGCCGACACGGAAGTTTTCGCACTTGGTGTTTGTGTGGACGGCGATGCCGAGTTTCTCGAACGAGCGATGGAGCTGGCGCGCGATCTCCTCGTCCTCAACGGGCAGCACTTGCGGGAGCATTTCGACAAGCGTCACCTGCGCGCCGAAGGCGTTGTAAAAGTAAGCAAACTCCACGCCGATCGCACCCGCACCGACGATGACCACCGACTTGGGCAGCCGCGTAGCCGCCAGTGCTTCGCGCGAGGTCATGACGCGCTCGCCATCGTAATCGAGCCCGGGGATCCGGCGCATCTGGCAACCCGTCGCAAGCAAGATGTTCTTTGTCCGCAGAAACTCGCCCTTTCTCTCGCCTTCGACCACGGAGACCATACCAGGGGCACTCACTTGGCCCCGCCCTACGAGGTACTCGACTTTGTTTTTCTTAAACAAAAACTCGATGCCCTTGGCCATTTGGGCGGAGACGCCGCGCGAACGCTCAACCACTTTCGCAAAGTCAAAGGACAGCCCCTCAGCACGCAGTCCATAAACCTCGGACTTCTGCATCTTGGCGTACAACTCGGCACTCTTGAGCAAGGCCTTGGTGGGGATACAGCCCCAGTTAAGGCAAGTGCCGCCCGCCCGCTCGGCCTCGATGCAGGCTACCTTTTTGCCGAGCTGTCCGGCCCGAATAGCCGCTGCGTAGCCCGCCGGGCCTCCGCCAATCACCACCAAGTCGTAGGTCGTTTCAGCCATGTTATGTATTGGGATTAAGTATTGAATTTGAGGTTCTGCGCAAAAGCTCAGCGGGCCACCTCGCAGCGTCAACCTCGTAGAAATCGACCCCATTTTGACCACTAACCAAAGCGCGCACCTCGCCGTTCACGGCGAGGTCAAGCGAGGTCATCGTCATAGGGAGCCGAAGGCTCCTCTAGCTTGTGGAGGAGAAGCTCCGACCGCAGGGTCGGAGTTCTTCACATAATAAGGATTGCACGCCCACGGGAGTCTCCCCTTCTTCACTCAGTTAGTGAAGATTTCGGTCAAAGTAGACTATGCCTGTCGTGTGCTCGCTGAGATGGCGCGGCTCCAAGGCAGCGGAGAACTCGCGCAAATCGACCATTTGGCGAAAACCGAGGCCGTCCCCGCCAACTTCCTCGCCCAGATCCTCAGCGAATTGCGCAACGCAGGGCTCATCATCAGTAAACGCGGCATCCAAGGCGGCTATGCCTTGGCCCGCCCCGCCGACCAAATCTCGCTCTACGATGTTATGGTAGCGATTGACGGCGACCTGCTGGAACTGAGCGGCAACCACAAAGGCCGCAGTGGCCCACGCGTTAAGGAGATCTGGCTCACCCTACGCGAAACGCTCCACACCCAAGCCCGCGCCCATACCCTCGATACCTTTGTCATCAAGGAAACCGCCGACATGTATCATATCTAACAGAAGGCGCGGAGCCGCCTCAGCCTCCCTCCTCTCTGCGCAACTTCACTTGACTCTCGCCAAAATCCACAATTCATTAGAAACCTTATGTCCTCACTAATCTTTAACGACATCGTCTCCACCATTGGCAATACCCCCTTGGTCAAGCTCAACCGCAGCGCGGCTGGGCTCGCGGCCGACATTTACGTAAAAACGGAATTCTTTAACCCCCTCGCCAGCGTAAAAGACCGCATCGGGCGGGCGATGATTGAGGCCGCCGAGCGCGATGGGAAAATCCAGCCCGACTCCGTCATTATCGAGCCCACCTCCGGCAACACGGGAATCGCGCTCGCGTTCGTCTGCGCGGCACGCGGCTACAAACTCATCCTCACAATGCCCGAAACGATGTCTCAAGAGCGCCGGATGCTCCTGCGCATGCTCGGGGCCGAGATCGTTCTGACGCCCGGAGCGGAGGGAATGAAAGGCGCCATCAATCGCGCGGGCGAGCTCCTCGCCGAGCACGGCAAACGCGGCTTCATGCCCCAGCAATTTGAAAACCCCGCCAATCCCGAAATCCACCGCCGCACCACCGCCGAGGAGATTTGGGCGGCCACCGGAGGTAAGATTGACGCCTTCGTCGCAGGCGTGGGCACAGGCGGCACCATCACCGGCGTTTCGGAAGTCATAAAGGCGCGCAAGCCCGACGTGAAGACCTTCGCAGTCGAGCCGAGCGCCAGCCCGGTCATCTCCGGCGGCAAACCTGGGCCTCACAAAATCCAAGGCATCGGCGCAGGCTTCATCCCGAAAAACCTCAACACCGCAATCATCGACGACATCATCCAAGTCAGTAATGAAGATGCGCTCGAAACCGCACGCCAAACCGCACTGCTCGACGGCATCCTCGGCGGCATTTCGACCGGCGGCAATATCTGGGCCGCAATCCAAGTCGCCAAGCGGCCCGAGTTTGCGGGTAAGACCATAGTCACCGTAGCCGCGAGCTTCGGCGAGCGCTACCTCTCGACCGCACTCGCCGAAAAGGCTCGGCTCGAAGTCGCCTCGTAAGCAGTAAGCACTACACGCATCACACAAACTACGGTTTACACCTTTATCTCAAACGGCGCGCCCAAACGGGTGCGCCGTTTTTTTTTCGCCCCCGGTTTCGCTCCTAGTTACGAAATGAGCCAAAACCCGCTCCTTGTTTTTGCGCAGAGGCTGCGCACAGTCGGCGGTCCTCCTCCATGAATCTCGACCCAATCCAAGACGCACTGCTGGCCTCCTACCAGCGCGACGGCGGCATCAACCACCTCGACGGCGTAAACCTCCCCGCGCAGGACTCGGTCAACTCGCTCGCCGTCGATGTCATGCACCTACTTTTCCCCGGGTACTTCGAGGAAGCCGGGCTTACGAAAGAGCAAGTCCCCCAGCATGTGCGCCGACTGCTCGGGCGGATTCATGCGCGACTCGTCGGCGATGTGGTGAAGTGCCTGCGCTTCGCCAACGAAAACGAAGCGGAGCAAAAGGCCGAGCAACGTGTCGCCGAGGTGCTCAAAGCCCTGCCTGAGCTGCGCCGCATCGTGCAAACCGACGTCGTCGCCGCCTACCACGGCGACCCCGCCGCACACAACGTCGAGGAAATCATCCTCGCCTACCCCTGCGTCCTATCGATCTCACTCCAACGCTTTGCTCACCTACTCCACAAACAAGCCGTGCCGCTCTTACCACGCATGCTTACCGAGTTTGGGCACGAACGCACGGGTACCGACATCCACCCTGGCGCGCAAATTGGCACGCACTTCTTCATCGACCACGGCACGGGCGTCGTCATCGGTGAGACCGCACGCATCGGCAACCACGTAAAACTCTACCAAGGCGTAACGCTCGGCGCGAAGTCCTTCGAGGTCGACCTAGACGGCAACCCCGTAAAAGGGATCAAGCGCCACCCCGACATCGGCGACCACGTAACCATCTACGCCCATGCGACCATCCTCGGCGGTGAGACGCACATCGGCCAAAACTCAATCATCGGCTCGAATGTGTGGATTATGAACTCGGTGCCTGCCGACTCAGTCGCCTACTACAAGGGCGAAAACCTCATCGTGCGCTCACGTAACGCACAGGACCAATTTGTAGAAACCGCCGAGACTCTCCACTGGGTCATTTAGGGCCCGTTCCCACTTCAAACGCGCGCCGCACCGCTGCGCTTTTTTCCACTACGCGTGGAGCGGCGGTCAGTGACCGCTTCCATTTAATTTGGGAATTGGCCTCGTCGCTTCGCGACGAAACCAATTCCCAAATTTGAAAGCATTCCCCCCTGTCGCGTTGCGACAGGGAAGGCTCTATTTCAAAATCGCGATTTGTGTTCGGGAGGCAAAGCCTCCGAACCAAATCGCGATTTAAATGGGAGTGGCAGCATGCCACCGCCCCACGCGTAGTGGAAAGAGTGCCCCTAGCAAAATCTGCGCAGCAGCCACGTATTATCTGCAGCGGATGGGGTCTTGCGTATCCGAACAAGTTCCCGCGTGCTCCGTAGTTACGTTTCTCGAACTCATGCCCGAACCCACGCTTCCCCCTGCTGTGCAGACGCCCGCCAAAGAGCAGCCCGCACGCGCCACAGCCTCCCTCCTTCGCCGCGCGGCCACGGCGTTTGTCCAATGGTTTGATTCCGACTATTGTCCTGAAGGCGCAGAAAAGATGCGGGCCGAGCCCGACCGCGTCGACTGGGTGCGCGTGATGCCTTTTGTATTTTTGCACCTCGGCTGCCTCGGCGTGATCTGGGTCGGCGTGAGTGCCTTCGCTATCTACGCTGCGATCGCACTCTACTTCATTCGCATGTTTGCGGTCACTGGCGTGCACCACCGCTATTTCTCGCACAAAACCTACAAAACCTCGCGCTTCGGGCAGTTCCTGTTGGCGGTCTTTGCAGGAACCACTGTGCAACGCGGCTCGCTCTGGTGGGCCTACCACCACCGCCACCACCACCAGCACAGCGACGAGCCGGAGGACGTGCACTCGCCGCATCAGCACGGCTTTCTGTGGTCGCACATCGGCTGGATTACCAGCCGTCGCAATTTCCCGACCGACTACAGCAAGATCAAGGACTTGGCGAAATTCCCCGAGCTCGTGTGGCTCAACCGCTTCGACCTCGTCGTGCCGGCACTCTACGCCGCCGCGACTTACGGACTCGGTGCGCTGCTCGCGCACGCCGCGCCGCAACTCGGCACAAATGGCCCCCAAATGCTCGTCTGGGGCTTCTTCATTAGCACGACCTTCCTGTTTCACGGCACCGGCTGCATCAACTCGATGGCACACATCATCGGGCGTCGCCGCTTCAAAACCAGCGACGACTCGCGCAACAGCGCGATCCTCGCCGTCATCACACTCGGCGAAGGCTGGCACAACAACCACCACCGCTACCAAGCCTCCACGCGAAACGGGTTTTATTGGTGGGAGATCGACCCGACCTATTACCTACTCAAGCTGCTCTCTTACACCGGCTTCATTCACGGGCTAAAACCCGTGCCGCAGAGCGTCCTTGAGGAAGGCGCACGCAACGATCACCACGACTCGGTCGAGGCCGCCGAAAAAGCCGCGCAAGCCGTCCTGCCCTCCTCCACGCTGCGCCGCGTCGTCCCCACCGCAGCGGCAATCGCCGTCGCCACCGCTCAGGGACCAGTCGCCCCAGCCGTTGACCTCGCGGGAACAACGCAAGACGCCACACTCGCTTCCCCGCCTAGCGGCGAGGGCCAGCTAAAATAACCGCGGAGTCGCGAACGCGTTCATTGGGCGAGCTGATCGTTGGCAGCGCGTCAGGCTCCCCCGATATTTTTTCAGGTTTCGCAGCGCGACCTCGAAGGGCTTGGGCAGCGAGGCGTGCAGCGTCAACGCCTCGCCCGAGTCAGGATGCCTCAAGGTCAGCCCGCTCACATGGAGCGCGACTTGCGTAATCATAGGCCGCTCCGCTTCGCTGCCTTTTACGCCTTTGTAACCGCGCTTAAAATCCGAGAGCAGGAGCCGTTCGTCGAGAAGGCCATAAGTCGGATCGTTTAAGACCGGCAGCCCGGCGGCAGCGAGGTGGACGCGGAGTTGATGGCGGCGATTACTGCGCGGGCGACACTCCAAAAATGCAAAGCGGCCAAAACGCTCCAGCACACGAAACTCGCTAAGCGCGGGCTCACCGCCATTGCGCCGAAAGGCACGCATCCGGCCCGGGGCCTCACGGTCGCTCCCAATCCACCAATCAATCGCAAACTCGGCGGGCACGCCAGCACTGGGGTCAAGACCGCCAAGGCTCATGTGCGTGTCGCCGCCACTCGTCGCGCATCGGGGCCGGTCGGCGGGCTCGGGCAGCACGACGCAAAACGCATGGTAGATCTGCTCGACCGATTTTGACTGAAACTGCCCGCTCAAAAAATCCAGTGCGCGCTTCGTCTTTGCAAAGACGAGTAAGCCACTTGCCGCCGGATCGGGATTGTGGACTCGCCTTAGCCCGTCGGCCACCAGAGCAGCCAACTCGCCACTCGGTTTATCGATGGCGACGAGCGACGCGTCCTCGAAAACGATTTTCGACTGCTCCGTCCGCACAGGCGCGAGAAAAGAGAGCTGAGGCGGCACGCGCCTTAGTTCAGTGCAGCGCGGATAAGTTGCTCGTAGTCTGCCGTCTCCATTGAGCCGACCTTGTGGTGCACCACGTTGCCCTCGCGGTCGATAAGGAAGGTCGTGGGAATCGCTTGGATCGGGCCCGCAACCGAAGCAAAGGCATCGACGATGTCGCCATCGCCCATCACGAGCGGGTAGTTGATTTGGTGCTTGGCGGCAAAGGTGCGGACTTTGGCTTCGCTGTCTTTTCCTCGGTCGAGCGACACGCCCACGATGACGAGATCGTCGCTTCCATACTGCTGTTGCAGCGACACGTAGCCCGGGATTTCCTTCACACAGGGCGGACACCAAGTCGCCCAAAAGTCCACCACAACGACCTTGCCCTTGAGAGAGGCCGCACTGATTGGCGCACCCTCCAAGTCGACGAGCTCCCATTCGGGAGCAGTGCCGAGGAATGACAACTGCGCGGCGGACGATGCGGAGGCGGCTTCCTCGGCTTCGCTCTTGTTAGGCGAGTAGGCCAAAAAAGCGAAGATCGCAGCAATCACGACGTAAGCGACGACGCGGAAACGGAACCAAGGGGACTTCTTTTCCATAAGTCCGAGAAGTGGAGACGAAACGCCCGCGCCGACAAGCCCGAAGCGGGGCAATCTACGCACCGCCTAGATCAAGTGGGGAGATTGTGCCCGAGCGTCTCGATGAATTTGCGCATGGCGGGCGTCAGCACACGGCCTTTGCGGTGCAGAATCGCGAGCGGACGCGTGAAGTTTTCCTCGCGGAAAGGCACGGCCGCCAGCGAGCCTTGCTTTACCTCCTGCATGACCGTCGCGTAAGGCACGATCGCGATGCCGTGGTCGATCTCGACGGCTCGCTTCACCGTCTCGATGTTGTCGAACTCCATGATCGGATCGAGCTCGATGCGGTGGTCGCGGAAAATCATATCGACCGCCTTGCGTGTGGGAATGTCGGGGTCAAAACCGATGAAGCGTTGCCCGACCAAGTCCTTGAGCTCCACATCGACACGGCGAGAGAGTGGATGCGTCGGGTGCGTGATGAGCATCAGCTTATCCTCGCGGAAGGGCAGGATTTCGATTTGGCGGGTTTTTACCGGGAAGGCGACGAGGCCGAAGTCCACTGAGTTATGCAAAATGTCCTCATAGACGAGGTTCGAGCGGCGATACTCCACGCGCACGTTGACCGAGGGGTAGTCCTGCAGGAACTTCTTAATGTAGGGCGGCAGCTCGTGCAGCCCGATGGAGTAAATGGTCGAGATCCGGATCGTGCCGCTGATGACCTTCTTCAGCTCTTGAAGCTCACTTAGCAGCTTTTCGTAGGTATGGAGGATGTCCTTGGCCGACTCATAAACCTGCTGGCCCTCGCGTGTCAGTTGGAACTGCTTTTGGCTACGGTCGATTAGCAGCGATTTAAAATGCCGCTCCATCGCACGCGCTTGCTGACTGACCGCCGACTGCGTGATCCCGTTGAGCTTTGCTGACTTAGAAAAGCTCTTCGTTTCGACTAGGTCGGCGAAGATTTTGAAATTCTCAATTTGCATAGCGAGTCGAGCTGTAGCGCAGCATAAAATCCCCTAATCCCCAATCACTAATATTAGCTACAGCAATTCCTGCGCAGTGTTTTTGCAAAATAAGCCGCGTTTAAGACGGAACTCCCCTCGCATTCGCTAACCTGATGAGTGCTGACGCAAACGCTCCCCCCTCAAAAAAGACGGAGCCCAGCCACTTCGCCCGGCTGCCCCGAGAAAAGGGGGGCTTAAATTTAAGTGCATTTTCTTATTGTCGCACTACGTAGATTTTGCACAGTGGACCCTTTTTTCCGTCCCTAGCTACCCCCTATCCCCTTAACAGCTTCCCTCTTTTGGAGCAGTGCAATCAGCTCCATAAGCCTCAGTTTGCTGCCCGTTTGTAGCAAGCTGTTTCTTCTAACCTCACCTACACAACCTATGCTTCCCCGCCTAAAAAGTAGCGTACTCTCGGTACGTGTATTCGCATCCTTGTCGATGCTTGGCCTCGCAGCCTACGCCCAGCAAACCTCAGACCAAAGCGACGAGGACATCGTCCGACTCTCGCCCTTCGCAATCCAAGAGAGCGCAAATATGGGCCGTTACCAAGCCGCCCAAGCCAGCTCGGGCAGTCGGATTCGGATGGACTTGATGGACTCGACACAAAGCATCTCCGTCCTCACTAACGAATTCCTCAATGACATCGGCACCGCCCAATTGATGGATGCAGTCAAATATGTCGCGGGAATCGGGGGCAGCAACAACCCCGACATCTTGGACATCATGAGTATCCGTGGCTTCCAAAACTGGGAAATGGTAACCGTCGATGGCTTTGGCCAAACCAGCCTCATCAACCTCGATCCAATCATTATTGAGCGCATCGAGGTCGTAAAAGGTCCCAATGCTATTATTGCCCCTCAAGGACTACCGGGAGGCCTGGTCAACAACGTGACTAAACGCCCGCTTTTTAAAAATAGTAGTTCCGTCTCCTATCAAGTCGGCCGCTACGACTCCAATCGCGCCGAAATCGATGGGAACTATGTTGTAAACGACAAGCTCGCCTTGCGCGTGGTCGGGGCCTTCACCGATGCCGATCGGTATGCAAAGGAAAAGTATTCCCAAAATCTTACGGTAATGCCGATGCTCACCTATCGGATCAGCCCGACCACCGAGCTTACGGCACAAGTTATGGTTTACAATGCGACGGCAACGATGACGAACACTCCCGCGTCTTTCTATGCATTGGGCCGCAGCAACGTCCATATTATGGAAGGGCTCTCGCGCGACTTCGCACTGGCAAACCGTAACGATAACCGCCACGAGAGCGGCCAAAGGGCACAGTTTTTCCTCACTTCTCAAATTACCGACAAACTCTCTATGCGACTGGCCGGCAAGTGGGCTCAGTCGGCTTCTCACTCAAGCGAAATTCATCCCGGCCTCCCCCGTGATGCAAATGGTAACCCAATTCCCCAGCCAATCGAGGTCAACCTCATCACTGGCGAGTGGGAGTGGGATGGGGTCACCCGCCTTGACGACCCGCTCTTCATCCCTTCCGGGGCTAAAGATTTGACTGACCGTCACAACGCAAACCTGCAAAACGACTTCGTCTTCGAGCACTTAGGCCAAGGCTGGAAGTCGCAAACCGTCGCCGGCTTCGCAGTTAATTATATAAGCTCGAGTGGAGGCTATAAAAATGCGTTCGCTGTGCCCGTTAATGGCTCGAACCTCTTCGACTTGACTGACAGCAGCTTCACCCCTGTTTCCTACACAGTCGAGCCCGATTGGGTAGCCCACAATTCGCTGCGCAATCGCAGCCACCAAGTCTACCTCTACCAAGTACTCAACCTCTTTGATGACCGGCTGGCACTCAGT
>NZ_LSZP01000025.1 GCF_001580045.1 Cephaloticoccus capnophilus
GAATCGTTACTTCAGCGGTGGGACTAACAACTTAAGTGGTACCAGCAACGAGGAAAGGGCCGAAGCAACGCTAGCTTCTGGCGGTATCGTTTACAAACTTACCCCGGAGATCTCTCTCTATTACGGCTATTCCGAACAAGAGATCTTGGGCATAGCCAGACCGAATGACCTTATTCCTGCCCACACGAGCCCCAGCCGTCAACACGAGGGCGGCCTCCGCCTCCGGCTCTTCGATGGCCGACTCTACACGACCTTTGCCTACTTCGATATCAAACAAGATGGAATCTGGGAAGCGAACGCCGCGAACTGGGTTGACCCGACTGCGCCTAAACAGCCCGGGATAAATAGCAATCGCACCTCGAAGGGCTTCGAGTTTGAATTCGCATGGTCGCCCACCAAAAACATCTCGGTAATCGGCAGTTACACCGAATTTAAAAATCGCGACCAGGAAAATAGGCGCTACGCGCATGTCGCCGAGAGAATGGCCGGAATCTGGGGCAGCTACACCTTCTCCGAAACAGGCGCGCTGCGTGGCCTATCCTTCGGAATCGGGGCCAACTACGTCGACGAACGTCCCGGCGATACTATGGGCCTGTATACAACCCCGCCTCAGGGCTCAGGCCTCCCACCCGTTCGCTACCAGCCTATATTCTGGGTCCCTTCTTATACCGAGGTCGAGGCCAATGCGACTTACCGCTTCAACAAGCACTGGAAGGCACAACTCGTCGTCAAGAACCTCCTAGATAAAGACTACATCAGGTCGAGTACTAATCGCACTCTTTATTTAAGCACACCCATTAATCCGAAACTCACTCTCCGCTACGAGTTTTAAGTGGGTTTTATAGTTAACTTGTTTCCTATGCGGCGCACCCTTTGGTGCGCCGCATTTTTTTCAGAGCTGTAAAGTGACTGCGTACGAGAGTTACTTCCTTGAGGCGAGTGCGTAAGGAGTGAGTGTCGGGAGGACAGGGTTTGCTGCGGGGGATAGCCGTATGAAAACCCACTCATTATTTACTCCCTGCTCAAACTCGGCAGGCCAACCGGCCTCGCCAAGCTCTGCTAGCAATTGCGCGCCACGATCGGCGCAGTCCTTTCGATTAAACAAAATCCCAGAAAACCCGTAGGACTCCAAAGTAGCAGCCATTTCTCTAGGGGGTAAATCTTGCACATCAAGCTGCCAGTCTGCCCCCTGTCGCCCCTTATTACTCCCATAGGAATAACGAAGCTTAGTGGAGTAAAGGAAAGGGCGTATTGGGTCATAGATAAAAAAGTTAATCTTATAAGCCCCGCGCCCCTCAAGGGGCTCAGGGAAATCTAGGACAGGCAATATGTAGATCATAGCTCCAGCCTCTAAGTTGTCTTCCAGCCTTAATGCTAAGTCTCTATCGGCCATGACTAGCTCTTTCATCACATGAGTGGGTTTATTATAACGAGGGTAAAAATAACTATGGAAGGATTGGTCCATAATAGCCAGCAAAGCCAGTCCCCCCAAAACGCTGAACTTGGTAGCAAACGACCAGTTCCGCATCAATCGATTAATCACAAAGACAAAGTAAATCAGCCCGATAGTCGCGATTCCCACAAAATAGCGACTCGTTGCCCGTATGTCGTAAAAATCTAATATTAAACTAAAAATAGCATTAATTCCTCCAAAGCTGGCGTAGGCAATAACCCAACACGCAGCGAGAAACGGGAGTGAGGGCGCACGTTTATTCACTTGGCGCTGAATTCCCTTAAAAAACAAAAGCAACAGGCCCGCCATAGGAAGGAGCCCAATATAAGTACCCCACCACTCTTCCCCGGTACCCAGCTTACCTCCATCATAGTATCTCGAGAAGAAACCTGAAAACATCTCTAGGTAAGTTCCCCAACTAGGGATAAAAAGTTCTATAGGTTTAAGTGCTGCTCGGTCTATTCCCCAATAAGACCTAACTAGGGCCGCCGGGTTCTCTCCGTAACTCAACTTATAGACAATAAAGCTCCCCAGTAGTGCCCCGACCATCAGACAGGTAGCTACAATAGGAGCTAGAGACGCGATGAAGTTTTTCCTCCCCTTAAAAATCCGACATAACAGAGCAAGCGCGTACAGGTTCAGAAAAAAGAACACCCAATAAATATTTAACAATCCACTCAGTAAGCCCATAACCAAAGTTAGCCTAAAACGGAAAGAGCCCCAAGATACCTTCTCAACGGTCGCGATATACCACAGACAATAGAACTGAAGCGGGAGGAGCCCTGTAAATATTATCCCCAAGCTATCAAGCGAACGTAGATTATGAGGGGAAAAAGCATAAACGAGGGCGAAGCCCCACGCGGATAGTCGTGAGATCTTCCACAGTCTAGCAGCAAAGTAAAAAGAAAAGGCCGCGACTATACAGGAGAGTATCAGCATCGCATTCGCGGCGGGCATAAGTCCAATTACCCTAGCGATCTGCCCACCGAGCCACACAATGGCTCGCTCCGCCTCGGGAAAGTCATTTAGCTGGCCGATGAATGGAGCCCCTAGCGACTCTGTCGTGATATGAGTAAACAGACCTAGATCGCCTTCTTTGGCGAGTTTCATCATTGCCAATATATAATGAGAATCACCAATATAACGCGTCGGAACTAGAAAGTTATTCCCCCAACGATCCTCAATAGTCAACCACAGTGCACATACCGCAAGAGCAAGTAGAAGCAGCCTCATGAACCGTCCCACCACGCGCGTCCACCACGCCTTCGTGAGTACGCCCCGACTTGAATATAAGGACTCGGGATAATCTGACTCGTTGGTTTTCATATATAGATTAAAATAATACTAGGAAGCTGGCAGCTACTTTCCTGCCAATCAAGAGCTTGCCTATTTTATGACATCAAAAGCAGGATACCGCTGCCCCTTTGCCCTAAGTCCGCTGCGACTTCGGTATTGGGTAGCCATGCTTTCTGCGGGTAATTCCTTACAGCATTCCGGAACCGCCACCTCGCTCAGCAACCGCCGCAGGCCTGACTTTTGGCATAAATAAACCTGCGCCCGAAACGCTATTTCTACCTATACGTCAATAAATTGCCCGTTTTGAAAAAAACTAGACGGGGCAGATTTTAGGTAAATCCTCTTATTTTATTGCCATACCTCTCATTTCTTGCCCTGCTCGTGCGCCCCCCGTCTTTCTCCCCATTTAGTCGTTCCCCCTCCCCATCACAGCCCCCTCCAACCCCTAGCATTTCCCCATGAGATTGTCCCCCGGATCTGCTGTCATTTTCTGCCTTGCGATTGCAAGTGCCGTTCTCGTAGCACTGATCCCTTACAGAGAGCCCGATGGCATCACTTTTTGGGTTTTTGCGACTCCGCATCGCGACGCCTATATCGAGCCGATCGCACATTGGAATGAGGAGCATCCGCCGGAAAGTCGCTTCACGATGACGATGCTACATCCCAATGTGATTGAGCACCGGATGATTTCTGGCTTTCTCTCGGGCACACCGGTCGCCGATCTGTTGGAAACACACGAAGGGATATATCCTAGGGTATACCACGGCCCCCTTGATCAAATCGGCTTCCTAGATATCACTGATCGCCTTCACGAAGAGGGATTGTACGAGCAGTATGACCGGACTACGCTTCTGCAGCACACTCATCGCGGACACCATTTTGGACTTCCGATTACTGCGGCGCCCGCCCTGTTGGCTTATCGCTCCGATCTAGCCGAAGCGGCCGGAATAAGTGACGAAGCCATTGCGCAAATCGAGACTTGGGACGACTATTTCCGCGTCATGCGGCCGCTGATGACCGATTTGGACGGCGACGGCCGCCCGGATCGCTACTTATTGAGTCTCGGAGAAGTTAGCATTGAGGCAATCCGCATGCTCGTTCTACAAAATGACGGAGTGCTTTTTGACAAAGACGGTAACCCTTCCTTTGCCAATGCGCAAAATGCCCGTACTCTTGCGACGCTCACTACATGGATTACCGGACCAAAACGCGTAGCAACCGATGTCGCTCTTCATACTTCTACTGGACACAAACAACGGCTCGATGGATTCGTCGTAGGGACAATAATCACCAACTGGATGCTTGCCCAGTGGAAAAGGGAAAACCCCCAGATCGAAGGAAAACTAAAGTTTATTCCTATCCCTGCGTTTGAGCCCGGAGGCCGCCGCACCAGCACGTCCGGCAGTACGATGATCTCTATCAACAAGCATAGTTTACATATCGAAACTGCTTGGGAAATGGCTAAAAACCTCTACACCTCCATAGAAGTCGCCGAATACCTTTACCGCGTGGCCGGTATGATTACTCCTTTAAAAGAAAACTGGGACGCTCCCTTTTATCACGAACCCGATCCGTTTTGCGGAGGGCAACAGACAGGCACGCTTTTCATTGAGCAGATCCCCCATATGCCTCAATCTCCGGTTTCTCCCTATCAAAACTTGGCTTATTCTGAACTGGTTAACGCAATGATGGCTCTGCGCACCTACGCCGAACAATACAGTATTTATGAAGTCGAACCTCTCGCTATTGAAGCCCTCCGACTCCTCAAAAAGTCCCAAGAGGCACTCCAAAAACTCGTAGATCGAAATGTATTTATAGGTGAGAGCTAGAGTCCAAGCCCCTCCCTAGCGAGCAAAACGCAGGACCGCACTATTATTTATAGCTTTTACTGTTTTACTAACGCACTTGCCTCAAATTTCGCCCTTTACCCCACACCAAGTCCGCGTGTCCCTCCCCTAGGTCGACCGCGTCGTCGCTTTCGCCCCGCTTTCGGTTTTCCGTTCGCCGCCCACCGGCGGTAAACCTCCACCCAAACCCCTAAAATATGAAGTACGTATCCCCTCCCTCCACCAAAAAAGGTAGGCTAGCAGCTGCATCGGTATTGATGCTAAGCTTGGCTGTCGCTACCTACGCCCAGCAAACCCCAGCCCAAAACGACGAAGAAATCGTCCGGCTCTCCCCCTTTTCCGTAAGCGAGAGCGCAGATATAGGCCGTTACCAAGCAGCCGAAGCCAGTTCAGGCACCCGCGTTCGGATGAACCTGATGGACTCTACCCAGAGCATCTCGGTCGTCACTAGCGAGTTTATGCAGGACATCGGCACAGCTCGCCTCACCGATGCGATCAAATATGTGGCAGGCCTCAGCAACCAGGGTGGGTTCCCGTTGCTGATGGACGTAATGAACGTTCGTGGCTTCTCCGACTATGACTTGACCCTAGATGGCTTCGCCCAGTTCAGCCTAGCGAACCAAGATCCGATTATCGTCGAGCGGATTGAGTTTGTAAAAGGCCCTAATGCGATCCTCGCCCCACAAGGTCTTCCCGGAGGTGTCGTTAACAACATCTCCAAGAAGCCTCTGTTCACAAACAAGGGCTATCTGTCCTACCAAGTCGGCCGCTACGATTCTAACCGAGCCGAGCTCGATGCTAATTATGTGGTCAACGATAAGCTCGCGGTGCGCGTGGTCGGGGCCTTCACCGACGCCGACGACTACGGACAGAGGGTGTTTCACCAAAACACCACGGCGATGCCAATGTTTACCTACCGGCTTAGCCCAACGACTGAGTTCACCCTCCAGTTTCAAGTGCAAAAGGCGGACATTCTTGCTGCGGGCAGGGCCCCGCTTTCCCTTTATGCTGTAGGTCGTAACAACATTCATCTGTCAGAAGGCCTGCCACGCGATTTCCAACACGTAGGGCGCAATATCACCGCCCACCAAAAATCGCATAACACCCGCTTTCAACTTTCGGCTCAGATTACCGACAAACTCTCGATGCGAGTCGCGGGAAACTGGGTCGAGTCGGACGTGCGCTCAAACTTCCTCGGGTCGAGTGCTCCCTACCTCGGGCAAACAGGAGTAGTGGTAGACCCCATCCAGCTCAACCCTATCACCGGTGAATGGTATTGGGACGGCACCTTTAACGACAACCCCACATACAAACTTGGCGGCCTTAAAGAATGGCCAGTACGTATGAGGGGGAATTTCCAAAACGACTTCGTCTACGAACATACAGCGGCCAATTGGAAATCGCAAACGGTCGCCGGCTATGCATTTAACTACATCAGCCAACACTTTCGGCAAACAAATTATGCGGACGATGGGATCTACTACGATTTTGCGAATAACTATACGCCGCCGGCTTATGCGTTTGATCCCGATATCGACTGGCACTTCAACTCGTCGGACCGCCATCGTGGTAACCAGGTCTATATTTATGAGGTAATTAACCTCTTCGACGACCGCCTCGTGCTCAGCGGCAGCCTTTCGCAAAACCGCTACGCTTCCAATGTTTATAACAACCAGACAGGAGTGCGTATCGACAGTAGAGCAGAGGCGACGCTCCCATCTGCCGGCTTCGTTTACAAAATGACACCTGGGGTTTCGGTTTTCTACGGTTACTCGAAACAAGAGGTGCTCGTAGGAGGTGACCCGGGCTTGGGAATCCCCGCTCACACCCGCCCTGGGCGGCAACATGAGGGAGGCCTGCGCCTCCGGCTCTTCGATGGCCGACTCTATGCCACAGCCACCTACTTCGATATTCTACAAGAGAACCTTTGGAGAGATAACCCTGAAAATAACAGAGTCCCCATCCCTTTCCCTCTAAAGCCTGCGGTGAACACCAGCGTCAGCTCTAAGGGTGTCGAATTCGAACTCGCTTGGGCACCAAATGAGAACTTCTCGCTGATTGGTAGCTACACTAACTTCAAGTTCCGCGATGATGAAAACATGAGAGGGCCTAATGTTGCCGAAGAGACTGCAGCAATGTGGGCCTCCTATACCTTCACCCAAGGCGCACTGAGCGGGCTCCGAGTAGGGCTAGGCGCAAACTATGTCGGTGAACGCGCCGGCGATGCAGAAGGGCGATGGACGTCGCCACCGGCAGGCTATGACCCCGTGCGAGTCCAACCCGTATTCTGGATGCCCTCCTACATCGTCGCCGAAGCGAGTGCCAGCTATCGTTTTAACAAAAACTGGCAGGCGCAGCTATCCATCCACAATCTCTTGGATAAAGACTACATCACTGGCTCTGAGCTCCGTCGAGTTTTCGTCAGCACCCCGATTAACCCAAAACTTACGCTTCGTTACGAGTTTTGAGTTTTGAGTAAGGGCTAGGATTCTCTGATTTTCGGCGCACCTGTCGGTGCGCCGAAACTGTTTTAAGGCTTAAATATAGAGAATAGTAAGCAAAGCGCATTTCATAGATCTCACCGATGGGCTTACACTTGTGCTATTTCGCACGATCAGCGCGGGCAGGAAGGCGAGCGAGTTGATGTGATTGATTCGACTCACTCCTCGAAGCCCACTTTACGGCTAATTAGATAGTGTGGGCGCCGCTTTGCCTCAGTATAAGTTCGGCCTAGGTATTCGCCAATGATGCCGAGGCCCATCAGCTGAATGCCGCCCAAAAGCAAAATAACCGTGGCGAGGGTC
>NZ_LSZP01000026.1 GCF_001580045.1 Cephaloticoccus capnophilus
AGGAATCACCAAGGCTAAATTCGGAACGCTCACGAGAGGAGAGCATTAGCCAAAACGATCTCCCTATTCAGGTTATCAGTGAGTCATAACGGTCGATTATGAGATAGAGAGCAGCAGCCATAAGCCCCGAAGGGGCGGAGTTAAACGTAGTTGGGAAGCCTTTCGACACTAATAGAAAAACCCAAGCCTCTCTACTGAGTGGCTTGGGTTTGTTAGATTTTTGGCTAAGGCCTGCTCCCGTTTCAAATGTGAGCAGACCCTAAGGCCTAGGAGCTTTTAGGAGCCCGACAGATCAGTACCCCGCTGCCCCTTTCCAAGTACCGCCGCAAGGACCCCCATTTTTTTCGGATTCAACCGCGATATCTCGGCCATCCATCGTAACGACGGGAGCGTAGTATTCAGAGATCTTGGCGATATCCCCCCTCGCGTAGTGGCAAATCCATGAGCGACGGAAACGGTCTTTTGACCGGTTAGGGCCCGAACCGTGGATTACGTTACCATTAAAAAAGAGCGTGTCGCCTGCTTTCATGTCAGCTGGGATTGGCTTCAGACCCTTTGGAATCGGCACCTTATGAGGCGCATAACTTAGGTTGGGATCGGCTGTATCCGGACAGACCAAGTCGGAATTCTGCGAATTGGGAACGACCATTAAGCCGCCATTTTCGGCATCGCAATCATCGCACGCGGTCCACGCAGCCATACAGGTGCCAGGCGAAGCCAAGATATAGAAGTTGTCTTGGTGCATCGCCTGCCCGCGCGCACCGGGAGGCTTAAAGTAATACATGGTTTGGGTCCCAACGGAGTCTGTGCCCATGAATTTTTCAACATATACCCGTATCTTGGGGTGCAAGAAGTAATCCCGGGCCCTTGCGTTAAAACGATGCGCGTGCATCACACGCGGCCACACCCGCAACGGGTCTACCTGGTCTCTGTTCTCGGTTCTGTCATCTTCATCTCGCCAGCCATCCAGCTTGCCCAGTTCGTAAAACCCTGGGACGCCACCATCGGCATGCATCTTCGCGAAGATTGAGTTAATCTCCTCAACTTCTTCGAGAGAAAAGTTTCCGCGAGCGATAAAGTAGCCATCACGATGAAAAGCCTCCGCCGCCGCAGCGAGGTCGGCTTCACTTACATTAGCGGCATCTAGCACGACAGGCTGAGTCGCCGAGTATCCCTTAACGGGAATTTCCTTTTCGGGTGTTTGTGGGGTCATAAGATAGTGTGGGATTCGGCGCCGACCCTAGCACAAGCCGCCTCAAAAATCTAGAGGGTGTGGCATGGTTTTTAGCGGTCTTATCTTATATTAACGCTACTTATCAAAGAGCGCCGACACGAAGCCCCAATCCTAATCAGCGCTCCCGTTTTTAGCCGCTAAATGTGCTTCGAGTCGTCTGCGTCCTTCGCGACGTAGCCACTATCCTGACGCTGATGGTTCACTGCATTTTTCTTCAGGTACGCTTGGTAGACATCCTCGGCAGTCATCCCGAGAGTCTGAGCCAGCGAGACGAGGAAGTGGAACAGATCGACGACCTCGACCTTCGCGTTTTGCTCGTCGAATTTTTGGTACTTCGCCCACCACTTCCACGGCACACTATCGATCAGCTCCGCAGTCTCTTGCTGCATGGCGCGTGTGTAGTTGAGCACCCACCTCGTCTTTTCCTCATCATCGGCAGGCGGCAGCGTCACGCCAATCCGCTGGTTGAGTGCCTCCTGCATCCGAAAGATCTCTTCGAGTTTATCCATAAACCCGCAGAGGCTGAAAGAAGCCGCCCCCCTGCGCGAGGCTTTTTGTTTGATGCTTGCAGCGGCGCGGAGGCTCCCCGACCCTCCGCTGCTTAACTTTGGCGTAGAGCCCGCGCGGGAGGCGCGCGCAGCACCGCCAAAGTCCTCACTAAATACATGGCTGCTCGCCGCTCTTTTTTGCGGTTCCAGTGCCTTAGCTACATAAAACTACACAAAACCCATGTCAGACACAGAAAAGTCCGGTGCCGTGCTCGACGAGCCCACTGCGACAACCCCTGCCGCTCAAAGCGGCGATACATGCGCAAGCCTTGGTGGCGATCAGCCCGCCACTACGCGCCTCGAAGAAAGCACCACGGATCAGGCATCACAACCCGATGCACAAGACCAGCCGCAGTCGGACTTCGCATTCGGAACCTCTCGCGGCTCGGGCTTGGCCCGAGGCAAACGCAAGACTATCACTGCTCCCGACGCCCCGGCGCCCCAGCCAAACAGTAACGGATACCAACCGACCGCGATCGAAGTCATCACGCCCAAAAGCGAATACTCGAACCCGTTTACCGGAGAGACTGTTGTCGAAACGCCGCGTCAGGAGGAGCTGTCGCAAATAGAAACGCCTAAACACGAGGAGCCGCTAATCCGGACAAGCCCGACCTCAGAGGAAAGCACTGCGGAGCCGGAAACGTCCACGACTCCAAACAGCTCTGAAAGTAGTGGCGAAACACCTACAACACAGGTACAGCCCAAGCCTGAACTCAAAATCCTACCGCCCGCCCAACCCAACCGCAGCCGCCAAAGCTGGGAAAGCCCCAGTGAGCACCCAGCGCGCCGGGCTGCCGCCGCCGCGACCGATAGCGAAAAAACGAACAACGCCGCGACTGCCGAAGCTCCGCGCTCGCGCAGCCCACGCGGCAGCAGCGAAGGCCGACCAACCTTCCAACCCGAGCGGCGCTCGCGCAGCCCACGCAGTGACGCGGGCTCCGAAAAACCGTCGCGCGAAGAGCGCCCCAAACGCGAACCGCGCTCCGAGCACGGCCCACGCGCTGCCGGCAGCCCGACTGCCAAACCGACCGCCAAGCCCCAAGGCTTCTTCGGTTGGCTAAAGAGCCTCTTCGGCGGAGGTAACAGTAAGCCCAGTGCTTCTGGCTCAAAAGCCTCAGGCCGCAGCGAACAACGTCACGAAGGCGGCCCCAAACGTCGCAGTCGCGGCGGACGCGGACGCGGCACCGGCAACGGTCCCCGTAGCGGCAGCGAGTCCTTCAGTGGCCGCCGCAATGGCGAGAAAACTGCAGGCGAGCACGCCTCGCCCAGTCGGGGCCTGGACGAGCAACGCGATCGCCCACGCAACCGCAGTCGCGGTGGGCGTGGCGGACGCGGACGTAGTGGGCCGCGCTCCGAAGGTCAGCAAAGCGGCGGCGCGATCTAAGGGCCTACGCTCCCCCTTCATTGTTGACGCGCCGCTCGCTAGCGGCGCGTCACGATTCGCAATCCCCTCTATTTCATGGGCCATCTGTGGTAGCCTGAGAACTGCCTCGTCTTTGTTTTTTCAAGCTGCCCCGCCTCCTCCTCTCGTTTCCGCGTCTCTTTCCCAGCCCCTGTAATGGCCGATTTAATCGTTAACGGCGGCAAGCCCCTCTCCGGCACCATCACCCCCTCGGGTAACAAAAACTCGGTACTGCCCATTCTGTGCGCAACGCTGCTCACCGACGAGCCGGTCACGTTGCACAACGTGCCCAACATCACAGACGTCGAAAAACTCCTCGCCTTCTTCGCTGCCCA
Organism: Cephaloticoccus capnophilus; assembly: GCF_001580045.1. GTDB lineage: Bacteria > Verrucomicrobiota > Verrucomicrobiia > Opitutales > Opitutaceae > Cephaloticoccus > Cephaloticoccus capnophilus. The sequence goes on from NZ_LSZP01000026.1 coordinate 3,520, forward strand.
AGGCTCGCAACTCACCTGGGATCGCGACAGTTGCACACTCACTGTCTCACACCGCAACTTCGACACCGAACAACTCGCGGGCGAACTCCCTGCTGGTATGCGCTCCTCGGTGCTCCTCTTTGCGCCAATCCTTCAACGCATGGGCCGCCTCCGCCTGCCCTCTAACGCCAAAGGCTGCTCGCTCGGAATCCGCGAACTTGATCCGCACTTAGAGATTTTAGAGAAGCTCGGCGCAAAGCTCTCTCAATCCGGCGACGCACACACGCTCAAGCTCGACGGGCGTTTTCGCGCCGCGCGCCACTGGCCCGACTACATGTCAGTCACGGCGACTGAAAACTTCGCCATGGCCGCCGTCCTTGCCGAGGGCGAGTCTGTCCTCATCAACGCCGCGAGCGAGCCCCACGTCCAAGACCTTTGCCAAGTGCTCGTCAGCATGGGAGCACAGATTAGTGGCCTCGGCACTAGCCAACTCGTCATCACCGGAGTCGAGCGGCTGCGTGGCGGCACCTTTACCATCAACTCCGACCATCACGAGGTCGTCACCTTCCTCGCACTTGGGGCTATCACCGGCGGCGAAGTGCGCGTGCGCCACTCTGTGCCCCAGCACTTCGACCTCATTGGCCGAGCCTTCGGTAAACTCGGCGTCGCGATCGAACACGAGGCCGACACCGCGCTCGTCCGCGCACGCCAACCCCTCCACATCGCCGCCCCCTTTACGACCAACCTGCTCCCGCGCATTGAGGCCGCGCCCTGGCCTTACTTTCCCGTCGACCTACTCCCCTGCATGATCGCGCTCGCAGTACGCGCCGAAGGCACAATGCAGTTTTGGAACAAGGTCTACGAAGGCGGCTTTGGCTGGATGCACGAGCTCGCCAAATTCGGGGCACACATCGCCGTAAGCGACCCGCACCGCGTCATCGTATTCGGCGCACGCCCCTTGCACCCCACAATCGTCGACGCGCCCTACATCATCCGCGCCGCCGTCGCGCTCTACATGGTCGCGGCAAGCATCCCGGGCTCCAGCGTCGTTAAAAATGCCGACACCATCCGCCGCGCCCATCCAAACTTCGTGGGAAACCTCCGCAGCCTCGGTGCCGAGGTCGAATGGGGGACTTAGCAAACGCAGGCCCCGCTAGGGCCTGCTCCCGTTTCAAACGCGAGCCGCGACGGAGGCAGATTTTGAGCAGCACAGCGGCAAGGCGCGAGAAGCGAAGTTTGCTCATGCAGATGATCGACGAGTAACACAGCGACGAGCGTGCGCAGCACACGTGAGTGGCGAGCCGCGAAGGAGCCAGATACCCCGTCCCTTCGCGCCGGCTCTCTGCGCTTTTTAGCTTTCGCCCGAAACGGGAAGCCGCAGTTTTTCGGACGTGCAGCACGCCCGTATCGTCGAGACCTCCGCCTCCCAGGCGCCCACCCGCTCCCCCGAAAAACCCGAAAAGACGGGAGTCGACTTTTTGGCAACTGCGCTCGACGCGACCGGCTCGCCTGCCGAAGCCGCTCTGCGCCCGCTCAAGTTTGAAGACTTCACCGGCCAGGCAAAAACCATCGAACGGCTGCGCGTGATGGTCGGTGCAGCCCGCCGTCGCGGCGAAGCACTTAACCACATTTTACTCTCCGGCCCGCCCGGGCTCGGCAAGACAACGCTCGCCTTTATCCTCGGTAATGAGCTCGGCAGAAACGTCCGCGTGACCTCCGGCCCTGTCATCGAAAAAGCCGGCGACCTCGCAGGGCTGCTTACGAACCTCGAAGCGGGCGACATCCTCTTCATCGACGAGATTCACCGCATCCAAAAAACCGTCGAGGAATACCTCTACTCGGCGATGGAGGACTTCCGGCTCGACATCATGATCGACCAAGGGCCCAACGCCCGCAGCGTGCGGCTGTCCATCCCGCGCTTTACGCTCATCGGAGCGACGACGCGCAGCGGCCTACTCACCGCACCGCTGCGCTCGCGCTTCACCCTCCAAACGCGGCTCGACTACTACGACGCCCCCACCCTCGCGGGCATTATCCGCCGCAGTTGCGGACTCCTTCAGGTCGAAATCGACGCGGGCGGTGCGGCAGAAATCGCCGCACGCGCACGCGGCACCCCCCGCATCGCCAATAACCTGATCAACTTCGTCCGCGATTACGCCCAAGAACGCGCCGACGGACGGATTACCCAAAAAATCGCCGCCGCGGCCCTCGAGCTTTTGGAAATCGACGCCTCGGGGCTCGACGAGATGGACAAGCGGATGCTGCGCGTCATAGCCGAGAACTATCGTGGCGGCCCGGTCGGCATGAGCACAATCGCCGTCGCCGTCGGCGAGGAGTCCGAAACACTCGAAGAAGTGCACGAGCCCTTCCTTATCCAAGAAGGCTACCTGCAACGCACGCCCCAAGGCCGAGTCATCACGCCAAAGGGCGCACGCGCAATCGGACTTTCCGGCTTCACCAACGAGCAAGGCACGCTGCTGTAGCAGTCACGGTTTAGCGCAGTTTATTTGGCGGCGCGTGGTCACTCGCCTCGCTGACTCACACTTCCCTTTCCCGGATAAAAACACTAGGGCCGCCCGTTTCAGGGCGGCCCATGTGACCTAACACCAAACAAACCTATATGAATGACAAACCTGTTTAACCTACGCAGCCGCTAGACGAGGCCGCGCGGGAAACGTTCAAAGTTTGCTCAGCTTTTTAACCCTTTCTGAAAAAAGTCCGGTCGGCCCCCGCGCTTACACGGACACAGGTTCAGCAATCGGCTCGGCGACACGCTCCGGCTCGCTCACAGGCTTCTGCGGCGCCGCCTCATCGGGGACTCGTGCGCCCACGAGTGGCGTGCTCTTCAGCGGGTAACGGAAACGGCGGCCCTCGAAATTGTGGAAGACCACTTCTTCGTCGGTGATTTTATCCAAGTACTCGGGGTTAATCGGCACCTTCCCGCCGCCGCCAGGCGCATCGATCACGTATTGGGGAACCGCGTAACCAGTCGTGTGCCCGCGCAGGGCTTCGATGATTTCGATGCCGCGCCGCACATCGGCCTTAAAGTGCGCGCCGCCCGTAATCAGATCCATTTGGTAAATGTAGTACGGCCGCACGCGCATCCGCAGCAGTCGGTGGACGAGTGCCTTCATCACCTCGGGGTCGTCGTTTATCCCGCGCAGTAGCACGCTCTGATTTCCGAGCGGCACCCCCGCAAAGGCCAGCCGCTCGCACGCGTCCTTGAGCGCTTGGGTGCACTCGCGCGGGTGATTCACGTGGATACTCATCCAAATCGGCCCGTGCTTTTTAAAAATTTCGCAAAGCTCGGGCGTCACGCGCTGCGGCAAAAACACCGGAATCCGCGACCCGATGCGGATAAACTCCACATGAGGAATCGCACGCAAGCGGCCCAGTAACATGTCGAGCTTCCCGTCCGAAAGCAGCAGCGGGTCGCCACCGCTGAGCAACACGTCGCGCACTTCGGGATGCGCAGCGATGTAGGCCAACGCCGCCTCGTGCTGCGGGTGAAAGTCGTAGTGCTGCGCGTTGGACACCATCCGGCTGCGCGTGCAGTAGCGGCAATAAGACGCGCAGCGATCCGTCACCAGAAACAGCACACGGTCAGGGTAGCGGTGGACGAGCCCGGGGACCGGCGAGTGCTCGTCCTCCCCCAGCGAGTCGAGCATCTCTTCCTCGGCGAGCTGCATCTCGCCCGCGCGGGGGATGACTTGCTTGCGAATCGGACAGTCGGGATCATCGCGGTCGATGAGGTTAAAGAAATACGGGGTAATCGCCAGCGAGAGCTTTTGCTTGGCAAAGAGGATTCCCGCGCGCTCCTCCCGGGTCGGCGTCAAGTAGCGCTCGAGCTGCTCCAGCGTCGTTATCCGGTTACGCAACTGCCAGCCCCAACTGTTCCAGTCACTCGCGGGGACATCGGCCCAAAGGCCCTGCCCCTCATACCAAGTCGCGCGATCTTCTTTGTAAGGCATGGGTTTTCGTAAGGGGCAAAGGGGTAGCCCTCGCAGAAAACCTGTCAAATAGCTGACACGATAAAATCGCAGCCCGAAGGGACGGGCTACCACTGTCCGCGAGGTAAATGCCAGAGCTCACAGACCTCCACTACGCGTGGGGCGGCAGCGTGTCGCTGCACCCATTTACAGAGCCGCTTGGCTGCCGTGCATTCGCACAGCAGCCAAGCGGCTCTGTGAAAAGGACCCCAAACTTGGAGGCGGGAGTTTATGGGTAATTTTTCCCACCTCCCCCAAACGGGTTATCACTCTACTTTCCCTTTTACCACTCTCCCTGTCGCAACGCGACAGGGGGAATGCTTTCAAATTTGGGAATTGGTTTCGTCGCGAAGCGACGGGGCCAATTCCCAAATTAAATGGAAGCGGTCACTGACCGCCGCCCCACGCGCAGTGGAAAATCTGCCTCCGTCGCGGCTCGCGTTTGAGATGGGAGCAGGCCCTAAGGTGTTTTCTCGTTGCCCCGCCATTGACGAGGACGCGGCGGCCCCCTTTCGTTGCACTTTAATGTCCACGCCCAAGCCCGGTGTCCTAGCTCTTGAAGACGGTAGTGTGTTTCGCGGCCTCGCCTACGGTGCCGCCAAAACCATCACCGGAGAATGTGTTTTTAACACCTCGATGACTGGCTATCAGGAGATCCTCACCGACCCCTCCTATTGCGGCCAAATCATCACGATGACCGCCCCGCAAATCGGCAACTACGGGCTAAATGCCGAGGACAACGAAGCGGGCGGCCCCAAGTGCTCCGGCCTCGTCGTGCGCGAGCTCTCGCCCGTCGTCAGTAATTGGCGCGCCACGACCTCGCTCCCCGATTACCTCACTGCGCACGGCATCCCCTGTCTGAGCGAAATCGACACGCGAGCCCTCACCAAAAAACTCCGCGTCGAAGGGGCCATGCGCAGTTGCCTCTCCACTCTGCCACTCAGCGACGCCGAGGCGGTCGCCCTCGCGCGCAGTGCCGCCGAAATGCAAGGCAGCGACTACGTGCGCGAAGTCACCTGCCGCGAGCCCTACCTTTGGCGCGACGACGCGTCCGAAAACCATAACGCGCCCTACCTGCCCGCTGGCACGACGCTCGGCACGACCACCGCCCCCGCAACCCGTTACCGCGTCGCCGCCTTCGACTTTGGCGCGAAGCACAGCATCTACCGCAAACTCGTCCGCCACGGCTTCGAGGTGCAGATCTTCCCCGCCACCGCACCCGCCGCACTCATCCGCGAACACGCGCCCGATTGCCTCTTCCTCTCCAACGGCCCGGGTGACCCCGCCGCGCTCCCCTACATTCACAAAACCGTGACCGAGCTCTTAGGCGAGTTCCCCACCTTCGGCATCTGCCTCGGCCACCAAATGCTCACCTACGCGCTCGGCGGGCACACCTTTAAACTCAAATTCGGCCACCGCGGCGGAAACCTTCCCGTTAAAAATTTGGAAACGGGCAAAGTCTCCATCACCGCGCAAAACCACGGCTTCGCGACCGAGCCCAAGAGCATCGAAGCGGGCGGCGGGATCGTCACCGAGGTCAACCTAAACGACGGCACGGTCGAGGGCCTGCGCCACCGCGAGCTCCCCATCTTCTCCGTGCAATACCACCCCGAAGCGGCACCCGGCCCCAACGACGCCGACCCGCTCTTCGGCGACTTCTACACCCTCGTCTCCAAACGTAAGGCTGGGAAAATCTGAGACAGGCTGCCTCTGCCGTATTCATCGCGCGGGCAAAAGGTAGCACGCAAAGTAATCCACCCGCCAAAGCGCAAGCATCGCCATTCATGGCGAGGTCAAGCGAGGCAGTTGTTCTATGGAGCCGAAGGCTCCGCCAACTGGTGGAGGAGAAGCCCCGGACGCAAGGCCGGGGTTCTTCACGGCGGGAAAAGTCTCAGCCCCTTTTGCTCGGCTCAGCGACAGTGCCGATGCGGCTTCTTTTTCCGCCACACGACTAGTCCGATTCCGACCACGCCAAAAGTCGCGCCATAAGTTGCAGGCTCCGGCGTTCCCGAAATCGCCCAGTAATCTTTGTTATAGTCTTCAAGCTGAGTTCTCCCAGGTAGATATTCCTTAAAGGCAATCCGCTTTAGTGCATCCTCAAGATTGCTACTCGTCTTCCGAACAAGGAAAAAGTGAGTGCCTTCTCGCCAGCCCTGGACGACTAGCTCAGCCCCATTAGCAATTGATAAGTCGTCCAAATAAAGAAAACGCTTACCCTGTGGTGATCCACTCCAATCAAAATGGAGAAGAGACTTTCCCTCGACCACAAGCTTGTGAAAGGACTCCTCTTTTATAAAACTTGCCCTGGTAAATTGAAAACTGGAGTCTCGCAATCGCACGGTGGAATTACGCCCAATCTGTTTACTACCCCAAAGAGCGATCCTCGCACCACTATCAATAAAAATATCTCCGCTAATCGCAATCGCCCCCTTCGTCTTATTTAGCGTAATCCTAGTACTCCGCCCCGACACTAGGACAGGTCCAGTAAAGGTATTACTTTTATCTCCATCCAATACGACAGCCCTGTACCCGTTATTCACCGGCCCTCTTATTCGCAGACCTACGCTATTTACCCCATTATCAGCAATGACGGAGCCAATATGAAAAACCTCAAAATTTTCTCCCTGTACTCTAAGCCAGACATCCAAGAACTTTTGACTCGAAGTAAGAACTCCACCCCCTGAAATATACGCCGCAGATACCGATGCATAAACGTTTATTCCACCCGCACCAATCGTGAGCCTATAGGGGGCTCTTATATCCACATTCCCACCTTGATATATAGTCAGACTATGTAAATTCCGATTGGCGCTAAGGGTGTGCCTTGAGTCTATATAAACATCAGAACCATCTATCCAATTCCTCTCATTTTCTCCTACTACTTTACGATAACTTATACCTGGGGGGGGGGGG
>NZ_LSZP01000027.1 GCF_001580045.1 Cephaloticoccus capnophilus
CGGCACGACATAGGAACAGACACTGGATAAGCACTCAAGCCACCTTAAATAAATATCGGGCTCGAGAAATAGCCTAATCCTTATGATTTTCCCGACTGGGTACTTAATACATCCGGTAAAAGCCCGTTGAGTATCTCCACGCGCGCAAGCCAAGCTAACAACACTAGCCTTTTCGGGAAGCTCAGCTCCCGGTAAAGGCCAATTGAAAACAGACTATCTCCGCTCGGCACTGAGCGCCTCGAAGGCGGCGGCGTCTTCTGGGGTGTCGATACCGATGCTCGGCTCTTCGGTGAGCGCGCAATGAATGTCATAGCCGGCTTCGAGGACACGCAGTTGCTCCAGTTTTTCTAGGTCTTCGTAGCACCCGCGCGGGAGTGAGCCCAGCTTCGCAAGCAAATCCGCCGTGTAGCCGTAAAGCCCGAGATGACGGTAGGGGGTCGCAGCCCCTTTTATTTGGCGCGGTGGCGTTGCCGCCTCGTCCTCTTGCGGCGGGGCATCGCGCGTAAACGGAATCGGAGCACGAGAAAAATACAGCGCGCGGCCATCGCGGCGCAGCACGACTTTGACTTGGTTTGGGTCGTGAAAATCCGAAACACGCCGAAACGGCGTCGCCAGTGTCGTCATTTGCGCGCCCCTCTCTAGCAGCCCGACCAAGGCCTGAATCTGGCCCGCGCTCACGAGCGGCTCGTCCGCCTGCACATTGATAACACGCGCCGCGCCGATTCGAGCATTGGCCTCGGCGAGCCGGTCGGTCCCGCTCGCGTGGGTGACCGCAGTCATCACCGCGCGAAAGCCAGCCGCCTCCACGCAGTCGCGCAGCCGCTCGTCATCGACCGCAAACCACAGCGGCAACGCAGGCACTTGTGCAGAGATCCGCTCGGCGACCCAAAGCAGGAGCGGCTTGCCCTTAATCGGATGCAGGAGCTTGCGCGGGAAGCGCGTCGATTCGAGACGGCAGGGAACGATTATCGCGAGTTCAGGCGAGGACGGCGACGGGCGCCGGACGGCCTTAGCCGCCAAGGCTGGCGCACTCGTCGCCGCCGAGCCGGCGTCACCTGATGGGAGCGAAAAAGCAGGAGCCTCAGTCATATAAGCGCAGATTTCGGCGCAGTTAAGCCAAGGGGTAGGCGCCGAGGCGATTCCCGTTTTTAAGTTGCAAGCCACTAGTGCCTCGAAAACCGTCCGCGCCTTTAAAAAATGACAGCGACCGAGAACAGCGAGGATTCAAGTCACCCCGGCGCAGCCGCCCCCAACCTGCAACTGACGAAGGAACTCGTCGTGCAGAACAAGATGGGCATCCATGCGCGGCCGGCAGCGATGATCGTGCGCATCACCAATCGCTATAAGTCGGACGTCTTCGTCGAGAAGGATTCCGAGCAGGTAAATGGCAAAAGCATCATGGGTCTGATGATGCTCGCCGCCGCGAAAGGCTCACGAGTCAAGTTCCTCGCCAATGGGCCCGACGCCGCCCAAATCCTCAGCGAGCTCGAGGAACTCTTCACCCGCAAGTTTGACGAAGCCTAGCGGCGAGGGGCGTGTCGCCCCGCGCACTCACCTCGCGGACAAGCGAAGCACGCAGCACTATCCTCCCCGCCTCCGGCAGGGGCCGCTTGGAGTAATCGCGTTTGGCAGACGCGCCGCTGTTTTGCGAAGGCGAGGGGCTCAGGTGTTCTGCGCACTTCGCAAAATGGCAGCGCCCAAGGAGTACCACTGCCATCAAAAGCGCGCGATTTTGAATAAGCTTTCCGCGCCTGTCGCAACGCAACAGGGAGCGGGGATTCCTTCAAATTTGGGATTTCGTTCGTGAGCGATAGCGCGACGGCGAAGCCCCAAATTGAATGGCAGTGGCGATGGACGGCGGGCCGCCAAGGCTAGTGCACTTGTCGCCGCCCGCGCTTACGCACTGGTCGCCAACACTTGACGACGGCTCGGCGACTAAAGTCGTCCTGTGCACGCCGTCAGGCCCGCCGCCAAATAAGACAGCCTGCGGCTGCGCTCCACGCGCAGTGGAAAAAAGGACGTGCTGGCCGAAGCGACACGCGTCTCAGCGCCACCGGCCAAAAAGGCTCGAAGTCTCCGCATAACTACGCAGAACCTCTGTGCGCGGCGCACAGTGTCGTCCCCTGAGACCGATGCGCCGCCCACTACCCGAAGCCCTTTAGCCCACCGCGCCCCTGTGATTGCCCTCTTCAAATCGCTCCGCCCCCGCAGCTTTGCTCAAAAAATCCAATGGGCCATCGGCCTAGTCATCGCCGCAGTGCTCCTTGTCGCTGGGACCTTCGACTACCTCTCCAGTAACCGCCTCATCCAAGCGCAGACCCAGAGCACGGCCTTCGGCCACATCGAAAGTATCGCCAAAGAGCTCGACGGAGTGATCAGCGCAGTCGGCAACCTCCCCCGCTCAATCGCCGCCTTTCAAGAAACACTCGGCAGCACTTCCGACCCGGCGATCGACGGTTTTCTGCGCGCCCTCATACGCGACACGCCTGCCGACCAAGTCTACGGTGTTTACCTCGCCTTCGAGTCACTCCCGGCGAGTGCGCCTCGCTCCAGCTTAAGAATAAACCGCAAAACTTACCCCGAAATAGTCGCGCTCAATTACGACTACCACTCCCCCCTTTACGAATGGTATCACGGCCCCCGCCGCACCGGTCGTCTTCACATCACCGAGCCTCGGCAAAACTCCGATGGGCACACGACCCGCATGGTCAACGTCAGTGCCCCCATCCGTAGCGAAGACGGTCGCTTTATCGGTGCCGCCGCTGCCTCCATCCCGCTAACTAGCCTCCTCCCCACCGTGCGCAGCCGCGGTTTCGAAGGTGGGCAGAGCCACACAAACGACGATTCCGAATACACCTATATCGTCAGCCAAGATGGCAACATCATCGCCCATCCCGACGAGACACTCATGCTGGGTGACGACGGCGTTTCCCCCAGCAACATCGCCGACCTAGTCGCCGGCCCCTACGTCAGCTCCGCGCCCAGAGGCCACGCCCGCATCGAGGTCGAAGGTGAACCACGACTACTCTACTGGATTCAAGCCCCACACTCAGGCTGGAAAATCGTCCTCGATGTCTCTGAAGAGAAAATCCGCAGCCCCATCGATCGGCTCGCGCTCCGCGACATCCTCATCGTGGCCGCTGCACTCCTCCTCACTTTTATCGTCGTCTCCTACATCGCCCGTCGCATGACCGCCCCGATCACCTGGCTAAAATCTGCCGCGCACGCGCTCGAACACGGCGAGTTCTCCCCCGACTCTCTCGACCCCATCGCCGCCCGCACCGACGAGCTCGGCGAGCTCGCGCACAGTTTCCAAAACATGGCGCGCACCATCACCCAGCGCGAACAAAGCCTCGCCGAGCTGGCGGAGAACCTTGAGCAAACCATCCAGTCGCGCACCGCCCAACTCGCCCAAGCCGTCACCGACGCCCAAAACGCCCGCGCCCACGCCGAGCAAGCCAACCAGACTAAGAGCGAGTTTCTGGCGAACATGAGCCACGAGCTGCGCACCCCCATGAACGCCATCATCGGCTACTCCGAAATGCTCATCGAGGAAGCCGAAGCGGCGAAAAAGCCCCACGTCGTCGCCGACCTCCAAAAGATCCGCAACGCCGGTAAACACCTCCTCGACCTCATCAACGACATCCTCGACCTCTCCAAAGTCGAAGCGGGGAAAATGCCCCTCTATATCGAGCAATTCGACGTGCGGGAAATGCTCAACGAAGTCGTCACCACCATCAGCCCCCTCATTGAGAAAAACCAAAACACCCTCGACCTGCACTTCGCCGACGACCTCGGCACCATGAAGGCCGACGTCACCAAAGTCCGCCAAACCCTCTTCAACCTCCTCGGTAACGCCACCAAGTTTACCGAAAAAGGCACCGTCACCTTCGAGGCCCGCCGCGAAGTCGTGCCTGCCGACAGTGATACCGCCCCCGACGGCCAAAGCGGCTCGCTCAGCGAGCGCCTCGTATTCGTCGTCCACGACACCGGCATCGGCATGACCCCCGACCAGCTCAGCCGCATCTTCGAAGCCTTCATGCAGGCCGACAGCTCCACCACCCGCAAATACGGCGGCACCGGCCTGGGACTGCCCATCAGCCGCAACTTCTGCCTGCTCATGGGCGGCGACCTCCTCGTCGAAAGCGAATACGGTAAAGGCAGCACCTTCACCATCGTCCTCCCCGCCAAAGTCAGCCGCAAAACCGCCAACACCCAGTCACTCGGGGGCGACACAGGCGACGACGACGACGCGAGCGAAAGCGGGTCGGAAAACGACGACGCGACCGACTCGGGCGCAGTCTCCGTGACTAAAGGCTCCTCGCTGGCCGATGCGGCACAGGCCACCGCCCCCGATGGGGCGACCATTCTCGTCATCGACGATGACCCGGTCATGCGCGACATCACCTCGCGCAATCTCACCCGCGAAGGCTACCACGTCCTCCTCGCCAGCGACGGCCCCAAGGGACTCGCCATTGCTCGCGCCGAGAAACCTGCGGCCATCGTCCTCGACATCCTCATGCCCGGCATGGACGGATGGGCCGTCCTCTCCGCGCTCAAAAAAGACCCCGAGCTGCGCCCCATCCCCGTCATCCTCGCCAGCCAACTCGACGAGAAGGAAGTCGGCTTCGCCCTTGGCGCACACGACTACCTCATCAAACCCGTCGATAAAGACCGGCTCGTCACCGCGATCCGCCGCCACCTCGACGACCCCGGCGATGCACGCCCCTTACTCCTCGTCGAGGACGACAAAACCACGCGCGAAATGGTGCAGCGACTCTTGGAGAAAGAGCCCTTCACCATCGACACCGCCGAGGACGGCCGTGCCGCACTCGAACACCTCGAACACGCGCAACCCCTGCCCGCCGTCATCCTCCTCGACTTGCTGATGCCCACTATGGACGGCTTCGAGTTCCTCACCCGACTGCGCGAACGCGACGAGTGGCGCGGCATCCCCGTCATCGTGCTAACAGCGATGGACCTGAGCATGGCCGAGCGCGACACACTCCTCACCCGCGCCAAATACATCCTCCCCAAAGCCAGCACTGGGAAAGTCGAACTCATCGATAAAATCCGCGCCGCACTCGAAGGCGAAGCGAGGGCGTAACCCGCTCCCGCAAAATCGCCGAGTGGGGCGAGGGCCAAGTCCTCGCCGTTGTTTTGGTAAAAGGGCTGCCACACAATTCGGGCAGCCCAGCAACCACTCAGCTCATATCCCGAAAAACTCGCGCGCATTACGCGTCGTGATTTCGGCAAGCGTCTCGACGCTCACGCCGAAAAACTCGGCTGCGTAGTCTGCCGTGTGTCGCAAAAAGGCGGGCTCGTTGGGCCGCTTTCCGCGATGCGGCATAGGCGTCAAATACGGCGCATCGGTCTCCAACATCAGCCGCTTCAAGCCCTGCACCTGCGCCGCCTCACGGACGCTCTGCGCATTTTTGTAAGTAAGGATTCCCGTAAACGAGCCGCGACCGCCACGCGCGACGAGCTCACTCATCTCCGCTGGGCCTTCGCTGAAACAGTGGAAAACGACCTTTCCCCAATCGACGCCACTTTCATCAATCAGGGCGACCGACTCGGCAAAGGCCCCGCGCGAATGCACCTCGACCGGACAGCCTAGCCGCCGCGCAATCGCGAGTTGCGCTGAAAACGCCGCCCGCTGCCACGCAAACACCTGCTCGGCCTGCGCCGGATCGTCCTTGGGCAAGTGAAACCGATCTAGCCCGCACTCACCCAAGGCCACCGGAGGGCGCGCCCCCTTTTTATTTTGCGCGTCGGCGCTGTCTGCGCGTCCTAGCCCGACGCCAACAGCATCCGAGAAGTACGCTTCGATCTGCGCCACCTCACTCTCCCAATCCGCCCCCACTGAGCAGGGGTGCAGCCCGACCGTGTAATACACCGCACAGCCGCCGCCAGAATGGGTCGTCGCGATTTCTCGATACAGCGGCCAATCGTCGCTGCCTGTGCCCACCGTGACCAAGGCCCCGACGCCTGCTGCCGTCGCGCGCTCAAGCACCGCGTCAAGCTCTCCACGCTGCACAAACGAATCCAAGTGGGTGTGCGTATCGATTAAATTCATACAAAAACTCAGGAGATTTTAAGAGTACAAAGGCAGGTATCTTTCGCGCAAGTAGCGCAAGAGCGGCGCAGGCGACAACGGCTTGCCCGTGACTCGCTGCGTCAAGTCCAGCGCATCGTGACGCTTACCCGCGGCATGCACGTTTTTGCGCAACCACGCCAACAGCCGCCCAAAGTCCCCGTGCGCGAAATCCGCCTCGATCTCCGGCTCCTCTGCCCGCACCGCCTCCCAAAGCTGCGCGGCAATCATGTTCCCCAGGCAGTAGCTGGGGAAGTAACCAAAGGCCCCATCGCTCCAATGCACATCCTGCAAGACGCCCTCGCGGTCGTTCTTCGGCTCCAGCCCCAGCAACTCGCGCGAAAGTGCAGCCCACGCCTCGGGTAAGTCGCCTACCTTAAGCGCACCGCTGAAAAGCTGCCGCTCAATCTCGAAGCGCAGGATGATGTGCAGGTTGTACGTCACCTCGTCGGCATCCACACGGATCAAGGTCGGCTCGACCGCATTGACCGCCAAGTAAAGCTCCTCCGAGGAGACACCGCGCAAGGGCCCCGAAAACTTCTCGCGAAACCGTGGCTCGAAAAATGCCCAAAACGCGCGACTGCGCCCGACCTGGTTTTCCCAGAGGCGGCTCTGCGATTCGTGCACACCCATCCCCGCCGCCTTACCCAGCGCAGTCGCATGATGCGCGAGCGGCAGCCCCTGCTCATAAAGCCCGTGGCCCGTTTCGTGAATCGCGCTAAAGAGCGAGTCCAGCGGCTCGTCCTCATTAAACCGGGTCGTCATCCGAATATCCGCTCCCGTCCCAGCGCAAAACGGATGCAGCGAAACATCAATCCGCCCGTGCTCGTAATCGAAGCCCAGCCGCCGCGTGACCTCATCCAAAAACTCCCGCTGAGCGTTTATCGAAAACCCACGCAGCCGCGCCCGCGCAGCCTTCGCGCGACCATCATCGTTTTCGGAGATTTCCCTAGCAAGCGGCACGAGCCCCGCGCGCAACTCGCCAAACAGCCCCTCAATCACCGCCGCCGACAGCCCCGGGTCATGTTTATCAATCATGTAGTCGTAGGCCCGGCTCCCGCCCTCGCCGCTCGCGCTTGTGCACGGGTCGCCGCCCCAGCCCAGATAAGCCGCCTCCTCGCGCGCGAGTTCTAAGTTGCGCTCCAAGACTGGCGCATAACTCGCAAAATCATCCTCCGCTCGCGCCTTTGCCCAAGCATGAAAGCCCACGCTCGATTGCGCGGCCTTTGCCCGCACAAACGCAACCGGCAGCTTCGTGGCCCGCTCGTAATCGCGCTGCGCCTCACGCACGACCAAGCGCTCCTCCGCGCTGAGTGCGTCGCCCGCTGCGCCTTTGCCTTCGGCAAGCCTCGCAATCAACGCCCCCAGCTCAGGGTCGCTCGCCGCCGCATGAATCGTCTCGGCCAGCACCGCGTGCTGCTCCGCCCGCAAGTCGGCACTGCCCTTAGGTAAATTCACCTGCTCATCCCAGCCGAGTAATTGGGCAATTGTCTCCAGTTTGTGGATACGGCCCAAGTGCGAGAGCAGCTGAGCGTAGGGCGTCGGGGCGGGACTCGAAGAGTGGGGCGAGACCATATCGCCCTTAGCGGTGGGAGAACTCATAATGGAGCGCGAGCTTTCCCACTGCCCGCCCACCGCCAATACAGAAGCACGCCCTGAGCCATTTTTAGAGGCCCCTCCCTCAAGGCCTCAGCGGCGCCTCTCTTGGAAAAGCGGCTCGCCCTTGACGATCTGCACCTTACCGCCACCCGCCGAGATTTCCACGCGCGGCCCACCCCCGAGGTAGTCGCCGATATGCTTCCCCGAGTCGCGGCCACCTTGGGCGAGCACAAGCCGAATTTCGCTCGTCACCTTCCTGCCCTTCGCCGCGATGAAACAGTTCTCACTCGGATTAATCGTCGTGCGCACGTTACCCATATCGCTGCGCAGTTGGTTGGGCCCACGCACCCGCGCCAGCGTGGCGATGACGTCGCCCTGCGTCGTGCGAGCCGACACGGTGTTGTAGGCGGCCTGCACGACGATGTTGCCCTTCTTCGTCTCCAAGTCCGCATGCCCGCTCACCGTCCCGATATGCACGTTACCCTCATCAGTTTTAAGCTCGGCGGCACCGGTGCTACGCGAGACCGACACATCACCGCGCTTCGTCGCCGCGTAAATATGCCCATCGATTTGCCCCAAGAAAATCTTCCCCCGCTCCGTCACTACATGCATGTGCCCCGTCAAATTCCCCACCTGGACAGAGCCCTCCTGCGTATAAACATCGAGACTACAATTCTGCGGCACCACCACCTCGAACTGCATCTTGAGCCGCTTCGCACTCATTAGCCGCGTGCCGCCGCTAGCCCGATCGAGCACATCGATGGAAACTGTGTCGTCGCTGCGCCGCATCACCAGTTGCACGCGATTGAGGACAGAGCGTGCCTTTTGCGACTTCTGCTCATGGCTAACGCAGCGCAACTGCAACTCCAGTCGCTCCACGTCCCCGGGCACCACCTTGATGTCGCCGCTTCCGGTCGAGATCTTTACACGCCCGCCATCGGGCAAAGGCACGCGCCGCGTCTCTACACGCTCCATCGCCGCAGCGGACAGAACCGACATGAGCACCGCGCAAAACAACGCAATGAAGTGAGAAAATTTCATAAGCCCCCCGACTAACCCGCCCCCGAACTCTGCGCACAAACGGCAAGCCTTGCGTAGCATTCCCAGCCAAACGCGTAGTTCTACCCGAGCGGGCCTGCGACTGGCAGGCCACCGCGCTCGCGCGACGGCCTGCCTCAGCACGCGCGGCCCAACCCGCCGCCCGCACAATAAAACGGCCTGCGACCGCTCAAATATCGATCACGTCGCTATCGAGTTTTCGCGAGGGCCTGCGGCCATCCGCAGCCCCGCTCCCGCCACTCCCGCCACTCGGCGGATTCGGCGGCCCCAAACGCGAACGCGGCTGCCTCGCAGCCGAACCGCGCAAGAGGCTCCCGAGTAGATAGTTGGTCGCACTCACGATGAGCGAGCCCCCCACTGCCGCCCAAAATCCACTCACGTAAAACCCCTCTACCAAACGGCCCACCAACAGGAACAGCAGCGCATTGATTACCACCATCCCGAAGCCCAAAGTCGCCACGATAAACGGCAGCGTGAAAAACACTAAAATCGGCCTCAGAATCGCATTTAAAAAACTCAGCAGCAGCACGACTACGAACAGTGCGGTGCGCGTCTCGCAGGCGATACCCGGGATTAAGTGCGTGGCGACCGTCACCCCCACAGCGAGCACGAGCCAACGAATGATGAGTTGCGGGAAGCCAGTGTTCATTTTTCCTCGCGCAGCTTTCGCCCGCCGCACCCGCCCGCAATGAAAATACTCCTCGTCCAAGACTTCCTACGCAGCGGCGGCACCGAGCGGCAAACGATCCTGCTCGCCAACGCCTTCGCCGCCGCCGGACACCCCACCTCACTCCTCACCTTTCGGCCCGGTGGCCCACTCGCGCACACCCTCTCGCCTGCCGTCACACATCGCGCCCTGCAGCCCTTTGACACGCGACTCGACTGGTTCGCCCCGGGCCTACGCCGCGCAGTTCGCCGCGCTTCGCCCGACATCGTCCTATGCATGGGACGCATGGCCAATTGTCATGGAGAGCAAATCGCTAACACCCTCTCACGCCTACACCTCAGACAGCGCGCCAACGAGTGCGCCGCAGAGATAAAAGAGCCCACGACTCCTGCGAGCCTAGGAACGATGCGCACAGGCAAGCCCCTCCCGCTGCTCGCTCGCCGCGCGCTCGGGCGCGTCACCCACATCATCGCCAACAGCGAAGCCGCACGCACCACGCTCCAAACCCGCTACTCAGTCCCGCCCGAGCGCATCAGCGTCATCCCCAACGCCCTCGTCTTCCCGCCGCTCCCGCACGCCGAAGCCGCCCCCGCACGCGCCGCACTCCGCAGCGAACATGGCGCCGACGACACCACGACCGTGCTCCTCGACTGCGCCATGTTTCGGCCCGAAAAAAACCAACGCGAACTCATCGAAATCGCCGCGCAGCTCCCCGCCACCCTCCACTGGCAACTCTGGCTTGCGGGCGATGGCCCTGCACTCGCCGACTGCCGCGCACGCGCCACCCAGCTTGGGCTAGCCGACCGCGTCCACTTCCTCGGCTTCGTCGCCGACCCGCGCCCGCTCTACGCCGCCGCCGACCTCGCCGTGCACGCCTCCAAAAGCGAGTCGCTGTGCAACTTCCTTCTCGAAGCCCAAGCCGCCGGCCTCCCCTCAATCGCCGCCCGTGCCCAAGGTATCGAAGAGTGCCTTACACGCCCCGGCGAAACCGGCCTCGTCATTGAGCACGGCGACCGCGACGGCTTCCGCCGCGCCATCCTCCATTTCGCCCAAGCGGGTTTTCGTAAAACCCCAACAACGCAAACAGCAGACCCCGCCGCCGCGTATCTCGCCCTCTTTCAAAAACTCCTCACCGGACACTGACCGCACATGCCCGCCTCAAGAAAACCCAGCAGCCCAAACAATAGGCCTGACGCGATCCGTTTAAGAGGTGTGCGGCAAAACAACCTCAAAGGCTTCGACCTCGACCTCCCTCTCGGCAGCTACATCGCCGTCACCGGACTGAGCGGCTCGGGCAAGTCCTCACTCGTCTTCGACACCCTCCACGCCGAAGGCCAACGCCGTTACGTCGAAACCTTCAGCGCCTACACTCGCCAGTTCCTCGAGCTGCTGCCCGCGCCCAAAGTCGATGCGATCGACAACATCCGCCCCTCAATCGCCATCGAGCAGACCAATACCGTAAAGACCAGCCGCTCGACCGTCGGCACGATGACCGAACTGTGCGACTACCTAAAAGTCTGGTTTGCCCAAAATGCCCGCTGCTACGACCCCGACACAGACGAGGAAATCGAAGACGACACGCCCGACACCATCTGGCGCAAAACGCTCACCGCCGCCGAAGGCCACACCCTGCTCCTCTGCTTTGCCGTTACTCGCCCGCCTCAACTCACTTGGGCCGAAATTTTACAAAACCTCAAAACTCAAGGCTACCTGCGCATTCTCGTCAGCGAACCCGTACCGCAAATTTTTAAAATCGACGACTTACTCGCCCTCCCGCCTGAAGCGCTTGCGCGACAGCTCCCCGCAGACTCGCCCGCCTCAATACAGGTTGTCCAAGACCGGCTAAAAATGCGCGCCGACGGGCGCGCCCGCTTCCTCGAAGCCGCCGAGACGGCACTCCATTTCGGCCAAGGCCAACTCCAGCTCTTTGAGCATTCGCAGCCGGGCCACGCAGAGCAGACTTTCGCACCCGTTGCGACCTACTCGAGAGGGCTTCACTCGCCGACTACGGGCCGCCAGTTCCGCGCCGCCACGCCCGCGCTCTTTTCCTTCAACTCGCCGCTCGGCGCTTGCCCGCGCTGTCGGGGCTTTGGCCGCGTCATCGAAATCGATTACCGACTCGCCGTCCCCGATCACTCGCTCTCAATCGAAGCGGGCGCCATCAAGTGCTGGGAAAGCGACATCTACGGCGAGTCAAAGAAAGACCTCCTCCGCGTCGCCCGCCGCCTAAAAATCCCGACCCGCATCCCCTTCTCCCAACTCACGCCCGAACAGCGCGACCTCGTCATTAACGGGGAGCCCGACTACGATGACGCGGCAGGTCGCACTTGGCCGGACTATTGGTATGGGCTCAAAGGCTTCTTCGACTGGCTAGAGAAGAACGCCTACAAAATGCATGTGCGCGTCTTCCTCTCGCGCTATCGCTCTTACAACACCTGCCCCGAGTGTCACGGCGCACGGCTCCAACCCGAAGCGCTCTGCTGGCGTTGGCAGGGCAAGACACTTCCCCAGCTTTACCAACTGCCCGTCTGCGAACTGCTCGCACTGCTCGATCAGTCTGCCCCAGCGACTTCGAGTCAGTCCGATGTGCTAGCCAGCATACTTACCCGGCTGCGCTACCTCGAACAAGTGGGCCTAGGCTACCTCACCCTCGACCGCAGCTCGCGCACGCTCTCGGGCGGCGAGGCCCAACGCGTCACCCTCACCAGCTGCCTCGGCGCCTCGCTTATCGATACGCTCTTCGTCCTCGACGAACCCTCTGTAGGCCTGCACCCGCGCGACATCGACCGCTTGATCGGCATCATCCGCACGCTGACCAACGCAGGAAACACCGTGGTCGTCGTCGAGCACGACGAAGCCATGATTCGCGCCGCCGACTATGTCGTTGAGATCGGGCCCGAAGCAGGCAGCGCAGGCGGCCACCTCGTTTTCCAAGGCAGCGTCGCGCAACTCCTCGCCGCACCCCAAAGCCTCACCGGCGCGTATTTTTCCGGACGCAAAAAAATCGAAACACCGACAGCCAGACGACCCGTCACCGCTGAGACACCCGCGCTCCACATCACAGGCGCCACCAAGCACAACCTGCGCGACCTCTCGCTCACGATCCCGCTGCGCCGCTTCGTCGCGCTAAGCGGCGTCTCCGGCTCGGGAAAATCCACACTGCTAAACCACGTCCTCTACCAAGGGCTCCTCGATCAGCGCGGCCAATATCCGGCTACGCCTCTTACGTCCCTCTCCGACGCATCGCCAACAAACGCCCCTGCAGCCCGCAGCGACGCGCCAATAAAAGGAGTCTGCCGCTCCGACCTGCCACTCGGCGAAATCGTCCTCGTCGACCAGTCGCCGCTCACCCGCACGCCGCGCTCCAATCCGGCCCTGTATTGCGAAGCGTGGGACGACATTCGCAGCCTCTACGCCGCCACGCCCACGGCTCAAGCGGCAGGGCTTACTGCCTCCAGCTTCTCCTTCAATAGCGGCGACGGACGCTGCGATCACTGCCAAGGGCGCGGCTACGAAAAAGTCGAGATGCAGTTCCTCTCCGATGTCTTCGTGCCTTGTCCCGTCTGCGAAGGCCGCCGCTTCAAACCCGAAATTCTCAAAATCCGTTGGCGCGAAAAGTCCGTCGCCGACCTGCTCGACCTCAGCATTAACGCTGCGCTCCCGCTCTTTACCGATCACCCCAAAATCGCCGAAAAACTCCGCGGGCTCGAATCCGTTGGCCTCGGCTACCTCACACTCGGTCAACCCCTCAACACCCTCTCCGGCGGCGAAGCCCAACGGCTCAAACTGCTCAAGTACCTCTCCGCTCATGTCGGCATAAACGAGTCCGCACCACACGCCGCCGGCGCACTTCTATTGTTGGATGAGCCGACCACCGGCCTGCATCCGCACGACATTAAGCGACTCCTCGACGTCCTCCAAACCCTCGTCGCCCAAGGCCACTCTATCGTCGTCATTGAGCACAACCTCGACGTCCTCAAATCCGCCGACTGGCTAATTGAAATCGGCCCCGAAGCCGGAAGCGCAGGGGGCCAAATCGTCGCCACAGGCACGCCCGAGCAACTCGCCACAGGCGACACCGCGACCTCGCCGTTTTTGCGCCAAGCCCTCTCGCCGAAGAAAGCAAAGCCCAAGATGCTCCACGCCACCACAGCGCAAGCCACTCACTCGAAAACGGGAGAAACCACGCTAACAGGTGCGCGCGAGAACAACCTCAAAAACCTCTCGCTCACCCTGCCGCACCGCACGCTCTCGGTCGTCACCGGAGTCTCCGGCTCGGGCAAGTCCACGCTCGCCTTCGACATCCTCTTTGCCGAAGGCCAACGCCGCTTCATGGAGTCGATGTCGCCCTACGCGCGACAATTCGTCGAGCAGCTCCCCAAACCCGCCATCGACTCGCTCAGCGGCATCCCACCCACCGTCGCCATCGAGCAACGCGTCACACGCGGCTCGCGCAAGTCCACCGTCGCCACCATCACCGAAGTCGCCCAATACCTCCGGCTCCTCTACGCCCGCCTCGGCGTCCAGCATCACCCCGAGACCGACCGCCCCGTTACGCCGCTGCGGCCCGACGAACTCCGCGCACTCCTCAGCCGCCAACTCGCCGCGCCCGAAACCCAGCGCGCCAAACACCTCTACCTGTGTGCGCCGCTCATTCGCGGGCGCAAAGGCCACCACCAGCCCATCGCCACCTGGATCGCCAAACAAGGCTACCCACTCATGCGCGTCGATGGCCGTGTGCTCGCGACCGAGTCCTTTGAAAAACTCGACCGCTACCGCGAGCACGACATTGAGGTCGTCATCGCCGACCTGAAAACGGTGACCGAAAGCGAAGCCCATGCCGCCTTGGACAAGGCCCTGCAACTCGGCAAAGGCACCTGCTTCATCGTCTCAACCGGGAGCACCCGCAGCGCAAAAGAGACAGTCTTGGCTTACCTCTCCGCAACTCGGACGGACGCCGCCACTGGCGAATCCTTCCCCGAGCTCGACCCCAAACACTTCTCCTTTAACTCGCCGCGCGGCTGGTGCCCGACCTGTCGCGGCCACGGCGTCGTCTACCCTTGGATGCTCGAAAAATCGGACGGGGAAGATGCAGACGACCCGCTCGCCCGACTCCGCAGCTTCGGCATCGAGTCGGGCGAAGACCTCTCGGACGACGGCCAGCCCTGCCCCGATTGCCACGGCGAGCGGCTCGCACGCATCCCGCGCGCCGTGAAGCTGCATTTTAAAGCGCGTAACCCAGAGCGCACTGACTCGCCGCATACCGGGCCGCAGCCTCAACCCATTCTCGGTGACGGCGGGGCGACGCCCCACCGTAAAATAAAAGAGTCTGCGCCCCCGCTCTCTCTGCCCGCATTGCTCCGGCTCAGCTCCGCCGAACTCCTCGCTGCCCTGCGCGACCTCGACCTCGATTCGCGCGGCCAACTCATCGCCCAAGACATCATTCCGCAAATCGAGGAACGCCTAAAGTTCTTGGACGAAGTGGGCCTAGGCTACCTCAGCCTCGACCGCCCCACCGAAACGCTCTCCGGCGGCGAAGCCCAGCGCATCCGGCTCGCCGCCCAGCTCGGCTCCAACCTCTCCGGCGTCCTCTACGTCCTCGACGAGCCCTCCATCGGCCTACACGCCCGCGACAACGACGCCCTCATTGCCACGCTCCAACGCCTCCGCGCCAAGAACAACACGCTCCTCGTCGTCGAACACGACGACGCCCTCATGGAGCACGCCGACCACATCATAGACCTCGGCCCCGGCGCAGGGCTTCACGGCGGCGAGCTTCTCGCCAGCGGCACGCCCGCCCAAATCAAACGCAGCGCAAAATCGCTCACCGGCCTCTTTCTCAAAAACGGCATCCCGCACCCCACACGCGGCAGCTACCGAGAGCTGCCGCCAGCACCCACCCCGCGCACGAAAAAAACGGAGGCGCGACCCTGGCTAGAATTGCGAGGCGCGACCCTACGGAACCTGCGCGACGTCGATCTGCGCCTCCCGCTCGGTCGGCTCATCATGGTCGCTGGCCCCAGCGGCGCGGGCAAATCCACCCTCTTTCGCGACATCCTCCACCCCGCCGTCTCCGAAGCGATTAAGACCCAAAAAGCGAAACTCGCCCCGCGCCGCCGCAGCGGGAAAAACACGGCGCCGCCTAGCTTCGGCGAACTCGTCAACGGCCATGTCTTCAAATCCGTCATCGAGGTCGACCAATCTCCCATCGGCAAAACCCCGCGCTCCACGCCCGCGACCTACCTCGGAATCTTCGACCTCATCCGCCAATTTTTCGCCTCACTGCCCGAAGCCAAACTGCGCGGCTACACTGCCAGCCGCTTCTCCTTCAACACCGCCGGAGGCCGCTGCGAAACCTGCGCGGGCGCAGGCCGGATCAAACTCGAGATGGCCTTCATGCCCACCACCTACCTGCCCTGTGAAGACTGCGGCGGGAGCCGCTACGCGCGCGAACTCAGCGAGATAAAGTGGAAGGGCAAATCCATCAGCGAAGTCCTCCAAATGAGCTTCGAGGAAGCCGCCGCATTTTTCGACTTCCACAGCCGCCTATCGGAAGTCTGCCAACTCATGGTCGATTGCGGACTCGGCTACCTCTCCCTGGGCCAAAGCTCACCCACGCTCTCCGGCGGCGAAGCCCAACGCCTCAAACTCGTGACCGAGCTCGCGCGCGGCCTTAGCTCCTTTAAGGAGAAGAGCAAAGGGCTGCGCCCGCAAAATCTCTACCTGCTCGAAGAGCCCTCCATCGGCCTACACCTCAGCGACTGCGAACGCCTCATCGGCGTTTTGCAAAAACTCGTCGACCAAGGCCACAGCGTCGTCGTCATCGAGCACCATCTCGACCTCTTGGCGGAGGCGGACTACCTCGTAGAGCTCGGCCCCGGCGGCGGCCCACACGGCGGCCAAATCCTCTACCAAGGCCCACTCTGCGGACTCCTCGACAACCCGAGCGCCACACCCAAGTCCCCAACAGCACCCTACCTCCGCCAAAAACTTGGGCGGACTTGAATCGGCGCCCGTCGCATTCTGCCGCCCACCAGTCTCCCCCGCACTCTGCCGCCACTACAAAGGTAGGCACAAAAAAGCGGCGCACCGGAAGAGTGCGCCGCTAATCGCAGACTGTTTTGCGCGAGCCGCCTGACGACGTGCACAGGACGACTTTAGTCGCCGGGCCGTCGTCAAGTGTTGGCGGCCCGGCCTTAAAAGGCATCAGACGATGCCTTGTTGGAGCATAGCGTCGGCCACTTTTACGAAGCCGGCGATGTTCGCACCGTCCACGTAGTTTACGAAGCCGTCCTTCTGCGTGCCGTATTCCAAGCAGGAGTGGTGGATGCTCTTCATGATGGCGTGCAGGCGGTTATCCACCTCGCCACGGTTCCACGAGAGCCGCATCGCGTTTTGGCTCATTTCGAGACCACTGGTCGCGACACCGCCCGCGTTGGCCGCCTTACCCGGGCCATAGAGGATCTTGGCCTTGAGGAAGACTTCCACCGCACCGAGATCGGAGGGCATGTTCGCCCCTTCGGCGACACACACGCAGCCGTTCTTAACGAGCGTCTCGGCATCGGCCTTGTTGATCTCGTTTTGCGTCGCTGAGGGCAGCGCGATGTCACAGGGCAGCGACCAAGGCGTTTTGCCTTCGAGGAACTCCAGCTTGTAATGCTGCGCGAACTCGGAGATGCGGCCACGGCGGTTGTTCTTAAGATCCATGACCCAAGCAAGCTGCTCGGTCGTGAGTCCGTCGGGGATGTGCACCGTGCCCCCCGAGTCGGAGAGCGAGACGACCTTGGCCCCGAGCTCGATGGCTTTTTCCGCAGAGTATTGCGAGACGTTGCCCGAGCCGGAAATCGCCACGCGGCGGCCTTCGAAACTGAGCTTGCGCTTCTTGAGCATCTCTTGGGCGAAGTAGACGCAGCCGTAGCCAGTCGCCTCCGGGCGAATGAGGCTGCCTCCGTAGGCCAGGCCCTTGCCGGTGAGGACAGAGGAGAACTCGTTGGCGAGCCGCTTGTATTGCCCAAAGAGGAAGCCGATCTCGCGACCGCCCACGCCGATGTCACCTGCCGGCACGTCAAGCGAGGCCCCGATGTGGCGATACAGCTCGGTCATGAACGACTGGCAAAAGCGCATCACTTCGCCGTCGCTGCGGCCGTGCGGGTCGAAGTCGGAGCCACCCTTACCGCCGCCCATCGGGAGCGTCGTGAGCGAGTTCTTAAAGACCTGCTCAAAGGCGAGGAATTTGAGGATACCGAGGTTAACCGATTTATGGAAACGCAGCCCCCCTTTGTAGGGGCCGATTGCGCTGCTCATCTGCACGCGATAGCCGCGGTTTACTTGGACGTCTCCCTTATCGTCCACCCAGGGCACTCGGAACATGATAACGCGCTCCGGCTCGACGATGCGCTCTAAGAGGCCAGCCGATGCATAGCGCGGATTTTTTTCTACAAACGGCCAAAGGCTCATGAGAACCTCTTCGACCGCCTGGTGGAACTCAGGCTGCGAAGGATCGCGCTGACGGATTTGTTCGAGGAATGAATTTAAGTTTTTCAATGGCAGCCCCACAGCGCGCCCATTTTGCCCCCGCCTAACAATCCCAAACTCGCAGTTTCGCCCCGGTTTTACGCGATTTTTACCCAGACTAATCTGACGTTGCGCGAACGCTGTTTGAGCTAATCAAAACCAGCCCCCTCTAGGTGGGGGTCTATTTTAGGGGCAAAATGTCATAAAACCACCCCCCTAAAGAAGGGGGTAGTTTGAGGAATCGAAACGTCTCAAAAAATGGCAGGAATCCGTTAGGCGAGTTACCAGATTCGCTCGAATCACTCCTCCGCCGCCGACTCCGGGCTCGGTGGCCACTGGTGACGGATGAGGTCGGTGCTGCGGGCGGCCTCGTTGGCGAGCTGCACCAATTCGTCGATCAGCACGGTGGGATCGTCGTCGTGCCGCAGCGCGTGGAAGCGCTCGCGCACTGCGGAGTAACTCGCCCGGTCAGCCATCCACGTATCAATCAGCGCAGCGAATTCATCGGTAGTTTCGATTTTTGGTGAGGCCGCGCCTTCACGGAAAAATTTCCACGTCAACTCCTCCTGCGGCATGACTCCCCCAAAGGCATTAAAGATAATCGGGCAACGAAAGAAGAGGGCCTGCGCGCAAGTGGTCGTCCCGCCGCGCGTCACGATGCAGTCGCTCACCTGCATCAACAGGTGCATGACTTCCGTATAGCCCTCGATGTGGCAACGCAGCTCGGGGTGATTAGCGCGCCAGTGAATGAGCGCGTTATACGCCTCGCGGTTTCGCCCGCAGATGAGGATGACCTGCACCTTATCGGCGTGACGCAGCAGCGCGGGCAAGAGCGCGAAGTGGTTGTTCGCGCCATTTCCCCCCGTCGCAAGAAACACGGTAAAAAGCCCCGAGCGCAGCCCAAGTTGCTGCGTGAGAAAGCGGCGACGCTCGGCCTCGCCCAAAACTTCGAGATGCTCGCGCGGACGCATCAAGCGGCCTCGCACGCGCGTTCGCTCGCGCGGCATCCCTTTTTTTACCGCGTAGTCGTTAGCCGTTTCGGTTCTGGAGAAATACCGGTCGGCGCTCGGCTCTATCCAGTTAACCGAGTAGCCCCAGCCGCCGGAAAACTCGCCGCAATAGGTCGCCGTGCGCACGGCGTCCTGGCCCAGCACCGCGCGCGCAAGCTGGAAGTAACCGCGGTTAAGGCAGTCGTGCACACTGAGGACGAGGTGCGGGCGATACTCGCGCAACACGTCGAGGTAGTAGCGGCGGCCCAGCGTCACCGTGCGGCTATTGAGCAAACTCAGCCCCTCGACCACCGCGTAGAAGACCTTGTGCATCCACGGCGACTTTTTCTGGATCCAGTTATAGAGGTTGACGCCCGCGCGCGCCACCCAGCTCGATTTCTCGAGCATTTGCTCGATCTGCACATCGACTTGGTGGCGATAGAGCTCGAAGCACCACTCGGCAAAAGCCTCCGCGCGCGCATCGTGCCCCGCACCGGTGCTCGAGGTCAGGACAAGGATTCGCAGTTTCGACATGGGTTGTGGGCTCTCGTCTGTATCGTGTAGTCGGGTTTATAATACGCCCGCCGCCTAGAGGCCAAAGTAGAGTGCTTGCACGCGGCGTTTGAGGCCGAGCGAGGCGAAACGCACGAGGAAAGGGGCAAGCACCACTTGGAAGAATCGCCCGCAGCGCAGCGTCCCGCTGTGTCGCCGAAGTAATGCACGGCGCAAGCACTGCGCCGCATGCGCAGGAGGCGGCCCGCTCCTCATCATCGCCGCAAAGCGCTCCCAAACCGCCTGTGTTGAGGCCGCATCACTGCAGTGATTAGGCCGCATCACCGAGCTCCCAAAGTCGGTTCGATAATCGCCAGGGCGTAGGTCGATTACCCGCACGCTCGTGCCCGCAGTCTCAACGATGAGGCTCTCGTTGAGCGCACTTAGCCCTGCTTTGACGACATTGTAGCCCGACTGAAAAGGAAGCGGAAACTCCGCGGCGAGTGAGGAGACGTTCACTAACGCTTTGGGCCGCTCGCCGTCGCCCGCCTTTTGCCACGTGCTCAGAGCCGCATGCGCAAGCCGCGCAGTATTCACGAGCATGACTTCGATCTGCGCCTGCCAGTATGCGAAATCCGTCTGCGCAAAATCCCCAAACACGCTGTAGCCGGCGTTGTTAATCACGATATCGAAGCCTCCGGCGCTCTCCGACGCTTCGCTAAACACCCGCTCCGCCGCCGCGCCATCGGCGAGGTCGAGGACGACCGGAGTGAAGCTCCGGTTTGCGGCGGTCAATGACTCTAGCCGCGAAATGTCCCTGGCCGTCCCGAAAACGCGCAGGCCCTCGTCGAGGAGCATTTGCGCGAAGGCCGCCCCCAGCCCTGTGCTCGCACCGGTCACAAACGCAGTGCGGTAAACTTCGGAGAGCCGCTTCGGATGCCGCCGCGCACAGCGACGGTTGGAGCGGGAAGCAGAGTCGGTCACAGCAAATACAGTGTTTCTTTAAAAACGCGAAAACGGGTAAAGTTCCTTGCTTGCCGTATCTCCCGCTCAGCTCGATGCACGTTTGAGGACGACGCTGACATTGGCCCCGCCGAAACCGCTGCTGTTGTTGAGGGCGACCGCCGGAGCTTCGTCGAGTGTTTGCCTAGGGAT
Source organism: Cephaloticoccus capnophilus (assembly GCF_001580045.1). Taxonomy (GTDB): domain Bacteria; phylum Verrucomicrobiota; class Verrucomicrobiia; order Opitutales; family Opitutaceae; genus Cephaloticoccus; species Cephaloticoccus capnophilus. Next base: position 20,570 of record NZ_LSZP01000027.1, read on the forward strand.
ATTGACCCCGGCGCATTCGGGATCGAGTTGGGTGATGTGAGCGGAGCCGGGGATGAAGCCCTCGCGCAGCGCGAGCGCGCAAAACGCCGACTCCATCGCTCCGGCGAGCGAGAGCCCGTGGCCGGTCAGTGCCTTCGTGCTACTTACTTTCGGGCCAGCGCCCCCTTCACCAAATACGGCCTTAATCGCGCGAATTTCCGACAGGTCGCCAATAGGCGTCGAAGTCGCGTGCGCGTTGATGTAGTCGACAGCGCTTGGCTCAAGCTGTGCCGCTGCGAGTGCGCGGCGCATCGCGAGTGCGAGCCCCTCACCTTCGGGATGCGAGATAGCGACGTTATGCCCGTCGGACGCTTGGCCCCAGCCCGCGACTTCGCCGTAAAGGCTCACCGCCGCGCCCGCACTTTTGCGCCGCTCGACCTCAGCCTCGGTTTCGAGGACGAGCACCGCCGCGCCGCCGGTGCCCACGAAGCCGTCGCGCGCCGCGTCGAAAGGCCGCGAGGCAGTCGCCGGATCGCGCGAAAGCGAGAGCGCACGCATTCCGGCAAAGGGCAGGATGCTGTCGAGATTCCCGTCCTCCGCGCCGACGACAAACATCCGCTTTGCGCGGCCCAACACGAGGTCGTCGTAGGCGTAGCCGAGCGCGTGAGTCGAGGACGCACAGGCCGAGGAAAAGCCGCAGGACGGGCCTTTGATTTTGAAATGCGCGACGAGATTAAAATTTAGCGTGCCTGAAATCGCCGCGACGATGCCGAGCGGTGAGCAGCGCATGACGCCGAGCTTGTGCATGCGCCCCAGCATGTGGCCCATGAGTTGAGGCGAGCCACCGCTAGCAGCGTAGAGGCCCGTGTCGGCGTTATCGCCGACGTCGCTTTCTGCGAGCGCGGCGTCGGCAATCGCTTGCTGCATCGCGCACCAGGCGTAAACGCCGTGAGGCGCCATCCCGCGAATGACTTCGCGGCGAATTTTGTAGGCCGCCGGATAAGTCCAGTCCTCGGGGTCATTGGACGCAGTGTCGAAATCACGGACAGGTGCAGCGACTTTTACCGGCACACTCTCCGGCTCAAAAGGCGGATAAAGCTGTATACCGTGCCGCAAGTCCCGCAGTGAGGCGATCACGCCCGGCACGTCGTTCCCGATGCTCGTAATCAGCCCGAGCCCAGTAATGAAAACTCGCTGGCCCATGTTGCGCGGACCTTATGCCTGCGGCGTATCAGTAGGCAAGCTAGAGAGCGAGGGCGCATCCGCTGCAGAAGGCGCCACCACCGCAGTGGCTGCGTCCTTGAGCCCAAAGGTCAGTGTAATCTCTTCGGCGATTGCCGCCTTTTCTTGGCCGACGCGAATCGTGCCTTCGAAAGTGGCGAGCGGCATCTTCATACGCTTCGGGCGGATGGACAGCGAAAGCACATCGCCCGGACGGCACACGCGGTGGACACGCACGCCTTCGCAGCCGGTAAAGAAGATTTGATCGGCGTTAACAACCTTGCCCGCCTCGGTCGGCTCGTAGCCTTCGAGTAAGTAGAGAACCGCAAGCTGTCCCAATGCCTCGAGCATGATGGAGGCAGGCAGCACGGGGTTATTCTTAAAATGGCCTTGGAGGAAAAACTCTTGGCCGGTGATTTTGTATTTCGCGCTCGCGTTTGCGGAGCTTACGGAGGCCTCGCCCAAGAAAAGGAAAGGCGGCTGGATGGGCATCAGCGCGACGATTTGCTCAACGGGCAGGAACTTCGCGGGCTGGGGCGGGGGAAGCCCGCGCGCCTTACAGTCGATGAAGACCTTAATGTCGCCAACCGTGCGGAGGTTGCGCAGCTCGTCATTGTTAATCGTCATCTGGAGGGCCTCTTCGACGAGGATGACGATCTCCATCATCGTCAGCGAATCGATGCCTAGGTCTTCAATCAGCCGCAGCTCGTCGTCCTTCTCCTGAAGCTTAGCACGCTGATCGGGGTCGACGAAGCGCTCGATAACGCCGATAACGACCGTCGGGAGCTGCTCCACGTCACCGGTTTTTAAAAACTTAAGGGCGGCCTCGAGCGTGGCCGCAGAGCAGCGTTTGAGCGATTCGCGCAGCTCCGCCTCTTTCTCCGCACTCAAATCTTTGGGTGCGGCAGGAGTACCTGAGGAAACAGTTTGGGACGTGGATTGCGCGGCATCTGGCATTACGTCTGCCAGCCAGTGCCTAGGTCATTAGTATGTAAACGCATTTTTTATAGGCTGTAGCGCGTAGCACATACGTTCTTCTTCCCAGAACTGCCTAGGGGGTTGGGGTTGGGGTTGGGGTTGGGAATTTTTTTTGGGGGCTGTTAAAGGAATCGAACGCAGGAAATTGCGCCGCTTGCTCCCGCTAAGCTCCACGCCACAATTCCCCCGCAAACACGCCGATGCCGCAGTCGAATCGCCCCCTCTCCCGCCGCCACCTTTTTATTACGCACGAGTTTTATCCGAAGCGCGGCGGCATCGCGACCTTTGTCGAGGAGATCGCAGCCAGTGCCTGCTCCATTGACGCGGACGCGGCGGACGCTGTCCGCGGCCACTCACGCTGTCGCGACACTTGCAGTGCCCTACGTAACTCACCGGATGCGCGAGGCAGCGAAAAGGTAAACGCTTCAGGGAAAGCAGAGCCGAAGACAGCGGTCGTAACTTCCAAAAATTCGCCAGACCGGAAGGACACAACGGGCGCGCGCTCAAATGAGTTAAGGGCCACACAAGCGAGCGGAGTCGAGGTTTGGGCGCAGCGTTTGCCGCCTAGGGTTGCTGAAAAGGACTTTCCGTTTCGCGTGCGGCGCTTACCGCTGCACGGCACCCACGATTTGAGGTGCGTATTCGCGCTGGTGCGGGCGCTTTTCGCGGAGCGGGCGCGGCTGCGCGAGACGAGCATTTATCTGCTCGAGCCCGGGCCGATACTGGCGTTTTTGTGGCTGCAATTTTTCAAAACACTGCGGCCGCGTGAGCTGTGCCTCACGTTTCACGGGTCGGAGATTCTAAAGCTCCACCGCTGCCCGCTGCGGCGTGTGCTCACGCGCCGGTTAATCGCCCGCGCGACGCGAGTGAGCACACTCACCCATTACACGCGCGACTTACTCTTTGAGCGTTTCCCAGAGGCGCGATCACGCTTCGTGCTGACGCCCGGCGCGGTCGCGGACAGTAGGCGCGACCGAGGCGACGGGGGCGCAGACCCGTTTTTATGGCGAGCCGGCAAGGCGGGCGCACTTGTCGGCGACGTTGGCGGCGCGTCCGGCGGCGCTAAGGGCGGCGAGAGCGAGAGTCCGCGCCGGCTAGTCGTCCTGACGGTCGGGCGGCTTCATCCGCGCAAGGGCCAGCTTCACACGCTCAATGCCCTCGCCGCGCTGCCTCCCGAGCTTCAGCAAAGAATTGAGTACTGGCTAGTCGGGAGTGAGGCAACACGGGGAGCCGGAAAACGCTACGCACAACGATTGCGCGAACGCGCAGGCAGTGCCTGCTGCAGCGACGCGGACGCGGGAAGTCGCCCTCCCAAAGGGGTCCACCCGCGAGCGCGGGAGAGCGCAGAAACGCAGGAGCGAAGCCACGCGACCAAGGGCGCTGGCGCACAGCCCTTGCCCTGCAAGGAGACACGCGAGGAGTCGGGGCTCGTAGTTCGTTTTTTGGGCGATGTGCCGGACGAAGCGCTCGGGGCGATCTACGCGCAGGCCGATATCTTTGCGCTCACGAGCGTCGTGCATGGCACGAGCATCGAGGGCTTCGGGCTCGTCTATCTGGAAGCTTCGGCGCACGGGCTGCCGATTGTCGCACACGATATCGGCGGCGTCGCCGAGGCAGTGAGTGATGGGCACACCGGACTACTCGTTTCGCCCGAAAAACCCGACGCGCTGCGCGATGCCTTTGCGCGACTCATTGAGGATGCGGAGTTGCGGGCGCGCCTGGGCGCAGCGGGGCCTGCTTGGGCACGACGGCAGACTTGGCGCGACTCGGCAGCGGCTCTCATTGGCGTTTTTGCAGACTCGCCCGACTCCTCCCAACAGTTCTCCTAAGCCCATGCTTACTTCCCAAGTGCAAGTCACCGTCCGCTATGCCGAGACCGACATGATGGGCGTCGTCTACCACGCCAGCTATCTGCCTTGGCTGGAAATCGGGCGCACGACACTCTTGCGCGAGCACGGGCTGCCCTACCGCATGCTCGAAGAAATGGGCTACCGGCTGCCCGTTCTCGAAATCTCCGCCAAATACCTGCGACCCGCCGTCTACGATGACACGGTGACGATTTTTACGACGATGCGCGAAAAGCCGATCTTACGGCTCGTGCTCGACTACGAAGTGCGGCGACTCAGCGCGGCGGAGGATGGGCCCGCAAGTGCGGGCAGCGAAGGCGCGCAGCTCGGCGGCACGAGCGACAACAGCGCTCAAGAGAACGCAAAAGGCGAACTGCTGGCGACAGCGCGAAGCATCCACGCGTTTATCGACAAAGAAGGCCGCCCCACCCGCCCCCCAGCGCTCTTTGTCGAAAAGATGAACGCGGCCTTTGGCGCTTAGCACAGACGCGCCCGCGCCATTCCCCCCTTCAGCCCGCAGCACTCGCCGCCGCCCACCACGCGTATTCTTCTAAAACGGCCGCGTCGGTTTCGGCAGAGCGGATTTCGGCCAGTGCAGCACTCGCCGCCTCCACGCCCAAGAGTCGATACAGCGCCCACACCGCATGCACGCGAATCATCGCTAACTCGTGTTGGGCAAGCCGGAGTAAATGAGCGACGACCCGCTCGTTTTCCTGACGCGCAACCAGCAGGCGCTCGCCAGAGAGACCAGCCTGCGACTGGTTTCCCGCCACGACGCACGCGTTTCGCAAAAGCCCGCGCAACTTGAGCCGCTTAATCGGTGTGCGCCGAAACACTTGCGAAAACCGCTCTGGCGTCATTGCCAAAAGCTCGCCCAGCCCCAGCTCCGGCAAGTCGTGCCGCGCCGCGAGCAGCAGTTGCCGCCCTCGCTCGGCGAAGCGATTCCACGGGCAAACTTCGAGGCAAGTATCGCAGCCGTAAACCCGACTCCCAATGCCCGCCCGCAGTTCGCGCGGGATGATGCCCTTGTTCTCAATCGTCTGGTAGGAAATGCAGCGGCGCGCATCCACCACGCCCGGCGCGGCAAAGGCAGCGGTCGGACACGCATCTAGGCAGCGCGTGCACTTCCCGCACAAGAGCCCCACATCGGCAAAGTTGCTCGCTTGTTTGCGCACGGGCGGATCAGGGCGCAGCGCGACTCGCGTCAAAACCGACGCCAGGAACAGCCAGTTCCCATGCGTTCGCGAAATCAGCATCGCGTTTTTCCCCACGAAACCGAGCCCCGCCTTCGCCGCCCAGCCGCGCTCAATCACCGGCCCCGTATCCACATAATAACGGTAGTCCCCGCCGCCCACGCCGAAGACTTCCTCAATCGCGCGGCCCGCCTCGACGAGTGCCGCCTTAATCGTGTCGTGATAATCCTCCCAAAGCGCATAACGCGCCCACTGCGGGCCCGGCTGCCGCAACTCGCGCCCCGGCCAATAGTTGACGCCGAGCATGATAATCGAGCGCGCGCCCGAGAGCACTTGGCTCGGGTCGAGCCGCTTATCGACGCTGCGCTCCATCCACGCCATCTCGCCATGCATCCCCGCCTCCAACCACTCGCGAAGTGGCTTGCCGTGCAGTTTGTGCAACGCGGCAAAACGCACGTCGTCGAAGCCCAACTCACCGAGCCGCGCACGCAGCCGCTCTTGTTGCTCAACTGTCGCGATAGGGGCTGCGGCCAGCTCAGTCATCGGCCCACGAAGCTGACTCACACGCGCCCCCGCGCAAACTCGGCGGCCTCGCGCCGCCACACGCGAATGACATGCGAGACGACATCCGGCAACGACCGCCCATCCGTTAGCACCAGACTGCCCGCACGGCGGTACACGGGCTCCCGCGCCGCATAGAGCTCGCGGATTCGGGCAAAGCGATCCTCAGCCTCAAGCAGCGGCCGGTTCTGCCGCCGACTCGTCCGCTCCAGAATCGTCTCCAGCGAGGCGTGCAAACACACCACCACCCCGCGTCCGAGTAATTCGTCCAGCATCCCCGGCTGCGCGACGAGCCCGCCTCCGCATGAAACGACCGTGCGCGTCGCCGGATGCCCGCGCTCGATAAACTCGCGCTCCATCGCTCGAAACGCCCCCTCGCCCTCGCGCTCAAAAATCTCCGGCACCGTGCAGCCCTGCAACCGCTCAATCTCTTGGTCGCTATCGAGGCAGCGAAAGCCAATACGCGGTGCGACCGCCCACCCCACGGTGCTCTTCCCCGTGCCCATGAACCCGACCAAGTAGAGATTTACGTCTTCGCGATTCACAGTCTTTGCCTCCTTTAAAAACTACTGCGCAGTGAAGAACTCCGACCCTGCGGTCGGAGCTTCTCCTCCACAAGCTAGGGGAGCCTTCGGCTCCATATGACGATGACCTCGCTTGACCTCGCCGTAAACGGCGAGGTGCGCGCTTGGGTTCGTGGTCACCGCAGCGATCCCTTTCTCTGTGAGTGTCATCGTGGCTGTCATAGCGGCAGGCTCCTTGGGCTGAGTGAGAAATTCGTAACGAAGCATTGGAGCTACGAAAGCCTAGACCAACGGTAAGTGTGTCACCTTTGGGAGAAATTAGTCGCCCGCCGCCTCAGGATAAAAAATGCCCGTGCGCTAAATTCGCACGAGCATTCGAGAAACACCGAGCGGGGACCGACGAGCGGCCAACAAGCCGCTCGCCAAATAAAAGACCCGACGCGTCTTTAGCTGCCGGCAACGATCTCCAGCAGCTCGATTTCAAAAATCAGGGCCGAGGCCGGCGGGATCCCGCCCAGGCTCTCATCGCCATACGCGAGCTTCGCCGGGATAAAGAGCCGGATTTTCCCGCCCTGATTAATCTGCTGGATGCCCTCCGCCCAGCCGGGGATCGCCTCGTTTACACCGATGGTGAGCGGCTCACCGTGTTGCTCAGAACTGTCGAAGACTTGCCCATTAAGCAGCATGCCGGTGTAGTTGATCTTAACCTTGTCGCTCTCCTTTGGCTTCGGCCCCTCGCCCGGCTCGACGATCTCGTAGCAAAGCCCAGTCGCAGTCTCGACGATACCCGGACGCGTTTTTAGCGCAGCGAAGAACTCGGCAGCCGCAGCGATGTTGCGCTGCTTAGCACGCTCCAGCGCGGCATTTTGGCGAGCGGCGATAAACTCGTCCATCTGCTGCCCAACGGCCCCGAGGTCGTGCGCCATGTCTTGGCCCGCAACAGCGAGCGAAACGCCCCGCGTAAAAGCCGCCGCCTCAGCAGGCGTAAACTGGAGCTCCGCGACGCCGAGCCGCGCCATCATGAACCAGCCAAAGGACTCGGCCAGCACCTCGTTACTAAACGTCTCGGTAGGCGCAGCGGGAGCCGCTTGGGCGGCGGGCGCAGCCGTGTTGGCCGCATCGCCACTCGGGATGGTGAAGTTGACCTCTTGGGCAAAAAGCGAAACAGAGGCGGAAACAGCGAGCGCGAGCGCACTCGTTTTAATGAGGCTGGGGTTTAGGTTCATAAGAAAAAGTGTGAGAATGAAAGGCTCTTAAACACGCACTGGCCGACTTTGTGCCAGCCCATTCCTAAAAAATCTGGCGAGGCGCCAGTCACACTCAATTCAGCGAGCCACGAACGCAGCCTCAGCCACTCATTACTACCAGACGGGCCGCCAGTGAGCAGGCCGTGCGACTCGCAACGGCCTGCCCAATAAAAACCAGCTGCGATACGGCCATTTTTTTCGATAAGACGATTTCGAGCTATACGAAATCATCTTTAGTCGAAACTTGGCGTAGCTCAATTAGTTAACAAAAGAAGCTGTAGCGTCTTTTTTATCTGACCACTTCGCGTTACTATACGCCACATTGTCCACCTGAATATAACGAAGATTGGGATTCTTGGTTAGATCAAGATTAACAATATTTCTATTATATCCGTTTTTAAGGTTCACACTGCGCAGGTCATTTTCTCCACACCACAATATTTTTAAATTCTTATTATTGCTGAGATCCAAACCGATTAGTTGATTTTCAGAACACCACAATTCTGTCAAAGCCGTATTATTGCTCACATCCAAACTGACTAGTTGATTTTCCCCACACATCAATTCTATTAAGCCCGTATTATTACTTACATCCAAACTGCGTAGCTGACTACCAGAGCAACGCAATACTTTTAAAGCCGTATTGTTGCTCACATCCAGGCTGCTCAGTTTATTACCACCACAGCCCAACTTTATTAAAGCCGTATTATTGCCTAGATCCAGACCGCTTAGTTTATTATCAAAACACCACAATTCTGTTATATTCACAAAGGCTTCAATTCCGGTAAGGTCGGAAATTTCTTTGTTTTGACACCAAATAGCTCCAGTAAAGGCTTGTGCCTCGGCTACCGAAATTTCGGTGTCGCCGTCGGTGTTAATATCAGGATTTCCAATTAAATAAGCTTTAAAGTTCGGATCTGGGATGTGTACGTTTTGCCCTTGTGCAGTCATCAAAGCCACAAGGCCCACAAGGGCAGAAATGATAAATTTCAGTTTCATTTTTTTTAATTTGTTAATATAGCTAAGCAACTAAAGGCGGAAACCTCTATTTTTTTACGTTTGTATTTTTTGGAGTTTTCCCAAATGAAGGGTTAGTATTTCTGAAAAGTGTTAAGATTTGGACGAGTTTTGGGGCGTAATCTTCTGGGGTGGGGATTCGGGATTGGGGGAGGGTTTCAGAGTTGGAAAGGCCGCAGAGGGCGGTACTCATTGCAGGTCAGAAAGCACGGGTGGAGGCCTTCACCTAGCAAACAAGTGACGCGGAAGATGAGGGGAAATGCCTATCAGTCAAAATCGTTTTAGTGAAACCACTTAGTCTTTTGTTACAAATGAGTTAAGGGCTCACTAAAGCAGTTTCGTTTCTTCAGCGTTTCCCTTATTTGAGGACTGGGACGTTCGTTAATATGAAAGTCACTGATAAGGCGTAAGGGAACGCGCAGGATTTTTTCCCGCGCTTCGGCAGACAGGTCACTCTTGGGGGAGCGCTTTGCCCGCAGGCGAGGTCGCGCGGGGGAGCGGCGAGCGTGCGCAGCACACGTGAGTGGCGAGCCGCGAGCCAGATGCCCCGCAGCAGAGTTAACGCACGCGGAAGCCCGCTAATAAAAAACGGCCTGCGAGCGTGCTTGCCCGTCGTATCCGAAAGGTGAATGACAGAGGCAGCATGGCTCATCCCGATCAATTTTGGACCAGTCAAGACGGGCAAATTTTGCACCTGAAAAACGGCGGCGATAATCGGCTAAGCCTCGTCCTCGCGTTTTGGCCGCGCAACCCGCAGGAGTTCGCCTTTCTCAAAGAGCACTTGGGCCAGTTGCGTTTCAGTGAGCGCAGCTCGCTCGCGCGCATCGGTATCGAGATGCTCTTGAAAGGCGCGCCGCAGCTCGACGGCAACCGCATCACCCTAGAGGCCGAAGCCTTCCTCTACGACACGAGCTTCCCCAACGCACCCTACTGGACAAAACTCCTGCGGCTCGGCACGCCTGTTGGCCGCCTATTCTATGCGCCGGCCCCCGCCAAACTCTCCAGCACCGAGATTTGGGAGGCCATCAAGGCCAACCAAATCAAGCTCCCCAGCACGACCTCGATCGACTCCAGCGGGCGCGTATTTTTCACGCCACACGCTGTCAGCTACACGCTCGACCCGCGCCTCCAACGGCTCAACTTCGAGCACATCGTCAGCGGCTACGCGGGCCGCAGCTTCATCGACAAAGTGCAAGTCCGCCGCGATGCCGCGCCACTCGCGATCCCACCCCGTGCGGGACTGCTCACGAGCTGCTCCATGTATCTCAAAGAGCACTACGTCGTGCTTACGACCGGCGAGGGCAACTTCGGACTGCACACCAGTGCAGTCCTCCTCGACCCGCTCAAAACCTTCGGCACGAACATCATGCTCGAAGTCTACAACACCGGGGCGCAACCCGTCGTAAACCCCATGCTCTCGGTCGAAGTCTTTCGCGCCCCCCCCTACGCCGATCCGGAGGTAAAGACGCTCGCGCGCCACCGCCAACGCCTCCTTAGCACCACCCAAGGGCTTTTTAAGTGCCTCGACGAGTTCCCCGCCAGCGAGACCCACGCCCCCGCGCCTAAGACCCGCATCACCGTTCGTGGCCAAAGTGCCACGATGGAAAACCGCTCGCTCTTCATCCGCGCAAACGACACCGAGCTGCGCAAATTACTCGAAGGCGAAGCCTGCCCGCTCGGCAGCAAGACGATGATCCAAGCCCTCGACGCGCCCACCGCCGCACCCGATGCGGATACGCTCGTCGTGGACACCTTCCCCGACCTCTTGGAGCACATGGAGCTCATCACTCGACTCGGCGACATAAAGCTCAAGCGGCTCATCTTTCGCCGCGCCTCGCGCACCCACGGCTACTTCCTATCGAGTAACGCACACGCCCGACTCGATACCTTCCACGGCCTCGGCATCAAGGTCTACTGGTATGACGAAGTCACGCGCGACATCTACCTGCACACCTACAAACGCGACCACGGCTTCTTCGTGCGCGAAGAGCGCGCCCGCCAGTTTCAGGAAAGCACCATCCTCGCGTTTTACGGCTCCGCAGTCGGGCTCGACCAACGCGACACCGACCGCATCTCCGCACTCGTCGACGCGCTCACCGGCTTCCTCGGCGGCAACCTCGGTGTGCTGACCGGCGGGGGTGGCGGCGTCATGCGACTCGCCACTGAGCAAGCGCGCGAAAAAGGGGCGATGACCGGTGCCTGCTTCCTCGAACTCGAGGCCCAACCGCCCGAACTCGGCGTGGATTTCTTCAACACCTTCCAAGAAACCTCGCGGCACTTTAGGCAAAAGTGGTTCGAGGCGGCGGACTTCTGCATCTTCAATGTCGGCGGCGTCGGCACGCTCGAAGAAATCGGCATCGAGCTGTGCAACCTCAAACTCGGTATCCGCCCCCGCGTGCCCTACGTGTTTTTCAACGCCGGCTTTTGGGGCGACCTACGCGCCCAAATTGAGAAAATGATCACAGATGGCCGCGCCCCGTCATGGATGGCGGACTACGTGCTCTTCACCGACGACCCAGCCGAGGTCGTCTCCTTCTACCGCAAAAAACTCCAAGTGCTGTAGCACGCGAAACCCCACTCGCGCGGTGTGCGTGCGGCCTGCTTCCCACGCGTGAGGAAATGAGCGCGGGAGTATCCGATGCGTGGTGCTTAAAATAAAAAGCACTTGCGTGCGCGAGCTGCAGCCGCCTTTGTCCTGCGCTTCTCTCATCTTGTTCGGGCTGTAGCGTAGCCTGGTAGCGCGCTTGCATGGGGTGCAAGAGGTCGTGAGTTCGAATCTCACCAGCCCGACCAGATGAGAGAGGGAGAGGGCTTTTTTGAACTACGGTGATTGGGAGTGCCCACCGCGTTACGCGTGCACCGTTAGCAGTTCGATTTTTTGAGCGTGGGTATTGCGGGCGGAGATCTCCACGAGCGCGGCAGAGAGCCGCACGTCGTCTGTCGCCACGCCAAAGCGGCGCGGCATGCCATCTAAAAACTTGCCCACGACCGGCTCGATCTCGCGCCCCAACACCGAGGCATACGGACCGGTCATCCCCACGTCGCACATAAAGGCGGTGCCCTTGGGCAACACACGCGCATCGGCAGTCGGCACATGCGTGTGCGTGCCGAGGACGGCCGTCACGCGCCCGTCGAGATACCAACCGAGCGCCTGCTTCTCCGAAGTCGCTTCCGCGTGCACTTCGACGAGAATCGCATCCACTTGCCCACGCAGTTTTTCAATCATTCGGTCCGCGCAGAGAAACGGGCACTCGGCCTTCATCCCGAGAAAATGCCGCCCGAGCACAGTAAACAGACCGAGCCGAAACCCGCGCGCTTCGATAACGAGGTGATCCCAGCCGGGGCAGCTCGCAGGAAGATTCGCAGGGCGGCACACGCGATCGAGCTGCCCTATCTCGCTCGCCCACTCGCGTTGATCCCAGACGTGGTCGCCGAGCGTGATCGCATCGACGCCCGCGCCGAGCAGCGATTGCGCGATCTTGCCCGTGATGCCCGCGCCCGCCGCTGAGTTCTCCGCATTGGCCACGACGAAATCGAGTGCGTGGCGCTGGCGCAGCGCAGCGAGCTGCGCGTTGACGATGTCGCGCCCGGGCCGCCCCACGATGTCTCCGATGAACAAAAGTTTTAGCATGTGTGTGTGTTGGCGAGAATGCTGGAGCCGCCCAACGCGGCCCCGCAAGTACCGCCGCAAAAGAAAAGGGCCCTCCGCTAAGACCTTGCGGGGCGCGCTACGACTTACTTTGCTCGCCCGCATTTTTCTCCCGCTTGCTATGAATAACACCAGCTCCCCCATCGCCTCCACTCACGCCGAACGCGGCCCCGAAATGAAGGGGGCCGAAGCCGTCGTCGAATGTTTGGTGCGCGAGGGCGTGGACACGATTTTCCCCTACCCGGGCGGTGCCTCCCAAGAGCTGCACCAAGCCCTCGCGCGCACTGACAAAATCCGCGTCATCCTTCCCCGCCACGAACAAGGCGGCGCCTTCGCCGCCGAGGCTTACGCGCGCGCTAGCGGGCGCGTCGGCGTGTGCATGGCCACGAGCGGCCCGGGCGCGACCAACCTCGTCTCGGCCATCGCCGACGCGTTCATGGATTCCATCCCGCTGGTCGCCATTACGGGCCAAGTTTACAGCAAATACATCGGCAAGATGGCGTTCCAGGAGACCGATTTTTACGGGATGACACTGCCCATCGTAAAGCACTCCTACCTCATCACGGACGTGCACGAGCTGCCCCGCGTGTTTAAGGAAGCCTTCCACCTCGCGCGCAGCGGGCGGCCCGGCCCCGTCGTTATCGACATCCCCAAGGATGTGCAACAGGCACGCTTCCGGCCCGTTTACCCGCAAAGTGTCCAGTTCAACAACCCCTACGTCGGCGGCACGCACGAGGCGACTGACGACCAGCTCAAACAAGTCCTCGCGCTCATCGCCTCCGCCGAGCGACCCATGATTTACGCGGGCGGCGGCATCATCTCCGCCGACGCCTCCGAAGAGCTAAAGACCTTTGCCGAGACGACTAACATCATGGTCGCCACCACACTCATGGGCGTCGGTGCCTTCCCCGAAACCCACCCGCTCTCCATGCACTGGTTTGGCATGCACGGCGCGGCCTACGGAAACTGGGCGGTCGATGAGTGCGACCTGCTGCTGTGCCTCGGCGCACGCTTCGACGACCGTGTCACCGGCAACACCGACACCTTTGCGCCCAAGGCCAAGATCGTTCACATCGACATCGACGACTCTGAACTCGGCAAAAACAAATCCGTGCGCCTCGCCATCGTAAGCGAAATCAAGCACGCGCTGCGCCGGATGAACGCGCTCGCTGCTGCCGCCAAGTTCACCGCGCCCGACACCGCCGCTTGGCACGCCCAAGTGTCCAAGTGGAAAGCCGAGCATCCCTTCACCTACACGCCCGGCAAACATATCCAGCCGCAAGAAGCGATCGAGGTGCTCTACGAGCTGACCGGTGGCGACGCGATTATTACGACCGGCGTCGGCCAGCACCAAATGTGGGCCGCCCAGTTTTACCGCTTCGACAAACCGCGCCGCTACATCAGCTCACTCGGTCTCGGCGCGATGGGCTTCGGCTACCCTGCCGCCCTCGGGGCCAAGGTCGCTTGCCCCGACAAGCAAGTGATCGACATCGACGGCGACGGCTCCTTCGCGATGAACATCCAAGAGCTCGCGACCGCCAAAATCGAGAAGATCGCCGCCAAGGCCATGATCCTCAACAACCAGCACCTCGGCATGGTCGTCCAGTGGGAAGACCGTTTTTATGGCAGCGTGCGCGGCAATACCGTCCTCGGCGACAGGTCCAACGTCGGCAGCCCCGACAACCCCGACGCACTCTACCCCGACTTTGCAAAAATCGCCGAAGGCTACGGCGTGAAAGCCCGCCGCGTCCTCAAAAAAAGCGAACTGCGCGAGGCCATCCAAGAGATGCTCGACCACGACGGCCCCTACCTGCTCGACGTTATCGTCCCCTACACGGAGCACGTCCTACCCATGATCCCCGCCGGGAAATCTGTAAAAGAAATGCTGCTCAAGTGAGCTGAGCCCGAAAGCCCGCTGAGCCAAGCGCAGCGGGCTTTTTCCGCTGCGCGCGGGGGCTCCGGCGGCTCGCAGGTGGCATTCACTGGAGCGATATCGTACAGTGCTTTGCGCCGCACGATAACGCTCCAGTAAGATTTCCTCGGACTTGTGCGACATAGGGTTTCCCACGTGGGATTACCAAGTGGGGCATGACTTCTTCCTCTTTCGTTTTTGTGTGGTCGCTACGCGACCACACAAAAACGATATGGCAGTGGCCACTGGCCACCGCCCCGCGCGTAGCGGAAAAAAAGCGACCAGCGATTACGCGCTAAGCAGTCGGCACGCTCTGCACGGTTTTTAGGATGCGGCCGGCGACGAGATACGGGTCAGCGGCAGAGTTCGGGCGGCGATCTTCGAGGTAGCCGCGATAGCCATTGTTCACAAAGACGTGCGGGATGCGAATCGACGAACCGCGGTCAGCCACGCCATAGGTGAATTTGTCGATGGACTGCGTCTCGTGCAGCCCTGTGAGCCGCATATGGTTATCAGGCCCGTAAACGGCGATGTGCTCGTCCATGTACTTGCTGAAGGCGCCCATGAGCTTCTCGAAATAATCCTTACCGCCGACTTCGCGCATGTGCTTGGTCGAGAAGTTGGCGTGCATGCCCGAGCCGTTCCAGTCGAGCGGCGTGCCGAAGCGTCCGCGAATCGGCTTACACTCCCACTCAATGTCGATGCCGTAACGCTCGGTAAGCCGCGTGAGCAGGTAACGCGCGACCCAAATCTCGTCGGCGGCCTTCTTCGAGCCTTTGCCAAAAATTTGAAACTCCCACTGGCCTTTCGCCACTTCGGCATTCGTGCCCTCGTAGTTTAGCCCGGCGTCGAGGCAGATATCCATGTGCTGCTCGACGAGGTCGCGCGCCAGCGCACCGATGCTCTCAAAGCCGACGCCCGTGTAGTAGAGCCCTTGCGGGGCCGGATAACCGCCGGGCGGGAAGCCGAGCGGCGCACCGTCTTTGTAAAAGAAAAACTCCTGCTCAAAGCCAAACCAGGCCCCCTCGTCGTCGGGGATGGTCGCCCGCGTATTCGACGGATGCGGCGAGCCGTCGGGCAGTAGCACTTCGCACATCACGAGCACGCCGTTCTTGCGCGTCGAGTCGGGGTAGACGCCCACCGGCTTCAGCAAACAATCCGCGCTCGAACCCTCTGCCTGCTTGGTCGAGCTCCCGTCAAAATTCCACTGGGGCAAATCGGCGAGTGTCGGGAAAGCCGCGAACTCCTTGATTTGGGTCTTGCTGCGCAGGTTGGCCAACGGCGAGTAGCCGTCTAACCAGATATACTCGAGTTTGTATTTAGGCATGTGTGGCGGAAGAGCGTGAACGAACTTCGGGTAGCGAATTTGTGGGGAGCTTTTTTGAAAAACTCCGTCCGCAGAATCGACAGCCCCCCGGCCCCAATGCGAGTTGTAAAATTAAGAACTTGTTTTGGGATGCCCTGTTATTAGCCCGCCGCCCATCGCCGCCACAGAACGATAAGCCCTATGCCGCCGCTTCCCCTCGCCAACTCTCAACCGCCTCTCAGCGACGTGCGCCAACAGGCGCACGCCCGATAAAAAGAGTCTGCGCGCCCCCCGACTCCATGCCTGAAGACCGCAAAGACACCAACCGTGCACTCGTGCGCATCGGCTTCGACGGCACCGTGCACAAGACCTTTCGCGGCAGCGACGCCCCCGAGCGCTTCGCCAACGAATGCCGCATCCTTCGCCACCTCGAAGCGCGCCGCTGCGACTTCGTCCCGCGCCTCATCAGCGCAGACGAAGCCGCCCTAAAAATTGTGACGACCAACTGCGGCCGCCGCGTCGAGCACATCAGCGACGAGAAACTCAAAACCCTCTTCGCCGAACTCGAAACCTATGGCGTGCGCCACGACGACCCCTACCCGCGCAACGTCACCTACCGCATCACCGATGGCCGATTTTGTCTAATCGACTTCGAACTCGCCACGCTCCTCGACGAAGCGGCGAGTGCTCACGAAACCTCCACTCGCGCCCTATGACGCCTAGCGAAACGAACGCCGACGAAGCCGCCAAAGAGAAGCCCACAGCGATAAAAGGGGCGGCAACTACGTCACCGTGCGACCGCCTTCGCTGGTCGGCCCTCACCCATCGCGGCAAAGTCCGCACGAATAACGAAGACGCCTTCATCGGCCTGTGTTTCGACGGGCACGAACTGCACTACCTCGGCAAAACTGGCGAAGCCCCGACCGACACCCTCGACTTCGTTTTTGCCGTGAGTGACGGCATGGGCGGCGCACAAGCCGGCGAGTTCGCCAGCCGCATCGCCATCGACAAACTCTCCCACTGGCTCCCGCGAAGCTTTAAGCTCGCTGCCAGCGGCGTCGCGCTCGACCGCACCGAAGTTTTAGTGGAAGTCTTCCACGCCATCCACGCCGAGCTCATCCAGCTTGGCCGCAGCTACGAAGAGTGCCGCGACATGGGCGCGACGCTCAGCCTCTGCTGGGTGACCCCGCACAAGGTCTTCTTCTGCCACATCGGCGACAGCCGCATCTACCACCTACCGCTGCGCGGCCCGCTGCGCCAACTCTCGCACGACCACACCCACCCCGGCTGGTTGCGCCGCGCAGGAAAAATCAACGAACGCGAAGCACGCCAACACCCGATGCGGCACATGCTCAACCAAGTGCTCGGTGCAGGCCGCCAACACATCGAGCCGCAAGCCGGCGCAGTCGTCACCGAGCCCGGCGACCGCTTCCTCATCTGCTCCGACGGACTCACCGACGGGCTCTGGGATCACCACCTCGACGAATTCGCACGCGGCCCAATAGGCGGCGAAAACAAGCCCGTTGCAGAACACTTAATCGCCGAAGCCCTCGACCGCTCTGGCCGCGACAACCTCACCGCCATCGTCATTGAGACGCCGGATTGCGATCACTGAGTCCCAGCCCCTGGAGCTATGGGGCTCGGGCTCTGGGCAGGGCGGCGGCGGCAAAAGTGCGAAAAGCCTTGGCGATAACGACTGCGGAAGGCTCGCCACATTAACCTTGAGAGGACGAACACGTAGGACAAACTTACGCTCATCATGGCAACCGCAACCACACCAGAGCACGTAGAGACTCAGGCGCGAGCGGAGCCCGTGGCGGCAAACCCCTCGCGCGAGAGGGTGCAAAAAATCAGCATTGATGGCAACACGCTGGCAGTGCTTGGCGTGGGCATTGCACTGTTCACGATGGCATTTGGAGCCTTCACTCACTTGAGCGGGCGCATAGACTCTTTGGACACCAAGATTGAGCGGGGCCTAGGCACTTTGAACGGACGAATAGACACTTTGGACGCCAAGATCGAGCGGGTGGCGACCGATTTGCGCACAGAGATAAAGGACGTTCACGCGAAAATCGACAAGCTAAGCGCGGAGACGAACGATAGGTTCGACCGGCTAAATGAGAAGATAACGCAGATTCTCATTAACCAGAGTCGCGGGCAATAGCAGGGCAGCCCTGCAGCAGTGGGCAGCGGTTTGCGCCGGAAACGAAGCGAGCGCTAAGAACGGAGGACGAGCCGCGAGAGCCAGAAGAGGAGGGCAAGAGAACCGCGCGCCGACTCAGTGAGAAGCTTTCACTTCTTTAAGTCTCGCTCACTCACTCGCACGACGCGCGTAAGCTTAGCGCGGAAAAGCTCATCCATCAGCCCCAAGATTTCTGGGGAAATCCGCTCGCGTAATTCATCCAAACTCGGCAAGGGGCCGGAAATAACCTCTGCCTCGACACGCGCCGACAAGCGCGTGCCCAAAGAACGAGTCGAAGACTCCGAGGTCCCGCCAGAAAAGTGACTCGAAGAGTCTTCGGCAAGGAAGGCGGCTTCCTCCTCCTCGCTCGGCCCGATGGGTGCGCCATCGTCGTCGCCGTAAGCCTCCGGTGCGATGCCTTGGAGGCGGTCATTCGCCCGTACTATCGCGCGAGCGTCCGCAGCCGCAAACTCGTCTCGCACGGCGTCCGACTGCGCTGCGCCACTAGTCGCCGCCCGCACTCGTGCACCGCTCGTCGTCGCCAGCGCGGAAATTCCGCTTGGGCGAGTCGGCTCGTTTACCGGCAAAACTGACGCAGTTCGCTCCTCATTTTTTTCGCCCGGCTCAACCCATGAAACTGCGGCAAGTGGCGCTGTGCGTTGTGTAAGTCCCTCAGGACTAAGCGCAGCGGCCAGCCGCGCCTCGAGCCGCTCAACTAAGTCTTTTTTTTTTCAGCCTCCTCGCGACCACTCATGGAATCGACGCGGCCCGACGAGGCCGCGCCAGGTGAATGAGCCGAAGACTCTTCTGCGAGCGCACTCAATTCCTTTATCAGCGAGTCTATCGCGCGGGCGCGGCTCGCCTCGACCGCCTTGAGCAAGGCGACCTCGAAATTGATTTTTTCGGAAAGCCCGAGTTTCACGCCGCCCTCGCCCTCGCGCAGCGCGTCGAGGAGCCGCGTCACCTGCTCGGTGGTCATCGGCACGTTGCCCAGCAGCCGCGTCGTGCCGCCCTGCGCAATCGCGTCGAGCAACGCTTTGCGCAACTGCACTTGCAGGTCACTGAGCAGGCGAACGAGGTCGCGACCCGTAGCGTCGCACTCATCGACAAGCGCGATGAGTTGACGGTGGTCGCCCGCAGCGAGCGCGGCAGCCAGCGCGGCCACTTTCTCGGCAGAGACGAGCCCGTAAACATCGAGCACATCCGCTTCGGCAATCTCGCTGCCGCAAAACGAAATCATTTGATCGAGGATGGATTGCGCGTCGCGCAACCCGCCATCGGCCATCCGCGCGATACAGGCGAGTGCCTCGGGCGTGATCCGAATCTGCTCGTCGTCGGCGATTTTTTGGAGCCGCGCGATGATCAGCTCGGCCGGAATCGGCTTTAGGTCGAAGCGTTGGCAGCGCGAGAGGATGGTCGGCAGAACCTTCTGCACATCGGTCGTCGCGAAGACGAATTTCACATGCTCGGGCGGTTCTTCGAGAGTCTTGAGCAGCGCGTTAAATGCCTGGTTCGACAGCATGTGCACCTCGTCGATGATGTAGACCTTATACTTGCCCTGGCTGGGCGCGTAGCGGACGTCGTCGCGCAGGTCGCGGATTTGGTCGACAGAGTTGTTGGAGGCACCGTCGATTTCGATGACGTCGAGCGAAGAGCCATCGGTTATCGCGCGGACGACCGGGTCATTTACGTCGAAGTCGGCGAGGGGGCCGCCAGTGCAGTTAAGGGCTTTGGCAAAGATACGGGCGGTCGAGGTTTTGCCCGTGCCGCGCGGTCCGACGAGCAAGTAGGCGTGCGCGATCCGGTTCCGGGCGATGGCATTACGCAGCGTACGCACCACATGGTCTTGCCCCACCACATCGTCAAAAGTCTGGGGACGCCACTTGCGCGCAATCACTTGGTAAGAGCTACTCGACATGAGCTCCTAGCCCAAGTGCCCGCCGCCCAAGCGCAAAACAAAAACGGTGGTGCCTGTGGCACTCGCACTCACAAAACAAACCAGGCTGCGGCTGCGTCGCCGGCAAAATGCAGCACGCAAGCTAGCCTCCCCGCGCCAATGCGGGCGTAAAAAAATGGCCAGGCACTCCACGGCACTGGGACAGCGTCGTTGCCGTTGCTACCTTCCGGTCCTGGCGGGGTTCACGCGCTATGCCCATGCATGGCACCTGGCCGCTGCGGACTGTGCGGGATGCCTTCGGGCGATCAACTGTTAAGTGTGCGAAACTGGTCGAGCTGGACGCAATTTCTGTGCGCAACGCAGGCAGGGGCCCGAATAGAAGCACTCGAGCCTGATCCGGTTTCTCAATCTCGGCTGCGCTGGCATCGGCGGCTCAACCGGCTATCGCAAATGCACATCCATCCGGTCGCCGCCTCCGACCAGAATACCGAGGCACGCATCTACCAATATGGCCGCCTCGGGAGCAGCACCTCTCACCTTCCTTACCCTGACGAGACGCTCGACCATGTGCCTAGTGTCCCTATCCAAACAGTGCGTCTTGACGATTGGGTCGCAGCGGGGCGTGTCGCGGCACCTGATTTGATAAAAATCGACGTCGAGGGGCACGGGTTTTCAGCCCTTTGCGGCATGCGCGAGACCTTAGCGCATCACCTTCCGGTAATCGTTTTTGCAGTACATGACCTTCGCGAGCGCGATCAAGGCGGGGCTCTACTTCGTGAGTTGGGCTACACGCTCACTCCTGCCTCTGCGGCTTCGGCAGAATCAATAGCGGATCATGCCTTTGGTGAATACCTTTGCCTGCCGCCAGGGAAAGTCCCCAACGAGAAAAACAAATCCTAGCTCCAGTGCCGTTTTTTTTAGTACGGCATTTCCGCATCGTTTCATAGTTGGGCGGGCTGTTTGCAGGCCTGGAGGCGAAGGCGTGATGCGGGACTAAAAAACCCGTGCGGTATAGGGGCCACACGGGTTTGATTGCATCGGGGTTTCCCTCGATAGGGGGAGGAAGTTGGGGGGCCGACCGGCTGGCTTACTTCTTTTTACTTTCTCTTTCGGCTTTCTGTGCGGCGCGTTCTTGTCGTTTTGCCTCACGCTCGGCGCGGCGGGCTGCTTGCTCTTGTTTCTTTGCTTCGCGTTCTAGCCGTTTGGTTTCTCGCTCGGCATCG